>NZ_JBGBPX010000001.1:0-647593 GCF_041107475.1 Rhodanobacter sp. FW021-MT20 | reverse complement strand
CACCCGATGGGTGAAGGGCAGATCCACCGCAGGTGTTGATGTGGTGCGGTTTGGCGGGGAGAGATCACGGAATCAGGTGTTATATAAAGGTTGGAAAATACCGTATCACGTGTCCCGGGCTCGCTTTCCACGTATTGGAATGCCACATGCAGTAGTGATATGCCGCTCACAGTCAAATGCTTACTTGAGTGAAGGTTTTGCGCGTCTGGGTGCACTGTCCTGACATCGCCACTAGTCTTCAAAAATTCGTCACGCACAGTTGTCGAGTCGATGCCACTCTCGATGTTTTTTATACCAAGATCGTAGACGAACACGGACGCCTTAACCCCGACCGCATCATACAACAACGAGGTGCCTTGACCGGGTATGTCCCTTTCATTATTGATTACCGAATCAAGTGTGAAAGTAGCGAGATGCTTTGGGAAATTCATACCTTGCACGTTCGCTGCGATGGCTGGAACCCACGCAGCAGCAAGGAACGTAATTGCTGACCATTTCAAAAGCAGTTTCATCTTGACCCCCTTTTCAGGCTTCACGAGCTTGGCGACACATCTCGTTGAGTTCTCCACGCCGAAACTCGCTGTCCAAAAGTTGACGAGCTTCAAGTAACCCCTCAGCACGTAGCGCGTGTTCGATGCTCAACCAGTTCTCATACAGACCGGATCTCGCCATCTCGTCAGCCCGCCGATCAATCAACTCAGCCCTGTCTTTCTTACGCATAATCATCAATTCCCTGAAGAAGTGCTTGGTTGACGTGCTGCCCAACGAGAGTGCTAACGCTTGAGTTAAGCGGCGGCCCGAATGGGCCGTCCGCTTGGACGAGAAGTTAGACGGTTGCGACGCTGCATGCCCGGGCGACCACGACTGCCACGACGAACGCACCGTTTGAACAACCGACTACCCCAAAACTACCAGCTCTGAATGCCCAGGCTTGCGACGATGCCGCGCGAGAAGCTGCTGCGGCGACGGACGACAAGCCTATGCGACGCTGGGCGAAACACATGCAACGAGAACCAACACGAGCTACCGGCTAACGCTGGAGTTAAGCGGCGCGCGGCTTTTCGCGCGTCCGCTTGGACGAGATGTTAGACGGTTGCGACGCTGCATGCTCGGGCGACAACGCCAAGACGAGCGCGAAGCTTGAGCAACCGACTACCCCAAAAACTGCCAGCTCTGAATGCCCAGGCTTGCGACGATGCTGCGCGAAAAGTTGCTGCGGCGACGGACGACAAGCCAGCGCGACGCTGGGCGAAACACATGCAACGAAGAACCCACACGAGCTACCGACTAACGCCTAGTAGACCCCACATCGGGGCATATGCAACCCATGCTCCAACCCCGAGGTGTTGCCGTCAAGGGCGGGAAGTTCCTTTCAGGACAACCACTTCCATGAGGGGCTGGGCGTGCGGGCTGGGGAGATGGCCGGATTGCATATCGCGTCAAACGAGCTGGCTGGGGTTTTATCCCTCAAAAACGTGGATACGCATTCTGTTCGTGACGCGGCGCTTTGGCTCGGGCTTGAGCTGCGGGATGGATTGGCCGGCTGCGTAGAGTGCATTGCGCGGGGTGCGTATTCACAACACCGGGTCGAACAGCCTCGCTATGTGCATCGCCAGTCGGCGCCGCCATGGTGCGTGCTCGTATTCGGTTTTGTCGATTTCGATGGCGTGTTCGAAGTCGTTGCGCAGCATGGTTTCCACGTCGCCGGCGAAGGCGCGGTCCACGTTGAGTGCGGCGATTTCGAAGTTGAGGCGGAACGAGCGGCTGTCCAGGTTCATGCTGCCGATGGCGGCGGTGTCGTCGTCCACCAGCAGCACTTTCTGGTGCATGAAGCCGGGTTGGTGGCGGAACACGCGGATGCCGGTGCGCAGTGCGTTGTAGGCGTGCAGGGTGGATGACAGGAATACGGTGCGGTGGTCGGGACGCGAAGGAATCATCACGCGCACGTCGACGCCGCGCAGCACGGCCAGTTGCAGCGCCGCGGTCACGGCGTGGTCGGGCACGAAATAGGGCGTGGTCAGCCACAGTCGTCGCTGCGCGGCGTGAATGACGGTGACGAAAAACAGCGAGCAGCTTTCCTGCAGGTCGGCCGGTCCGGTGGCGACGATCAAGGTGTGCGCGGTGCCTTGGCCGGGTGGCGGCGATCGCCGGGGCGGCAGAGTGCCGGTGACCCAGTGCCAGTCTTCGGCGAAGCTGCGTTGCAGGTCGGCCACGGCCCGGCCGCGCACGGCGAGATGGGTGTCGCGCCATGGTGCCAGTGGTGGCGCCAGGCCCAGGTATTCGTCGCCCACGTTGAGTCCGCCGACGAAGCCTTGCGCGGCATCCACCACCACGATTTTCCGGTGGTTGCGGAAGTTGAGCTGGAAGCGGGTGTGCCGGCGCTGCGTGGCGAAGGGGTGGATGGCGACGCCGCCGGCGCGCAGGGTGTCCACGTAGTGGCGTGGCAGGGCATGGCTGCCGATGCCGTCGTACAGCACGCAGACGTCGATGCCGGCCGCGGCGCGTTCGAGCAACGCCTGTTGCATGCGCCGGCCCAGGCCGTCGTCGTGGAAGATGAAGAACTGCACCAGCACGTAGTGCTCGGCTTGCGCGATCACATCGAGGATTGCCGTGAAGGTGGCATCGCCATCCACCAGCAGGCGCAGTTGCTGACCCGGGTGGAACGTGGTGTGCAGCATGTTGCACAGCGCTGCGTAGCGTGCACAGGAGGGATCGTGCGAAAGCGTGACGGGTTCGCGCGCGTGGTCGAATTGCCGGCGATGGCGGCGGTGCTGGTCAACGTAGCCGTGGAAGCGACGGCGGCCGAGATAGAGGTAGGGCAGCAGGGTGAGCCACGGCAGCAGCGCCAGCCCCAGTGCCCAGGCAAATGCGCCTTGCGGTGTACGCGTATGCATCACCGCGTGCGTGGCGGCGGCGAGGCCGGCCAGGTGCACCAGGATCAGGGCGATGGTAAGCAGCGGCAGGTTCATCGCGTGGAGCTTACCTGCATGTGGTGGCAGGGAGATGCCAGTCTGCGGTCGCGTATGTCTCCATCTTCAGCCCCTCTAGGAGCGTGGGCGGCAGAAATCTTCCGGGGTGCAAAAGTGTCTGCGTGGTCCATATTTCCGTCGCTTCTTGGCCCATAGAACCACTATGGGCCGGCGAATCGTCGAAAATCTGTCCTCACGCAGCCACTTTTTCGCCTCGAAAGTTTCTACCGCCCACGCTCCTAGATACCGCTGGCGGGGGATGCCTTTGTCTTCGGCCGGCATCGGAGCAAAGGCATCGTCCGCCAGCGGGCTCCTGCGCGGGGCCGCGGCCCCGGGATCGTTATGGAGCGAGCAGGCGGTCGGCCAGTTGGCGAGCGTGTTGGCGGATTTCCGGCATGGCGGTGGATTCCCACAGCGTGCCGCGCAGCAGGGCGCCAAGGGCGAACAGGCGTGACCACGGGCCGTCTGCGTGATGCACGCGACCATCCGGGGAGGCGATGCAGCCCAGGCCGAACGGGTCGGGCAGGATGTGGCCATTGGTTACCAACTGCCGCACCAGTCCGTGCGGGGTGTGACGCACGTCGGTATCGAGGCCGGTGGCCTGGATCACCAGCCCGGCGTGCAGCGGTGCGATGGGCTGGCCCGCATGCTCCATGTCGAGGCGAAGCTCGTCGTCGACGCCGGCCTCGACGTTGCGGATCCGGCCGCGCATGCGTTGCAGGCGGCCGTCACGCTCCAGCGTGGCGACGCGTGCGGCCACCTGTGGCGGCATGCGATGGCGTGCCCGTTCCCAGGTGCCGCGGGCATGGCGCAGGAAGCGACCACGTTCGTCGTCGGACAAGTCGGCCCACAGGGTGCTCAGGTGGGGGCGCAGGCCGTCGATCACACTGCGCCAGTCGTCGTCATGGCTGCACGCTTCACGCAGCAGGTGCATCCAGGTGCGCACGGTGGGTGCATCGCGCATGGCGGCAAGCAGGACATCACCGTCTTCGGGCGGCAGGCCGATCTGTTCGCCATGGGTTCCCGGCAGCTGTCCGTGGCGCGAGATCGCAACGAATTCGGTGTCCGGCCAGCGTGCCGACAGCTCCAGCAGGAGGTCGACCGTGGTCAGGCCCAGCCCGATCAGGGCGACGCGGCGCGGTGGCGGAACATCGGCCGAGCGAGCCAGGAATGGCCAGGGTTCGACGATGTAGCGGCCGCTGGCCAATGCGGCCTGGCTGACGGCCGGATGTGGCTGTGGCGGCAGTGCGCCAAGCGCCAGCACGGCAGCGTCGACACGGGTTTCGACATCACCGTGGAGCACATTGACGCCGTCGTGCTCGGGCACCATCGCATCGACCGCGAACGGCACCACATGCACATCGTGTCCATGCGCTTTCGCCAGGGCCAGCGCGTGGGCCGTCTCTTCCTCGAGGTAGTCGCCATACAGTCGACGCGGCAGGAAATCGGTGGCGGCGATGGTGGGGTCGTTGCGCCGCGCGTACTCGAGGAAGCCGCCGGGACGATGCGCGAACATGCCCATCGAGGCGGCGCGCACGTTCAACAGATGCTGTTCGGAACGCGTGGCATAGGCCACGCCGCGGCCGGGGGTACCTGGGCCGGTGTACCAGTCCAGGTGCAGCGGCTGGGCGGTGCGTCGACCGATCAGCTCACTGAGCAGCGTAGCGCCCGCGGCGCCACCGCCGATGATGGCGATACGTCGGAACATGCAATTCCCGGTAACGGGTGGAAAGGTCAGACGCGCAGCGCGCCGTCGATGCGCAGGTGCTGCGGTTGCGCACGCCAGCGCCGGTTTTGCGCATCCTGTTCGTAAGCATTGCAGTCGATCAGGTCACCGCCGTAGACATGCAGGCTGAGGGCAATGTCCTGGCGCGACAGATTGCGACAGCGGTGCATGTTTTCCTTGCCTGCATCGAACCAGAGCGCATCACCCGGCCCGAGCCAGTCGCGGCCACGCAGTTGCCATGCGCCGGCCTCGTCCGAACGTGCCCACGACTCCACGCCCAGTGCGCCATGCAGGCTCATTTCCAGACCCCACAGACCGGCATGGTCATGGGTTGGCGTGACATGGTTCGCCGGCCAGGACAGAAGCAGCACGCTGGCCGAGCTGTGACCGGCGTTGCGGCGTGCCAGCAACATGCGGCGGAAACCGTGGCGATGCTGACGCAGTGGTGCCAGGTCGTTCGCCAGGCCGATCGCATCGCGATGCACCACGCTGCCCAATTCGCGGGCCAGCGAAGCGAGATCGGGATGTGGGTCGCGCGCGTGTTCCAGGGCGATGTCGCGCAGGGCTTTCAGGTGATGTCGATGTCTGCGCATGTTGGCCAGCCATGGGGGAAACGGCCGCCAGTGGAGCATGCGCGCTGTTAAGCCGGCGTAAGCCAAGAGCCTGTTTCGGCTATGACTTTTGCAACATGCCGCATGCTTGGCGGCAGCCTATGATGCCGGTCGTGGATGGACTTCAAACCTTCGGGCCGCGAGCCGCATCCAAGCGTTCGACAAGGCGTGCGAGGGCATGCCGTCCATATGGAGACCAAGGACATGATCGAATTGTTCGTGATGGTGTTGCTGGCGGTGGGCGCACTGTGGTTCGCGTTCGCCCTGATCGGCCTGGTGTTCAAGGTCACGTTCGCGCTGGTCGGCGGATTGTTCGGTTTGCTCGCCGGCATGGTGGGCCTGTTGATCGGTGGCGTGGTGCTGTTGATGGTGGCGCCGTTCGTGCTGCTGGCCTTGCTGCCGCTGTGCCTGCCGGCGCTGCTGATGGTGGGGCTGGTGTGGGCGATCGTGCATGCGGCACGCCGCAAGCCGACGGCAGCACCGCAACCGTCGCACTGACCGGTCCTGATGATTGAAAAGCCCGCGGCGACCATGACGGTCGTCGCGGGCTTTTTCGTTGACGCAGAACGCCGGGTTGCGACTCAGAACTGACGCAGGGCAAAGCTCACCGGCACCTGCGCCCAGGCCTGCACGGGGTGGCCGTTGGCCATCGCCGGCGTGAAGCGCCAGCCGGCCAGGACCTGTTCGCGCGCACTGTGGTCCAGCAACGTGTAGCCGCTGCTGTGCGCAATCTGCACGTCGATGGGCTTGCCGGTTTCATCCACCAGCACGCGCAGCAACACCGTGCCTTGCAGGTGCTGGCGCAGGGCGGTGTGCGGGTAACGCAACGGGGCGGAACGATAAGCCAGGGTGGCTTCGACGGGCGCGGCGGTTGTCGTGGTGGGCGTGCCGGTGCTCGGTAGCGTCGTCGGCGGCACGACCGGAGCGGCGATGCGGCCTTCCGTGGTCGGCACCACCACCGGTGGATGGACTGCCGCGGGTGTGACGCGCGGCATGGCCATGGGTCTGGGCGGTAGCGGTTTCACCACGACCGGTGGTGGCGGTGGCGTGGGCTTCGGCGCCTCGATCCACCGCACCAGCAGGGACGTGTGCGGAAGTACTGCGGGCATCAAGGATGGCGCCTTCGGCCGGATGGCAATGACGAAAGCGGCAAGGTTGAGGGCGATGGTGGCGCTGAGCGCGGCGATGCGTACCGGATCCGGATGCGCACGGGAAGGGACAGCCAGGCTTGCGGACGACATGGGCGACCTCCTGACGACGATGTGGATTGTGGCGTCGCACGCTGCCGGGGAAGCAGGGGGATCGTGTGGCGCGGTTCCAGCCTATGCCTGTCCGGCATCCATGTGCAATAGCCGTATGGACGGCCGTCTCCTGTCTTGATCAGGCTCGCGGCCGCCATGCCGGGAGGCGGGCCTTTGCCACGCAGCTCCGGCCCTGTTCGCGGACGTCAGGCAAAAAGAACCCCGCGGGGGCGGGGTAGGGGAAGGCAAGCCTCAGGGGAGGTGAGGCCCGCATGACAGACTTTGCACGAATCCGTCTTGACGTGGTGTGCAGTGATTGTGATGACGCGCTTAACGAGCGGGTCGCGGAACGACGCCAATGGCGCGGGTGGCGGTAAACCTTGTCTGGCGCGATGCGGGTGACGCGACGGCGTGACGCGGCGAAAAATGGCCTGCGCTGTCATTGCCCTTGAACGCTCGGCGCGACGATGCGCCCGAGTATGCAAGGCGGTTTTGGCCGGTTAGAGTAAAAGCCGGACGCCGCGAGGGCGTCGCCCGATGTCCCCACAGGAATGCACCCCATGACCGCTGCCACTGCCATTCCGGTACCGCGCTACGCCGACGGCGACGAGCTTGCCAGCAGCGTGATCCATGGCATCGGCATCCTGCTCAGCATCGCCGGGTTGGCGGTGCTGGTGGCGTTCGCCGCGATGCATGGTGGTGCCCGCGCGATCACCGCCAGTGCCGTCTACGGCAGCTCGCTGATCCTGCTGTACACCGCCTCCACGCTGTATCACACGGTGCGCGGCGAGACGGCCAAACGGCGGCTGCGCATCTGCGACCACATCGCGATCTACCTGCTGATCGCAGGCACCTATACGCCGTTCACCCTGGTCGCGTTGCCGGGTGCCTGGGGCTGGGGGCTGTTCGCCACGATCTGGTCGCTGGCCCTGTTGGGCAGCGCGCTGGAGCTGGGCCTGATGAAGCGCCGCGGCCTTGCGGCCTTGTTGTACGTGGCGATGGGCTGGGTCGGCATGGTGGCGTTCAAGCCACTGCTGGAACACCTGCAGGTCGGCGGCATGGTGCTGCTGATCGCTGGCGGCGTGGCCTATACGCTGGGCGTGCCGTTCTACCTGTGGCGCAAGCTGCCGTATCACCACGCGGTATGGCATTTCTTCGTGCTGGCCGGCAGCGTGCTGCATTTCCTCGCGGTGTTGCTGTACGTGCTGCCGGGCGGGCAGTAGTCACCTTTCAGGCAAGCCACCAGCCAAAGGCCGCCAGCGCCAGGATCAGCAGCGACAACACCAGCTTGAGCAGGGCGCCGAACAGCAGGCCCAGCCAGGTGCCGATGCCCACGTGGGCGGAGCGCAACACGCTGCCGCTGGAGCCGAACTCGCCGAGCAGGGCGCCGACGAAGGGGCCGAGGATAAGCCCTGGCAGGCCGAAGAACATGCCGACGAGGGTGCCCAGGGTGGCACCCCAGATCGCCGCTTTGCTGGCGCCGACCCGCTTGGCGCCCAGCGAGGCGGACACGAAATCCACGGCCACGCCCAGCGCGGCTAGCCCGCCGAGCAACAGCAGCCACCACAGGCCCAGGTGCTGGTAATTGTCCACTGCCGCCGCCAGCCAGATGCCGCCGAAGATCATCGGCAAACCCGGCAGGGCGGGCAGCACGGTGCCGACCAGGCCGCCGATGATCAGCGCGGCAGCGAGCAGGTAGAGCGCGATATCCAGCATGCGGTAACCGTCCGGCGTGGCGGCAGGTGTGCCGCGGATCGGCCACAATAGTCCGATCTGGCGATACGGCGGGCAAGCCCGTGCGTTCGCGTCGACCGGAAGCCACGTGCCCAGCCCAGCCACCCTGCTCAAGGCCGACGAACTCGGCCGCATCGAGATCATCGAGCGCGATGGCGTGCGGATGATCCGTCGCGACATCGGCGCCGCGCGCTGGTGGGCGCGCGCGTTCGCGCGTCGTGCCGCAGCGCGCGAGGCGCGTGCGCTGGCGAAGCTGGCGGGTGTCGACGGCGTGCCGACACTGCTGGGCTGGGATGGTCGCGAATTGCTGCGCAGTTACATGGCCGGTCGCCCGATGCAGCAGGCACAGCCACGCGACCGCACCTATTACCGCGACGCGCTGCGCCTGCTCGGCACGCTGCACCGCCGTGGCATCGTGCACAACGACCTGGCCAAGGAGCCGAACTGGCTGGTGCGTGAAGACGGGAGCCCCGCCGTGGTGGATTTCCAGCTCGCCTGGACCCGCGGTCGCCGCGGCCTGTTGTTTCGACTGCTGGCGCGCGAAGACTTGCGGCACCTGCTCAAGCACAAGCGTACCTACTGCCCGGACGCGCTGAGTACCCGCCAACGCGCCATCCTCGCCGCCCCCGCGCCGCACTCGCGACTTTGGCGCGCCACCGGCAAGCGCCTGTACAAGCTGATCGCGCGCCGCGTGTTCGGTTATTGGGACAACGAGGGCAAGGGGCGCGTGCGGGACTGATGCGCAACTGTCGCAAGTAGCACCCGGACGGAGCAGCCGGCGGATCGCTGTCATTGCCGTGTAACATCGCCTCTTTGCGGGTGCCATTCCGACCTGGGCGAAGCGTGGAGAGGGCCAGGCTCCGCTGTTGCGGGAGTAATGAGTCGCGGCGCCTCACTATCAAAGGGACGATTTCGGGTGAAGGCAGCTTTCCTGTCGCGCCACGGCTTTCACGCCGTGTTCTTTGCCGTGTTGTATGCGTGTTACCTGTACGCCATTTTCGGCGTGGCGAATCTCGGCGATATCGGGAACTTGGCGCACTCGTGTGCGCGGGTGGTTGCGGCGGCGATCGAGCTGGCATGGTTCTATCTGGTGGGTTTGTACCTGCTGCGGCGCTGGGTCGTGACACGACGGCTGGCCTGGTTCGCGTTGTACATGCTGCTGGCTGCGCTGGTGTGCCTGGGGTATGCGGCACAGATGTATTCGATTTACCTGTCGAACAATTTCATCAGCGCCTTGGCCATGCAAAACCTGGATTCGGTGACTGTCACCCAGTCCACCATGGAGTGGGTGGTGCTTGGCAGCGGTCTGGGGTGGCTGGTCTTGCTGGCCGTGTTTGCCTGGCGACGTCGGCAAGGTATCGATGGATGGCTTGGAGGGCGTCGATGGATGGCCGCCCTCATGGTGGTCACGGTGCTGTATGCCTTTGTGCTGACCCAGCAGCGGCGGCGGATCGTGCTGGAGCCGGATTATCGGCAGGTGCCCGTGGCCAGCTTGCTGGTCAATGCCGGCGTGGCCGTGACTCAGGGCGACGATCACGTGACGGGGACGTTCGCCATGCTCAACGGCAAGGCCTGCCTGACGGACCCGGCGGCAGGCAAGGTCGCCGGTTATCCCTTGGAGAAGGGCGTGGTGTTCACGCGTGCGCTGCCTTTCGAGCCGGTCGGTGCAGCGGCGGCGCAGCCCAATGTCATCGTGATCTTCACCGAAGGTACGTCGACGCGGTTGATCGGGGCTTACGGGGGGCATTATCCCGGGCTGACTCCGAACATTGACCGATTGGCGGCACGGTCGATGAAGGTGACCGATTACTACAACCACACCGCCGCGACCTACCGCGGCATCGTTGGGCAGACGTCTTCCGGTTTCTTGTTTGCCGGTGGTAGCGAGAAGGATGGTTGGGCGAACGGTGGGCGCCTTGCTGGCGTTCATCGCCAGACGCTGGCGACCATCCTGGGTGGGCATGGCTACGACACCTATTTCTTCGAGCCCGAACATGATGGCTCGCCGTTCGGCCACATGGTCCGGTCGCTCGGTTTCGGCGGCATCTATACGTTCGACAAGGTGTCCGCACTGCTGCACGGCAAGGTGACCGTGCAGGACCAGACCGACCAGCTTGACGACAGCAGCCTGTTCCGCGGCCTGACCGCTTTCCTGCAGGCGCGTGCACAGAAGACTGATGACAAGCCGTTTTTCGTGGCCACCTACAACATCGGCACGCACGCCTTCATTCCGATGGTGAAGGGTGGTCATGCTTACGGTGACGGCCACAGCCGCGTGTTGAACAAGCTGCACAACTACGATGCCGCCGTCGGTGCGTTCCTGGAGTATTTCGATGCCAGCCCGTACGCGAAGAACACCATCGTGGTATTCACCGCCGACCATGCGACCTATCCGGATGCGCCGTATCGCGAGGTCGCCGGCAAGGACCTGAAGCCGTACTTCGTGGACCGCATCCCGCTGCTGATCCATGACCCGACGCATCATTTGCCAGCGGTATTCGATGCCCAAGGGCGCAACTCGCTCGACATGGCGCCCACGCTGCTGCAGTTGCTGGGCATTCGGTCGGTGTCGAACAGTTTTCTCGGCGCGTCGTTGTTCGAGCCACGCAGCCTGCCGCTGGGCATCACGGCGCTGGGGGATGGCTTCTTCATCACCACCCCGGCGGGGGTGGATGCCATGCCGGAAGTGCCGCCCGTACTGAAAGCGGTGGCCGAGTGCGAGAAGGGCGTGGTCGAGACTTACTACAAGCTCGAGGAAAAGAACCGTCTGTTCAAGCCTGGAGCCTCCTGAGCGGCGCCTGCCCGGGCTGGACCACGCAGGCCTTATTTTTCCACGAACGCCCGCTCGATCACGTAATCGCCCGGCTCGCGGGTGCGCGGCGAGGCCTGGAAGCCGCGACCGTCGAGCAGGGCGCACAGGTCGTCCAGCATGGCGGGGCTGCCGCACATCATCACGCGGTCGGTCTCGGGATTGAGCGGAGGCAAGCCGGTGGCCTGGCTCATCACGTTGTCGGCGATGGCGTCGGTGATGCGGCCACGGTGGCGAAACGGCTCGCGGGTGACGGTGGGGTAGTAGATCAGCTTCTCGCGCACCAGCTCGCCCAGGTATTCGTGCTGCGGCAGCTCGTGCTCCAGGTACCGGGCATAGGCCAGGTCGTTGATGTGGCGCACGCCGTGGGCCAGCACGATCTTCTCGTAGCGTTCGTAGGTGTCCGGGTCGCGGACGATGCTCATGAACGGCGCCAGCCCGGTGCCGGTACCCAACAGGTACAGGTGCTTGCCGGGCTTGAGATCGGTCAGCACCAGCGTGCCGGTGGGCTTGCGCGTGACCACCAACGGGTCGCCGGGCTTCAGGTGCTGCAGACGCGAGGTGAGCGGGCCGTCGGGCACCTTGATCGAGAAGAATTCCAGGTGCTCTTCCCAGCTGGCGCTGGCGATCGAATAGGCGCGCATCAGCGGACGACCTTCCGTTTCCACACCGATCATCACGAACTGGCCGCTGTCGAAGCGGAAGCCCGGGTCACGTGTGGTGCGGAAGGAAAACAGCGTGTCGTTCCAGTGATGCACGTCGATCACGTGCTCGGTCGCCATGGCTACCATGATGTCTTCGTCTCGAATTGCGGGTCGGGGTAAACGCGCCACCGTCTGGGCGGCAGCGAGACTCGCGTGGGAGGGCGTGGGCCGGGGAACCTGGCGAGTGGCGGCGCGCGGACGCGGCGCTGGCGCCATTTTACGCGATTCGAGGGCTCCCCGCCCGCCGCGTTCTGCGGCATCATCCGGCGTTCGGATTCCAGCAGGGAGAGAGAGGCATGGGCAGTCGGGTACAGGAACCCATTTCGGACCACCACGTCGGCCAGCGTCACCTCGATCGGCTGGTCATGCTGTCCGACGGCGTGTTCGCCATCGCCATCACGCTGTCGGCCATCGAGATCAAGCCTGATGCCGCTCCCGGCCAGAGTTTGTGGCAGGCCTGGTCGATACCGCTGCTGGTCTATTTCTTCAGCTTCCTGTTCATTGGCACGGTGTGGTTCTACCACCGGCGCATGATGGCGCATCTGCGCGACATCGATACCATCGGCAGTGCCATCAACCTGGTGCTGCTCAGCGTGGTGGCCCTGATGCCCGTGGTGAATCGCAACGTGTTCACCAGCGAGTTCCATGCCCTGGGTGTGCCGATTTTCGCCGGCATGCTGGTGGTGACTTTTCTCTGCCTGGCCGCGTTCTGGATCTACGTGGTGTACATGGCCAAGCTGGCGCCTGACCTGCCCCGCGCGATGGCCGTACTGTGGCTGATCGAAATGGTCAGTCCCGTCGTGGGCGCGCTTGGCGTGGTCTTGTACGACAGGCAGCACTGGATCGCCCTGGCCGTCATGATGGTGGTTTTCCTGGCGCTGCTGGTCGTGCGGACCAGAGCCGCGAAACGCGCCGCGAAGCCGGACGCCTGATCCCGGTTGATGGAACATGGGCACTGCAACCGCCTGAATCGGCGGACCGCGGCACCTCTGCCCGTACAATAGCCGGCGTGAACACGCCGTCCGCCATCCCCGAATCCGCCGAGCCCTGGCGTCTGTCCGTCGCGCCAATGATGGACTGGACCGATCGGCACTGCCGCTATTTTCATCGTCTGCTCTCCCCGCATGCGCGGCTGTATACCGAGATGGTGACCAGTGCGGCGCTGGTGCGCGGGCGGCAATTGCGCTTGCTGGAGCACAGCCAGCAGGAACATCCGGTGGCGCTGCAGCTGGGTGGCAGCGAACCGGGCGAGTTGGCGCAGGCCGCGCGCTTCGGCGCCGAAGCCGGCTACGACGAGATCAACCTCAACGTGGGTTGTCCGTCCGATCGCGTGCAGTCGGGTCGTTTCGGCGCCTGCCTGATGTACGAGCCGGCGTTGGTAGCCGATTGCGTGAAGGCGATGCGCGATGCGGTGTCCGTACCGGTGACAGTGAAGTGCCGCATCGGCGTGGATGACCAGGACGACTACGCCGGCCTGCAGCATTTCACCGAAACCATGCTGGAAGCCGGCGTCGGCGTGCTGGTGGTGCATGCGCGCAAGGCGTGGCTGAAAGGCTTGAGCCCGAAGGAGAATCGCGAGATTCCGCCGCTGGATTACGAGCGCGTCTACCGCCTCAAGCGCGAATTTCCGCAACTGGTGGTGGCGATCAACGGCGGCGTGACCACGGTGGAGCAGGTGCGTGCGCATCTGGCCCAGGTGGATGGGGTGATGCTGGGGCGCGCGGCCTATCACGATCCCTGGTTGCTGGCACGGCTGGAGACAGCGCTGTACGGCGAGCCGTTGCCGGAGCGCGAGGCGGTGCTGCAGCGCCTGCGCCCGTATGTCGAGGCGGAGCTGGCGCGCGGCACGGCGCTCAAGCACATCACGCGGCATCTACTCGGCCTGTACCAAGGTGAGCCCGGCGCGCGGGGGTTCCGGCGGGTGCTCAGCGAGGGCGCCCATCAGCCTGGCGCGGGTTGGGCATTGCTGGAGCAGGCGTTGCCGTCAAGATACGCTGCGGCGTGACAGGTATCGGCCGTCCGGTCAGTATTCAGCCCGGGTTTCCCACTATGGGAGGATAGCGGGCTGATGCCCGGGGCAGATCACGAGGCGACATGGCATTGAAGTTCCATCCTGCGTTGGTGCTTTGCACTGGCCTGCTGCTGGCGGCGACGGCCGCGGCCCAGCAACCGTCAGCCACGGCCCAGACGCTGGACCAGGCAGTGATCCAGGTGCAGCAGAAGACCAGCGGCAAGGTACTGTCGGCCGAGCAGCGACACGTCGGGCGACGGCTGGAGTACCGCATCAAGGTACTCACGCCGGAGGGGCACGTGCAGGTGGTGACCATCGAGGCCGCTTCCGCACGCCACCCTTCCGCGGCATCATCCACCAAGAATCCCGTCGGTAACGGCGGCGGCAACAAGGAGAAACACTGATGCGCATCCTTCTGGTTGAAGACGAGGCGCCGTTGCGCGAGACGCTCGCCGCGCGCCTGAAGCGCGACGGCTTCGCCGTCGATGCCGCGCAGGACGGTGAAGAAGGCATTTACATGGGGCGCGAGGTGCCGTTCGACCTGGCGATCATCGACCTGGGATTGCCCAAGATGTCGGGCATGGAGCTGATCAAGGCCCTGCGCGAAGCGGGCCAGCGTTATCCCATCCTGATCCTCACCGCGCGTGGCGGCTGGCAGGACAAGGTCGAGGGCCTCAAGCAGGGCGCCGACGACTACCTGGTCAAGCCGTTCCATGTCGAGGAATTGCTGGCGCGCATCAACGCGCTGGTGCGTCGCGCCAGCGGCTGGTCCAAGCCGGTGCTGGCCTGTGGCCCGATCAAGCTGGATACCACTGCCCAGACGGTGTCGGTGGATGGCAAACTGGTCGACCTCACCAGCTACGAATACAAAGTGCTGGAATACCTGATGCTGCACGCGGGCGAGCTGGTGTCCAAGGCCGACCTCACCGAGCACATCTATCAGCAGGACTTCGACCGCGATTCCAACGTGCTGGAGGTTTTCATCGGCCGCCTGCGCAGGAAGCTGGACCCGGAGGCCGCCCTCAAACCCATCGAGACGGTACGTGGACGCGGATACCGCTTTGCCATCCCCCGCAGCGAAAACGACGACGACTGACGGCACCCCGCCGCCGCGCCCGTTTTCGCTGGCGGCACGCGCGGCACTGGCCACCGGATTGGTGCTGGCCGCCTTCCTCGGCGCGATCGGGTTGACCCTGTCCAAGACCAACGCGGACAGTGCACTCAACGCGCTGCAGGATCGGCTGTACAACTTCACCATTGCCTACATGGCCGGTACGGACGTCAGTCGTTACGGCCGTCCGTTGATGCCCGACTCGACCCCCGACCCGCGCTTCTCGCGACCGGGTTCGGGCCTGTATGCGGTGGTGCTGGGTGATCACGACTTTCGCTGGGAATCCTCCTCGGCGATCGGTCGCGACTTCGATTTCCTGCAGCCGCTCAAGCCGGGCGAGCAACGCTTCACCGGGCCGGTGGATACGCGCATGGGGCGGCTGTACTACTACAGCTACGGGGTGCTGCTGGACTTGCCCGAGCGCAAGCCGGTGCACCTCACCTTCACCGTGGCGCAAACCGAGGAACAGCTCGCCAACAGCAACGAGGTGTACCGGCGCAGCCTGATCGGCTGGCTGGCCACGCTGGGCGTGCTGCTGATCGTGCTGCAGTTGCTGCTGCTGCGCTGGAGCCTGACGCCGCTGCGAAAGGTGTCCAGCGACATGAGCCGGGTCGAGCGTGGCAACAGCGATCACCTGGACAGCCAGTACCCGCTGGAACTGACCGGCCTCACCGAGCGTATCAATGCCTTCATCGACAGCGAACGCGAGCAGCGCACGCGCTACCGCAACACGCTGGCCGACCTGGCGCACAGCCTGAAGACGCCGCTGGCGGTGATCCGTTCGCAGGTGGAATCGGCCGCCGCCGAACGGCCACAGCTGCGCGATGCGTTGCTGGACCAGGTGCGCCGCATGGACGAACTGGTGGCCTACCAGCTGGCCCGCGCCGCCACCTCCGGCCGGCAGACCTTTGCCACCGCCGTGCCGCTGGCCGGGCATGCCGAGGATCTGGTGCGCAGTCTGGAGAAGGTCTACGCGGCCAAAAATGTACTTTGCGAATTCGACATCGAGGAAGGCGCGGCCTTCCATGGCGAACAGGGCGACCTGCTCGAGCTGATGGGCAACCTGCTGGAAAACGCCTTCAAGTGGGCCGGCCACCACGTGTTGCTGGTGGCGAAGATCGAGCCGGAAGCGGGCCGCGCGCGGCCGGGCCTGTGGTTGAGCGTGGAAGATGACGGTCCCGGCATCCCCGCCGACAAGATCGAGAAAGTGCTGCAGCGTGGCGTGCGCGGCGACGAACGCGTGCAAGGCCACGGCATCGGCCTGTCCATCGTGCAGGACATCGTGCGTGCCTATCGGGGTGAATTGACGGTGGATGGCTCGCCCGAATTCGGTGGTGCCCGCTTCAGCGTGCAGTTCCCGGCCAGCTGAGATCTTGCTTACGCGCGGTCAGCTTCGCTGACTTGGCGCGCCCGTGGCACACGAGGAAACGCCAGCGCTTCGCCTGGGCTGGCGCGCTGGCCAGGTTTCGCGGCAGAACCGCGAACTGCGGAGTTACTGGATCGAACCGGGCAGCAACGATTGCCAACCCAGGCTTACCCGGTGTGACTGCGCGGGTGCGGCATCGTCGCTGCCGCCACTGCCGGAAATGGTGCTGTCGCCGTGGCTGCTGGTGGAATTGCTGCCTTGGGTCGCGGGCGCGGCCGTGTGCGCAAGGCCCACGCTTTCGCCGCCGGAAGCCGTGGCGTCGCGGCTGCTGCCGCCGTCGGCAGTGGTGCTGTGGGCGCAGTCGCCAGCGCCAGCGCTTCCCGCGTCGACGTTGGTGGCGGCATGTGCCGTGGCCACAAGGCCCAAGGCAAACACGCATCCGGTCAGCAAGTGTATGGCACGCATGGCGATCAACCCCTTTGATGCACAGGCCAGTGCGGGATCGTCCCAGAATTGGCCAGGGGATGCCAGTGCCGCGACCCGGACGGGAATGTCGGGGCTCTCACAGGCTAGAATGCGCCGGATGACTTCTTCGATGCCACCGCCGGACAGCGGCCGCTGATGCTGGCGCCACAACTTCTGTCCGTTCTCGCCACCGGTGAGACTGTTTCGGGC
Organism: Rhodanobacter sp. FW021-MT20; assembly: GCF_041107475.1. NCBI lineage: Bacteria > Pseudomonadati > Pseudomonadota > Gammaproteobacteria > Lysobacterales > Rhodanobacteraceae > Rhodanobacter > Rhodanobacter sp. FW021-MT20. The sequence continues at coordinate 630,636 of NZ_JBGBPX010000001.1, read as the reverse complement.
GTCCGCCTGGCCGAGGCCGCCGGGGTGTCGCGCGCGGCCATCTGGAAGCAGGTGGAATCGTTGCGCAGTCGCGGCGTGCCGATCGAATCGCGCGGTGCGGCCGGCTACGCCTTGCCGTGGCCGCTGCAGATACTCGACGAAGCGGAAATCCGGGCGGCCTTGCCGGCGCGGCTTGCCCGCGGGCTCGGAGCGCTCGAACTGCACTGGGAAATCGATTCCACTTCCAGTGAGCTGCAGCGTCGCGGCGCGCAGGCAGCCGATCTCAGCATCGTGCTGGCCGAGACCCAGAGTGCCGGGCGCGGTCGACGCGGGCGTCACTGGCTGTCGCCACCAGGGCTGAACATCTATCTGTCCTGCCTGAAACGCTTTGATCTCGGCTTTGCCGGACTCAGTGGCCTGTCGCTGGCGGTGGGCACCATCGTGTTGCGTGCGCTGGAATCACTCGGTGTGGCGGGTGCCGGCCTGAAGTGGCCGAACGACGTGCTGGCCCGGGGCGAAAACGGCCAGCCCGGCGGCAAGCTGGCCGGCATTCTGGTCGAGCTGTCCGGTGAATACCAGGGGCCGTGCGCGGCCATCATCGGCATCGGCCTCAACCTGCGCCTGACCCCGGCGCTGCACGAGCAGGCCGGTCAGCCCGCCTGCGATGTGGCCAGCTTGTGCGGCGGCACGCCGCCGGATCGCAATCGCGTGGCGGCAGCGCTGATCACCGCATTGGCCGATGGCCTTGCCGAGTTCGCCAGCCAGGGCTTTGCGGCCTTCGCGGAGGACTACGCGCGCCACGATTTGCTGCGTGACGCGCCGTTGCGCCTCAGTGGCGCGCTGGGTGAATTCGATGGCATCGGTGCCGGCGTGGATGCCCGTGGCGCACTGCAGATACGCACGGCGCAGGGCTTGCGCCGAATCGACAGCGCCGACGTCACGGTGCGTCGCGCATGAATCTGTTGCTGGATTTGGGCAATACCCGATTGAAGTGGGCGCTGGCCCACGGCGGCGAATGGCTGGCGCGTGGCGCCGTGGCATGGGATGAGGACGTGGCCGCCGTGCTGACGCAAGCCTGGCGCGAACTGCCGTCGCCGACGCATGCGTTCGGCGCCTCGGTCGTGGACGCTGCGCGTGAGACGCGCATTGCCGCGCTGACGGTGGCGGCCTTCGCTCGCGATGTCACCTGGCTGCGCACGCCGGCCTCGGCCTGTGGCGTGCGCAATGCCTACGCCGAGCCGTTGCGATTGGGCGTGGATCGTTTCCTCACCATGGTCGCCGCAAAGGCCGCCGGTGATGCGCCGTGCGTGCTGGTGGGCGTTGGCACCGCGTTGACCCTCGACGCGCTGGCCGCGGATGGCCGGCATCTTGGCGGCCTGATTGCCCCAGGGCCACGACTGATGCAGCAATCCCTGCTCGGCGCCACGGCCCGCGTGCGGCCGGAGCGGCCGGGCGAGGTGCACGATGTCGCCGACAATACCGCCGATGCCGTGGCTTCCGGTTGCTGGCTGGCTGCGGTGGCACTGGTCGAGCGCTTTGTCGCGCGCATGTCGCCGCAGTTGGGCGGTTCGCCGCGATTGCTCGTCCACGGTGGCGACGCCGGCGGGCTGTTGCCGCTGCTGGCGCTGCCATCCAGGCATGCCGCAGACAGCGTGCTGCATGGCCTGGCCGTATGGGCTGCCGGGCAAGCGTCCGACTGACGTGTCCCTGGCAGCGAAGGGTCGGCTCGCTTCCGCGGAGGGTTTGGCCGGGCCATCCTTCGGATCGTGTCGGCGTCCACCACGCAAGGCTGCAGCACTGCCCTAGAATGACCGACGCCCGACCCTGATGGATGGCCGATGTTCCTGCGCCTGCTTTTCGTTTTCCTGATGACTCTCAATATCGCCGTGGGGGCGTGGCTGTTGCTGGGCCAGAACGACGCACTCGGCCGCAGCGCCACTGATCCGGGCGTGCCCGAGCTGCAGCTGCTGTCCGAGCAGGCACCGGTGGCGCCGTCAGCCACCGCATCGGTACCGGCCGCTGCCCCGGCAGCCCCTTCGGAGAGCTATGCCTGCATGACCCTGGGTCCGTTCGCCACGCCGCAGGACATGCGCACGGCACGCAGTGCGCTGGCACGCCAGACCGTGCGCGAGCGGGCGCGGCAAGAACAGACCACCGAACTGCGCGGCTGGTGGGTACACCTGCCCACCAGCGGCAGCCGGGCACAGGCGCTGGCCGAGGCACGCAAGCTCGAAGCCAAACACATCACCGACTATTTCGTGGTCGGTTCGGGTGACCAGCAGAACACCGTGTCGCTGGGTCTGTTCAAGGATCCGGCCAATGCGCACAACCGCCTCGACCAGGTCGTCGCGGCCGGTTTCCCGGCCAAACTGACCCAGCGCACCGAGCAGGTGCCGCAATACTGGCTCGACCTGGTGGTGGCCGACAGCGCCCATTTCAACTGGCGCAGCCGCATCCGGGATCCCAGCGTGGGCTCGCACAGCAGCGGTTGTTTCTGAGGAGCCCGGCAGGCTGCTAGAATCGCCGTCCACGCCGGCATAGCTCAGTTGGTAGAGCAACTGATTTGTAATCAGTAGGTCGCGGGTTCGACTCCTGCTGCCGGCACCAGATGTCCGTTCCATGCCGGTCCCTGACGTTGCAGCGGGCTTTGCGTGTTACGCATGCCCCCACACGGACGCCGCTTCGGCATGTGGTCATGGGCGTTTATTTCGCAGTGACTTCGTTTCTTCCATGGTTATTCACAAAGATCCGTTCCGGCAGTTCCAGGAAGAGCTGGCCGCGCTCGAGCGCAAGCAGCAGGCCAAACAGGCTTCGCACGAAACCGCGGCAGGGCGGGCAAAACGCGAGTTTCTGGCCCTGCGTGATCGCTACAAGCTGACGGTTGCCGATGTCGTGGCGTTCTTTCCCGAAGAGGAAGGCATTGCCTATCTGCAAGGCCTGATCGCCGCCGCCGAAGCCAAGCCGCGCAAGACCCGAACCAAGAAAGACTGATGGGCGGGGCTGCGCAGGATTTGTTGCTCTGCAAATTGACAGCGCTGTCAATCGGTGTTGATATCGATCTCTGAGCCGATGCCGGCGTTGCCGGCCGATGGGGAGAGATCGATGGCACGACTGCAGAAAATCCTGGTGGTGGGCGGTGGTACGGCGGGGTGGCTGACCGCGTGCTACCTGGCGAAATCGCTCAACTCGGTGGCACCGGGCAGCATCAAGGTGGAGCTGGTGGAATCGCCACGTATCGGCCTGCTTGGCGTGGGCGAAGCCACGTTCCCGTCGATCCGCGGCACCTTGTCGGCGATCGGGCTGGACGAGCGGCGCTTCCTCGCCGGCTCTACCGGCACGTTCAAGCAGGGCATCCGCTACCGGCACTGGGTGCGACCGCAGGGCGCGCCGGGCGCCAGCGACTTCTTCCATCCTTTCAGCATGCCCAGCCAGCGAACGGGCGGTCCGGAATTGCTGCCGTACTGGTTGCTCGGCGCGGCGCCTGCAGGCGTGCCGTTCGCCGATGCCGTGTCGATGCAGAAGCGATTGGTGGATGGCAACCGTGCACCCAAGCGGGCGAAGGATGCAGACTTCCATGGGCCGATGAATTACGCCTATCACTTCGATGCCGCACGCGTGGCCGAGGTGCTGGCCGAACACGGGCAAACGGAGCTGGGCGTGGTCCGTCACCTGGCGACGGTGGAGCGGGCCGAGCTGGACGCGCAGGGCGCGATTGCACGCATCGTCACTCGCGAGGCAGGCGAGTTGAGTGCCGACCTTTACGTGGATTGCACCGGCTTGCGCGGCTACCTGATCGACGGGGCGATGAAGTCGCCGTTCCGCAGCCGCCGCGACGTGCTGTTCGTCGACCGTGCCGTGGCCATGCAGGTACCGTATCCGCAGCCCGATTCGCCGATTCCCTGCTACACCATGGCCACCGCACAGGAGGCCGGCTGGATCTGGGACATCGGGCTGCAACAGCGGCGCGGCTGCGGTTACGTGTATTCCTCGCAGCACTCTGACGCCACCCGGGCGGAAGCCGTGTTCCGCCAGTATCTGGGCGCCGCCGCCGAGGGCGTGACGGCGCAGCACATCCGTTTCGAGACGGGCTATCGTCCCGAGCACTGGCGCAAGAATTGCGTGGCGGTGGGGCTGGCTGGCGGCTTCGTCGAGCCGCTGGAATCCACCGGCATTGCGCTGGTGGAGCTGGGTGCCTACCTGCTCACCCATCTGTTGCCTGGCGATGTCGACGACATGGAGCGCACCGCCCGCTATTACAACGAGATGGTGGTGGCGCGTTACGACCGCATCATCGACTTCATCAAGATGCATTACTGCCTGAGCCAGCGTCGCGACACCGCGTTCTGGCACGACAACGCGAACCCGGACAGCATTCCCGATACGCTGAAGGATCGGCTGGCGCTATGGAAGCATCGGCCGCCGCACCGGCTGGATTTCGTCGGCGACCTGGAGATGTTCCTGGTGTCGAGCTGGCAATACGTGCTCTACGGGATGGAGTTCAAGACCGACCTGGAGCCGATGCGCAGTGTCTACACGCGGGTGGATGACGCCCGCCGCGAGTTCGCGATGATCCAGCAGATGGCCGGTCACGCGCTGGGCGATTTGCCCGGCCACCGCGAGCTGGTGGAGCAGATGGTGCGCGAATATCGCCAGCGCAACGAGGTCGCCGAAGCGGTGGCCTGACCCACTGGCAGGGCACCTTTTCGTTGCCTTGCACCGTAGGAGCCCGCTCGCGGGCGCTGCTCTTGCTGTGGCGCTCTGGAAAACAAAAGCATCGCCCGCGAGCGGGCTCCTACACGAGGTCATGCGCGGGCTCTTGGTGCCTTGCGTCCTGGCGCATGCCCAGCCACGTCTTCGTGCTCGCGATGACCAGAGGAATCGCGCCGAAGATGATGAATACCAGGTCGCCCGGCAGGCGCATCCATTCGAGGATGTGCGAGCGCGTGCTGGCCACGTAGGCGATGCTGCGTGCGTGCCAGTAGCCGTGTTCGATCACGTCCCACACCTGCAGCACGCCGGCGGGGAAAAGGTTGAACACCACCATCATCAACAGGCCGACGTTGGTGCCCCAGAACGACACTTTCACGTACTTCTCGATGCCGGCCCAGCGTTCGTCGCTGCTGGTCTGGCGCAACACCAGCACCATCAACGCGATGGCCAGCATGCCGAACACGCCCATCATCGCGGCATGGCCGTGGTTGGGGGTGAGGATGGTGCCCACTTCGTAGTAGCTGACGATCGGCAGATTGATCAGGAAGCCGAACACGCCGGCGCCGAGGAAATTCCAGAAGCCCACCGACATCAGGAACCAGAACGTCCACTTGTGCGGCACCGAGACCGGTTTGCCGCAGCGGTCGCATTCGCCGCGGGTGGTGCGTATGAAGTCCCACGCGTCCAGTGTCAGCAGGGTCAGCGGTACCACTTCCAGTGCCGAGAACATCGCCGAGACCGCCATGTTCAGATCGGTCTGGCCGGTGAAGTACCAATGGTGGCCGGTGCCGAGCAGGCCGCCGAGGAAGTACAGGATCGCGTCGAGATAGATCACCCGCAGTGCGGTATTGCGCGGCGTCAGGCCAAGCTGGAAAAAGGTCAGCGCCACCACCGTGGTGGCAAAGAATTCGAAGAAGCCTTCCACCCACAGGTGGATGATCCAGAAACGCCAGGTGTCGACCACGGTGAAGTTGGTATGCGCACCGTAGAACAGCGCCGGCACGTAGAACACCGGGATGGCCAACGCCGCCCACAGGAACATGCGCGTCAGCGGGCGCATCTGCGGGTTGTCGTTGCGACCGGGGCGCGCCACCCAGAACAGCAGCGCGAACCACGCGAACAAGCCGATTACCAGCAGGATCTGCCAGAGCCGGCCGATCTCCAGGTATTCCCAGCCCTGGTCGCCCAGCCAGAACCACCACTTGCCCAGCAATTGCGACATGCCCACCCATTCGCCGAGCAGGCTGGCGCCAATCACCACCACGAACGCGGCGAACAGCAGGTGCACCCACAGCGCGAAGCCCTTCGGTTCGTCGCTGCGCAGTGAGCGGCCAAGGAACAATGCGGCCGCCACATAGGCGGTGGCAATCCAGAAGATCGCCGTCTGCAGGTGCCAGGTACGCAGCAGGTTGCTGGGGAACAGGTCCTCCAGGCGCAGGCCGTAGAAGGTGCCCGGATCGGCGCGGAAGTGCGCGGTGGCGCCGCCGACCAGGGTTTGCATCAGGAACAACAGCGACACCACCAGGAAGAACTTCACCAGCGCGCGCTGGCCCGGCCCGGCCTTGCCCGGCAGCAGCTTCGGGTGCACGTGGCGTCCGGGGCTGACCCAACCCAGATAGTCGAACTTGCCGAAAGCCAGCAGCACCACCGCGATGCCGCCCAGCAGGATGATCAGGCTCAGTGCGCTCCACAGCAGCGCCGGTCCGATCGGCACATTGCCCACGCTCGGGTCGTACGGAAAATTGTTGGTGTAGGAGTAACTTTTGCCCGGCCGGTCGGCGACCGAGGCCCAGGCGGCCCAGGTGACAAACGCGGTGAAATGGCGCAGTTCCACCGGGTCGGTGATCAGGTTCGGCTTCAAACCACCATTGGTATCGGGATGCTTGAAGTAATCCGTCCAATAGCCCACCTGCTGGCGGTAAGCCTCCGATTCGGCCGGCGTCAGCGTGAGCGTGCCGGTGGCCGCGTCATAGCGGTTGGTCTTTAGCAATTCGGCGACCTGCGCCTGTACGCCTGCCCGCTGACCTGGCGACAAGGCGGTCAGGGGGCCGTTGTACTGCTTCACCGCAAGGGCGTTGGCACTGTCCTGGCCGATCTGGTGCAACGCCTCGGCGGAGTAGTCCGGGCCCAGATAGGCGCCATGGCCCCAGATCGAGCCGTTGTCCATCAAGCCGTACTTCAGGAAGACGCCCTGGCCGGCACGGATGTCGTCGCCGGTGAATACGGTGGCACCGCTCGAATCCACGATGTGCTGAGGCACAGGTGGGGCGTTGCGATAAGCCAGGAAGGTGATGGCGAGCAGGGCCGAAAGTCCCAGCACCAACACGATGAGTACGCAGCGAACCCACCATGGTGACAATGGCAGTTCGGCAACGACGGCGGAATCGTTCTCGAGCGCGTTGATCTGTTGCATGCGGTCTTCCCCTCAGGTCACGTCCATCCAGGTCCGTTTCCGATGCCGGACGGCGACTGCGCCTCCGGCGTCGATTTTGCATCTTCGCCCCACGGCCTGTTGCCCCTGCAGACCTTGGATGCGCCCAGCCTAACGCGTGTCGTCGGCATTTCGCTTGACCACGGTCAAGTTGTGCGCGATGCGCCGCATCACGGCTTCGTCAAGCCGAGCCGTTACACTGGCAGGCTGCAGCAAACAAATTGTGGGAAACGACATGAGCAAACAGACGATTGCACTGGTCGGCGCGCCGACCGACATTGGCGCAGGACATCGTGGCGCCTCGATGGGACCCGAAGCGCTGCGCGTGGCGATGATCGGCGAGCGCCTCAGGCGCCGCGGTTTCGACGTGACCGATCGCGGCAACCTGCATGGCCCGCTGAATCCGTGGCAGCCGCCGACCGACGGGTACCGCCATCTGCCCGAAGTGGCCGCCTGGAACCAGGCCGTGCACGAAGGCATCTATGGCGAACTGAGCCAGGGCCGATTGCCGATCATGCTCGGTGGTGACCATTGCCTGGCGATCGGCTCGGTCAGCGCCGTGGCGCGCCATTGCCGCGAGCAGGGGCGCAAGTTGCGCGTGCTGTGGCTGGATGCGCACACCGATTTCAATACCGCGCTGGGCACGCCCACCGGCAACATCCACGGCATGCCGGTGGCCTGCCTGTGCGGCAACGGTCCGGCCGAACTCACCGGCATTGGCGGCCACGTGCCGGCGGTGGAGCCGAAGGTGTTCCGCCAGATCGGCATCCGCTCGGTGGATGATCCGGAGAAGAAGCTGGTGCGCGAGGCGGGCATGGACGTGTTCGACATGCGCCACATCGACGAAGTGGGCATGAAACGCACCATGGAAGAGGCCCTGGCCGGCATCGATGCCGACACCCATCTGCATGTCAGCTTCGACGTCGATTTCCTCGACCCGTCGATCGCTCCCGGCGTGGGCACGACCGTGCGCGGTGGCCCGAATTATCGCGAGGCGCAGTTGTGCATGGAGATGATTGCCGACACCGGTCGCCTGGCTTCGCTCGATATCGTCGAGCTGAACCCCGCGTACGACAAGCGCAACGCCACCGCCAAGCTGGCGGTCGACCTGATCGAATCGCTGTTTGGCAAGTCCACGCTGATCCGCTGATCTGGCGGGCAGGCGTTTCCCGGTGCATCGGGTCGAGCCGGTTCAAGATCCTGCCCGATTCCCTTGCAGTGTAGGAGCCCGCTCGCGGGCGATGCTTTTGGCATCTCTGGGCGCCAGATCAAGAGCATCGCCCGCGAGCGGGCTCCTACAGCGCAAAAAAGGGGGCGGGCCCTCAGGCCTCGGGCGGCATCAGCTTGTCGAGGATGCTCCGCAGCCACCGCTGTTCTTCGGGTTCCAACTGGCCCAGCAACTCGCGTTCACGCTGACGCGCCATCGGCGCCACTTCGTCGTGGATGCGCCAGCCGGCGGGGGTGAGATCGAGCACCGAACGGCGTTTGTCGTCGCTGTGGGTCTCCCGGCGCACCCGGCCGGCGGCCACCAGCCGGGCCAGTGCGCGGCTTACCGCCACCTTGTCCATTGCCGTGCGCTCGGCCACCTCGCGCGCCGACAGGCCGTCGAAACGGGCTAATACCGCCATCACGCGCCATTCGGTCACACCAAGGTCGTAGCGTTGCTGATAGTCGTCGGCAATGGCCTGGCTGACCGTGTTGGACACGATCGAGAGCTGGTAGGGCACGAAGCGCTCCAGTTCCAGCGGGGCGTGGTCAGGTTTGCGGATGCCGGGCATCGTTGCAATGTTCCTTGCAAATAGTTTCATTTGTAACTATAACTTGTGCGGTCGTACATGACCGCGAAGGTCAAACGGGCAGCCATCCATGGCTGCACTTTTCACCAAAAGCGCGCGTCACGTTAGCGTTTGCTGTGCGAAAAGCTATCGGTAGCGCGGTTTGTGTCCCCATCGTAGCCCGTCGGAGAAATTTCATGACAGCCCAGCCCAACCTTGGCATGCAGGTCACCACGTTCGAAAACCCGATGGGGATCGACGGTTTCGAGTTCGTCGAATTCGCTGCGCCGGCCGGTCGTGCCACGGAACTGCACGAACTGTTCCGCAAGATGGGTTTCACCGCGGTGCTGAAGCACAAGCGCCAGCCGATCACGGTGTATCGCCAGAACGGCGTGAACTTCCTGGTCAACGAAACCCCTGATTCCTTTGCCGCCGATTTCGCCGAAAAGCACGGCCCCAGCGCCTGCGGTTTCGCGATCCGCTTCAAGAAACCGGCCAGTGAAGTGCTGGCAACGGTGCAGGGCAACGGTGGCGAGGCGATGACCGACAAGGCCGACACCCGCGCGGTGAGCGCGCCGGTGGTCAAGGGCATCGGCGATTGCATGCTGTATCTGGTGGATCGCTATGGCGACAAGGGCAGCGCCTACGGCGACGATTACGCGCCGATCGACGGTGCCGAACAGAACCCGAAGGGTTTCGGCCTCACCTTCATCGACCACCTCACGCACAACCTCTACTACGGCAACATGGCGCAGTGGTCGGAGTACTACGAGAAGCTTTTCAACTTCCGCGAGATCCGCTACTTCGACATCAAGGGCGCCAAGACCGGTCTGGTGTCCAAGGCGATGACCGCGCCGGACGGCATCGTGCGCATCCCGCTCAACGAGTCGAATGATCCGAAGAGCCAGATCAACGAATACCTCGACGCTTACCATGGCGAAGGCATCCAGCACATTGCCTGCTTCACCGACAACATCTACGACACGGTGGAAGCAATGCGTGGCCAGGGCGTGGAATTCCTTGATACGCCGGACACCTATTTCGACGTGGTCGACCTGCGCATTCCCGGCAACGGCGAAGACGTGCCGCGCCTGCGCAAGAACAAGATCCTGATCGATGCCGACCCGGAAACGAAGAAGCGCCTGCTGTTGCAGATCTTCACCCAGAACTGCATCGGCCCGATCTTCTTCGAGATCATCCAGCGCAAGGGCAACGAAGGCTTCGGCGAAGGCAACTTCCAGGCGCTGTTCGAGTCGATCGAACGCGACCAGATGAAACGCGGCGTGCTTTGATTCTTGAGCCTGCGGCCCTTCGACTTCGCCGCTGCGCGGCTACGCTCAGGGTGATCGGAGTTTGTTGCACCGTTCGCCCTGAGCGTAGGCCCGCAGGGCCGGAGTCGAAGGGCAGTCGAGCGACCAAACCGGCAAGGAAGCCGCAGAAATGGAATTCACTCTCTATATCCTCGAATGCGCCGATGGCAGTTTCTACATCGGGCACACGGACGACCTGGACAAGCGGATGGAGCAGCACGATCAGGGCAAAGGTTGCGTCTATACCTCGACACGACGGCCCTTGAAGCTGATCCACACGCAAGGCTTCGAAACGCGTTACGAGGCGTTGACCATGGAACGCAAGCTGAAAGGCTGGAGTCGAGCCAAAAAGCTAGCGTACATGGCGGGAAACTGGGACGCCCTGGGCGCTTTGGCCAAGGGCAAACACCAGCATCAACGGTGATTGAAAGGCGCTTCGACTCCGCTTGCTTTGCAAGCTACGCTCAGCGCGAACGGTTTATCCACCGTTCGTCCCGAGCACCTTGACGAGCCTGGGCCAGGTGGAGTCGAAGGGCCGGTGGAACCAGAACACACTATCCGGAGCATTCGCAGTGAACGCGCAACCCAACTACCAATCCGGCTTCGGCAACGAGTTCGCCAGCGAGGCGGTTCCGGGCGTGCTGCCCGAGGGCCAGAATTCGCCTCAGCGCGTGGCACACGGCCTGTATGCGGAGCAGTTGTCCGGCACCGCGTTCACCGCGCCGCGGCATGCGAACCGGCGCAGTTGGTTGTATCGCATTCGTCCGGCAGCGATGCACAAGTCGTTTGCGCCACTTTTGCACGAGCTTTTCCATAACCGTTTCGATGAAGCGCCGGCCACGCCCAACCAGTTGCGTTGGGATCCGTTGCCGTTGCCCGAGGCGCCCACCGATTTCGTGGAGGGTCTGCTCACGCTGGCCGGCAATGGCGGGGCGGCGGAACAGGCGGGCGTGGGCATCCATCTCTATGCGGCCAACCGCTCGATGGAAGGGCGATTCTTCTACGATGCCGATGGCGAGTTGCTGATCGTGCCGCAGCAGGGTCGCTTGCACATCGCCACCGAACTTGGCGTACTGGAAGTGAAGCCGCTGGAGATCGCGGTGATTCCGCGCGGCGTGCGCTTTCGCGTCGAGCTGCTCGATGCCACCGCGCGCGGCTACGTGGCGGAAAACTTCGGTGCCATGCTGCGCTTGCCCGACCTGGGCCCGATCGGTGCCAACTCGATGGCGCTGCCGCGTGACTTCCTCGCGCCGGTGGCGGCGTACGAGGACATCGAGGGCGACTTCAAGCTCATCGCCAAGTTCCAGGGGGCGTTGTGGCAGGCGGCGATCGATCATTCGCCGCTGGACGTGGTGGCCTGGCACGGCAATTACGCGCCGTACAAGTACGACCTGACCCGCTTCAACACGATCGGCTCGATCAGCGTGGATCATCCCGATCCGTCGATCTTCACTGTGCTGACCTCGTTGTCCGATACCCCGGGCACGGCGAACATGGATTTCGTGATCTTTCCGCCGCGCTGGCTGGTGGCCGAGCACACCTTCCGGCCGCCGTATTTCCACCGCAACGTGGCCAGCGAGTTCATGGGCCTGATCGAAGGCGCCTACGATGCCAAGGCTGGCGGTTTCGCGCCGGGCGGCGCCTCGCTGCACAATTGCATGAGCGGTCATGGCCCGGATGCCGCCAGCTTCGAGAAAGCCAGTGCGGCCGATACGGGCAAGCCGGATCACATCATGAACACCATGGCTTTCATGTTCGAGACGCGCAAGGTGATTCGGCCCACGCAGCAGGCGCTCGATGCGCCGCAACTGCAGCAGGACTATTACCAGTGCTGGCAGGGCATCGCGAAGCATTTCGATGCGGGCAACCCGTCGTGAAGCGCCGGTGGTCCGGCATTCCGTTCGGCATCGCCTGCACGCTGATGCTGGTCGGGTGTGGCGATACCGACCAGTCGGCGACAACGCCCGCATCGGCCGTTGCGCCGACAATCAGGCCGGTGACGGCGGCTGCGGCGGATACGCTGGCGCACTACGACGGCTACGGCGATACGCGCTTCGGGATGGATGAGGCTGCCTTCGATAGAGCCAGCTTCAATAAGGCTTGGGCTGGCGAGTTGAAGGGCGCGCCGGGGCCGGATTCGACCTGTTTTTACAAAACGCCGAAATGGGTGAAGTCGCCAAGGGAGTTCGCCTTCATGTTCGAGGGTGGCCGTTTCGTTCGCTACGATGTAGGCACCGCCAAGGAGGTTGCGCCAGGCGGCGGCAGAGTGGGCATGGACGAGGCGCGGATCCGCACGTTGTACGGCGCGCGTGTCGAAGCGCAACCACACAAGTACGTCGCCGGTGCAAAGTATCTGCGTGTCGCCGCGCCGCAGAGTGATGGCGTCGTGGTATTCGAGACGGATGCACAGGGCAAGGTGACGCGGTGGCATGCAGGTGTGCCGCCGCAGGTCGATTACGTTGAAAATTGCGGTTAGGAGCATTTGATGAAACTTGCAAGTCTCAAGGAAGGTGGCCGTGACGGCACCTTGGTCGTGGTCAGCCGCGATCTGACGCACGCCGTGAAGGCCACCGGTATCGCCCCGACGCTGCAGGCCGCACTGGACGACTGGTCGAGCGCGGCGCCGCGCCTCAATGCCTTGTCCGACGCATTGAATGCGGGCAGTGCCAATGGTGCGTTCAAGCTGGACGTGGCGGCGCTGGCTGCACCGCTGCCGCGCGCCTATGAATTCGTCGATGGTTCGGCCTATCTGCCGCACGTGGAACGCGTGCGCAAGGCGCGCGGCGCCGAGGTGCCGGCCTCGTTCTACACCGACCCGCTGATGTACCAGGCCACCAGCGCCGGCTTCCTCGGACCGCACGACGACGTGGTGGTGCCGAGCGAAGACTTCGGCATCGACCTGGAAGCCGAAGTGGTCGTGGTCACCGACGACGTGCCGATGTCGGCCACGCCGGCGCAGGCGTCCGAGCACATCCAGCTGGTTGGCCTGATCAACGACGTGAGCCTGCGCGGGTTGATCCCGGGCGAGCTGGCCAAGGGCTTCGGCTTCCTGCAGAGCAAGCCGCGCTCGGCATTGTCGCCGGTGCTGGTGACGCCGGACGAGCTGGGCGAGGTGTGGCAGGGCGACAAGCTGCACCTGCCGATGCGCACCTGGCTCAATGGCCAGTGGTTCGGCGAGGCCGAGTGTGGCGTCGACATGCAATTCAGCTTTGCCGAACTGGTGGCGCACGTGGCCAAGACCCGTCCGCTCACCGCGGGCACCCTTGTCGGCTCGGGCACCATTGCCAACCAGGACACCAGCAAGGGCGCGTCGTGCCTGGCCGAGCAGCGCACGGTGGAAACCCTGCGTGACGGCAAGCCGTCCACCCCGTTCCTGAAATTCGGCGACACGCTGCGCATCGACGTGACTGATGCCGCCGGCGCCTCGATCTTCGGTGCGATCGAGCAGCGCATCGTCGGCAAGGCCTGAGCAGACGACGGGCCGCCACGTCCATCGGTCGCGGAAGCTCGCGGCCGTGGCGCGGTCTGCGTATCATCGGTAATGTCCCGACGCGTCACCCCGTCGGGATAACCGACTCCGCGCTGCCACGGCCTGACCCGAGCTATGCCATCCAAGAATTCCGCAGGACGCTTGCATCTGGTGCCCACGCCGATCGCCGACGACGGGGACGCCACGCATTTCTGCACCACCTGCGCGTTCTCCGACGCCTGCATCGCGGTGGGGTACGGCAAACCCGAGCTGGCGGAATTGCATTGTCTGGTGGAGCACGTGGGGCCGTTCCAGGCCGGTGAGCACGTGTTCCGTACTGGCGATCCGTTCCGCGCGATCTATGCGGTGCGCGAGGGCTCGGTGAAGACGCGCCTGTTCGACCGCGAGGGCAACGAGCAGGTGCTCGGCTTCTACCTGCCGGGCGAGGTGGTGGGGTTGAATGCGATCTACCCGGATCACTTTCCCTGTGATGCGGTGGCGCTGGAAAACACCAAGTTCTGTCGCTTCTCGTTCCCCGCGATGAGTGCGTTGGCGACGCGCATGCCGGCGGTGCAGCAGCACATGTTCCGGCTGATCAGCAAGGAATTGGGCGCGGTCTCGCTGCTGGCCGGTGACCATAGCGCGGACGAGCGCATGGCGGCGTTCCTGATCGACCTGTCGGTACGCTACGCGGCGCGCGGCTTTTCGGCCACGCGTTTCCACTTGAGCATGTCGCGGGGCGATATCGCCAATTACCTGCGGCTGGCGGCGGAAACGGTCAGCCGGGTGTTGAGCCGCTTCCGCGCACAGAAGTTGATCGAGATCGATGGCCGCGAGCTGGCATTGCTCGATCCCGACGGCCTGCGCGAGCTGGGTGCCAGCCTGCTGCCGGATCAGGCGGGTTAGGAGCGTGGCCGGCAGAAATCTTCCGGGCTGCAAAAGCGTCTGCGTGGTCCATATTTCCATCGCTTATTGCCCATAGAACCACTATAGGCCGGCAAATCGTCGAAAATCTGTCCTTGCGCAGCCACTTTTTCCCCTCGAAAGTTTCTACCGCCCACGCTCCCGGCCTGATTCCATCGGCCTGATTCCATCGGCCCTGATTCCATCGGTCTGATCCAGGTCAGTGAGCGTCCGCTCGCGGCATGCCAGCATGCTGCGATAACGACTATCCTGAGCCCCATGAGCGAGCCTCTTTCCACGGCTTCGGCCAACGCCGCGCTGTCGCGCCTGCTTGCAGCGGCACCGCATCGCCCCCTGTTTCTTGCCGGCACCGTGGCGGTGCTGCTCAGCATGACCTGGTGGACACTGGAGTTGGCGTCGTTGCGATTCGGCTGGGGCCACTGGCCGCAACCGCCGATCCCGCCGATCTGGGGGCACGCGATGCTGATCCAGTACGGCCTGTTTCCACTGTTCATGTTCGGCTTCCTGATGACCACGTTCCCGCGCTGGATGAACGGGCCGACGGTGCCACCCGCGCGCTATCTGCCGGTAGCCGGCGGCGTGCTCGGCGGCTACGTGCTGGCGAACATCGGCCTGCTCGGACTGCCATGGCTGCTGAAGCTGGGCATGGGGCTGATGCTGGTTGGCTATGTCATCGGCGTGGCTACCCTGGGCGGCGTGCTGCGCGCGGCGACCGAACGCAACAAACATGGCTGGTCGTGCTTCGCCGCGTTCTGCTGCGGCACGCTGGGGCTGCTGTTGTTCCTGGGCTGGCTGCTGCTGGGCGCGCCGACAAGTTGCGCCGAGCTCGCGGTGAAGCTGGGCACGTTCGGCTTCCTGCTACCGGTCTATTTCACCGTCTGCCATCGCATGCTGCCGTTCTTCAGCAACAACATCGCGAAGGGACGCGGCTACGTGATGCGGCGGCCGGGCTGGAGCCTGCCGGTGGTGTGGGCGCTGCTGCTCGTGCATCTCCTGCTGGACTGGCGCGGGCAATTGCGCTGGCTGTGGCTGTGCGATGTGCCGCTGGCGCTGGTGTTCGGCTGGCACGCCCTGGCCTGGCAGCCGTGGAAGTGCATGCGGCCCGGCCTGCTCGCGGTGCTGCACATCGCGTTCGCGTGGCTGCCGTTGGCGTTCGTGCTGTTCTCGATACAGGACATCGTGCTGGCGACCGGCGGTGGCTACGTGCTGGGTCGCGCGCCGTTGCACGCGCTGGCGATCGGTTTCTTCGGCTCGATGCTGGTGGCGATGGTGACGCGGGTGACCCACGGCCATTCCGGCCGGCCGTTGCAGATGGGCGCGGTGCCGTGGTTGTGCTTCGGGTTGCTGCAGGCGGTGGCGTTGCTGCGCATCCGTGCGGAACTGGGTGGCGACATGTACCTGTGGCTGGTGATCGCCGGCGCAGGCTGGTTGCTGGCGTTCCTGCCGTGGGTGCTGCGCTCGGCGTGGATCTATCTGACGCCGCGGGCGGACGGCAAGCCGGGCTGACACCGTCCGTGACTTGATTCAGGTCAGCGTGCCGGATCGAGACGGCGCGCAAACTTGGAGCATGTCTGTCGTGGAGAAATGAGCATGGCTGCCTGGTATTCGTGGATCGTGCTGCTGCACCTGTCGTGCGCGATCGTGTTCGTGGGCGCCGCGGCGTTCGAGGTGCTGGTGCTGGAAGCGCTGCACAAGCGTTTCGACGTCACCACGATGCGCCAGCTCGAAGAGGCGGTAATGGCGCGCGTGCGCCGCTTCATGCCGGTGGTGGTACTGCTGTTGTTCATCAGCGGCGGCATGCTGTTCGACCTGCGCTGCAATGGCCTGACCTGCATCGGCACCACCCGTTTCGGCTGGTTCCTGCTGCTGAAGGTGACGTTGGCGTTCGGCGTGCTGGGTGTGTTCATCAATGCGGTATGGGCCGGCGCACGCGGGCGCATGAATGCCTGCCGCTTCCGCTATACGCACCGCATCGTGCTGGCGATGATGGTGGGGATCGTGTTCCTGGCCAAGACCATGTTCTACTTGTAAGCCCATCTTCCCCAACGAATGAGGTGTGCCATGTCCAAGGTAGCTTTCAAGGGTCAGCCGATCCAGGTTGACGGTACGTTCCCGACGGCAGGTCAGTCGGCTCCGGCGTTCTCGCTGGTGGGCAAGGATCTGGCCGATGTGTCGCTGGCGAATTTCGCCGGCAAGCGCAAGGTGCTGAACATCTTCCCCAGCGTCGATACGCCGACCTGCGCCGCGTCGGTGCGTCATTTCAACGAATCGGCAAGCAAGCTGGATAACGCGGTGGTGCTGTGCATCTCGGCTGACCTGCCATTCGCCCAGGCGCGCTTCTGCGGTGCCGAAGGCCTCGACAATGTCGTCAGCCTGTCGATGATGCGCGGCCACCAGTTCCTCAAGGATTATGGCGTGGCGATCGCGGAAGGCCCTCTGGCCGGTCTTGCCGCCCGCGCGGTGGTGGTGCTGGATGCGCACGACAAGGTGATCCATGCGCAACTGGTGGACGAGATCGCCCATGAGCCTGATTACGAGGCGGCGCTTAAGGTTCTCGGCTGAGTTGTTTTTTTGATGTGTTTGAAAACCTGCTGGTCGTGAGACTGGCGGGTTTTTTTTGGGTTTGCGTGGTCGCACATTGGCTTGTCTGTGGGGGTGTTCGCTCGTACTGGCGCGGTTGCAAACTGGCTCGCCTGCGGCGGGCTTTCGAGCGCCTGCCGGCGCCCGAGTTACCTCTCTTTGCTGGCCCAAAGAGACGTAACCCAGAGAAATGGCCTGTGGGACCCGCCGACCCTACAAGCCTTGGCGGTCGAGGTGTTTGGAACTTGCGTGGCTCTTCCTGTTACACGGGCGGCCACTCCGCGCCGTCACCGAAAACTGAGGGGTAGGAAGAGCGGGCGCGGGTGGTCGAGCTTGTCGCTGCGGTGTGCGGCTCTTCCAACCCTTCGAGAAGCGAACGCAGGGTGCCCCTCTCTTGGGTTACTTTCTCTCGGGCAAGCGAGAGAAAGTGACTCGCCCGTCGGCAGACGGGTGAAACCCCGGCACCAAAGGTGGCGGCACACTGGCCGAATCGTTCAGTCAGAACGACACAATTCCCAAACGTTCCGGGCAACAGAGATACAGATCGGCAGAGCAGGACGAGGCAGCCTCCCGCTCAGGGCTTGCCGAGGCCTACCACCGGAATACCGAGTGGCCGCGCGTCCAGCCGATCCGGCAATCCCATCCCCATGCGCAGGCTGCGGCCGATGCGTTCGGCGTAGTCGAGCATTTGCGCGGCGTCGTTTTCGTCCAGCACTTCAAGCGTGGTTTCGCGCCACAGTTCCAGCCAGCGCACGAAGTGTTCGGTGCGAATCGACGGCTGCGCGCGATGCACGGACATGGGGTTGCCGCGGTAACTGGCTGCGCGCAGTGCCACCGAGCACCAGAACGAGGTGAGCAGGCGTTTGTGTTCGGGCCAGTCGTGCACGGCGGCATTGAAGATCGGGCCGATCGAGGGGTCGGCCTGGACCTTGTCGTAGAAGCGGTCGACCAGGTTGGCGATGCGGGATTCGTCGAGTGTCGTTGCAGTATTCATGGGGATGCAGAGGGCTGTTCGGTGGTGCGGGTGGCGCTGGAGGGCGAAGCTGCCGATGTGGCATCGGGGCGGTCGGTCAACGTGGTGTCTGGCGGCGTGGCCGGATCATCTTCCATCAACGGCAATACGGCAGGGCTGTCCATGTCCTCGAATTGCTGGTGATTCACCGCCCAGAAGAACACGCCGATGGCGATCAGCACGATCAGCAGGGTGACCGGAATCAACACGAGCAGGATGTTCATGCGCGCATGGCCTGTGGTTTCGGCGCGATGCCGCGTCCGGTGCGTAGTGCGTTGAGCACCACTGCCAGCGAGCTGAGCGACATGCCGATGCCGGCCAGCCAGGGTGGCACGAAGCCGAATGCGGCGAAGGGTACGGCACACAGATTGTAGACCAGCGACCAGCGCCGGCCATCGGCGATGACCTGTTGCATGCGCCGGGCCAGAGTGTGGGCGGTGGCGAGGCCGTCCAGATGACCATCGAGCAACAGCAGGTCGGCGTGCGCCTGGGCCAGGGCGGTGCCGCTGGACAGGCCGGCGGAGACATCAGCGCCGGCCAGTATCGGTGCGTCGTTGCTGCCGTCGCCGACGGCAAGCACGATGCGACCGTCCTGCTGCAGGTGGTGCAGTCGGACGAGCTTGTCGGCGGGCGATTGGCGGGCGTGCCAGGTGTCGATGCCGAGTTGGGTGGCCAGCGCGCTCACGCGTCCGGCGGTGTCGCCGCTGGCAATGACCGAGCGGATGCCCTCGGCGTGCAATGTTTCCAACATGCGTGGTGCGTCGGCGCGCGGCTGTTCGTCGAAATGGAAGATGGCCAGCGCGCTTTGGTCGTCGGCCAGCCACAGGGCGCCGTCGGCAGCGTCCGGCTCGTTGCTGTCGGCGAGCGCAAAACCAACGCGACCCAGGCGCAGACGGCGACCGTCCACGATGGCTTCGATACCCCCGCCGGCGCTGACTTGCGCCTGATGGGCATGCAAGAGTGCGGCCTCGTCACTCGCGGCGTTGGTCAGGGCGTGAGCCAGCGGGTGCGTGCTTTCCCGCGCCAGCGCGGCGGCCAGGGACAGCGCTTCGGCCGGGGTGAGGTCGCGCCGTGTATCGATATGTTCGCGGTCGAGCGTGGGCACGCCGAGGGTGCCGGTCTTGTCGAACAGGGCGGTATCGACGCGCGCCAGCGTATCCAGCGCGGCATCGTCGGTCACCAGCACGCCGTGCTGTGACAATGCGCCAAGAGCGCAACTGAGTGCGGCCGGCCGGGTCAACGCGAACGCACACGGGCAGGCGACCACCAGCACGGCGACAGCCGACTCGAACGCGCGCGCGGGATCGACCAGCAGCCAGCCCAGCGCGGTGAGCGCGGTGAGCAACAGCACGCGGGCGACGAAGCGGGCGATCGCGCGGTCGGTAGGGGACGTGGTGACGCAGCGTGCTTCGCGGGCACGACGACCAAGCGCATCCAGCTTTGCCAGCGCCGTGGCGTCGCCGCCGTGTTCGACCGTCAACTCGGCCGGGCCGGTCAGCAGCACGCTGCCGGCGATCAGGCGCTCGCCGCGTTGGCGCCGCACCGGGCGTGATTCGCCGGAGAGCAGTGCTTCGTCCACCTGCACCCAGGCATTTTCCAGCAGGCCATCGGCCGGGACGGTGGCGCCCTCGGCCACGTGTACCCGGTCGCCGGGCGCCAGTTCCATCGCAGCGACGGTTTCCAGTCGGCCGTCGGCGCTGCGGCGTTGCGCAAGCAACGGGGTGGCGTCGATGCTGGCATCGCCCAGCGCACCGCTGCGCTGGCGGGCACGCAATTCCACGTGGCGCGCGACCAGCAGCAGGAACACGAACATGCTGATCGAATCGAAATAGATCTCGCCGTGTCCGCGCAGCGTGGCGAAGACGCTGGCGAAAAAGATCAGCACGACGGCCAGTGCCACCGGCAGATGGATGCCGAGCCGGCGTTCGCGCAACTCGCGCGCGGCGCCGATGTAGAACGGGATGGCCGAGTAACCGACGATCGGCAGCGCGGAGATCAGCCCCAGCCAGCGGAACAGCCCGCGCGTGCTGGCGTCTTCGATGTCCACCGCGCCGAGGTAGAGCACCAGCGCATAACTCATCACCTGCATCGCGCACATGCCGGCGACCAGTAGGCGCTTGAGCGCATCGCGCATCGCGCACGCGCGTTCGTCGTCGATGCGATCGTGACGCAAGGGTTGCGCCTCGCAGCGGGCATGGGCGAAGGCGTCGAGCAGGCGTGGCAACGACGTGTGCCGTGCATCCCACACCACGCGCACGCGCCGGGCCGTGACATCGATGGCGACGCGTTGCACGCCGGGCAGCGTGTGGATCGCCTGCTCCAGGTGGAGCACCCGCCGCGGATCGTCCAGCGACGGCACGCGCAACGCCACTTCACTGCAGCCGTCGCGCCGCGTGCGCAGCACTTGTGCGGCCAGCCCCGGTCGCGCCCATGCGGCGGTGGCGTTCATGGCGATGGCGGGTGCGTGGAATGGGTGGAGGCGGGAACGCCGAGTACCGCGTGCGGGGCATCCAGTGGCGTGTCGGCGTGGCGTGCGCTCACCACGATCATCCAAACGCAGCCGGCCAGCAACGCGGCGAAGATCGCTGCGCCGAACCACAGGATCGGCTGCTGGTACCAGGCCTCTCCGTGGTCACCGGGGTGCGGGTTATTGCGCGCCGACATCGGGGTGTGACACGTGGTAGACGTAGGCGGCCAGAACGTGGATGTCGTCGTCGCTCAGGCGCTTGTCCCAGTTCGGCATGTGGCCCTGACGACCGTCGTGGATGGTCTTCTCGATGTCCGCGAGCGAACCGCCATGCAGCCAGATGTGGTCGGTGAGATTGGGCGCGCCCAGTGCCTGCGTGCCCTTGCCGTCGGCGCCGTGGCAGGCTGCGCAGGTGCCCTTGAAGATCGGCTCGGCCGCGGCCGCCATCTTCGCGTCGTGCGGCTCGCCGGACAGGCTGAGAACGTATTGCGCGAGGTTCTTCACGGTCTGCTCGCCGAGGCTGGCCCACGGCGGCATCACGCCGCCACGACCGTCATGGATCGAGGTGGTGATGTCCTTGCCGCTGCCGCCGTACAACCAGTCGTTGTCGGTGAGGTTCGGCGCCCCCAGCGCCTGGTTGCCGTGGGCGTTGCGGCCGTGGCAGGCCGCGCAGTTGTCGTCGAACAGGCGCTGGCCCATCTGTTGTGCTTCGGGGTCGCCGGCGAGTTGTTCGACGGAATACAGGTCGAAGCGCTGCAGCAGCGGGTCGAGCTTGGCATCGTTGGCCGCGACGGCCTTCGCCAACTGGCCGTGCGAGGTCCAATGCAGCAGGCCCTTGTGGTTGCCGAAGCCCGGGTACAACACAAGGTAACCGATGCCACCGATGAACATGCTGCCGGACAGCAGCAGCCACCAGCGTGGCAGCGGGCGCAGTCCCTCGCGGATGGTGCCGTGCGCCCACGCGTGGCCGGTGGTCTGGTCGGGCTGGGACGGAATCTTCGCGCGCGGCCCCCACAGGAACAGAAACAGGCTGATGCCCATGTTGAGCACCACCAGGAACATCACCCACAACGACCAGCCCATGCTCATCGCGGTTCCTCCTTCGAACGGGTCTGGATGGCGTAGACGTCGGCGTCCGGGTCGTCGTCTTGCAGCGGCAGTTTCGCCATGTAGTCGAACACCTTCTTGTGGCGTTTGCGCCACGCCCAGATCCAGATGCCGATGAAGATGAGCATCAGCAACACGGTGACGACGCCGGCCACATGGCCCCAGATCGGATTCATGGCGTACCTGCCTTGCCGGTGTCGGCCACGGTCAGGGGATGCGGCTCGTTGTCGATGCCCAGCCCTTGCAGGTAGGCGATCAGCGCATCCATCTCGGTCTTGCCCTTGACCGCCGCCGGCGCGCCGGCAATGTCGGCATCGCTGTACGGATCGCCGAGTTTGCGCAGCACGCGCATGCGCGCCTGGATGTCGGCGCCGTCGATGGTGTTGTGTTCCAGCCACGGGTAACCGGGCATGTTCGATTGCGGCACCACGCTGCGCGGGTTCAACAGGTGCATGCGCTGCCATTGGTCGGAATACTTGCCGCCGACGCGGGCCAGGTCGGGCCCGGTGCGCTTGGAACCCCACTGGAACGGGCGGTCATAGACCGACTCCTCGGCGGTGGAGAAATGCCCGTAGCGTTGGGTTTCGAAGCGCAGCGCGCGGATCATCTGCGAGTGGCACAGGTAGCAGCCTTCGCGCACGTAGACGTCGCGCCCGGCCAGGCGCAGCGGGTCATACGGCTTCACCCCGGGTGGCGCCTTCACCGTATGCGCCTCCATGAACAACGGGGTGATCTCGGCCAGGCCGCCGAATGACACCATGATCGCGGTGAAGATGCCCAGCACCGCGGCGTGCTTCTCGATGAATTCGAAATGTTTGTAGGCCATGAGGTGAGAGCTCTACTTGAAGAGTGCGGCCATGGATGGCCGCCTTTGGACTTGCGGGACCGGAGAGGCCCCCGAGAACAGGAGCTTCAACGAAGCGGCGATCATGGACGATCGCATCAGATAACGGCCGGCAGCGGGGCAGGCACCTGGTCGGGCACCGGCTCGGGAATCGGCACCGGGATCGGCTTGATCAGCCGCGCGCGGGCATCGGCGGCGGTGTGCCACAGGTTCCAGGCCATCACCCACATGCCGCTGAGGATCAGCGCGCCGCCGGCCCAGCGGATCAGGTACATCGGCTTGATCGCGATCAGGCTGTCGAGGAAGGCGTATTTCAGCGAGCCGTCCGGCAGCGTGGCGCGCCACATCTCGCCTTCGGTGATGCCGGCGGTCCACATCGAGCCCACGTACATCAGCGTGCCCATGATGTGCAGCCAGAAGTGCAGGTCCATCGCCTTGTGCGAATGCATTGCGGGACGGCCCAGCGCACGCGGCGCCATCGCGTACAGCGAGCCGATGGTGATCATCGCCACCCAGCCCAGCGAGCCGGAGTGCACGTGGGCGATGGTCCAGTCGGTGTAGTGCGACAGCGAGTTCACCGTCTTCACCGCCATCATCGTGCCTTCGAAGGTGGCGGCGGCGTAGAACACCAGCGCCATCACCATGAACTTCACCGCGGGGTCGGTCTTCAGTTTCGACCACGAGCCGTTGAAGGTCATCAGGCCGTTCGCCGCCGAGCCCCAGCTTGGCATCAGCAGCACCAGCGAGAACGCCATGCCGACCGATTGCACCCAGTCCGGCAGGGCGGTGTACATCAGGTGGTGCGCGCCGGCCCACATGTAGACCGAGATCAGCGCCCAGAAATTGACGATGGAGAAGCGGTAGCTCCACAACGGCTGCTGCGCCTGGCGCGGCACGAAGTAGTACATCATCCCGAGGAAGCCGGCGGTGAGGAAGAACGCTACCGCGTTGTGGCCGTACCACCATTGCACCATTGCATCGACCACGCCCGAGTAGATCGGGTAGGACTTGGTGAACGACACCGGGATGGCCAGGTTGTTGATGATGTGCAGCAGGCCTACCGCGATGATGAAGGCGCCGTAATACCAGTTCGCCACATAGATGTGGCGGATGCGCCGGCGCGCCAGACTGCCGAAGAACACCACGCCGAAGCTGACCCAGACCACGGCGATCATGATGTCGATCCACCATTCCGGCTCGGCGTATTCCTTGCTCTGGGTCAGCCCCAGCGGCATGGAGACCATCGAGCACACGCAGATCAGCTGCCAGCCCCAGAACACGAAGGCGGCCAGCTTGCCGTAGGCCAGCCGTGCGTGGCCGGTGCGTTGCACGATGTAGAAGCAGGTACCCATCAGCGCGCTGCCGCCGAAGGCGAAGATCACGCCGAAGGTGTGATCCGGGCGGATCCGGCTGAAGGTCAGCCACGGCACGTTGAAGTTGAGCGCGGGCCACATCAGATCGGCCGCGGCATACAGCCCGACCGACATGCCGATGATGCCCCACACGGCCGAGGCCAGCAGGAACTGACGAACGACCTTGTCGTTGTAATACTCGGTGGAGGACATGCGTGGAATCCAGTAGCAGATACCGATATTTTGCAGGCGCGACATGTTCTTGCGATTGACGTGCGTCAAGCGACCGCGGCGTACAGGGGCTCAGCCGCTGTGGTGCGTTGTCGCAGGTTTCCGCGATTCGCGCCTTTCCGTTGTCCGCACCCTGCGGGTTGACCTGGATCAGCGCCGTGGATGGCTGCCGTCGACATACTGTCCGCGGAGAAAACCATGACCCACGTCGTTACCGAAAACTGCATCAACTGCAAACACACCGACTGCGTCGAGGTGTGCCCGGTGGACTGCTTCCACGAGGGGCCGAACTTCCTGGTGATCGATCCGGACGAGTGCATCGACTGCACCCTGTGCGTGGACGAGTGCCCGGTGGGCGCGATCTTCCCCGAGCTGGACGTACCGGCCGGGCAAGAGGGTTTTCTTGCGCTCAATGCCGAACTGGCGCGCGAGTGGCCGGTGCTGACGGCAAAGAAACCGTCGCCGGAGGATGCGGCACAGTGGGACGGCGTGCCGGACAAACTGCCGCTGCTGAAACGCTGAGTCGCCACGCAACTTCTTCGCATCGGCGCACTGCAGGGGCCCGCTGGCGGGCGATGTACATTGAAACCAGAGCATCGCCCGCCAGCGGGCTCCACAGGAAAGCGGGGCGGCGTGCGAAAACCGGCGCGCATGAAAAAAGCCGCGTCGATGCCTCGACGCGGCTTTTTTGCATGTGCTCGTGCGGGAATTACTTCGCGACGACGCGCACCATTTCCAGGCACTTGTTCGAGTAGCCCCACTCGTTGTCGTACCAGGTCACCAGCTTGACGAAGGTATCGTCCAGCGCGATGCCGGCGGT
Source organism: Rhodanobacter sp. FW021-MT20 (assembly GCF_041107475.1). Taxonomy (NCBI): domain Bacteria; kingdom Pseudomonadati; phylum Pseudomonadota; class Gammaproteobacteria; order Lysobacterales; family Rhodanobacteraceae; genus Rhodanobacter; species Rhodanobacter sp. FW021-MT20. Next base: position 605,625 of record NZ_JBGBPX010000001.1, on the reverse strand, counting down.
GGCGTCGAACACCGAGGTGTGGGTCTCGCCACGGAAGTCCGTGGACACCACCTTGTCTTCGGTATAGGCCAGCACACCCTTCAGCGCGCCCTGGCTCTGCGCCTTCATTTCGGCGCAGATGTCCGCATAGCTGGCGCCCTTCTCGAGTTCGACGGTGAGGTCGACCACGGAAACGTCGGAGGTCGGCACGCGGAAGCTCATGCCGGTGAGCTTCTTGTTGAGCTCGGGGATGACCACGCCGACGGCCTTGGCTGCGCCGGTGGACGAGGGGATGATGTTCTCGAGGATGCCGCGACCGCCGCGCCAGTCCTTGTTGGACGGGCCGTCGACGACCTTCTGGCTCGCCGTGGCGGCGTGCACGGTGGTCATCAGGCCGCGCTTGATGCCCCACTTGTCGTGCAGCACCTTGGCGACTGGTGCCAGGCAGTTGGTGGTGCAGCTGGCATTGGAGATAATCGCCTGGCCCGCGTAGGTGGCGTGGTTCACGCCGAACACGAACATCGGCGTGTCGTCCTTGGACGGGGCCGACAGGATCACCTTCTTCGCACCGGCGTCCAGATGCTTCTGCGCCGATTCCTTGGTCAGGAACAGGCCGGTGGACTCGATCACCACGTCCACGCCCGCCTCGCCCCACTTCAGTGCGGCCGGATCGCGCTCCTGGGTCAGGCGAACCTTCTTGCCGTTGACCACCAGGTGGCCACCGTCGATCGATACGTCACCCTTGAAGCGGCCGTGCACGGAGTCATAGCTCAGCATGTAAGCGAGATAATCCGGTTCGAGCAGGTCGTTGATCGCCACGACTTCAATGTCGTTGCCGAAGTTTTGCACCGCAGAGCGGAACACATTGCGACCGATGCGGCCGAAGCCGTTGATACCGACCTTGATGGTCATGAGACAGCGTCCTCCAAATCGACGGGGATGGACGGCCGCGGCAGGCGCGGCCGGAAAGCGGGATTTTACAGCGAATCTGCAAGCCTTGCCGGGATCAGCGCTGCTGGCGCGTGGGCGGCCCGCAATAAATGTCGTGCAGTGTGTCCATCAGCGCCTGCACCGGCCCTTCGGCAAGACGGTAATACACCACCTGGGCCTCGCGCCGGGTTTGTACCAGCTCGGCTTCGCGCAGTTTCGCGAGGTGCTGCGACAGCGCGGATTGGCCCAGGTCCACTCGTTCCAGCAATTCGCCCACGGCCAGCTCGCCGCTGGCCAGGTGGCACAAGACCAGCAGCCGCTGTTCGTTGGCCAGCGCCTTGAGCAGCGCGCTGGCCTCTCCGGCGTGGGCGCGCATGCGGGCCATGTTGGGAGCAGGCTTCATGGGAGGCATGATGTCATAAGTTGCTAAATTAGATATTTCTAATATATAGTAACTCACAGATTCTCGGAGTCGTTGCCATGCCTGTAGTCGAGTCTTTCCTGCACGTTCCCACCTCGAGCTGGACGCATGTTGTCAGCGACCTCCCTGACGGCGTGGCGGCAGTCATTGATCCCGTACTGGATTTCGACCCGGCCAGTGGTCGTCTGGATGCGACGGGTGCGCGCACCGTGCTGGACCATCTTCGTGTCCAGCGACTTGATCTGGCCTGGATCCTGGAGACGCACGCCCACGCCGATCACTTGAGCGCTGCGGCGTGGTTGCGTCGCCAGACCGGCGCTCCCGTGGCGACCGGCGCGGGTGTGGTTGAAGTGCAGGCAACCCTCAGGCAGCGGCTGGGTCTTGGGCGCGAGTTTGCTGCCGAAGGTGCTCCGTTCGACCGCCTTTTGCACGATGGCGAGCGCCTGCCGCTGGGTTCGGCCATGCTGGAGGTGTTGGCCACGCCCGGACACACCGCTGACAGTGTCAGCTATCGGGTGGGCGACGCCGTATTCGTTGGTGACACCCTGTTTTCACCCGCCGCAGGCAGTGCGCGTTGCGACTTCCCGGGTGGCAGTGCCGCGACGCTGTATGCTTCCGTGCGCCGCCTGTACGCATTGCCGGATGACACCCGGCTGTATCTGTGCCATGACTATCCGCCCGAGGGCGCATGGCCACGCTGCATGGTGCCATTGCGCGAGCAGCGCGCAAGCAATGCGCATCTCACCGATGCCACGGACGAGGCGACCTTCGTGTCTCTGCGCGAGCAGCGCGACGCCTCGCTGGGCACGCCGCGGCTGTTTTGGCCAGCGGTGCAACTCAATATCCGCGCAGGTGAACTGCCGCCGAAAGATGCTTCCGGCGGGCATTTTCTGAAGCTGCCGCTGGATGCTTCGGCACTGGAGGCACGGACATGAGTCCTGCATTTGCGCCCTGGGCCGCGTTGGGAGGCGGAATGCTGATCGGTCTGGCCTCGCTGTTGTTGTTGGTCACGGTGGGGCGGATTGCCGGCGTCAGCGGTATCGCGGCGGGTTTGTTGCCGCCACGACTCGGCGACATCGGCTGGCGCCTGGCATTTGTGCTGGGCCTGCCGGCGGGCGCGGCGGTGTGGGCCCTGGGCGTGGGCGGTTTGTCGGTCGCCAGCCACGCGGCACCATGGCGCCTCATCCTGGCCGGGCTGCTGGTGGGTATCGGCACCCGCGTTGGCTCGGGGTGTACCAGTGGCCATGGCGTGTGTGGACTCGGTCGCGGTTCGCCGCGCTCGCTGGCGGCCGTGCTCGTGTTCATGGCGGTCGCCATGCTGAGCGTCTTCGTCCGGCGTCATCTGTAGCATGGAGGGGTGTCATGAAGTGGGTGATGGCATGGCTGGCCGGCCTGCTGTTCGGCGCAGGGTTGGCATGGTCCGGGATGGCTGATCCTCAACGGGTGCTCGGGTTTCTCGATGTGGCGGGGATGTGGGATCCCAGCCTGCTGCTGGTGATGCTGGGGGCGATGGGGACCTACGCGGTCGGTTACCGTTTCGTGGTGCGTTGTCCGCGACCCTTGCTGGATGGCGCGTTTCATCTGCCGGCAGAACGCCGCGTCGACGCACGCCTGTTGCTCGGGGCGGCGGTGTTCGGGACTGGCTGGGGTTTGGCCGGCTACTGTCCCGGGCCGGTGCTGGCTGGCATCGGGCTTGGCAATGCCGATCTGGTCTGGTTGCTGCCGGCCATGTTGCTGGGCTGGTGGGTATCGGCGCGCTGGCTGCGGAGATGACTGGCCGTGGGCGGGATATGGCAGACTCGTTGCCTGCATCATTCGGGAAGCCACTCTCATGTCGTACCGCCGCCTTGTCGTCGCGCTGCTCGCCGCGTTCGCCGTCGTCACCCCCGCCTGGGCCTGGGGCCCGCTCGGCCACAGCATCGTCGCCGCACTGGCACAGCGCCACCTCAGCCCGGCTGCCGAGGCCGAGGTCGAACACCTGCTGGCGCTGGATCATGTGACCGAACTGGCCGACGTCGCCAGCTGGCCCGACCAGATCCAGGACAACCCGGCCGATCAAACCCTGTGGAAGCAGACGCGCCGGCTGCATTACATCAATTTCCGCGGCGGCCCGTCGTGCGATTACGTGCCGCCGCGCGATTGCCGCAATGGCGAATGAGTGGTCGCTGCGCTGCAGCACTACATCGCGATCCTGGGCGACAAGAACCAGCCCGACGCGGTGCGTCAGCAGGCGTTGAAGTTCGTGGTGCATTTCGTGGGCGACATCCACCAGCCGCTGCATGCCGGTTATCGCGACGACCTTGGCGGCAACAAGTTCCAGGTGCAGTTCGAGGGCAAGGGCAGCAATCTGCATCGGGTCTGGGACTCCGGCATGCTCTACACGACCGGCCTTCACTGGCAGGCCTACACGCAGAAGCTCGATGCCGAAGGCCCGGTGGCGCTGCCGCCGCCGATCGCGCCGCTGGACAATCCCTACGCGCAGTGGGCCGAGGAATCCTGCCGGATCACGCGAGACATTTATCCGTCCAAACACAAGATCGGCCAGACCTACGTCGACGCGGAGCTACCGGTGGCCGAGCGCCGGTTGCGCATTGCCGGGCGGCGCCTGGCCGAGGTGCTCAATACCGCGTTGGGAGATTGATGCATAACGCACGCGCATGCCCTTGGGCTTCTGATAGTCTGATCGGACGATAAACGACACCAGACATGGCCGGATGACAAACGCAACGCAGAACCGCCGTACCCGCATCGTCGCCACCCTCGGTCCCGCCACCGACGCGCCGGGCATGCTCGAAAAGATCATTGCCGAGGGCGTGGACGTGGTCCGCCTGAATCTTTCCCACGGCCATGCGGACGATCACCGTGCCCGCGCCGACGCGGTGCGCAAGGCGGCGGCCGCTGCCGGCCGCGAAGTCGGCGTGCTGGCTGACCTGCAGGGGCCGAAAATCCGCATCGAGACGTTTGCGGAAGGCCCGGTGGAACTGGAGGTGGGCAAGCACTTCGTGCTGGATTGCTCGCCCGACGCCCCGCCCGGCAACATCGACCGCGTGGGCGTGAGCTATCACGAGTTGCCGCATGACGTGCATGCAGGCGACGTGCTGCTGCTGGACGACGGCCTGGTCGCGCTGACCGTGCTTGAGGTGGTGGGCGCCGAAGTGCGCTGCGAGGTGCTGGTTGCCGGCAAGTTGTCCAACCGCAAGGGCCTCAATCGCCAAGGTGGCGGGCTTTCCGTGACAGCGCTGTCGGACAAGGACAAGGCCGACATCAAGCTCGCCGCCGAGATTGGCGCGGACTTCCTGGCCGTATCCTTCGTGCGCTCCGCCGCCGACATGCACGAGGCTCGCCGCCTGTTGCATGAAGCCGGTGGCAACGCGGCGCTGGTGTCCAAGATCGAGCGCGCCGACGCCATCCCCGTGCTGGGCGAGATCATCGATGCGTCCGACGTGGTGATGGTGGCGCGCGGCGACCTGGGCGTGGAGATCGGCGATGCCGAGCTGCCCGGTTTGCAGAAGAAGATCATCCGCGAGGCGGTGGAACGCAATCGCGCGGTGATCACCGCCACCCAGATGCTGCAGTCGATGGTGCGTTCGCCGATTCCCACCCGCGCCGAAGTGCTGGACGTGGCCAACGCGGTGATCGACGGCACCGATGCGGTAATGCTGTCCGAAGAATCGGCCGCCGGCGCCCATCCGGACAAGGCGGTGGCCGCGCTGGCCCGCATCTGCCTGGGCGCCGAACGCCAGTTCGAACCGAAGGAAGACTTGTCCGCCGCACATCACCGGATGGACCGCACCGACCAGGCGATTGCGCTGGCCGCAATGGTGCTGGCCGGCCAGTTGGGCGTGCGCGCCATCGTCGCGCTCACCGAATCCGGCGCCACCGCGCAGTGGCTGTCGCGTTATCGCAGCGCGGTGCCGATCTACGGCATGTCGCCGTTCGCCGCCGCACGCCGCCGCATGCTGCTGCTGCGCGACGTGCAGCCGGTGGAATTCAGCCATGGCGAGAAGCAGAGCATGGCCGCCTCCACCCGCGCCGCGGTGCGGCTGCTGTTCGAGAAGGGCAAGCTGGGCGAGGGCGACCGCGTGGTGATCACCTACGGTGACCGCGTGGGCCACGTCGGCGGCACCAACACGCTGAAGCTGCTGTCGGTGGGTGCCGACGGCGCAGTAGATACCATGCGCGATCTTTGACGCCGGTAGCGCGGCGTTGCACAGGGAGGGGCATGAAAACGACGCTTTATACGGTGTTGTGCGTTGCTATCCGGCTGGCTGCGGTGTTGATGGCCGTGGAGCTGCTTGTCACATTGCTGTCGTTCTGGCTGGAAACCCGCGATGCGGTCCTGCGATTGATCGAGTTGTCCTTGATCATCGTGGGCCTGCTGATCGCCGTGGCGCTGTGGTTGAAACCGGGGTTGCTGGCGAGATGGGCGATCGGGCGTTCGGGACACGAGGTGCTGGAAAGCCCGCTGGGTGTCGAAGCCATCCAGCGCATCGCCTTTGCGACGCTCGGTGCGTGGTTGCTCGTGGGCGGGTTGTCGTCGGCTGTGCCGCAAGTCTGGATCGCGTGGCGAGTACATCGGATGGCCGCGATGTATCCGGATACGGCGATGGCGGCCTCGGCGTGGTCCGGCGTGATCCATGTCGTAGTGCAGATGGTTGCGGGTGCCGCCCTGTTGGTTGGTGCGCGGGGGTTGACTGGCATGCTCCACCGCTTGCGTGGTTATCCGCATGTCGACGACAAGCCGGCAAACCATGACACGGGCGTCGCGCAAGACGATTAAACTGCGTGCGTGCACCCGCTTTCGCCCCTGCGCAGGAGATTCCCGATGAACACCACGTCACGCCGCCTCTGTCAGTCGTTGTTGCTGGCTTCCGCCGTGCTCTGCACCCTGCCGGTATTGGCGCAGGAGGCTCGCAAGGTGGGCCCGCAGCAGCTGTACAACTACTGGATCCGCCTGAACACCAAGGTGCAGGTGAACATGCCCAACAGCGGCAAGAACCTGCTCAAGCCCGGTTGCGTGGCGGTCAGTTACCTGATCGGCTCCGATGGCGTACCGTTGCACGTGAAGGTGCAGAAGGTCGTGCCGGCCAGCGACCTGGGCCCGGCGGCGGCCAGTGCAGTAACCAATTTCCGTTATGGCCCGTCGCTGAGCAACCGCAGCCACAACCCCGTGGCGACCTACTACGTGGTGCCGTTCAACTCCCCCGACGACAAGGCGGCCCGCGACAAGCTGATGGCGCCCTGCGCCCTGCCGGGCTACAACCAAGGCTGAACCGACGTCTGTCGCGGATGCCGGTTCCGGCTACAATGCGCGGTTTGAGCCTTGCCAGCCCGTAGTGGGCGGCATCCACCCATGGGGCGGCCGAGTGGCCGCCATCAGTTTTGCGGAGTCGTTCATGAGCATCGAAGATCTCGAAAGCATCGCCCTGGCGATGGTTGCGCCCGGGAAGGGCATCATCGCCATCGACGAATCGACCAAGACCATCGCCAAGCGCTTCGAGGCGGTCGGTATCGAGAACAGCGAGGAGAACCGTCGCGCCTATCGCGAGCTGCTGCTGACCACGCCGGGCCTGAACGAGCATATCTCCGGCGCCATCCTGTACGACGAGACGATCCGCCAGAAGACCAAGGACGGCGTGCCGTTCACGGAAGTGATGAAGAAGGCCGGCATCATCCCCGGCATCAAGGTGGACAAGGGCCCGGTGCCGCTGGCCGGCTTCCCGGGCGACGTGGTCACCGAAGGCCTGGACGGCCTGCGTCCGCGCCTGGAAGAGTACGCCAGGCTGGGTGCCCAGTTCGCCAAGTGGCGCGCGGTGATCAACATCACCGAGGACAACCCCAGCTCCACCGCGATCGAAGCCAACTGCCACGCGCTGGCACGCTACGCCGCGCTGTGCCAGGAAGCGGGCCTGGTGCCGATGGTCGAGCCGGAAGTCATCATGGATGGCGACCACACCATCGAGGTGAGCTATGAAGTGCACGAGGCCGTGCTGCGCAGCCTGTTCAACGCGCTGTACGAGCAGAACGTGATGCTGGAAGGCACCATCCTGAAGTCCAGCATGGTCATTCCGGGCAAGGCATGCGACGAGCAGGCCAGCGTCGAGGAAGTGGCCGAGGCCACCGTGCGGGTGCTCAAGACCTGCGTGCCGGCCTCGTTGCCGGGCATCGTGTTCCTGTCCGGCGGCCAGACCGACGAGCAGAGCACCTCGCACCTCAATGCCATGAACCGCATGGGCCCGCACCCGTGGCCGCTGTCGTTCTCCTACGGCCGCGCCATGCAGCAGGCCGCGTTGAAGCTGTGGTCCAAGGACATGAAGGCGAACTACGCCGACGCCCAGAAGACCGTGCACGCGCGCGCCAAGGACAACGGCCTGGCCGCACTGGGGCAGTGGAACGGCAAGTAAGCCGATTCGCTGTTCGGCAAATGAAAACGGGCGCCTCGCGGCGCCCGTTCTTGTTTCCGACGTTTGCAGCCGTCGATCAGAAGCGGTATTCGGCGCTGACCGAGACCATGTCGGTGCTCAGGTCGACGTTGTGCTTCTTGGCGTTGTAGTAGTCGTAGTTCAGGCCGAGGCTGAAGTTGTTGGTGAAGTCGTAGCCGAAGCCGGCGCCGGCGTACCAGCTGGTGTCATCCAGGCGATGGCGGGTCGGCAGGTCGTCGTTGCTCAGGCCGTGGCCCTTCCAGCCGTAGATGCCGGTGCGGGCACTGACATACCAGTTCGGGCTGATGTTGAAGTGGCCGTTCACGCCGGCGGTCCAGCCATGCAACTGGGTCTTCTGGCGATCGACCACGCGATTGCCGTTGAAGATGTTCTTGGCGTGGATGTTGCCCAGATCGTTGTAGCCGATCTCGGCGCCCAGCGCGACCGACGGGCTCACCGCCCAGCGGTAGCCGCCGTTGATGCCGTAGCCGGTGTCGTGACCGTCATACGGGCCCTTGTTGATGGAAGTGCGGCCGACGTTGCCGTTGACGAACCAGCCACCGTTGCCGTTCGGCGCACTCTGCGCGAAGACGGCCGGGGCGGCCATCAGGCCGGCGGTGGCGAAAGCGAGGGCGAGCAGCGACTTCTTCATGGAGTGTCTCCTGTTATTGGAAAAACGGTGACCGACCGGGTTGGGGAAAACGGCGGTACCGGTGCCGAATCGGAATGAAATCCGACAAGGACGAATACTTAGATGGAGCACTACGGAAAAGATTCAACGACCGTAGTAAAAGCATTAAGTCTGAATTAATTCAGCAATCGTTCTGTTTTCTGAAATGTTGGGCTGCCAGGCAATCAGGCGCCTCCAGGTGCCTGATTGCACAGGCTTTGTCAAAGCCGTTTCAAGCCATCAGAAACGATATTCGCCCGATACGGTGTAGACGTTCGGGTTCATTTTCAGACCCTTGTCGGAGGCGCCGTAATAGTTGTAATTCAGGCCCACGCTCCACTGCGGGTTGAAGTTGTAACCCACGCCGGCGCCGGCGTAATAGCTGGTTTTCTCGAAGTGGCGGAATTGCGCATTGTCGCCGCCGGTCAGGCCTTCGGCCTGGGCGTAGAAAGCGCCGCCGCGAATTTCGGCGTACCAGTTCGGCTGGAAGTTGTAGCGCAGGTCGAGGCCGGCGGTGCTGCCGCGCAGCTTGGACTTGGTGCCGGGCAGGCCGTTATATGCGCCATCGGCCTTGGTGCGACCCAGGTACTGGTAGCCGACTTCCACGCCCAGCGAGGTTTCGGGGTTGATCGCGAAGCGATAGCCGCCTTTCACGCCGCCGGCGAAAGCGCCGTTGTCGTAATTGCCCTGGGTGATGTGGGCATAGCCGGCATCGGCGCCGACGTACCAGCCGTGCTGGGCCGTGGGGGTGGAGTCTTGCGCGAATGCGGCAGGAACCGCGATCAGGCCGCCGGTGGCCAGGGCAAGGGCAAACAACGTCTTGTTCATGGGGATGATCCTCTTGTTTTTGATGCGTCCCGCGACGCCTTGGGGAAAGGTGATGTCGCGGTCCGGCAACCGTCATGTAGCGGTGCCGTGCCATTAGATGGGCACACGCCTGAAGGGTTTCAATACCGTTAAGTGCAGTATTAAGGTCGGGTTAAGTCCCGCCCTCGGGCAGCATTGCTGCGCGACATGCCCATGGCGATCGGCGACAATGACGGTTTTTCGTCACCGCAGCCCATCGGAGATGCTTTCATGACCACCCGTCGCCAACTTGCCAATGCCGTGCGTGCCCTTGCCATGGACGCCGTGGAGGCGGCCAACTCCGGTCACCCGGGCATGCCGATGGGCATGGCGGATATCGCCGAGGTGCTGTGGAACGACTTCCACCACCACAACCCGGCCAACCCGCACTGGTTCAACCGCGACCGTTTCATGTTGTCCAACGGCCACGGCTCGATGCTGCAGTACGCCGTGCTGCATCTGTCCGGCTACGACCTGCCGATGAGCGAGTTGAAGCGCTTCCGCCAGCTGCACTCGAAGACGCCGGGCCACCCGGAAGCGCATGAGACGGTGGGTGTGGAAACCACCACCGGCCCGCTGGGCCAGGGCATCGCCAACGGCGTGGGCTTCGCGCTGGCCGAGAAGGTGCTGGCCGAGCGCTTCAATCAGCCCGGTTTCAATGTGGTCGACCACCATACCTGGGTGTTCTGCGGCGACGGCTGCCTGATGGAAGGCATCTCGCAGGAGGCGATCTCGCTGGCCGGTACCTGGAAGCTGGGCAAGCTCACCCTGATCTACGACGACAACAACATCTCCATCGACGGTGAAGTGCCAGGCTGGTTCACCGACGACACCGCCGGGCGTTTCGAGGCCTGCGGCTGGCACGTGATCCGCGACGTGGACGGCCACGATGCCGAGAAGGTCAAGGCGGCGCTGGCCGCGGCCAAGGCCGAGACCGGCAAGCCCACGCTGGTGATGTGCAAGACCATCATCGGCTTCGGTTCGCCGAACAAGGAAGGCACCGAATCCTGCCACGGCTCGGCGCTGGGCAAGGATGAGATCGCCGCCGCGCGCGACATGCTCGACTGGCGTTCGCCGCCGTTCGACATCCCCGCCGACATCTACGCCGGCTGGGACGCGAAGGAAGCCGGCGCCAAGCTCGAATCCGAGTGGAACGCGCTGTTCGCCGAGTACGCCAAGGCGCATCCGGAACTGGCGGCCGAGTTCAAGCGCCGACTGGCCGCCGAGCTGCCGACCGACTGGGCCGAGAAGTCGCAGGCCTTCGTCGAGAAGCTGCAGGCCGAAGGTCCGAACGTGGCCAGCCGCAAGGCCTCGCAGATGACGCTGGACGCGTTTGGCCCGCTGCTGCCGGAGCTGATCGGCGGCTCGGCCGACCTGGCCGGCTCCAACCTCACCATCTGGAAGGGCTCGGTCAGCGTTACCGAAGCCAGCCCCAACGCCAACTACATCCATTCCGGCGTGCGCGAGTTCGGCATGACCGCGATCGGCAACGGCCTGGCGTTGCATGGCGGCTTCGTGCCCTACGACGCCACCTTCCTGGTGTTCTCCGATTACGCGCGCAACGCCGTGCGCATGAGCGCGTTGATCCCGGCGCATTCCATCCACGTCTACACCCACGATTCGATCGGCCTGGGCGAAGACGGCCCCACCCACCAGCCGGTGGAGCACATGGCCTCGCTGCGCTACATCCCGAACAACCGCGTATGGCGTCCCTGCGACGCGGTGGAGTCGGCGGTGTCGTGGAAGTCGGCGATCGAGCGCAAGGATGGCCCTTCGTGCCTGGTGTTCTCACGCCAGACGCTGAAGCACCAGCAGCGCACCACACAGCAGCTGGCCGACATCGCGCGCGGTGGCTACGTGCTGTCCGATCCGGCCGACACCAAGTTCAAGGCGATCCTGATCGCCACCGGTTCCGAAGTGGAGCTGGCGATGGAAGCGGCGCGTGCGCTGGCGCAGCAGAATGTGCCGGTACGCGTGGTGTCGATGCCGTGCACCGAAACCTTCGATGCGCAGCCGGTGGAATACCGCGAGGGCGTGTTGCCCGGCTGGTGCCGTGCACGCGTGGCGGTGGAAGCCGGCATCGCCGATTTCTGGCGCAAGTATGTCGGCCTGGACGGCGAAGTGATCGGCATGACCACCTTCGGCGCCTCGGCCCCGGCACCGCAATTGTTCGATTACTTCGGCATCACCGTGGCCCACGTGATCGACGCGACCAAGCGCGTGATCGGCTGACGCTGGTTTTCGTGTCGTGAAAAAGGCGGGCCGCCATGGCCCGCCTTTTGTTTGTCAGTCAGGGTAGGCGAACGGGTTTGCGTGCTGCATGCGGGTGCTTTTCATTGGATGACACAACATGCGTCTGTTGAGAAGCGCTTCCAGCCTTCGTTCACTGTTATCCGGAAGGCGCAGGCTGTGTCGTTTTGCCGGAGTGTGGTCGCCTGCATGCCGCCACCTTTGGTGACGGGGTTCCGCCCGCCTGCCGGCGGCCGGGTTCATTTTCTCGCTTGTCCGAGAAAACGGAACCAAAAGAGGGACACCCTGCGTTCGCGCCCACCGGCTCTGCGAGCCGGCGGGTCCGCGCCCGGCTACGGGGGTTCGCCGACAGGGCATCGGGCAACTGCGTCCTGCGTTGCCTCAACTCCGGCATCCATGCCGTCGCCTGCCATGGCGTCGAACTGGCTGGCATCCCTGCCAGCCACCCTGCGGGCCTGATCCTCCGCCGCGCGCCGCTTCTCGAAGGGGATGAAAAAGCCGCACACCGCAGCGTCGAGTCCGATTACGCGAGCTTGCTCTTCCTACCCCTCAGTTGACGGTGACGGCGCGGCGTGGCCGTGCGTGTAACAGGAAGTGTCACGCAGGTTCCAAACACCTCGACCGCCAAGGCTTGTAGGGTCGGCGGGTCCCATCAGGCCATTTCTCTGGGTTACGTCTCTTTGGGCCAGCAAAGAGAGGTAACTCGGGCGCCGGCAGGCGCTCGAAAGCCCGCCGCAGGCGAGCCAGTCATCGACTACGTCAGAACGAGCAAAAGCCCGCTGCAAGCGAGCCACCCACCGATCACGCCAATGCGAGCGAAAGCCCGCCGCAGGCGAGCAACCTGGCGATCACGAAGAGCACAAGCCAAACCGAAAAACCGTCAGGTCACCCCGACCGAGGTGGCCACCCCAAAGACAATCGCCATCACGATGGCGACGGCCAGGCACGCGCTGGTCGGGCGAATCCGCCGCTGGTCATAGCGCGGAATCAATCGCCACAGCAACACCACGCCCACCAGCATGTCGATCACCAGTACCAGCCGCAGCAGGCTGGAGTGGAGCAGTTCACCGTAGGGTGGGCGCACGTTGCCGACATGGATGGCCACACCGGCCACCATCAGTACGCCGAGCAGCGTCCAGAGCAGGCAGGCCATGTAGACGCGGTTGAATACGGGCGGACCCTGTTCGCACCAGCGCAACACCACCCACGCGATCAAGGCGCAGAACAGTGCGCCGATGGAGCTGTAGAGCACCCACCAGACCAGGCTGCTGAGCAGGGTGAGCAGGGTAGCGGTCATGCCGAGGCTCCAAGGCCCAGTTTGCGCAGCAGCTTTTCCATCAGCCATGCCGGGCCGATCAACAGATAGGAGAGGTCGGTAAGGAAGCTGGGCCGCCGTCCTTCATAGTGATGGCCAACGAACTGGCCGATCCAGGCGATCACGAACACGATGACTGCCAGGTAGCACAGGTGCTCGGCACCCAGCCGCTCATACAGCACGTGGGTGATCAGGCCGAGCACGGCGAAGGCGATCAACAGGGCCGTCGCCAGGCGACGCGAGCGCTGCCAGTACCAGTAGAACGCCAGCACCATCACCAGCACGGCCCAAGAGCCTTGGCGGGCCAGCGAGGCCGGTATCGGAATGGCCCAGAGCAGGGCGATTACCGACCACACGATCGGTGGTACGCACAGCCAGTGCAGTCGCTGGTTGGTCGGATTGCGATGGTCGCTGCTGTAGCTGTCGAGCCAGTCCTGCATGGTGCGCATGGTTGGAATCCCCCGGTTGGGCGCTCAATGGGCGCTGCTTTTGGATAGCAGGTTCAGCACCAGGACGCCAGCAACGATCAGGCCGATGCCGATGCCACCAGCCAAGTCGATCTTCTGACGGAACACCACCGCGCCAATCACTGTGATTAGCACGGTGCCGGCTCCGGCCCATACCGCGTAGGCGATGCCTATCGGTATGCGCCGCAAGGTGAGGCTAAGGAAATAGAACGCCGCGGCATAGCCAACCACCACGAGCACGCTGGGCCAGGGACGGCTGAAACCCTCACTGGCCTTCAGCGCGCTGGTGCCGATCACTTCGGCAATGATCGCGATGGTCAGGGACAACCAGGCGTTCATTCGTCAGTCCAACTGGATGCCGGCAAGCCGCTGCAGTGCCTCGGCGTATTTGGCACGGGTGCGCGCGATGACCTCGGCCGGAATCTTCGGGCCCGGCGCTTTCTTGTTCCAGTCCTGCGTTTCCAGCCAGTCGCGCACGAACTGCTTGTCGTAGCTGGGCGGGCTGATGCCGACGCGGTATTCGTCGGCGGGCCAGTAGCGCGAGGAATCCGGAGTGAGCATCTCGTCCATCACGTAGAGCTTGCCATCTTCGTCGGTACCGAACTCGAACTTGGTGTCGGCCAGGATGATGCCGCGTTCGGCGGCATAGGCGGCGGCCCACTTGTAGATGGCCAGCGTGGCGTCGCGCACCTGGCCGGCCAGTTCCGCACCGACGGCGGAAATCACCGCATCGAAGCTCACGTTCTCGTCGTGGTCGCCCATGGCGGCCTTGGTCGACGGCGTGAAGATCGGTTCCGGCAGCTGTTGCGCCTGCTTCAATCCGGCCGGAAGCGTGATGCCGCACAGCGTGCCGCTGCGCTGGTAATCCTTCCAGCCCGAACCGATCAGGTAGCCGCGCGCAATGGCTTCCACCGGCACCGGCTTCAATCGACGCGTCACCACGGCGCGCTTCTCGTACAGCGCGGGGTCCACGCCCGCCGGCAGCACTTCGGCCAGCGGCGTGTGCAGCAGGTGGTTGGGGATGATGTGCGCGGTCTTGCCGAACCAGAAGTTGGAGATTTGCGTGAGCATCTCGCCCTTGCCGGGAATCGGGTCGGGCATCACCACGTCGAAGGCGGACAGGCGATCGGTGGCAACGATCAGCAGCCGATTGCCAGACAGCGCATAGACATCGCGCACCTTGCCGCGGTGGATCAGGTCGAGGCCGGGCAGGTCGGCTTGCAGCAAGGTGGTAGGCACGTGCGCTCCGAATACGTTGGGTGGAGGGATCGCCCATTGTAGCGGCGCCGCGCCGCAGTGGCGGTGTGGGCGTTCAGAAGCGCGGCCACGGCCATCGTCCGACCGCAAAGCCCCGTCTGCGGTCCATTTTTCCACCGCTTCCTGGCCCAAGGCACTGCCATAGGCCGCCGAATCGTCGAAAAGCGGGCCTCGCAGGTGAGGCATTTCGCCTCGAACCATGGCTGTAGCCCACGCTCCCGCGGTCGGCACTGCTAGAATCGGCGACTTTATTGTTTCCTTCCTGCCGATGCGAACCGTACTGATTGCGGCACTCAGCTTCGCTTTTGCCTTTCCGGCCGTGGCCGCCACGCCGGCGAAGCCCGTGCGGCTTGGCTTGTGCGCAGCCTGCCATGGCGACACCGGCATGGCTCGCGTGCCAGGCGTGCCCAATCTCGCCGGGCAGAAGCTGGATTACCTGCGCAAGGCGCTCAAGGACTACCGCGACGGCAGCCGCAACGTGGCGGTGATGCGTGCCGCCATCGGCCCGCTCAGCGATGCGGACCTCGATGCGCTGGCGCAGTGGTATAGCGCCCAGTTACCGCAGTCGCCGGCCAAGTCGCAGCCATGAGCTACACCTACACCATCTGGTTCGCCATAGCCGGCCTGCTGCTGGGTCACGGCATCGTCGGTGCGGCGGTGGGCGGCATCATCGGCTTCGTGCTGGACAACCTGCGCTTCAGCCAGCGCCGCAGCGCCACGCCGGAAGCCGGCGGCTTCGTGGGGCCGCTGTTTGCCCTGCTCGGCGCCGTGGCGAAATCGGACGGTCGGGTTTCCGAGGCGGAAATCGCCGTGGCCGAACGCATGATGACGCGGATGGGCCTCAGCGCGGAGTTGCGCCAGCAGGCCGTGGCCAGCTTCAACCGCGGCAAGCAGCCGGAATTCGACGTCACCCCGATGATCGACGAGCTGCGCCAGTGGGTCGGCTTGCGTCGCGACCACGCTTTCCCCGTGCTCGACGTGGTGATCGAGACGGTGCTGGCCGAAGGCAATCCGCCACCGGAAAAGATGGCGATCCTGCGCCAGTTGGCCTTCGCCCTGCGGGTCAGCGACATGGAACTGATGGCGCTGATGGCGATGAAAGGCTACGCGTGGAACGCCGGCGCCGGCGGCCAGCGCGGCTACAGTCGCGGTACCGGCGGAAGTGGCGGCTACGTGCCGCCCACGCGCAATACCCAGGGTCCGGATCCCTACGCCATCCTGGGCATTGCCCGTGACGCGGATGACCGCGCGGTGAAGCGCGCCTACCGCAAGCTGATTTCCGAACATCATCCGGACCGCCTCGGCGACTTGCCCGAAGACATGCGCAAGCGCGCCGAAGCGCGTGCCAGCGAGATCAATGCCGCCTACGACCGCATCAAGGAAGAGCGCGGGTTCAAATGACCGAATGACATGTAGGAGCGCACCCTGTGCGCGAAAAGCCTACGAAGCGATGACGCCGTAAACTTCCATCGCACCCCTTCATCGCGCACAGGGTGCGCTCCTACATCGCAGAGACGACGCCATGGCCAAGCAATCCCCCGTCATCGCCCCTTCCATCCTTTCCGCCGATTTCGCCCGACTGGGCGAGGACACCGCCGCCGTGCTGGCCGCCGGTGGCGATTGGGTGCATTTCGACGTGATGGACAACCATTACGTGCCCAACCTCACGATGGGCCCGATGGTGCTCAAGGCGCTGCGCAAGTACGGCGTCACCGCGCCGATCGACGTGCACCTGATGGTCAAGCCGGTCGATCGCATCGCCCCGGATTTCGCCAGGGCCGGCGCCAGCCTGATCAGCTTCCATCCGGAAGCCAGCGAACATGTCGACCGTACCATCGGCCTGATCCGTGACTCCGGCTGCAAGGCGGGCCTGGTGTTCAACCCGGCCACGTCGCTGGATTGCCTCGACTACGTGCTGGACAAGCTCGACCTGGTGCTGATCATGTCGGTGAACCCCGGCTTCGGTGGCCAGAAGTTCATTCCGATGGCGTTGGAGAAACTGCGTCGCGTGCGTCGCATGATCGACGAGCGCGGGCTGGACGTGCGGCTGGAAATCGATGGCGGCGTCAACGCCGACAACATCGGCGCCATTGCCGCCGCCGGCGCGGATACCTTCGTCGCCGGATCGGCGATCTTCGGTGCGGATGATTACGCGGCGGAGATTGCCGCCATGCGCGAGGCCATCGCCCGCGCATAAAAATCCCGACGCAACGAATTGCGCCGGGATCAAAGAGCGTCGTGACGACGCTTGAGGAGAGCACCATTGACTTGCGCACCTGCGCCGTCGCGATCGTGGAGGCTCAAACCAACGCTCGCGGCGACTTCCACGGCCATGGAAGGCGCGCCTGTCGAAGTATCGGACCGGGTTCTTTTCGATTGGTTCCCTGAACGCGGAAAATCCGCGACACGGCCCACCTGCGCATGCCGGCCAGCAGCGAGGCCGCGCGCAAAACGCAAAAAAAGCCCCTCCGCGGGGAGGGGCTGAAGGAACGGCGGGAAAGCCGTGAACGTGCGGTTACAGCGGTTGCCTATTCGGATCGGCGCGCTGGCTCCAGGTGGTGACCGGCGCGCATCCTTTCGCGCCGGTCACGCCCACGCCTTCCATGGCAATCGAAACGATCATGGCAAACGGCATCAAACGGGATCGAGACATGCGGGCGCTGCTCAAGGCAGCATCAGCAACAGCGCCAGCAGCAGGGCACCCAGTGCCAGCACCACGCGCAATGGCTCGAAGTGGTGCAGTTCGGCATCGGGATCGGGGCGCTGGGAGGTGTTGGGCATCGTCGGGGTTCCTGCGGGGCTGGATTCCATCAGGCGCCCGTCAGCGGCGCGTCAGCCGTCCGCCAGCGGGCGAAGCGGCGACCGAATCGGGCAAAACGCGGGCAGTGGCGAACGGTGGCTTGCGCGAGACCGCCGCGCATAGCACGCTGCGCAGCATCACCTCACAGGACAATCGCCCATGGGTCGCAGCATCGCCATCGTCGAGGACGAACCGCTGATTCGCGCCAATTACGTCGAGGCGCTGAACCGTTTCGGCTACGACACGCGCGGTTACGGGTCGCGCCAGGATGCGTCCACCGCGTTTGCGGCCAGGTTGCCGGAGCTGGTCATCATCGACATCGGCCTGGGCGACGAGCCGGAAGGCGGGTTCGACCTGTGCCGCGAATTGCGCGCCAAGTCGGGCACGCTGCCGATCATCTTCCTCACCGCGCGCGATTCGGATTTCGACGTGATTTCCGGCCTGCGCCTGGGCGCCGACGACTACCTCAGCAAGGACACCAGCCTGCACCAGCTGGCCGCGCGCATCGCCGCGCTGTTCCGCCGGATCGAGTCGCTGAAGGCGCCGACGTCCAGCGAGACGGTGATCGAACATGGTCCGCTGAAGCTCGAATCCGAGCGCATGCGCATCACCTGGAATGACGCGGAAGTACCGCTCACCGTGACCGAATTCTGGATGGTGCACACGCTGGTGCGCTTCCCCGGCCACGTGAAGAACCGCGACCAGCTGATGCGCGAGGCCGAGCTGGTGGTGGATGACGCCACCATCACCTCGCACATCAAGCGCATCCGCAAGAAGTTCATCGCGGTGGCGCCGGAGTTCGATGCCATCGAGACCGTGCATGGCGTCGGCTACCGGTGGAAGCCGTGATGCGCGGATGTCGTGCGTGGCTGCTGCTGGCGCTGTGCGCGTACGGCATATCGGCATGGGCGGGCGGAGCAGCGGCGACAACGGCCGGGTCGGGCGCCACCCCGGGCAACGTGCTGGCCCATGGTGCGCGCGACGGCAAGGTTCCGGCTTGGGCGATTGCCGTGGACACGCCGGCCGGCTGGACCCGCGATTGCTGCACCTATGCCCGCGCCATCGGCGTCGACGCGGTGCTCTACCAGGGCGAATGGACCGGCAAGCCGCAGCGGGTGATGGTGCTCAATGTATGGCCGAGCAAGTTGCCCACGTTGCAGGCCGAGCTGGATGCCGATCGCAAGCATTACCTGCAGCGCGATCCGACCGCGAAGACGCGCAGCTTCCCCGTGCCGCATGCCGCCATGCCGTGCCAGGCCACCGTTTACGAAGGCAGCGACCATGTCGACGACGTGGTCGCCTTCTGCGATCCCGGCAAGGCCAGTGGCGTGCGCCTGAGCTGGTCGATGAGCTTCAACGACGGCGGCCCGCAGCAGCGCGCCTTGCTCGACGACTTCATGCGCGTGGTGGTGGCTTCGCATTACCGGCACTACGTGGCGCCGCCGTTGGCGAAACCCGCGGCGGCCGCCCACTGAGCCGCGCATTGCATAACCTCATGGCCACGCCATGACCCTGCGCCGCAAACTGCTGCTGGTCGCCCTGTGCACGCTGGCTTTGCCGGTGGCCGGCTGGCTGTATGTGCGGCAGATGGAGACGCTGCTGCGCGAAGGGCAGGCGCAGGCGTTGATTGCCTCGGCGCGGGCGGTGGCGCGCAGCCTGGTGGTGACGCATGCGCCGCTGCCGCAGGGCGACACCGGCTGGTATGTGCAGCAGGCGGTGAATCCGATCACCGTGGATGGCTACGGCAACGACTGGGCGCCGATGACGCCCTGGAGCCAGTCGCTGGGCACGCGCGGCAAGCTGCTGCTGGGCAGCGATGCGGATGGCTTCTACCTCTACGCCGATATCCGCTGCGCGCGCCGCACGCGTGCCGATGCCGACGACCCGGGCGCACTGCGCGCAGACCACATCACCCTGCTGCTGGCGAATGCCTCCGGCCAGCGTCGTTACCTGCTGGCCAGTGCCGCGCCGGGGCCGCTGGTGGCCGAGCCGCTGGACCCGGCCGTGCCGGGCCTGCCCGATCGTATCGACGCGTGGTGGCAGGAGGACGGCAGCGGCTATCAGGTGGAATTGCGGCTGCCACCTACGCTGGCGCTGGATCGGCTCGGCGTGGGCGTTTACGACGGCGTGACCGGTGGCGATCCCACGGCAGTCGATACGCGGCCCCTGCTGCAATATTCCGATCCGCTGGCGCATGAGCTGACCCAGCTCGCCCCGGTCGATGTGCACGCGCGCGTGTTTTCGCGGCAGGGCTGGTTGCTGGCACAGAGTGGTCGACTGGGCATGGCCGGGCGGCAGCCGGGCTGGTTTGCTTCCGTGGTTTATCGCGCACTGCTGGCCGATCGTCTGCACGATGCCGAACCGTGGACCGAGCAGGCGCCGAAGCCAGGCCTGCCCGAAGTGCAGACGGCGCTGAAGGGCAAGCCTTCGGCCATGTGGCGCTGGGGTGAGCAGCGCGGCACGGTGGTTTTGGCGGCGGCAGTGCCGATCGAACGACAGGGCAAGCCGGACGGCGTGCTGCTGCTGGAGCAGGCCAGTCGCGCGGTGCCGTTGCTGGCCAATCGCGCACTGTTCGGCCTGCTGCTGACCAGTTTCGGCGTGCTGCTGGCTGCAGGCATCGTGCTGTTCGCGTTCGCCACGCGCTTGAGTCTGCGACTGGGGCGTCTGCGCGATGCCGCCGAACGGGCCCAGTTGGACGACGGCCGTCTGGACGGCCATTTGCGCGGCGAGCATTTCCCGATGGTCGAGGCCGATGACGAGATTGGCGACCTGGCGCGCAGCTTCTCGCGCTTGTTCGAGGTGGTGGGTGGCTATACCGACTACCTGCGTACGCTGGCCTCGAAACTGTCGCACGAATTGAATACGCCATTGGCGATCGTGAAGTCTTCGCTGGACAACCTTGAGCACACCTTGCTGGCACAAGGCGAATTGCCGCCGGATGCGCAGCCCTACCTCGCCCGCGCCCGCGATGGCGTGGCACGACTGGGCGCACTGGTGCGCGCGATGAGCGAGTCGAGCCGGATGGAGCGCGCCATCGCTGCGGCCGAGCCGGAAGACGTGGACTTGTGCGAAGTGGTGCGTGGCTGCGCCGAGGCCTACCGTCCGCTGATTGGCGAACGTCGACTGGAATGCGTGTTGCCGGAGGTGCCGTTGCATCTGCATTGCGCACCCGAACCGATTGCGCAGGCGCTGGACAAGCTGCTGGACAACGCGTTGTCGTTCACGCCACCCGATGGCTGGCTGCGACTGACCCTGCGCGTGATCGATGGGGGTGCCGAAATCGAGCTGGCCAACCAGGGACCGCCGCTACCCGCGGCGATGCAGGGCCGCCTGTTCGATTCGCTGGTGAGCCTGCGTGACAAGGCCACGCCCGGCGACGCGCCGCATCTTGGGCTGGGCCTGTACGTGGTGCGCCTGGTTGCCGAGCGCCACGCTGGCACGGCGGCGGCGCGCAACCTCGACGATGGCAGCGGCGTGGCCTTCAGCCTGCGCCTGCGTGGCATGCCGAGGCAGCGGCTGGGTTGAGTCGAAGGCGATTGCGGGGATTATTGCCTGCAGCTGCGTGGCAGCTCCCGGTACGGAATCGTGCTGTCGCCGCAGCTCCAGGTGATCGAACCCTGGTCGACCTGCGGCGTCAGCACCAACACCTTGTCCCGGATGCTACGGCTTGCCGCCAGGGTGCGATACGTCACCATGATCCTGCCGTCAGTAATGGAGACGCCGGAAACATACTTGCCGCTGATAGATGTGTCCTCGGCGAGTCCCGCTGCCGCATTGTTCGCCGGCAGCTCGCCATGATTGTTGTAGTACTCGGCGACCGCGACCTTGGCGCCACTGGCTAGGGCGGCGCCCTGGGAAATTTCGGCGCGGTTGATGTAACCCTGGTAGGCAGGAATGGTGATGGCCGCGAGGATGGCAATCACGAAAGGCACGATGCAGAACAGCGCCCAGAACACACCTTTGGGCGCGCGCGGGGTCACCTGTCCGGTGCGCTTCCAGCGGGCGACCCAGCTGAGCTGGCCCTGCAGGTAATACATGGTGAAGAAGAACAGGGTGACGCCGCCGATTTCCAGCGGCAGCTCCCGGCTTGCCAGCTTGTCGCGCATGGAGCCGGCCATCGAGAAAAAGGCCACCAGGTAAAGCACCCAGGAGGCCAGCAACAGCAAACCGGCAACGCTTATCGTGCCGCCACCGCCATGGGGCAGCGACGCGAGGCTGGCGAAATACATCGGATAGCCCACCACGAGACAGCCGGTGGCCAGGCCGAGCAACAGCATGGCATTGCTGCGTGAATCGATCTTGCGCACCCAGTTGGCCTGGATGAAGGGCCATACGAGGCCGAAGATCCCGAACGTGAGGATGGCGAACAGCCAGATCAGCGCCCAGTGCAGCGACGGTGGTGTGGGGATATCCGTGTTGTTCGTCGCTGACGAATAGTCGTCTGTGCGAGCCGAGAACACGCCAGTCGTGGTGTTCGCGTAGCTGCTGGCAAACGGCGGCGGTGCAGGCGGGACGGGTGGCTGAGGTGGCTGATCAGCGGCCGGGGCAGGGAACAGCTGGGCGATGGGCACCCAGTCGGCCATGCCGTCGCGCCAGGCCACGGCGTCTGGGGCCAGCTTGCCCTCTTTCAGCCATTGGCGGATTTGTGCTTCGCCATACGGGCCGTATTGCTTGCCGTTCTGGCCGATCCATGTCTGGTTCGTGGTTGTCACGTTGCACTCCTTGTGGGTTGTCCTGCATTCGCCGCTACCTGCACAAAGGCCGGTGGCAATAGGCTTTCCATGGCTGTCCCGCCGGAAAGACGATCACGAAGGGAATCCATGCGCGCATTACGCGCAGACCGGCCGGAAGCCTGGTTTGTCTGTCGCGAATCGCCGAAATCGAACCGGTCCCCTGTTCGATGCATTCCCCTGAAGCGAGATTAGTGGCAGTGCCATCGGCAGAACAAGCCGGGGTGAAGAGCGTGCCCATGGCCGTACAGACTGCTATCTTGATGCACTTTCCCCGCAGGACCCCCACGTGATTTCCCCAGGCAAAATCAGCCAAGACGACTTCGATGCACTGGCCGCGCAGGGCCACACCCGCATTCCGCTGGTGCGCGAGGTGTTCTCCGACCTGGACACGCCGCTGTCGGTGTACCTGAAACTGGCCGATGGCCCGTACACCTTCCTGTTCGAATCGGTCGAGGGCGGCGCCACCTGGGGACGCTATTCGATCATTGGCCTGCCGGCGAAGCGGGTGTATCGCCTGCGCGGACATGAACTGGAAGTGGAGGATTCGGGTGAAGTCACCGAGCGCCGCCACCTCGACGATCCGCTGGGCGAGATCGAGAAGCTGCGCGCGCAGTACGACGTGCCGCGGCTGCCGCAGCTGCCGGCGTTCAGCGGTGGACTGGTGGGCTACTTCGGCTTCGAGACGATCGGCTACATCGAGCCGCGCCTGGCGCAGTGGGACCGCGCCGACGAGCTGGGTACGCCCGACGTGCTGCTGATGCTGGCCGAGGAAGTGGCGGTTTTCGACAACCTCAAGGGGCGGCTCTACCTGATCGTGCATGCCGATCCGTCGCAGCCGCAGGCTTACGCGCAGGCGCAGCGCCGGCTCGACGCGCTGGTCTATCGCCTGCGCCAGGGCGGCGCGGCCTATCCGCAGCTGACCCAGTCCACCGCGCTGGACGAAAGCGATTTCAAATCCTCCTTCACCAAGCCCGAGTTCGAGGCGATGGTGGAGAAGGCGAAGGAATACATCCGTGCCGGTGACATCTTCCAGGTGGTGCCGTCGCAGCGGCTCAGCGTGGGCTTCAATGCGCGGCCGGTGGATGTGTACCGCGCGTTGCGCGCATTGAATCCGTCGCCGTACATGTATTTCGTGGATCTCGGCGAGACCCAGATCGTCGGCTCGTCGCCGGAAATCCTCGCTCGGCTGAAAGACGGCAAGGTACTGGTGCGCCCGTTGGCCGGCACGCGCAAGCGCGGCGCCACCGAGGCCGAGGACCAGGCACTGGAAGCCGAGCTGCTGGCCGATCCCAAGGAACGCGCCGAGCACGTGATGCTGATCGACCTGGGTCGCAACGACATCGGCCGGATCAGCGAAACCGGCACGGTCGAGGTCACCGATTCGTTCGCGATCGAGCGTTACTCGCACGTCATGCACATCGTCTCGCAGGTGCAGGGCACCGCCAGGCCGAACCTCAGTTACATGGATGTGCTCAAGGCCACGTTCCCGGCCGGCACGCTCTCGGGCGCGCCGAAGATCCGCGCGCTGGAAATCATCCAGGAACTCGAACCGTACAAGCGCAACATCTACGCCGGCGCCATCGGCTGGATCGGCTGGTGGGGCGATGCCGACACTGCCATCGCGATCCGCACAGCGGTGATCCAGGACGGCCGTCTGCACGTGCAGGCGGGCGCCGGCATCGTCTACGACTCCGACCCCGCCGCCGAGTGGGAGGAGACGATGAACAAGGGGCGCGCGCTGTTCCGCGCGGTGGCGCAGGCGGCGAAGGGGCTGTGAAGCGGCAGGCCTGGCTCGTCGCCATGGCGCTGCTGCTGGCGATGTCCAGTGGCGGTGCCGTCGCCGACGGGGCCGGCTGGCCGGACACCGTGCTCGCCCGTACCCAGGCGCTGGCCCTGCTCGAGACCTTCAACGCCGACCTGCTCGGCCACGACAGTGCCACGCTGACGCTCGAACGCTGGTGTGCGGCGCACGGCATGGCCACGCCCGCCACCGTGCTCGCGTACCGCGTGCGCGGACGCGACAAGCCGCTGCCGCCGGACATGCGCCAGCGGCTGGACGTCGGTGCAGACGAGCCGGTGCGTTACCGCCGCGTGCGCCTGGCCTGCGGCGACCACGTGCTGTCCGAGGCGGACAACTGGTACCTGCCCAACCGGCTCACCGCGGCGATGAACGACCAGCTCGACCACAGTGACGTGCCGTTCGGCAAGGTGGTGCGGCCGTTGCACTTCCGCCGCAAGACATTGTCGGCCAGGTTGCTGTGGTCGCCCCTGCCCGCCGGCTGGGAGATGCGCGCAACGCCGCTGCCGGCCGGCACCGGCAGGCTGGCGATACCGCACGAGGTGTTGCAGCACCGGGCGCTGCTGTACGACGCGGCCGGCCACCCTTTCAGTGCGCTGGTCGAGACCTACACCGACCAGGTGCTGGCTTTTCCGCTTCCGTCGCAAGCCGTTCCGACGCTGCACCCGAGTGTGTCGCCGGGGCAGGGGCGCGGACGTTAGGGGCCGTTCAAAATCTCGTCCAGTCCTTCATCTTTGCGATGTAGGAGCGGCTTCAGCCGCGATGCTTTGGGCTTTCCGGACGCATTGCCCAAAGCATCGCGGCTGAAGCCGCTCCTACAAGTGCAAGTACGGAGAGATCTTGAACAGGCATCCCGGAATGCCGCTTATTTCGCCCAGCCGGCGATACCTTGGTGCAACCCTTCGACAAAGCCGGTGACGAGCTGGGCCCCGCTGCCGGCGAGGAACAGCACGATGGCCGCAACCAGCATCAGCTTGCGTTCGTTGCGCCGGTAGCCGACGACCAGCAGCGCCACGCCGATGACGAGCAGCAGGAGTTGCAGGTAGATCATCGGCCGGTCGTCCGTGAAGGATGGAGGCCGCATGATGCACGATGCGGCTTCCCGGTGTCAGGGGGATTGTGGCGCCGGTGCGGCGCAGGTATCCGGCCCCGGTTCGATCTGCTGCGCAAGGTTGTAGAGAATGCGCAGATCCTGTGCGTCCAGCGTGTCGCCGTCCATGCCGCGGAAGTGGTGGTGGACGGAGCGCACGGCGGCGGGGCGGTCGTCCAGGGGATAGCCAACCACGGCCAGCGCCATCCATGGATCGAAACCTGCGGGTGGATCGCATAGCGGGCCTTTTGGCCAGCGGCCGAAACCGGCATCGGCGAGTTGTTGCCACGGGAATAGCGGGCCGGGATCGTCCTTGCGTCCGGGGGCCAGGTCTTCGTGGCCGATGATCTGCGTGGGCGGGATATGCAGCCGGGTGGTGAGATCGGCGAGCAGGCGCAGCAGGCTGGCGATCTGTGGTTGGGCGAATGGTGTGTGGCCATCGTTGTCCAGCTCGATGCCGATCGAAGCGGAGTTGAGGTCGGTGATGGTGCCCCAGCGCCCTGGCCCTGCGTGCCAGGCACGCAGCTGATCGGCCACCAGTTGGTAGATGTGGCCGTCGCTGCCGATCAGGTAATGCGCACTGACCGGGCCGCCGCTGTTGCGGGTGCGCAAGGTATCGAGTGCTTCCTGCGCCGAATGCTCGTTGGTGAAGTGCAACACGATCAGCACCGGCCGACGGATGTCGTGGTTGGGCGAAGGCACCCAGGTGGCCAGCGGATTGCGCGGCGGCGCGTGGGTGCAGGCGGCGAGGAGTGCGAGTGCGAGCAGCAGGGTGGCGGCGCGCACGAGGCCGGGAATTTGAAGTATCTGGCGCATGGCGGTGGGTTTCATGGCTTCTGCTTTTCGCCCGTCATTCCAGCGCAAGCTGGAATGACGGTAAGGGGACGTGATGGCGGGAAGCCGACGGGCAATGGGGACAGTCATTGCAGGAACGGCTCGGCGATGGCCAGCACGGTGCGGTAGGGTTCCGGCGTGTTGCGATTGCTGAGCAGGATCACCGTGAGATGCTGCTTCGGCCAGCGCACGATCACGTTGCGAAAGCCGATGCTTTCGCCGGAGTGCCACAGCGTGTCGCCGGTGATGCGCCAGCCGAAACCGTAACTGGCTTCGTACGGTTCGCCAGTGACTTTGACGTGCGGGCTGAAGGCCAGCTTGCGCGAGGCATCGCTGAGCAGGCGGTCGTCGTACAGCGCGGCATCCCATTTGGCCAGGTCGTCGATGGACGAATAGATGCCGCCGTCGCCGCGGGTGGCGCTGGTCAGGTCCTGGTCGGTGCGTTGCCATTGGCCATCGGTTTCGCTGTAGCCGTAGGCGCGATGTGGCACCGTCTTGTCGTCGTGCACGTAGAGCAGGGTGTGGTCCATGTGCAGTGGCGTGAAGATGCGCTGCTTGAGGAAGTCCTGCAGCGGCAGGCCGGAGGCTTTTTCCACCACCAGACCGAGCAGCACGTAGCCGGTGTTGCTGTAGCGGTAGGTGGAGCCGGGCGCGAAGTAGGTGTGCGTGGTGGCGGAGACCATGCGCAGCACGTCCTGGTCGTTCAACTGCTTGGTGGCGCCGGTTGGAATCAGGTCCTCGTAGTCGAGCAGGCCACCGGTATGGCAGAGCAGCTCGCGCAGCGTCACCTTGCCGGCGAAGGTCGGCAGCGACGGCAGCCAGTGGCGGATCGAGTCGTCGAGTTTCAGCTTGCCGTCCTGCGACAGCAGCAGGATCGCCGCGGCGGTGAACTGCTTGGTGATGGAAGCGAGGCGATAGTCGGTGGCCGGCGTGGCGGCGACGTGGTGTTCCAGGTCGGCCATGCCGTAGCCGCGGTCGATCAGCGGCTTGCCATCCTTGATCACCAGCAGCGAGGCACCGGGAACGTCGCCGGTATATTTCTGCATCAGGCGGTTGGCGTTCTGGATGGCGTCGGCGGTGGTGGCGTTGGCAGTGCCGGCGGCGAGAAGCGAAAGGGCGAGGATGGTGGCGAAGCGCATGGCGAGCCTCTGGGCGCTGGTGCTTGAGCCCCTCTCCCGCTGGGAGAGGGGGCGGGGTGAGGGTTCAGGCGGAGCTTGGCGTTGCGCTCCGGCCGTACCCTCTCCCGCCTGCCGGCACCCTCTCCCGAGGGGAGAGGGATTGTTTCGTGCAGGGCGTGGCGAGAGTGGAGCATTCATTGCACTGGCACGTCGTACAGCGTGTGCGGCGTGGGCTCGGGCGTCAGGGTGTAGTGCCACCATTCCATGGTGTAGTTCTTGAACCCCTCATGCTCCATGGCGGCGCGCAGGCGGTGGCGGTTGGCGAGCTGGGTGGCACTGATGCCGGAGGCGTCGGTGTGGGCGCGGACGCCGAACCAGTCGAAGCCGGTACCCATGTCCAGTGGCGCGCAATGCGTGCCGTCGGTGGCGCAGCGCTCCATGGTCAGGTCGACGGTGGCGCCACGGCTGTGGCCGGACACGGGGGCGATGTAGACGCCGAGCAATTTCGACTTGTCCAGGTTCGGGTAGTGCTGCGGTTTGGTGCGCTGGTCGGAGAGGTCGTGCGCCCAGTGCACGAAGTCCGCCACCGCGCGGGCGGGGCGGTAGCAATCCCACAGCTTCAGCCGATAGTGCTGCGCCCGCAGGTCGTGTTCGACCCGGGCCAGTGCGTCGGCAGCCGGGCGCAGCAGCAGGCATTTCGGGGCAAGGTAGCCGTGCACCGGGCGACCGACGAAGTTGTCGCTGCCGGCGTACTTGATGTCCTCGGCGATGTCGGGCACCAGGCTGCGGATGTCGACCAGGTTGGCTTGCGCCGCGGTCTTCGCGGGCGAGAGCTGCGGCGCCTGTTCGGCGTGCGCCGCGTAGGGCGCGAAGGCGAGCGCGAAGAGTGCGATGGGCAGGAAGCGGGATGTCATGGGCAGTCCCCCGTGCGGGTGAAGTGCAGGTCCTCGTAGTCGGAGCTGAAGTCGCCCAGCGCATCGACCTTGGCCATGGTCAGCGTGGCGGCTTGCCCGCCCTGCGCGGGATGCAGGTCCAGCCAGGCGTCGGGCGCCACGTTGCGGTCGGTCCAGCGCACCAGGTCGCGGCTGCCCAGGCGCATCACCTCGCCATTCAGCCTGGGCGACTTGGCGACGGCGAAGTGCACGCGGCCATTGTCCGGGCACAGCGTCATCTCGCCGAGCCAGGGATCGCGGTAGCGACCGGTCCATGCCGACAGGGCGGCGGGCGCGAGCGGCTGGGCGGCGGAAGTGTCGGGCGCGGCGGCGCGGGCCGTCGCCTGCTTGTCAGCGCGCTCCAGCGCTTCGGCGTACCAGGCCACGCCGTGCGTGTCGCCCGGCGCGGTGAAGTGCTTGACCAGCACCTCGCCGAGCACGGTGCGCGCGTCGTCTGCCTCGCCGTTGATCATGAACACGAAGCCGCTCTGGCGGTCGGGCAGCAGCATCAGCTCGGAATACATGCCGCCCAGCGTGCCGGTGTGCCACACCGTCCAGCTGCCGTCCACGTCGGTCATGCGCCAGCCGTAGCCGTAGGCCATGATGTGGCTGTGGTCCCACGTGCGGCGTTGCCCGGACACCGGGATCAGCATGTGCGGCGACTGCAGTACGTGGCGTTGCCGTGCCGACAGCCACTGCAGCTGCGCCGGCGTGGGCGCCAGCCAGTTGCGCGCCCAGACGAGCATGTCGTCGAGATCGCAGCGGATGCCGCCGGCGGGGGCGGAGGTGATCGCGGGGATCACCGCGCCGTCCTCGCGCATCGGGATGTTGCGGCTGCCCTCGTGGTAGTGCGGCTCGGCCACGTCGCCCACGGCGTCGCGGTTCCACTGGCCGACCTGGCAGCGGTCGAGTCCCAGCGGCTGGAACACCTCGCGGTGCATCAGCGTCTCGTAGGGCGCGCCGCCCGCGGCGGCGGCGACTTCACCGGCCACCACGTAAAGCAGGTTGTCGTACTGGTACTTCGAACGGAAGCTGTAGCCGGGCTTGATGTAGCGCAGGCCGTGGATGATGTCGGCGCGGGTGAACGCGTTGGGCTCAGGCCACAGCATCAGGTCGCCGCCGCCTTCGGGCAGACCGCTGGAGTGGGTGAGCAGGTCGGCCACGCGCATGTTCTTCGTGACCCACGGGTCGTGCATGCGGAAGTCCGGCAGGTACTTCGTCACCGGGTCGTTCCAGTGCAGCTTGCCCTGGTCGACCAGCCGGCCGAGCAAGGCCGTGGTCATCGCCTTGCTGTTGGACGCGATCTTGAACAGCGTGCGCGGGGTGATCTTGTGGCCCGAGCCGGCGATGGTCTCGCCGCGCGTGCCGATGTAGACCACCTGGCCGTGCTCGATCACGCCCAGCGCGATGCCGGGCAGGTGGTAGCGCGCCACCACGGCGTCGAGGATGGGGTCGTAGGTGGTGCGAGCCTGCTGGCTGGCCGCCTGCAGCGCGGGCGCGGCGGCGCAGGGCAAGGCCAGCCACAGCAAGGCGAGCCACGCGCCGCGCATGCGGCGCCTTGCCGGATCGGCAAGGCAAGGTCGCGGGAGGGCTGCCGTTCTCCTCCCCCTGCGTGCAGGGGGAAGTCGGGAGGGGGGAGCCGGAGCTTGCAGGAGAGCACCCCACCCCGGCCCTCCCCTGCCAGGTGGGGGAGGGAGCGAAGGCGGGGTTGCCGCATTGTCTGGTGGGCGCGAGGGCGTGTCGCACTCAGTGTCGTGCATCGCGCGCCACCTCGCCCCACACGCGCAGCAGGTTGCCGCCCCAGATTTTCGCGATGTCGGCATCGCTGAAGCCGGCGTGGCGCAGCGCCATCGTGACGTTGCGGGTTTCGCTGGCGTCCTTCCATCCGGTGATGCCGCCGCCGCCATCGAAGTCCGAGGCGATGCCCACGTGGTCGATCCCGGCGACCTGCACCATGTGCCGGATCTGCTTCACGTAGTCGTCCAGGGTGGGCAACGGGTATGTCTTCTCGATCTCGGCCATGCCTCGGGCCATCGCTGGCAGGTAGTCGTCCTTGTCGCTGTCGTATTCGGCGTCGCCATGGGCCTTGGCCACGGCGTCCTGCAGCTTCTTTTCGGCGGCCTCGCGACCGGGGTCGTGCTTGAGGAATTCCTTGTAGGCCACCGCCTGGATCACGCCGCCCTTGGCGGCGATCGCGCGCAGCAGGTCGTCGGGCAGGTTGCGCGGGTGGTCGAGCACGGCACGCGCACCGGAGTGCGAGGCGATGATCGGTGCCTTCGAATAGGCCAGCGCGTCGCGCACGCAGCGATCAGAGGCGTGCGAGATATCGACCATCATGCCGAGCTGGTTGGCGCGTGTCACCACCTCGCGACCGAACGCGCTCATGCCCTTGTCGCCCGCGCTGTTCATGGCCGGCTCGCCGTGCTTCGTGTCCGGCAACGAACTGGTGCACAGGTCGTTGTCGCCCACGTGGACCAGCCCCACGTAGCGCGCGCCCCGGTCGTAGGTGGCATCCAGGCGGTGGATGTCGTGGCCGAGCGAATAGCTGTTCTCGATGCCGATCATGGCCGAGAGCAGGCCGGCGCGGCGGTTGGCCATGGCCTGCGCCGGCGTGGTGGCGAGGCGGATGCGGTCGGGATAGCGCATCAGCATGCGTTCGATGCCCTCGTACTTTTCCTCGGCCTGGCGCACGGCCTTGGTGTAGCCCGCGGGCGTGAGCGGCCCCTGTGGCACCCAGATCACGAAGAACGCGGCATTGAGCCCGCCGCGTTCCATCTTGCCCAGGTCGACCAGTAATCGGGTGTCCTTGCCGACATCGAAGCGTGGCTCGCGCATGTAGGTGAACGGGATGTCGACGTGGGTGTCGATGGTGATCGGTGGATCGGCGGGCCGGGCCGTTTGCGTGGCGCCGGCGGCGGGCTGGCCAAAGGCGAGCAGGCCCGATGCCAGCGCGCCAAGCATGAGCGTGTGCGGTGCAAAATGTTTCATGCCGTCTCCCAATGCCGGGCCGATGGTTCGCCGGCGGTCATTTCCTCGAAATGCTGGCGCCTGCGAACCACGGCGTAGCGGCCGCGATCGAGCAGCGCCTCGGCGGCCAGGGGCCGCGAGTTGTAGGTGGAGGCCATCGAGGCACCATAGGCGCCGGTGGTGCGGATCATCAACAGGTCGCCGGCGGCACAGGCGGGCAGGCGGCGGTCGCGGGCGAAGGTGTCGCCGGTTTCGCAGACCGGCCCGACCACGTCGTAGACGGTTTCCGGCCGGGTCTCGTTCGCGACCGGCACGATATCGTGCCAGGCGTCGTACAGGCTCGGGCGCGCCAGGTCGTTCATGGCCGCGTCGAGCACCAGGAAGTCGCGCGCTTCGCCCTGTTTGATGCGTATCACGCGGGTCAGCAATACGCCGGCTTCGGCCACCAGATAGCGGCCAGGTTCGAGCAGCAGATCCCCGTCGAAGCCGGCCAGCGCCTCGCGGATGGTCGCCGCATAGTCTTCCGCCGCGATCGGCGTGTCGTCCTCGCGATAGCGCACGCCGAGGCCGCCGCCGACATCGATGCTGGCGATGGGATGACCGGCCTCGCGCAGCTCGTGCCAGAACGCGGCCACGCGCTGCAGGGCGAGACGGAACGGTTCCAGCGAAAGGATCTGCGAGCCGATGTGCACGTGCAGGCCGTCCAGTCGCACGTGCCGCAGTTGTTCGCGCGCGGCGAACCAGTGACGTGCCTCGTCGATGCTTACGCCGAACTTGTTCTCCGACTTGCCGGTGGCGATCTTGGCGTGGGTGAGTGCGTCCACGTTCGGGTTGATGCGCACCGCGGCGCGTGCGGTGGTGTGTTGCGTCGCCGCCAGTCGTTCGATGGCATGCAGTTCGTCCAGCGATTCCACGTTGAAGCGCCGGATGCCCACGTCGAGTGCGCCGGCGATCTCGTCCTCGCTCTTGCCCACGCCGGAGAACACGATGCGCTCGGGCGGGATGCCCGCCTGCAACGCGCGGCGCAGTTCGCCGGCGGAGACGATGTCCGCACCCAGTCCCGCCGCGGCCATCAGTTCGAGGATGGCGCGATTGCCGTTGGCCTTGACGGCGTAGCAGATCGTCGCGTCGAGGCCATGCAGCGCCTGCTGCAGCGCGTTGATGCGTTGGCGGATCGCGCTGGCGGAGTAGGCGTGGAGCGGCGTGCCGAGCCGGTCGGCGAGCGCGGCGAGATCGACGCCGTCGAACTGCGCCGAGGACCTGGCGTCCATGCCGGTGGCAGTCTGCTGGATGGACAGCGTGCTCATGGGCTTGCTCGTGGAATCAAAAAAAGGCGACCCGCAAGCTGTGCGGGTCGCCACGCGGGGAGGCCGTCAGAAATCGAGGGCTACGGCGAGCTGCACGTAACGCGGAGGCTGGAAGATGAACGGTTGCAGGAAGGTGCTGTTGGTGGAGTTGGAGATGCTGGTTTGCAGGTCCTGGTCCACCTGCACCGTACGCTGCTGGTTGAACAGGTTGAACGCCGTCAGCTTCACGCGCAGGGTGCCGCCGTCGAACGGACGCAGGTAGGTGATGTTGGCGTCGACGGTATAGGTCCACGGCAGGCGCCCGTAGTTGCCGCGTTTCACCTCGTGGTAGACGCGGTCTTCGGAGGGGTATTGCACCGGGTTGCCGTCCGCGTCGAACTGCCCGGGAATGGAACCGCACTTGTCCACGCAGATGAAGTAGCTGTGATAGTTGGTGGCGTCATAGGGATTGCCCACGCCGTAGCTGGTGATCGGCCCACCCGAGTTGAGTTCGAGGTTGGCGCCGACCTGCCAGTGCTTGGCGAGCGCGTAGGTGCCACGCACCTTCAGCTGGTGGCGGCGATCGTTCGGCAGAAAGCCGTTGCTGAGATTGACGTAGGGGTTGTCCCAGTTTTCGGTGCGGCCGGTATCGTCGAAGTCGGTATCGGAGTTGACCGGGCCTTCCGCGTTGCCACGGTTCCACGCGATCGTGTACGAGGCGTTCAGCGACCACTTCTCGTCCCATGCGCGGTCGAGCTGGAATTCGAAGGCGCCATAGGTGCGCTTGGGTTTCTTCCAGCCGCGCTGGCCCAGGTAATTGCCGGCCGAGTCGTACATCGCCCAGCCGTACTTGGCGGTGTTGATGGTGACCCAGCCGTCCGGCGTGCCATCGCAGTTGGTGTCGCCCCACACCGTGACATTCTTGCCGGGGTTGGCCATCACCCAGCCCACGTAGCCATTGCCGCCGCATTGCGGGGTGGCGCTGATTTCCATGTCGTCGATCGCGTTGTGCATGCGCCGGTAGATGCCACGCACGCCCCACGACCACTTCGCGCTCAGCAGTTGCTGGAAGCCGAGAATGGCTTCGTCCTGGTAGACCGGATCCATGTGGCGGTCGACCTCGGAGCGCAGGTCGCCGACGGTGCCATTGCCCTGCGATTCGTCCACGTTGCCGATTTGCGGCCCGAGCCTGGGCACCACGTACGACACGCCGTTGAGGGTCTGGGTTTCCCAGCCATCGAAACCGTAGTAGGTGCGCCGGTCGAGCAGGCCACCAGCTTGCTTGATGTTGATCACGTTGGCCACTGGCAGGTAGTAACGGCCGAGGTTGCCGAAGATCTTCATCGTGGCGTCGCCCTTCACGTCCCACGAGAAACCCAGACGCGGCGCGATCTGCTTGTCGATCTTGATGTAGCTCTGGCCGTTGGCGGCTTCGTTGTCGAAGCTGTCGTTGCGAATGCCGGCGTTGAGCACCAGGTTCGGCGTGATCGACCAGTTGTCTTCCAGGTACACCGCCGAGTTGATGGTGGGGAAGGTGCCGGCGATCACGTACTGGCGGGCGCGGACATAAGCGTTGTAGCCGGGTGGCACCACGCCGCCGTTGTCGATGGTGCTGCCGGGCGTGGTGGCGTAGACGTTGTAGTAGTAGCCGCCCGGGCCGGCGTAGTGCCGCGCGTAGTCGGAGACGTCCTTCTCGTGGTCATAGCCGAAACGCAGCAGGTGGTTGCCCAGCGTCCATTCGAAGTCGGCACGGTATTGGGTACGCTTGTCGGTGCGCGCATACACGGTGGAGCTGTTGGTGCAGCCCAGTGCCGCACCCGGCGGATACTGGTTCAGCACCGCGCTGGTGGCGGCCACGACGTTGCATTGCTCGTCGAGTTGCGACTCGGTGTTGGACTGGCGCTGGTTCTTGCCGTACATCAACTTCATCGAGAAGTCGTTGGTGAGGTAGCTGCTCCAGGTCAGCGCCCAGTTGCGGCCACCGGTCCGGTTGTTGACCACGTTGGTGCGTGCGCCTTCCGTATCGGTGGCGTAGTCGTAGCCGTAGACGCTGTCGACATCGTGGTCCTTGTCGGAGAAGGCCATCAGCGACAGCGTGTTTCTGTCGGTGATGTTCCAGTCGACGGTGGCGCCCCAGAAGCCGTTGTCGCCGTTGTGCTCGTTCATGATCTCACCGAGGTCATCGGTGTTGCGCGGGGAGTTGCCGCGCTGCTCGTACATCGCGAAGAAGAACAGCTTGTCCTTCACGATCGGGCCGGACGCCCAGACATTGGTCTTGATCAGCGACTGCCGGTCGCGGCTGGAGGTGATGTAGCGGTTGCCGTCGGCGTCGTAGCGGTTCAGTGCCACCGAATGCCAGTTGCCCGGCTCCATGGTGAGGGTGGTGCCGAACTTGAATTCGTTGGTACCCGAGCGGGCCACCGCGTTGACCACGCCGCCGGTGGTGCGGCCGAACTCCACCGAGTAGCCGCCGGTCTTGACCTGGAATTCCTGGTAGAAATCGAACGGCGCTTCCGAGAAGCCGTTGCGGTTGTAGAAATCGGTGACGTTGAGGCCGTTGACATAGAACGCGTTCTCGGCGATCGACGAGCCGCCGAAGGAGATGCCGCCGATGCCGGCATTGCCCTTGACCACGCCGGGCGCCAGCATCGCCACCGAAGCCACGTTCTGCTCCACCGGCAGGCGCTGGAGCTGGGCGTGGGAAATGTTGGTGGCCGATTCGGTGGAGGTGACGTCGATGATCGGCAGCGTGCTGCTGACCACGTTCACTGCGGCCAGCTCGGTCGCTGCGGTCTTGATGCCCACATCCACGGTGGTGGTGTTGCCCAGGCTCACGGTGACGTTTTGCGGCTCGCCCAGCGCATGTCCCGCGCTGCTGGCAGTGAGCACGTAACGGCCGACGGGCAGGAACGGAAAGCGGTAGTTGCCGTGGCTGTCCGCGACGATGGTGCGGGTCAGCCCGGTGGAGGGGCTGGTGATGATCAACGTGGCGGCGGCCTGGGTCCGCCCGACCACTGCACCATCGGTATTGCCGGCCCGTGCCGGGGCCATCGCCAGCGACGACAGGCCGAGGCCCAGCGCCGCGCACAACACGGTCCTGCGAAAGTATCGGCTGCTGCTCATATTCCCCATCTCCCCATCGACGCCGTCGATGCCATATATGAAAAGCGGTGGTGGTTTAGTGGTGCACGTTTCCCTGCGCCGATGCGGCAGGCCCGGACACCGGCGTCCAGTTGAAGCCGTAGTGCCACTGGTCGTAGTAGAGGTTTCCCCCGCTCCACTCGACCTCGCCGCGCTGCGAATCCACGGTGTCGGAACGGAAGTCGTGCTTGGCCGGCACGAAGTCCCGGCCGAAGTCGCTGTTGAAGGCGACGCGCCAGGCATCCAGTCCACCGAGGTAGAACCATTCCAGTGCGGCATCGCCCGGTTTCGGGTGAGCGCCCGGATACAAGCGTCCGAAGGTCACGTCCATCGGAATCCAGCCGTAGGGCGCCAGGTAGAGCTGGCCCCAGTCGTGGATGTCGTCGTAGCCGCCCGGCGCGAAGATCGCGCCGGACTGCCAGCGTGCGGGAATCCCGTTCATCCGCAGCAAGGTGATCAGCAGCATGGTCTGCTGGCCGCAATCGGCGTGGCCGGCGTGCAGCGCGTAATCGCTGAGGTTGCCGATGGTGGAGTACTCGCGCGCACCGGCCCAGGGAATGTCGTCCACCGCGGCGAACAGCTTCTGCGCGATGCGGTACGGGTTTTTTTCGTTGCCGACCACCTGTCGCGAGAACAGCTGCATCTGCTCGGTGAACACGACATGCGGCGGACGTTCGGCCACGTAGGGCGCCAGCTCCGGCGTGATCTTCGCCGGCACCACCTTGTCCGGGTCGATGACGTGGTACTGCGCGGACAGGGTCAGCTCGTAGGTGACCGAGAAACGGGTGGGCTTGCCGGCTTGTGCGGTTTTCTCGAAATAGGCCGTGCGCTGCGGCGCGCTGGCTGGCGCGAGTTCGTGCTTCGCCGGCACGCTGGCGATGAAGCGGATGTCGTCCTGCTGGCCGGGCAGCGGTTTCGGATAGGGAATCCATGCGCGCACGACCTGACCGGCCGGCACCGCGTCGGCATCCACCGTCAGCGTCTGGGTAATGCGCACGCGATGCGCTTCCACGCTGCTGCGATGGCTGGCCAGCGCGGCCTGGCGCACGGAGCGGTGATAGTCGCCCAGGGTTCCGTACGGATCGTCATAGAACGGTGCGGGATGGGCGCGACGCGCGGCGGCCTCGGCGCTGAGCCGGTACAGGTTGGCGGCGTCGCGCTTGAAGTAACGGAGATGGCCGTCGATCACCATGTGCTCGAACAGGCCGTGGGCGTCCCAGCGCTGGAACTCGTCCTCGCGCAGGTCGGGAATCTGTTCGCGGATGCGCGCCTTCAGCGTGGTCGCGTCGAGCGAAAAATCCATGCCGATGCGGCGCATGCGCTCGCGCTGGAACAGCAGTGCCCGGCGGGTGGCGGCGTCCAGCCCGGGTTGGGCCAGCGCGGCATCAATGTCGGCGGTCGCGGTCTGGAACTGGCCGGCGTCGATGCTGGCGGCGATCCGGTGGGTCGTGTCCGCTGTCGTCGCTGGCGCCGCGCCCGCGACCACGCAGGTGGCGGCGAGCCACGAGCCGGCAAGCAGCAGACGCAGCCCGTGTTGCATCATGATGATCGGAAGTGGTGCGGTTCTCACCGTGGAACACCCCGCTAAGTTTTCCCCGAGGTGGCTGTGTAGCATGCTTGCAATCGATGGTCAATAATTTATGCTTCAAACTGTTATTTGTTGAATTAAGTATTCCAGTTCGAAGTAGACTGGCTGCGCCTGCACGTCCGGCAGCAGTCCATGGCAAGGGGAAACGATGATCCACACGGTCTGGCCCTATCTCGCGGTGATGCTGCTGGTCGCCGGCCTGTTCCCGGCGGTCGAGCGTTATTCCGGCTGGCGCGTGTTCAATGTGCTGCCGCCGATCGTGCTGACCTATCTGGTGGTCACGGCGCTCTCGGTGTCGGGGCTGTGGCAGGTGAATGCCGAGATCCATGCTGCGCAAGCGACGGTGATTGGGCGCGCCATCCCGGCGCTGTTGTTCCTGTTGATGATCAACTGCGACCTGCGCGCGATCTTCGCCCTGGGTCCGCGCGTGCTGGCGGTATTCGCCTGCACTTCGATATGCCTGTTCGCGGCGTTCATGGGGGCCTTCCTGATCTATCGCCATTGGCTGCCAGCGGGCAATGGCTGGATGCCGCTGGCTGCGCTGTCCGGCAGCTGGATGGGCGGCAGCGCCAACATGGTGGCGGTGAAGCAGGCCATCGGCATGCCCGATTCGATGCTGGCTTTCTCGCTGCTCACCGACGCACTGGGTTATTCGACCTGGGTGGTGGTGCTGTTCTCGATCGGGCCGCTGGCAACCGCGTTCAACCGCTGGACGCGGGCAAAGTCCAGCGGTGACCTGGTCGTGGCCGAGCGACCGGCGATCGGGCCGATCCGATATGACAACGTGCTGCTGTGGCTGGGCGCGGCGCTGGCGGTAGGTGCGCTCTCGGTGTGGCTGGGCGGCAAGCTGCCCACATCAAACATGGTGTCGGCGACGACCTGGGCGATCCTGCTGGCCACCGTGGCCGGGCTGCTGGTGGCGCAGACGCCGGTGGCGCGCTTCCCGGGCGCGGGGGCGATTTCCAGCGCGCTGCTGATCGTGGTGGTGGCGGTGCTGGCCTCGCAGAGCAATTTCCAGGGTATCGCGCAGGCGCCGCTGTACATCGCCTGCGGGTTCACCGTGATTGCCATCCACGCCACGCTGCTGGTGCTGCTGGCGCGGCTGTTCCATTTCGACCTGTATTTGTGTGGCATCTCTTCGCTGGCGTGCATCGGCGGGGTGGCGGCCACGCCGGTGCTGGCCGCCAGCTATT
Organism: Rhodanobacter sp. FW021-MT20; assembly: GCF_041107475.1. Classification (NCBI taxonomy): domain Bacteria; kingdom Pseudomonadati; phylum Pseudomonadota; class Gammaproteobacteria; order Lysobacterales; family Rhodanobacteraceae; genus Rhodanobacter; species Rhodanobacter sp. FW021-MT20. Next base: position 567,588 of record NZ_JBGBPX010000001.1, on the reverse strand, counting down.
CGAAGTCGCTGGTGCCGGTGGGCGTCCTGCTGGCCTTGCTCGGCTATATCCTCGGAACCGGTTTTGGCCTGGTGGTGGCCAGCCTGATGTCGCACGCGGCGGCGATGTAGGAGTGAAGCGATGAAACGTTCGATGTTCGCGGCTTTGGCGTTGGCCTTCGTGTTCGCCCATGCACCGTTGCAGGCGCGCGATGCAGCCGGCACGTTGCCGATACCGCCGAGCGGCGTGCTCGGCGTGGGCGAGGCGCAGATCACCCCGGCGTTCTGGATCGGCCTGCAGGCCACGCCTGACCAGCTCATCCTCACCCGCGCGCAGATCGATGCGCAGAACGCGAAACTGCTGAAGCTCGATCCGTCGATGCACGACCTCGCCGCATTGCCCGCGTCGGTGTCGCGGGCGCAGGTGACCGGCTGGATCGAGCACCGTTCGAAACGACCTACGCACACGCTTTACGACGTGCATGGCCGGCCGGTACCCAAGGCCACGCTGGATAGCCTGATGAGCGAGCTGGCACTGGGCGCGATCCCTGCGCAACAGCCGGTGCGCTATGGCCTGGTGGTGCATCGTGCCGCGTTGCGCAGCTTTCCGACCATGCTGCGTGTGTTCAGTCGGCAGGGCGATACCGACATCGACCGTTTCCAGGAAAGCGCCGAATTTCCCGGTACGCCGGTGGCCATCGTGCACACCAGCGGGGATGGCCGGTGGCTGTTCGTGATCAGCCCGCGCTACGCGGCATGGATGGAAAAGAAGTACGTGGCCGAAGCACCGAAGAACGTGGTGCTCGGTTACGCCGCGAAAACGCCGTACCGGGTGGTCACCGGCGCCAGTGTGCGCACGGTATTCACCCCCGAGCAGCCGGCGGTGTCGCAATTGCAGCTGGACATGGCCACGCGCGTGCCGCTGCTGACCACGCTGCCGCCCGACCAGCCGGTGAACGGCCAGACCCCGTACACCTCGTACACGCTGCAATTGCCGATGCGCAAGGACGACGGCAGTCTCGCGCTGGTGCCCGCGTTGTTGCAGAAGAACACCGACACCGCCGGCGACTACCTGCCGCTGACGCCACGCAACCTGATCACCCAGGCGTTCAAGTTCCTTGGCGAGCGCTACGGTTGGGGCCATGCCTACGACGGTCGCGACTGCTCGGGCTTCGTCTCCGACGTCTATCGCAGCATGGGCGTGCAGATGCCGCGCAACACCAGTGACCAGGGCGTGAGCCCGGCGCTGGCGCATCGCCTGTTCACTGCCGCCGACAGCCACGAGGTGCGGTTGAAGGCGGCGATGCAGCTCCGGCTCGGCGACCTGGTCTACATCCCCGGCCACGTGATGATGGTGCTGGGCCAGTGGCAGGGCCAGCCGTGGGTGATCCACGACGTGCTGGGCATGAGCTACCTCAAGCCCGACGGTTCCACTGCGCACGTCAAGCTCAACGCGGTGTCGGTCACGCCGTTGTTGCCGATGCTGTACGGCAAGGACGGCACCACCTTCATCGACCACATGACCAGCATCGTGCGCATGCGTCGCTGATCGCCGGCGACAGACGGTCGACGAATTTCCATCGAACTCACGGACACGGCTCTCCATGAAAATTACCGACATTCAATTCGGCATGCTGCGGGTTCCGCTGAAGACGCCGTTCAAGACGGCGCTGCGGACCGTCAACCAGGTCGAGGACATCGTGGTCATGGTGCATACCGACACCGGCCACATCGGTTATGGCGAAGCCCCGGCCACGGCGGTGATCACGGGCGATACCCATGGCTCCATCATCGACGCGATCCGCCATTACATTTCGCCACGGCTGATCGGCCAGGACGTGGCCGACCTCAATCGGCTTGCCGGCCTGGTGCAGTCCTCGATGGAGAAAAACACCAGCGCCAAGGCGGCCGTGGAAATCGCGCTGTACGACCTGTGGGGCCAGTTGTACAAGGCGCCGCTGTACAAGCTGCTCGGCGGCGGCGATCCGGTGATCACCACCGACATCACCATCAGCGTGGACTACATCGACAAGATGGTGGCCGACTCCATCAGTGCCGTGGAGCGCGGTTTCGAATCGCTGAAGATCAAGGTGGGCAAGGACATCGGCGTGGACATCGAGCGGGTCAAGGCGATCTATGCCGCGGTGGAGGGGCGCGCCTTGCTGCGGCTGGACGCCAACCAGGGCTGGACCGCGAAGCAGGCGGTATATGCGCTGCAGACGCTGGAGGATGCCGGCATCAAGCTGGAGCTGGTCGAGCAGCCGGTGAAGGCACGCGACCTGGCCGGCATGCGCTACGTCACCGAGCGCGTGCACACCCCGGTGATGGCCGACGAAAGCGTGTTCGGTCCGATGGAGGTGATCGAGTTGATCCGGCTGCGCGCGGCCGACATCATCAACATCAAGCTGATGAAGACCGGGGGCATTTCCAATGCCATCCGGATTGCCGACATCGCGGCCATGCATGGCATCGAATGCATGATCGGCTGCATGCTGGAAACCAGCATCAGCGTGGCCGCCGCGGTGCACGTGGCGGTGGCCAAGGCCGACGTGATCACCAAGGTCGACCTGGACGGCCCCTCGCTGTGCCAGTTCAATCCGGTGGACGGTGGGGTAATCTTCAACGAATCCGAGATCTCGGTGACGGATGCACCGGGTCTGGGCATTCGCGAGATCCGTGGGCTGGAAACCGATATCGCTGCCTGAGCAGGAACCCGATCCGACATGTCGCCCCTCGTCAAGATCCGCTCCGAACGCGACCAGATGTCGGCGGTGGAACGTCGCATCGCGGATTTCATCCTGGACAACGCGCAACTGCTGCGCGACTACTCCTCGCAGCAACTGGCCAATGCGCTGGGCATCAGCCAGTCCAGCGTGGTCAAGTTCACCCAGAAGCTCGGTTTCAAGGGCTATCCCGACCTGAAGTATTCGGTAGGCGAGGCGATTGCCCGCGCCGACAATGGCGGCGTTGAACAAGCCACGGCGCATGCCGGCGGCGAAACGGACGATTCGTCGGCCGGTGGCCTGTGGCGGCGCAAGTCCGAGGCGGAGGAGGCCACCCGGCTGATCAACACGTCGCAGACGCTCGCCGCCGTGGCCGGGGCGATCGGTACGGCCGGACGCAGCGGCAAGGTGTTCATCATCGGCCTGGGCGACGACGACATCTACGCGCGCGGCTTCGCGCTGAAACTGTCGTTGCTGGGCATCCTCACCGTGCACAACTTCGATACCGCGCGGATGACCGCCAACGTTTCCGCGGCCAGTGCCGGCGACGTGCTGCTGGTGTTTTCCGAACACGGCAACCACCCGGCGCTGTGCAAGATCAGCCGTTATTTCCGCGAACGCCGTGGCCAGGTGATCAGCGTGACCCGGCATACCGCCAACCCGCTGCGTACGCTGGCGGACATTGCCTTGCTGGTGTCCGCGCACGACGAGCAGCCGTACATCCAGCCGCTGCTCTATCAATCCGCGTTGCAGCACCTGCTGGATGGCATCTTCGTGCGTCTGTGCGAAAGCGACGATTCGCGCCATGCGCAACTGGTGGCGAACCTGGATCGCATCCAGCAGATGCTGGAGCCGTGATGGTCGTCCGGACGTCCATCCGTGCCGCGATTTTTAACCCCCCTCCCGTCGGGAGAGGGGTTGGGGTGAGGGTGCGGTGTCGCCGTGACACCCGTCTCCGCCCGAACCCTCACCCGCCTGCCGGCACCCTCTCCCGAAAGGAGAGGGATTCATTCGGCAGCGTTTTCGAAACCCGACCTCTCTTGCCTGCCGACTCGAGCCCCTCCCCCTGTGGGAGAGGGGTTGGGGTGAGGGTGCGGTGTCGCCGTGACACCCATCTCCGCCCGAACCCTCACCCGCCTGCCGGCACCCTCTTCCGAAGGGAGAGGAATTCCTTCGTTGGAGGATTCCACATCCATGCGTAACCGTCTCGTCACACTGCTGATCGCCGGGCTCGCGCTGTCCGGCAACGTCGTCGCCGGCGATGCCCCCGCCGCCTGGTCCGATGCTCGCCAGATGGTGCTGGTCACCGTCCCCGGCTGGAATGCGATGCAGGGCACGCTGCGAACTTACGAGCGTAGTGATGGCGGTGCGTGGCACGAAGCAGGCAAGGCCCGGCCGGTGGTGATCGGCCACAGTGGCGCGGCCTGGGGCATCGGTCTCAGTCCGGCGCAGCACGACGGCCCACAGAAGCGCGAAGGCGACGGCCGCAGCCCGGCCGGCGTGTTCCGCATTGGCACCACGTTCGGTTACGCCGCCCATGCGGACACGACGATGCCCTACCTCGCGCTCACCGCCACCGACTACTGCATGGACGTCAGCGGCTCGCCGTTGTACAACCACATCGCTGACACCGCCAAGGTAGGCGCGGCGGCGTTGAAGGGCTCCAGCGAACCGATGCGGCGCGATCTGCATTTCCAGGGCGATCAGCGCTACCGGCTCGGCTTCGTGATCGAGCACAACCCGAACGGTGTGCCGCAGGGTGGCAGTTGCATCTTCGGCCATCTGTGGAAAACGCCGGATACCGGCACCACCGGCTGCACCGCGATGAACCCCGCCACCATGCGCCGTTTGCTGGCGTGGCTGAAGCCGCAGGCGCATCCGATTTTCGTGCTGTTGCCGCAGAACGAATACGCACGCCTGCGTCATGGCTGGCAGTTGCCGTCCACGCAGGGTGGCCGATGAGCGCCACCACGCGCGTACTGTCGGGTCTCGCGGCCGGCGCACTGGTGGGTCTGGCGCTTGCGGCGTGGGCGCCGGCATGGGCGGCGCACGCCGCGGATGTCGCGCAGCCGATCGGCCACCTGTGGTTGAACGCCTTGCAGATGACGGTGGTGCCGCTGGTGCTGGCGCTGGTGGTGGTGGGCGTGAATACCGCCAGCGACGCGGCGGCTTCCGGACGCATCGCGCGGCGCACGCTGGTCACCATCATCGTGCTGCTGGCCGGTGGTGCGGCAGTGGCGGCACTGGTCGCGCCGCCGCTGTTTGCATTGTTTCCGCACAACCCCGAATTGGGTGCGGTGCTGGCTGGCCACGCGGCGCAGGCGCCGTCCGGGGCCGTGCCCGGTTGGTCCCACTGGTTCGAGGACATCGTGCCGAGCAATGCCCTGATGGCCGCGGCGCAGAGCGCGATGTTGCCGCTGGTGGTGTTCGCGTTGTTTCTGGGGTTTGCACTGACCCGGTTGCAGGCCTCGCGGCGTGCCTTGCTGGTGGAATTCTTCCAGGCAGTGGCGGACGCGATGATCGTGATCGTGCGCTGGGTGCTGTGGCTGGCGCCGCTGGGCGTGTTCGCGCTGATCCTGGCGGTGTGCGCGCGTGCCGGCGTGGGCATGGTGCGCGCGTTGGGCGTGTACGTGTTGACCGAGATCCTGCTCTACCTGCTGGTGACCGCGTTGATGCTGCCGGTGGCGGTGCTGTGGGGCGGCGAGCGCTTGCGCCGATTCGTCGTCGCGCTGGCGCCGGCGCAGGCGGTGGCGGCCAGCACGCAATCGTCGCTGGCGTCGTTGCCGGCGATGCTGGAAAGCGCGGAAGAGCGGCTCGGTTATCCACCGCAGGTGAATGCGCTGGTGTTGCCGATGGCGGTGTCGCTGTGTCGCCTCACCAGCCCGGTGCAATACGTGGCCTCGGCCTGCTTCATCGCCTGGGCCAGCGGCATCGACCTCAGCGCGGCGCAACTGATTGCCGGCGCGGCGCTGGCCGTGGTGATCAGCCTGGGCTCGGTCGGCCTGCCCGGGCAGGTCACCTTCATGGCCACCAACCTGCCGGTGGCGCAAGCCATGGGCGTGCCGCTGGGGCCGCTGGGCCTGATGCTTGCCGTCGACACGCTGCCGGATGTCTTCGCCACGCTGGGCAACGTCACCGCCGACCTCACCGTGAACAGCGTGGTGGTGCGGCAGTCGCGCCGCGATGCGGCCGGGCCGCCTCCCGGCATGCAGCAAGGGGCCGGAACGGAGTGACCCGGCCTCGACCCGAACCGCAGGATTTACCTTGAACTGCTCCCGCAGGAAAACTCGAATCACTCCGTCATTCCAGCTTTCGCTGGAATGAGGCATCAATGGAATTATTCGGGTTTCCCTGCAGGAGGGAACGTCTGGACGGAATGCCGATATGCATGAGAACACATTCGACGCCATCGTCATCGGTGCCGGCATGGCCGGTGCCTCGGTGGCCTGGTTTCTGGCGCCGCATGCGCGCGTGCTGGTGCTGGAGCGCGAGGCGTGGCCGGGCGTGCATTCCACCGGTCGCTCGGCGGCCTTGTTCAGCGAGACCTATGGCTCCGCCCAGGTGCGTGCGCTGACGCGTGCCACGCGTCCGTTCCTTGAGCGCCCGCCGAGCGGCTTCGCGTCGCATCCCATCCTCACGCCGCGCGGCACCGTGGTGATCGGCTCGGCGGAGCAGGCCGACCAGGTGCGGGCGATGCACGATGCCAACGCGCCGTTCGTCAGCGACCTGCACCTGCTGGGTACCGATGCCTTGCTCGGCATGGTGCCGGTGCTGCGACCGGAAGCGGCACGCCTCGGCCTGTACGAGCCGGGCTCTGCCGACATCGACGTCAACGAGCTGCACCAGGGGTTCCTGCGCGGACTGCGCGAGCGCGGTGGACAGCTGGTGGCGAGTGCCGACATCCGCACGATCGAGCGCGCGCAAGGGCACTGGGAGATCGATTGCGGCGAGTCGCGATTCCGCGCGCCGCTGTTGCTCGATGCGGCGGGGGCGTGGGCCGACGACGTGGCGCGCCTGGCCGGCGTCGCTCCGCTGGGATTGCAGCCGAAGCGTCGCTCGGCCTTTCTGTTCGAACCGCCGGAAGGCATGGCCACGGCAAGCTGGCCGTTCGTGATGGCGGCCGACGAAAGCTGCTACTTCAAGCCCGATGCCGGCCTGCTGCTCGGCTCGCCGGCCAATGCCGATCCGGTGCCGCCACACGATGTGCAGCCGGAAGAGTTCGACATCGCGCTGGGCATTCATCGCATCGAGGAAATCACCACGATGACGATCCGCCGGCCGACCCGAAGCTGGGCCGGCCTGCGCTCCTTCGTGCCGGACGGCAACCTGGTGGGCGGTTTCGCGCCGGACGCGGAAGGCTTCTTCTGGGTCGCGGCGCAAGGTGGCTACGGCATCCAGACCAGTGCGGCGATGGCCGAGGCCTGCGCGCAACTGGTGCTGGGTCGCGCGTTGTCGGCGCATCTGCAGGACGCGGGCATTTCCGCCGCACTGCTGGCGCCGCGCCAGGGCGCGACGCCATGAGTTGACCGTGTCTCAGCCGGGAGTCCCGGTGCCGGCTGGCGCTTTGCCGGCCCATACGCGGAACATGGCCACCGCGTGGGTGGGCACGTCGGCTTCGATGGCACCGGCGCTGGTCGAACTATGGTGTTGCCACAGGTCGCGCACGGTATAGCTTGAAGCCGACTTCAAGCCGATCGCCGTTGCGCTGGTGGCGATGTGCAGCGGACCGCTGCCGCGGTTGAGCAGGATCACCGCCACCGAACCGTCGGACATCGGCTTGGCCCAGACGTCGGCGTTGCCGTCGCGGTGCACGCGATAGCCCTGGCGACCACCCCAGTCCTGGTCCACCGCGATCACTTCGCGGTTGGTCAGGATCGCGCGCACGTCCTTCGACATCTTGCGCAGGTCATTGCCTGCGATCAGCGGCGCGTTGAGCAAGGCCCACAGGCTGAAGTGCGCACGGTTTTCGTCGTTGTTGAGGTAGCCGTTGCCCACTTCCAGCATGTCCGGGTCGTTCCACGCGCCCGGGCGGGAAGCGTGCGACAGCGCGGCCTGCTGGTCGAGGATGTCCAGGATGCCCTGGGGATAGCCGTTGGCCGGCTGGTCGGTATGCCAGCGCGGGGTGATGTCCTGGGTGGTACGCCACGAGTTGCCGATGGCCTGCGCCCAGTTCCACGGCGACTGGTTGCCCCATTCGCACAGGCTGTAGACGATCGGACGCCCGGTCGCGCGCAGCGCATCGCTCATGGCGGTGTAGCGTTGCGGATAGGTTTCGCCGCGGTAGTCGCCGCAGTTGTCGTACTTGAGGTAATCCACGCCCCAGCGTGCGAACTCCTTCGCGTCCTGCTTCTCGTGACCGAGGCTGCCGGGGTAACCGGCGCAGGTGATGGTGCCGGCCGACTCGTAGATGCCGAGTTTCAGCCCCTTGCGGTGCACGTAGTCGGCCACCGCCTTGATGCCCTGCGGGAACTTCGCCGGGTCCGCCACCAGCTCGCCGTGCGGCCCGCGCTGCTTGAGCAGCCAGCAGTCGTCGATGTTGACGTAACGGTAGCCGGCGGCCTTCATGCCGGAGCTGACCATGATGTCGGCAGTGGCCTCGATCAGCTTGGCGCTGACGTCGCAGTGGAACGTGTTCCAGCTGTTCCAGCCCATCGGCGGGGTGCGTGCAAGGCCGTTGTCGAGCGCATGTGCGGGCGTGTTGGCCAGCACGCAGAGCGCTGCGGCCAGAACCATCGACGGCAATTTTCGCCAGGCAATCATCAGGGGATTCTCCATGCGGCGGTGGCAGTGGTGGGGCAGGTCGACAGTTTGCAACCACCATGCTGGACATTTGTCGGACAATTGTCCACCCTCGGGCATGGCGGTGCCTTCGCCGCATCGACATGACCACGAGGAGAGGGCGGATGATCGGCAGTATCGGGATGCGGCGCATGGGCGCCAGCCTTGGGTTGGCCATGGCAATGGGTTTCGTCGTGCCGGCGATGGCGGCACCGGATCAAGTGGCCACCTGGTCCGGCAAGATGGCCCCACTGGCTACGCCGTGGACGGCCGAAGTGTCGCCTCGCAATGCCTTGCCCGATTATCCGCGCCCGCAACTGGCTCGCCCCTCGCTGGCGCACCCGCAGTGGCTGAACCTCAACGGCTTGTGGCAGTACGCGGCGACCGATGGCAAGGCCGCGCCACCGTTCGGCAAGACCCTGGCGGGGAAGGTGCTGGTGCCGTATCCGATCGAGTCGGTGTTGTCGGGTGTGCAGAAGCATGCGGACTTCATGTTCTACCGCCGGCTGGTGACGATTCCCGCCGGCTTCACCGCGCATGGCCAGCACGTGCGCCTGAATTTCGGCGCGGTGGACCGCGAGGCCACGGTCTACGTCAACGGCAAGCAGGTGGCGCACCATGTCGGCGGCTACACCTCGTTCAGCGCGGATATCACGCCCGAGCTGCGCGCACACGGCCCGCAGGAGATCGTCGTCGCCGTGCATGCGCCGGTGGACGGTGCCAACGTGATGATCGGCAAGCAGCGGCTGAAGCCGAGCGGCATCTTCTACACCGCTGCCTCGGGCATCTGGCAGACGGCATGGCTGGAACCGGTGCGGGCCACCAGTCTGGCGCAACTGACCTTCACCCCTGCGCGCAGCCTGGATGCGTTCATCGTGACCGCGCGCGTGCATGGCGACGAGCGTGCGGCGATGCTGCACGTCACCGCTTACGCGGACGGCAAGGCGGTGGGCGAGGCCAGCGGGCCGGCCAACCAGCCGCTGCACCTGGCCATCGCGCATCCGCACTTGTGGAGCCCGCGCGATCCATTCCTGTACACCTTCAAGGCCACGCTCGACGCGGGCGGGCAGAGCGACCACGCGACCAGCTACGCCGGCCTGCGCAGCATCGCCATTGCCAAGGTGGGTGGGCGCAATCGCATCGTGCTGAACGGCAAGCCGACCTTCCTGCTGGCCACGCTGGACCAGGGCTATTGGCCGGACGGCATCTACACCGCGCCCACCGACGCGGCGCTGAAGTTCGATATCCGGAAGACCAGGGACCTGGGCTTCAACACCATCCGCAAGCACATCAAGGTGGAGCCGGCGCGCTGGTATTACTGGGCCGACCGCATCGGCCTGATGGTGTGGCAGGACATGCCGGCGTTGCCCACCGGCAGCAACGACAAGCTCAGTGCCACGGACAAGGCCAACTTCCGCGCCCAGGTCACCGCGATCGTCGATCAGCTCAAGGGCGAGACCTCGATCATCGGCTGGATTCCGTTCAACGAAGGCTGGGGCCAGTGGAGCATCCCGGCTGCCGCGGAGCTGGCGGCGCAGATCAAGCAACTCGATCCCTCGCGCCTGGTCGATGCACGCAGCGGCGCCAACTGCTGCGACATGAAGGGCGACCCGCATGCCGGCGACGTGTATGACGTGCACGATTACCAGGGGCCCGGCCTGCCCAGCCCGGATGCGCAGCGCGCCGCCATCGATGGCGAACACGGCGGCCTGACCCTGGGCATTCCCGGTCACGTCTGGCCGAACACGCCGATCAATCCCTACGGCGCGGTGAAGGATCGCGCCGCACTGAACGCGGGTTACGTCGCCAACACCAAGGTGTTGCTCGACAAGGGCATGCCCAAGGGCATGTCCGGCAGCGTCTACACCCAGATCACCGATGTCGAGGGCGAGCACAACGGCCTGTACACCTACGACCGCAAGGTGGAAAAAGTGGACGAGGCGAAGGTACGCACGATCAACCAGGCGGTGATCCGCGCCGGTGTACAGCCGTAGCCGGCAGCAGCGTTTGTGCCGCAGGGCCGCTTCGCGGGAGCGCCGGACGCTGCATCACCACGTGAGCGACACCTGCCGTGCAGCGCGTGGTCTTGTCGGCCACCAGTCTGCAAGCGCGGGGGCTTCGGTTTCCCATCATCTGATCGAGGTGCGTCGATGAAAAAACTTCTGCTGCCATGCCTGTCCGTGTTGCTTGCTGGCATCGCGGCACCCGCGCTGGCCGCCGGGCCGGCACACGGTGCGACCTACGTTGCCATGGGCAGTTCGTTCGCGTCCGGGCCCGGCGTGGCGACGCGGGTGCCGGGAAGCCCGCCAGGTTGCGCGCGCTCGACGGCCGACTACGCGCATGTGCTGGCGCGCAAGCGCGGTTTGCACTTGGTGGACATGACCTGCGCCGGTGCGACGACCGCTGACATCTTGGACAGGTCGCAGGCCGGGCAGCCACCCGAAATCGATGCAGTGGACGCCGATACGCGCCTGGTCACGATCACCATAGGCGGCAACGATCTCGCCTACATCGGCAATCTGTGGGCTGAATCGTGCCTGCGTCGCCCCGACGCAGTGCCCGCTGCCTGGCATCCACAGGACTGCAAGGTGGTGCCCGAGGATCAGGTGCAGGCGGCGTCGCGCCGCTTGCCGATGCAGTTCCATCGCATCATCGCGCAGATCCGTGCGCGTGCGCCCCATGCCGAGATCGTGCTGGTCGATTACACCAACATTCTTCCGTCCCATGGCTCCTGCCCGCAGCGTTTGCCGTTGTCGCCGGAACAGATCGCGGCCGGGCGCCGCGTGGCCGCGCAACTGGCGCGAATCACCGCCGAGGCGGCGAAGGCCGATCACGTGAAGCTGGTCGCGGCTTCGGCCGTGACCATGGCTCATGACGTGTGTGCTGCCGATCCGTGGGTGTCCGGTTTCCGGTTTCCGCCGAACCCCCGCGTGTTCGCGCCGGTTCCCTATCACCCGACGGGCCAGGCCATGGCGGCTATCGCCGCGGCTGTCGATCGCGCGCTGTAGCGCGATCACGTGGGGCATCATCTGGCGGCCGACACGGAGCGGCCGTCGGTTTCGGTTGTCCGTCATCGCCGCGGGCACGCGCCGCCATGCGTCTGCGCGAGTCACCGGGGCCATCCGATGCTGCCATAATGGCCGGCTTGCCCTTGCATCACGGTGGCATCGCATGCGCATCGGAATCGATTTCGGAACCAGTTATTCGGCTGCGGCTGCGTTGGTGGATGGACGGCTGGAGCTGATCCGCTTCGGCGACGCCAGGCAATTCCGCACGGCGGTCTTCTTCCCGGAGCAGATCCCCAATCCCGAGGATTTCCAGCTCACTCCGGTACTGGCCGCGCAGGTGGAGTCGATCGTGCGCGCCTCGCGGCAGCAGCGTGCGCAGGCCACGGAAACGCAACTGCGGCGCGATGCGGTCCGGGTGGTGCGGCGCCAGTGGATGGAAGAGCAGGCGCGCAGCGCATCGACGGTGATCGATCGCTTCCAGCAGGCGCTGTTCGGCGAGGAGGCCGTCGAGGCCTATCTGGATGAAGGCGCCGGTCATCTGATCGAATCGCCGAAGTCGATGCTCGGCTACCGGCTCGATACGCCGGTACGCAAGATCATCGTCAACATCGCCGCGCACATCCTTGAACACATGCGGTTGGCCGCCACGCGCCAGCTCGGTGTGTCGGTGCGTGGCGTGGTGATTGGCCGGCCGGTGGAGTTCCGCAGCTCGATGGGTGCAGCCGGTGGCGAGCAGGCGCTGGAGCTGCTGCGCGAGGCGGCCGGCATGGCCGGTTTCGACGACGTCTCGTTCCTGGAGGAGCCGGCGGCCGCGGCGATGCACTACCACCTGCAGCTGACCGAGCGGCAGCGCACGCTGATTGTCGACATCGGCGGCGGCACCACCGACCTGGCCTGGGCCGAACTGGGTGGTGGCGAGGCGCCGCACATCCATCGCAGCTGGGGCCTGGCCAAGGGCGGCACCGATCTCGATATCGGCCTGAACCTGCACAGCTTCATGCCGCACTTCGGCAAGGGCGAGGCCCCGATACCAGCGCACCATTTCGTGGAAGCGGCCAGCGTGCACATCCTGCCCAAGCAGCGCGAGTTCCGGCAGCAGAATTACCGGCTGGTCGACGAACCGTTCGGCTCGCGCCTGCGCGCACTGCAGGAACTCGGCGCCACCACGCGGCTGAACCGGCTGGCCGAGCGGATCAAGATCGAGCTGGGTGAAGCCGCGCAGAGCCGGGCGTTGCTGGACTTCATCGAAAACGACCTGGCCGTGGACGTGGACCGCGACGACTTCCTGCTCGGCGCCGACGATTTCCTCAAGCGGCTGCAGCAGTTGCTGGCGCAGGCACGCGAGGACATGGGCGAAGCGCCGGGCGGCATCTTCCTGACCGGCGGCAGCTCGCGTTCGCCGCACCTGCAGGCTTGCGTGCAGGCATGTTTCCCGGAGATTCCGCTGGTGTGCGGCGAGGCTTCGCTGGGCGTGGTGTCGGGGCTGGCCGTGGCCGCCGCTGGTTGAGTTCATTGGCAGGTTCCGTTGCCACGGCTCGGCGATGTCATCTTCGAAATCTGCGCAAATACAGATGGATGGCCAAATGGCAGGGCTGAGAGCCACGCCTGAACGCGCCGGATTCAGCTTGGTTCACGGGCGGCAATGCGTGAAAATGGCCTCTGCTGCGACAAAGGTGCATCGCCATATCCCTGCGCCCATGGGAAATGCGGGTATGGTGGCGCCAATGAGCCCGGCCCTTCAGCGGGCCGTGGCACCAAAAATCATGGGATGTATTCCGACATGCTGCTGATGATCGACAATTACGACAGCTTCACCTTCAACCTCGTGCAGTATCTGGGCGAGCTGGGGCAGGAGGTGAAGGTGGTGCGCAATGATGCGCTGGACGTGGCGGGCATCCGTGCGTTGAAGCCGGCGCACATCATGATTTCGCCCGGGCCGGGTACGCCGGACGACGCGGGCGTGTCGCTGGACCTGCTGCGCGAGTTGTCCGGCGAGATTCCGATCTTTGGCGTGTGCCTGGGGCATCAGGCGATCGGGCAGGCGTTCGGCGGCCGGGTGATTCGCGCCAAGCAGATCATGCACGGCAAGATTTCGCCGGTACGCCATCGCGGCGAGGGCGTGTTCGCCGGCTTGCCCGATCCGTTCGAGGCCACGCGTTACCACTCGCTGGTGGTGGAGCAGGCGTCGCTGCCGGAGTGCCTGGAAGTGACGGCGTGGACCGAGAACGCGGATGGCTCCATCGACGAGATCATGGGCCTGCGCCACAAGACGTTGCCGGTCGAAGGCGTGCAATTCCATCCGGAATCGATCCTGACCCAGCGCGGTCACGACCTGCTGGCCAACTTCCTCGGCTTGCCGCGGCGGATGCTGGCGGCATGAGCGGGCGCGAGATCACCATCACCCCGCACGAGGCCTTGCAGCGCACGATCGAACATCGCGAGATCTTCCATGACGAGATGATCTCGCTGATGCGCCAGATCATGAGCGGGCAGGTGAGTCCGCTGATGACGGCGGCGATCATCACCGGCCTGCGCGTGAAGAAGGAAACCATCGGCGAGATCACCGGCGCGGCGCGGGTGATGCGCGAGCTGTCGGCGAAGGTGGATGCGCCGGCCAGCGGGCATTTCCTCGATATCGTGGGCACCGGCGGCGATGGCGCGTCGAGCTTCAACATTTCCACCGCCTCGATGTTCGTCGCGGCGGCGGCCGGGGCGAAGATCGCCAAGCATGGCGGCCGCAGCGTGTCGTCGAAGTCCGGCAGTGCCGACGTGCTGGAGGCGCTGGGCGCTTCGATCGAGCTCAAGCCGGCGCAGGTGGCTGCCTGCCTGGCCGAGACCGGCATCGGCTTCATGTTCGCGCCCAACCATCATCCGGCGATGAAGGTGGTGGCGCCGGTGCGCAAGGAAATGGGCGTGCGCACGCTGTTCAACATCCTCGGGCCGCTGACCAATCCGGCCGGTGCGCCGAACATCCTGATGGGCGTATTCCATCCTGACCTGGTCGGCATCCAGGTGCGCGTACTGCAGCAACTGGGCGCACGCCATGCGCTGGTGGTGTGGGGACGCGACGGCATGGACGAGATTTCGCTGGGTGCGGCCACCCTGGTCGGCGAGCTGCGCGACGGCGAAGTGCGTGAATACGAGGTGGAGCCGGAAGACTTCGGTCTGTCGATGGCCTCCAGTCGCAATCTGCGCGTGGACAACGTGGCGGAGTCGAAGGCGATGCTGTTGCAGGCACTGGATGGCGAGCCCGGCGTGCCGCATGACATCGTGTGCCTGAACGCCGGTGCGGCGCTGTATGCGGCGAACGTGGCCGGCTCCATCGGCGAGGGCATCGAGCGCGCGCGGTCGACGATTGCCAGCGGCGCGGCACGTGCGAAAATGGAAGCCTTCGTGGCTGTCACGCGCCGATTGGCCAATGCCGGGTAAGATGGCGCCATTCCCCCTGTTGTTTCCCTTCCCCGACTGCCGGTGACCACGCATGGCCGACATTCTCAATCGTATTCTCGCGCGCAAGGTGGAGGAGATCGCCGAGCGCAGTGCCCAGTTGCCGCTGGAAGCGCTGGCGGCACGGGTCGAAGGCCTGCCGCCGACGCGTGGCTTCGCCGCCGCGCTGGAGGCGAAGATCGACCAGGGCCTGCCGGCGGTGATCGCCGAGGTCAAGAAAGCCAGTCCGAGCAAGGGCGTGATTCGCCCGGAGTTCGACCCGGCCGCGATTGCGAAGAGCTACGAAGCCGGTGGTGCGGCCTGCCTGTCGGTGCTGACCGACAAGGATTTCTTCCACGGCAGCGAGGAGTTCCTGCGCCAGGCGCGTGACGCGTGTTCGTTGCCGGTGCTGCGCAAGGATTTCGTGATCGATCCGTACCAGGTGTACGAGGCGCGCGCGATCGGTGCGGACTGCATCCTGCTGATCGTCGCCGCGCTGAGTGATGCCGCGCTGCTCGACCTGTCGATGCTGGCCGCCGAGCTGGACCTGGACGTGCTGTGCGAAGTGCACGATGTCGAGGAGCTGGAGCGTGCGTTGGCGCTGCCGGTGCCGCTGGTGGGCGTGAACAACCGCAACCTGCGCACCTTCGAGACGTCGCTGGAAACCTCGCTCGAACTGCAGGAGCTGATGGAATACGACCGCATCATGGTCACCGAGTCCGGCATTCGTACCGCCGAGGACGTGGCCTTGCTGCGCGACGCCGGCATCAACGCGTTCCTGGTCGGCGAAGCGTTCATGCGCGCGGACAACCCGGGTCTCGAACTGCAGCGATTGTTCGCCACGACCTGACACGCATGGAAACAGGGGAATTCCAGGCAACGCCATCCACGGCGGACGGCGACGCGTCCGCGTCGCGCGTGGTGCTGTTCGATTTCGACGGCGTGCTGATCCACGGCGACTCCTTCTATCTGTTCATGCGCGACCGCTACGCACGGGCGTGGTGGCGCAAGGCGTTGGCCCTGCTGGCCTTGCCGTGGCTGCTGTTGTGCCTGCCATTCTCGCGCCGCCGGGCGATGCGCACATTGGTGCATATCGGCCTGTGCGGGGTGGGCGAGCAGCGTTATCGCGAGATCGCCACCCGGTTCGGCGCCGCGCTGGTGCGTCGTCCGCGCCAGTTCTGTCGCGATGGCCTGCAACAGTTGCGGCGTCATCAGGCCGCGGGCGATCGCGTGCTGGTGGTGACCGGCTGCGAGGAAACCCTCGCACGCAGCGTGCTTGCCGAGCTGGGCCTTGACGGTCTCGAAGTCGTCGCCTCGTCGCTGCAACCGGGGTGGTCGGGCATGCGGATGCAGCGCCACAACGTGGGGCGGCGCAAGCCGGAGGCGCTGGCGGCACTCGGCATCCGCGCCGCTACGGTGGCCTACAGCGATTCGAGCCAGGACATCCCGATGTTGAAAATGACGGCCGACCCCGTGCTGGTGAATGCCGTGCCGGCGATCTGCAAGCGGGTCGAGAAAGCACTTGGGCGCAGCGTGCGCCGGGTCGAGTGGTACTGAGCCTGCGTGCTGCGGCCGGGTGATCCATGCCGGCCGGGCTCCGCAGTTTTCGCCGCACGCGGATGGCTGGCCTGCGTGTGACGAAGTGGGCGTGACGCGATGGGCGGTGGTGGTGCCGCCCGCTTTGCTCAGCGGGTGCCGCGCACCACGATGGTCTTGCCGGAGACGTCGATCATGCGCTGCTCCTCCAGCTGCTTGAGCACGCGGCCGACCATTTCGCGCGAACAACCCACGATGCGGCTCACTTCCTGGCGCGAGATGCGGATCTGGGTGCCGTCGGGGTGGGTCATTGCGTCCGGTTCCTGGCACAGGTCCAGCAGGGTGCGCGAGATGCGGTTGGTGACGTCCATGAAGGCCATGCGGCTGACCTGGCGCGAGGTGCGCAACAGGCGGTTGGTGAGCTGCGAGCCGATCGCGAACAAAATCTTCGGGCATTCCTCGCGCAGCGGACCTTCCATCAGCTGGAACAGGCGTTCGTAGCTGATCTCGGCCATTTCGCAGGGGGTGCGGGTGCGCACTACCGATTCGCGCTGGGCCTGCTCCACGAACAAGCCCATCTCGCCGATGAACTGGCCGCGGCTGAGGTAGGCCAGGATCAGTTCGCGGCCCTGTTCGTCCTCGGTGCAGACCGCGAGCGAGCCGTCGATGATGTAGTAAAGCGTGTTGGCGGGGTCGCCGGGGCGGATGATGGCCGTCTTGCCCAGGTAACGCCGGCGGTGGCACAAGGCCAGGAAGCGTTCCATCGAAGCCGGGTCCGGTGCGAAACCGAGCGGCGCCTGGGAACGTTCGAAGGCCTGCTGGAGTTGGTATTTGAGTTGCGCCACGTGCTCTTTCCCCCAAAAAAATGTCTCAAGGGCCGCCGATGAACGGTGGCCGCGACTGTGTTGTGCGGGTCCCTTGCAACCGGCCCATTATGGCAAACGCAGGCAAAACGGCGCAGGTTCAATTTTTCTCCGCTTTCCATCATACTTTGCAGTTCTGCGGTCGGGTGAGAACTCGCGCGGACTATCAAGTGGACACGAAAGATAAGGGTCTTTCGTGCCATGTTTCCAGCGGGGACCCTTGCTGCTAACCCGCCTCGTCTGCTGACCGCACCCCGGTCATGGAGAGTCGCCGTGGTCAAGCCACTTCCCCGTCTGCGCCTGCAGGGTTTCAACAACCTCACCAAGGCGCTCAGCTTCAACATCTACGACATCTGCTATGCGGTGTCCGAAGAACAGCGCCAGCGCTACATCGAGTACATCGATGAACAGTACGACGCCGATCGGCTGACCCAGATCCTCACCGACGTGGCCGAGATCATCGGCGCGAACATCCTGAACGTGGCCCGCCAGGACTACGACCCGCAGGGTGCCTCGGTGACCATGCTGATCTCCGAGGAACCGGTGGTCGAGAAGCTCGGTCGCGATTCGATCGCCGGGGCTGTGGTGGCGCACATGGACAAGAGCCACATCACCGTCCATACCTATCCGGAGACGCACCCGCACAACGGCATCGCCACCTTCCGCGCGGACATCGACGTGGCCACCTGCGGCGTGATCTCGCCGCTGAAGGCATTGAACTACCTGATCGACAGCTTCGAGTCGGACATCGTGGTGTGCGACTACCGCGTGCGCGGCTTCACCCGCGACGTGAAGGGCAAGAAGCACTTCATCGACCACAAGATCAATTCGGTACAGGATTACCTGGCACGCCACATCAAGCAGAAGTACGAGATGTTCGACGTGAACGTGTACCAGGAGAACATGTTCCACACCAAGATGCACATCAAGGACTTCGACCTCGACACCTACCTGTTCGAGGCCCATGCCGACGACCTCTCGTTCAAGGAGCGCCAGCGCATCGAGTCGCTGCTGCGACGCGAGATCGAGGAACTGTTCCACGGCCGCAACCTGATGTGACGAAAAAACCGCCGCGAGGCGCGGTTTTTTCTTTGGGCATGGTACCCGCCGATCTTCTCCCTCTCCCCTTTGGGGGGGGGCGGGTGCTCGTGAAAGCCTTGGCTGAACCAGACCCCCGTCAGACCCGATACGCCACCGTCTTCATCACCATCGAGCTGGCGTGCATCAGTTGCGGGATCGGGAACGGCAGGTCGATGCCGCCGCGGGCCTGGGCGTTCTGGGCGTGGCGCACCTCGTCGGCCTGCATTTGCCGCAGCACCGCGCGCGAGCGCTCGTCCTGCGCGGGCAGGCGGTCCAGGTGCTCGGCCAGATGGGCTTCCACCTGGTGCTCGGTCTCCACCACGAAACCCAGGCTCACCGCGTCGCCGGCCAGTGCGGCCAGCGCGCCGATCGCGTAGCTGCCGGCATACCACAGCGGGTTGAACAGGCTGGGGCGGCTATCCAGCTCCTTCAGTCGCTCGGAGCACCAGGCGAGGTGGTCGGTCTCCTCGTCGGCGGCCTCGCGCAGGTGAACGCGGTTTTCCTCGCGCCGGGCCAGTGCGGCCTGGCCGTCATACAGGGCCTGGGCACAGACTTCGCCGGTATGGTTGATGCGCATCAGGCCGGCGGCGTGGCGGCGTTCGGCGTCATCCAGATCGGCACTGGCGATGGTGGCGCCGGGTGACGGGCGGTTGCCCTGTGGCGTGCCGGCGACCGTTTCCAGGGCGCGTTCGAGGCCGCTCAGCAGGCGGTCCAGTGGGGTCAGGGTACGTGCAGTCATCACGTCGCTCCGGTAGTTCGAATGATTGGCCGGCAGCCGTCGGCGAAGGTCGCTGTGCCGGTGTCCATGCCGATCGGGTACAGGCGGCAGCCCATGATAGGACGACAGCTGCCCATGGGCGGCCAGCGCCATGATGTCGTTGCATGGCATCGGCTGGGACGGGCTGGCCGGCCGGGTGTGCGCTGCCCATGGCCGGTCGGAACGGAAATGTGGGTGGGGGTATTCTCAAGCGACCGGTCGTTCATGCTATCATTGCCAGCTCGCAACCCGCCGAGTTCGGGCTTGCGCGATGAATGAAAGCTCAGCTATCATCTCGCGCCTTTGCTCCACACGATTCCGCTAACCGCCCTAGTGGCGGCAGATCAGGTATTCCGAAATGAAAACGTTCAGCGCCAAGCCGGAAAGCGTCAAGCGCGACTGGTTCGTGGTTGATGCCACGAACAAGACGCTCGGCCGTCTGTCGACCGAGATTGCTCGTCGCCTGCGCGGCAAGCACAAGCCGGAGTTCACCCCGCACGTCGACACCGGCGATTACATCGTCGTGATCAACGCCGACAAGGTGGCCGTCACCGGTGCCAAGCTGGACGACAAGATGTACCACCGCTTCACCGGCTATGTCGGCAACCTGAAGACCATGAGTCTGCGGGACCTGCTGGCTACCCATCCGGAGCGTGTCATCGAGATCGCCGTCAAGGGCATGTTGCCGAAGAACCCGCTGGGCCGCGCGATGTACCGCAAGCTCAAGGTGTACGGCGGCGCCGAACATCCGCATACCGCCCAGCAGCCGCAGGCGCTGGAGATCTAAGGAATCATCATGGCAATCCAGCAGAATTACGGCACTGGCCGCCGCAAGTCCTCCGCCGCCCGCGTGTTCCTGCGCAAGGGCAGTGGTGCGATCGTGGTCAACGGCAAGAGCCTCGAGCAGTTCTTCGGTCGCGAGACCTCGTGCATGATCGTGCGCCAGCCGCTTGAGCTGACCGAGAACATGGACAAGTTCGACATCATGGTCACCGTCAGCGGTGGCGGCATCACCGGCCAGGCCGGCGCGATCCGCCTGGGCATCGCCCGCGCCCTGATCGAGTACGACGAATCGCTGAAGTCGCCGCTGCGCAAGGCCGGTTTCGTGACCCGCGACGCTCGTGAAGTCGAGCGCAAGAAGGTCGGTCTGCACAAGGCACGTCGCGCCACGCAGTTCTCGAAGCGCTAAACTCAGCTTCATAGCCCCGTCGCCAAGCGGTAAGGCACCTGACTCTGACTCAGGCATTCGGAGGTTCGAATCCTTCCGGGGCTGCCAAACCCAAGTCGATAGCGTGATTCCGGTCGCGCCATCGCCCGAAAACCCGCCGCATGGCGGGTTTTCGCGTTTCCGGCATGGCGACACGAAAGAGCGCTCTGCGAGGTTCGGATGATGGACGTGGGGCGATGCGCGCCGATCACCGGAAATCGCAGAATATTACGGCGTTATTTGCGTTTTGGTCCCTTCGGTTTTGCACTGCAACAGCGTAAAATTCCCGTTTTTACCCTCCTGTGATGATTCCATGACGCCAGCAACTGACGAACCCGTCGGGCACGCAGACGTGCGCACTGTCGGCAGCACCGACGCGCTCCCTATCGCCCCGGCCCTGGGCCTGTCCCTGGACGCGGCGAGCATGCCGCGCAAATCGACCCTGGTGACGCGCCGAATTCTGTTGATCAGCGTGCTGGCCGTGATTCTTGGCGTGGCGGCGGCTTACGTGGCACAGCTGCTGATGCTGTTGATCAACCTGATCACCGACCTGTGTTTTTATGGCCGTGTTTCGGATGTGATCGGGCCCACGGCGCACAAGGGTTCCTTCGTGTTGTCGCCAGCCGGCAATCATCTTGGCGTCTGGGTCATCCTGATCCCGGTGATTGGCGGCCTGCTTGCCGGCATCATGGCTCGCTGGGGCTCCCGTGCGATCCAGGGCCACGGCATTCCCGAGGCGATGGAGCAGATCCTTACCAACGAATCCAACATTCCAGCCCGCATCACCTGGCTGAAGCCGCTGTCTTCGGCGTTTGCGATCGGTACCGGCGGCCCGTTCGGCGCGGAAGGCCCGATCATTTCCACCGGCGGCGCCCTGGGTTCGCTGATCGGCCAGTTGCTGCGGGTGACGGCGAACGAGCGCAAGGTGTTGCTGGCGGCGGGTGCCGCGGCAGGCATGGCGGCGGTGTTCGGCGCGCCGGTGGCCTCGCTGGTGCTGGCCGTGGAACTGCTGTTGTTCGAGCTGCGCCCGCGTTCGCTGATTCCGGTGGCGTTGGCCACGGTGACGGCCGTGGGCGTGCGCTATGCCACGTATGGCGCAGCGCCGGTGTTTCCGATGCCGAGCGTGTTGCAACCGGGCGGAATGGCGCTGATCGGCTTCGTGCTGATCGGCGGCCTGGTCGGTTATGCATCGGTGTGGGTGACCAAGGCGGTGTACGGCGTCGAGGACATGTTCGAAAAGCTGCCGATCCACTGGATGTGGTGGCCGGCGCTTGGCGCCTTGGTGGCGGGCGTCGTTGGCTGGATCGAGCCGCACACCCTGGGCGTGGGTTACGACAACATCGACGCGCTGGTGCAGGGGCATTGGGGCCTGACCATGCTGCTCACGTTCGGTGCGCTGAAGTTCATCTCGTGGGTGATTGCGCTGGGCAGCGGCACCTCCGGCGGTACGCTGGCGCCGTTGTTCATGATCGGCGGTTCGATGGGCGCCGCGATCGGCATGGGCATCAACCATTTCATGCCGGCGGCCGACATCGATCCGCGCATCGCGGCACTGGTAGGCATGGCGGCAATCTTTGCGGGCTCTTCGCGTGCATTGCTGACGGCCGTGGTGTTCGCCTTCGAGACCACGCGCCAGCCGGCGTGCCTGCTGCCTCTGCTGGGTGGTTGCACGGCGGCCTACCTGATCTCGGCGTTGATCATGCGCAACACCATCATGACCGAGAAAATCGCCCGTCGCGGTGTGCGCGTGCCCTCCGAATACGCGGCCGATTATCTGGATCAGGTAGCGGTGGGCGAGGTGTGCTCGCGTAACGTGGTGTCGCTGAAGGCCAACCAGACCCTGGCGGAAGTGCGCCCGTGGCTGAACGAGAGCGGGGAAGATACGCGCCACCAGGGTTTCCCGGTGGTGGACGAAGCCGGGCACGTGTGCGGTGTACTTACCCGGCGCACCCTGCTCGATCCGCAGTGGCATTACACCCACACATTGGCCGAGCTGGTGACGCGCAAGCCGATTGCGGTGAATGAAGCCCATTCCCTGCGCGAGGCAGCCGATCACATGGTGGCCGAAAAGGTGGGCCGGCTGATCGTGGTGAGCAAGGATGATCCGCACAAGCTGGTGGGCATTCTCACCCGTGGCGACATCCTGGCCTCGCACGCGCAACGCCTGCGCGAGGCACGCGAATCGTCACGGCATCTGAAATTGCGCCAAGGCTTCAAGCCGCAACCGCGCAGCGGCAACACGATGGATGGCCACGGCCACGGGCGTGGTTCAGGCCGCTAAGCCGCTAGCGAGGAAGCAGGCCACAAAAAAACCGCCGGACAGGCGGTTTTTTTGTGGTGTCGGGATGGCGCACATGGAGCCAATGACGGGCGTCCGTCAAAAGCTCACATTTCCTGGCTGCCCATCAGCACCACGTCGGCCGGGCGCCGTGCGAACAGACCCACGGTGACGATGCCGGGCAGCTGGTTCAGCTGCTTTTCCAGCGCCACCGGATCGGTGATGCGCCAGCCGTGCACGTCGATGATCCAGTTGCCGTTGTCGGTGACCACGCCGTCGCGCCACACCGGCTGGCCGCCCAGCTTGACGATTTCGCGGCCGACCAGGCTGCGCGCCATCGGGATCACCTCGATCGGCAGCGGGAACGTGCCCAGCACGTCCACGCGCTTGCTCGAATCGATGATGCAGATGAATTTCTGCGACGCTTCGGCGACGATCTTCTCGCGGGTCAGCGCAGCGCCGCCGCCCTTGATCAGGCGCTTGTGCGGGTCGCATTCGTCGGCGCCATCGATGTAGATCGACAGCGGGCCGGCGGTGTTGAGGTCGAGCACCGGGATGCCGTGCTTCTTCAGTTGCGCGGACGACTGTTCGGAGCTGGACACCGCACCCTGGATGCGGTCCTTCAGGTCTGCCAGTGCATCGATGAAGAAGGCGACGGTGGAGCCGGTGCCGACGCCCACGATGGCGCCGTCCTCCACGTAGCGGATGGCGGCTTCGCCGGCCTGGCGTTTCTCGTTGGCATTGCTCATCGGGTGATTCCGGCAGTCATGAAAAGGGAGCTCATTCCAGCGCCAGGATGGTGCGCCAGTCTTCGGCATCGACCGGCATCACCGACAGGCGGTTGCCCTTGCGCACCAGCGCCATCCCGGACAAGGCCGGCAGTGCCTGCATTTCCTTCAGCGTGATGGTGCGCTTGAGCTTGCGCACGAAGGCCACGTCCACCAGCACCCAGCGCGGATTGTCGCGCGAGCTGGCGGCATCGAAGTGCCCGTTCTTCGGATCGAATTGGGTGGGGTCGGGGTAGGCGTCGGTGGCGATCCTGGCGATGCCGACGATGCCCGGTTCGGCGCAGTTGGAATGGTAGAAAAAAACCTGATCACCCACGCGCATGCCGTCGCGCATGAAATTGCGCGCCTGGTAGTTGCGCACGCCGTCCCATGGTTCCCGTTTCTTGCGCTTCAGGTCGTCGATGGAGAAGGCGTCCGGCTCGGACTTCATCAGCCAGTGATTCATGCAGGCGTTCCGTGGTCGGTGGCGTGGCAGTCGATCAGTTCGCGATCCGTGGCCACGTAATCCAGCGGGATGTCCCAGGATTCGGCGTCGATCGCGTCCATTTCCTGGAAAGCATAGGCGATGCCGACCAGTAGCGGCTCGGTGGGGCGTGTCTGGTCGCCGAGGAAGGCGAAGCTGCGGTCGTAATAGCCGCCACCGTAGCCGAGCCGATGGCCACGGCGATCGAACGCCAGCAGCGGCACCAGCACCAGGTCGAGCTGGAACGCGGCGAACCATTCGTGCGGCGTCACCGGTTCGGGAATGCCGTAGCGGTTCGGTTCCACCGGGTCGCCGGCACGCCACGGCGCGAAACGCAGTTCGCGTTCGCGCCCGATCATCGGCAGCAGGAATTGCTGGCCGCGTTCAGCCAGTGGAGGAATGGCGAGGTTCAGCGGCAGCTCGCCGTCAGTGGCCCAGTAGCCGGCCACGCGGGCGTCGGTGTGGAACTCGGGCAGCTGCTCCAGGCTGCGCCGCAGGCCCTGAGCGGCCGCCATGCGCTGCGGGGGCGTCAGTGCGCGCCGGCGCGCGGCCAGCTGCTGGCGGATTTCGCGGCGTTCGGCGGGGGCGTCCACGGTGGCGCGGCTCCTGGAAGAAAGCGCGTCCGGCGGACGTCGCGGCAGGCGGCCCGTGACCGGTGATCGCCTTGCAAGCGGCCACCGGACGGAGAAAGAGGTGGCGTCGACCGCGATGCCGCTGCCCACCAAACGACCTTGATCCACGATGGATCAGGTGGGAGGGCGTTCAGGGTCTCGAGGCTTTCCGCACGTGGCGGACATGCACAACAACCGATGAAGCGCCGACCCGGGGCCGTATTTAGGAACAAGGCAAATGTAAGAGTGTGCTGGCGCACACCGCAGAGACGCCGGGGCCTATTTTAGTAGCGGCTCGGCTTGCGCGTCGAGTGCCGCTTCCAGCTTGCGGCGCAATGCGACGATGGCGTCAGTCACGTTGTGGTCATTCCCGTCGTGCTGCTTGCGCAGGGCCAGGTATTCGTGGGTGACGCTGATCGCGGCCAGCACGGCCAACCGGTCGAAGCCGGGCGCTTTGGCGTTGGCGCGTAGTTCGCGCATCTTGCGGTCGAGATAGCTGGCCGCATCCAGCAGGCCCTCGCGCTCATCCGGCGCGCAGGCGATCAGGAATTCGCGGTCGATCAGGCGCAGCGCGACCGGTTCGCTGGTATTTGTCGTCTCAGCCATTGCTTTCGAGCGCCTTCAGTCGCTGGATCATCGCCTCGACGCGGCCGCGCGCCTGCTCGTTGCGCGCCATCAGCCCGGCGCGCTCGTTGGCCAGTTGTTCCTGGCTGTGGCGCAGGCTGCGGTTTTCCTCGTGGAGTCGTCGCACGATGTCCAGCATGCGATCGAGCTGCTGGCTCAGTGCGGCGACCTCGTGCTGAATGGAATCGGGCGTGCTCATGCGTCGAACTATATCAGCACGCGCTGCGAAATCTGCGGGGCATATCGCGTTTGCCCGGCCAGCGCGTGGTGCGTGCGCCCGCACCCGGCAGCGGGCCGGGAAAAGTCCGTCGACCGCCGCGGGTGCGCTGTTAGACTGGCGCCCTGTATGCCTTTGGGAGTGCCGCGATGACCGTCGATGAACCGATCGGCCATGACGAACTGGACGGCGTGTGTGCACGCCTGCGTCTGGCCATTGCGGCCAGCGAATTGCATGGCTCGCTGTGCGGCTTTCTTGCCGGCGGCGGCCACCTGGATGGCACGTCGCTGCTGACTGCCCTGCATCTGGACGGCGAGGAAACCACGCCTTCGACGGCCGACCAATCCGTACTCGAACGGGTGGCACGGCAAAGCGCGAATGAACTGGCCGACCCCGAGCTGGGGTTCGAGCCGCTGCTGCCGCCGGACGACCGCCCCTTGCCTGAACGTGCCGATGCGCTGGGCGACTGGTGTCGCGGTTTCCTCGGCGGCTTCGGGCTGGCCGGTGCCGGCACGCACGCGAAACTGTCGGAGGAGGCGCAGGAAATCCTGCGCGACCTCGGCACGCTGGCCGGCGCCGCGTTCGATTTCGGTGACGAAGGCGAGGACGAGGATTCGCTGATCGAATTGCACGAATTCGTGCGCATGGCCGCGATGCTGCTGCACGCCGAATGCGCGGGTGGCCGCAATCGCCCCACTGGCGACACCGTGCATTGAGCATCGCCTCGGCCGAGTTCGCGCGTCGCCGGCGCCAGTTGATGAAGATGGCTGGCGACGACGCGGCCTTGCTGATCGCCGCCGCGCCCGAACGCATGCGCAACGCCGATGCGGCCTGGCCGTACCGGCAGGATTCGGATTTCCACTACCTGGCCGGTTTCCCGGAGACCGACGCGGTGCTGGCGCTGCTGCCCGGGCGCAAGCACGGCGAGGTGGTGCTGTTCTGCCGCGAACGTGACGCCGAGCGCGAGCGCTGGCACGGCGAGATCACCGGTACCGAGCGCGCCGTCGCCGATTTCGGCATGGACGACGCGTTCCCGATCGACGATATCGACGACATCCTGCCGGGCATGATCGAGGGCAGGGCGCGCGTGTATTGCCACTTCGGTCGCGAGCCCGCGTTCGACGCCCAACTGATGGGCTGGATGCGGCGCCTGCGCCAATTGCGCGGTGGTGGCGTGGCGCCCAAGGAATTCGTGGCGCTGGGCCATCTGCTGCACGACCTGCGCCTGTACAAATCGCGCGACGAATTGCGCCTGATGCGCACGGCCGCTGCCGTGGCCGCCGAGGCGCACCTGGCCGCGATGCGCACCGCGTTGCCCGGCCGTTACGAATACGAAGTGGAAGCGGAGATTTTGCACACGATTCGCCGTCACGGCGCGGTGCCTTCGTTCCCGCCCATCGTGGCCGGAGGCGCGCGTGCCTGCACCATGCATTACACCGCCAATCGCGCGCCGCTGGCCGATGGCGAGCTGTTGCTGATCGACGCCGGCGCCGAGGTGGATTGCTACGCCTCCGATATCAGCCGCACGTTCCCCGTGGGTGGTCGCTACAGCCGTGAGCAGCGCGCGCTGTACGAGGTGGTGCTCACCGCCCAGCTTGCCGCGATCGACGAGGTTCGGCCGGGCAATCCGTTCGATGCCGCGCATCACGTCGCGATACGCGTGATTGCCGAAGGGCTGTGCGCGCTGGGGCTGCTCGACGGCGATGCCGACAGCGCGATTGCCGAAGGAAGCTACAAGCGTTTCTTCCCCAGCAAGACCGGCCACTGGCTGGGCCTGGACGTGCACGACGTGGGCGACTACCGCATCGACGGCGAGCCGCGCCTGCTGGAACCGGGCATGGTGGTGACGGTGGAGCCGGGCATCTATGTGCCGCCGGACGAGACGGGAGTACCCGAGCGCTGGCGCGGCATCGGCATCCGCATCGAGGACGACGTGGCGGTGACGCGCGACGGCCACGAGGTGCTGTCCGCCGGCGTACCAAAGGATCCTGGCGAAATCGAGGCGCTGCTGGCCGGGCGTTGAGGCGCGGCGGCCTGTCCTTTCGAGCCCCTTCTCCTTGCCGCCTTGGGTGTCCGTTTCAGCTGAGACGGTGCCGGCCGGTGGGTGGGTCCGGGAACGGATGGAGCGAGTGCGTCGAACACCGGCGCAGGCCCGGATCCTCTCCCTTCGAGGGGAGAGGATTTTTCACCAGCGTACGGAGTTACACCTGCGCAAACGCGTCCCGCGTGAGATTTTCCGGCTCGCCGTCGGTGCACACCACTTCGTCTTCGATGCGGATGCCGCCGTATTGGCGGAAGTGGTCGACCTTGGTCCAGTCGATATCGGCGGCGACGGGTTTGTCTTTCAGTTCGGCCAGCAGCATGTCGATGAAGTACAGGCCCGGCTCGATGGTCACGACCATGCCCGGCTCCAGGGTGCGGGTCAGGCGCAGGTACGGGTGGCCGTCGGGTTGCGCGACGGTGCCGCCGCGCTCGCTTTGCTGGAAGCCGGCGACGTCGTGGGTCTGCACGCCGATCGAGTGGCCAAGGCCATGTGGGAAGAATGCGGTGGTGACACCGGATTCCACGGCGCTTTCCGCGCTCATGCGGATAAAACCGTGTTCGCGCAGGATGCCGGCCAATACGTGGTGGGCATGGATGTGCAGTTCAGGGTAGCTCTGGCCGGCGCGCACTTTCGCCGCATAGGTCTGCTGGGCGGCGTCCATGCTGTCGATCAGCGCCTGGAATTCGCCTGCATCCGGCATCGCGTAGGTGCGGGTGATGTCGCAACCGTAGCCGGCGGCACTGGCGCCGGCGTCGATCAGGAACGAGCGATGCCGGGCGGGCGGCGTGCGGTTGAAATGCATGTAATGCAGCACGGCGCCGTGTTCGTTCAATGCCACGATGCTGGCATAGGGCAGTTCGGCATCGATCTGCCGCGCGGCGGCGAGGTAGGCCATGTGGATGCCGAACTCGCTTTCGCCGGCGCGAAAAGCCGCCGCGGCGGCGTGGTGCGCGCGGGTGCCGATGCGGTTGGCCTCGCGCATCAGTTCCAGTTCGTAGGGCGTCTTGTAGCTGCGGTGCCAGTGCAGATAGTCGACCACGGCCTGCGGATTGTTCGCCTCCACGTCGCGGGTGGCGGGGCAGGTGGGTGCGATCACCGCGCGCTTGCCGGTGGGCAACTGCGTCACGGCTTCCGTCGCATCGCGCACGATCACGATATCGAAATGCTCCACCCAGTAGCCTTGCGGCGCCTCGGGTACCACGTGCCAGTAGTCGCGCGGCTGCACGAACACCAGCTTCGGTTTCGCGCCGGGCGTGTAGACGATCCAGCTGCCCGGTGCGTCGGTCAGCGGCAGCCAGTGCTTGAAGTGCGGATTGACCGTGAACGGGTAGTCCTGGTCGTCAAGGAACTTGCGCAGCGGCAGCCCGGCGGCGATGACCAGATGGTCGAAGCCGCCCAGCGCCATTGCCTTGTCGGCGCGTTCGCAAAGGGTGGCCAGATGCTGGGAATAAAGCGGGGCGAGGTGGGCGTTCATGCGGACTCCTGACAGCAGCAGCCTGTCAGTGTAACGCGCCGGGCACAGGCGGCCGGCGACGTCGCTCGCTGGCGTCAGTGCTGCTGCAACCAGTGTTCCAGTCGCGTGGCATCGTTGCTCGTGATGGCGATGATGCGGTAGCCCGCCCAGACCTGCCCCGGGCTGGCCGCGGGTTCGTGCCACTGCGCCTGGATGCCGACCTCGATCGTGCTGGCACGCGCATCCGGGCCGGGCAGCGGCAGGCGCACCTGGTAGACCGCGTCGCGACGTGGTGCGTGCGTGCCGATCAGCAGCAGGCCGGTGGCCGAGAGATTGCCGAGATGTCCCATGGGCTGGTCGCGGATCACGTCCATGACCGGTGCGCGGGAGCCGACCGGCTTGCGCGCCGCGCGGCGTTGTTCATTGCCGGGTGCAGTCGTCACGGGCGGGCTCCGGAGCGCGTGGGTCGCAGCAGGTTGCTGGTGAGCGAGTGCCAGGCGCGATCGAGCAGGCCGTCGCGTTGCGCGGGCATCTCGCGTACGCGACCGCTGGCCATGGCGCGGGCCAGCTCGCGCAGATTCATTTCCTCGCCGCGTTGACCGCGCCGGGTGACGAACAGGCTGTTGCCCGAGATCGGCGAGAACCAGGCCAGCTTCAGCGCGGTGGGCGCACCGCCGGCCGGGTCGGCGAACTCGAACCAGCTGCCGAACGGCAGTTGGCGCAGGCGGTTGTGGATGCGTGCCTCCTGCGGACCCAGCGGTGGCTGCTCGGCCGTATCGTTGCCGCGACGACCTTCCTGGCTGCGCTGTTCGCCCAGCCGCTGGCGCTGCTTGAGGCGCAAGGCCAGATCGGTGGCGCTGGGCAGGTTGTCGGTGGTGGCGGCGAGCGTTGGATGCGGGATGGCGGAGGCCATGGGTGCCTGCGCCTGTACGACCGGCAGGGGTGCAGTGGCCTCGGGTGCCGGCGCAGGTGTGGGCATGGCGGCGGGCACGGTAGCCGTCTCGGATGACGTGATCGCTGGCGCTTTTTTCGAGGCCGCTTTGGTCACCGATGTTTTCCGGGCGACGGTCGGTGCTGGCGGAGCGTTGCTTGGTATCGGTGCGGTGGCATCGACCTGCGGGGCCGCCGCGGTGGGCGCCGGAACGGGGGTGCCGATCAGGCGTTGCGCCACCTGTTCGGCCTCCTCGGCGTGCATGCCGATCTGTTGCAAGCCGGCTTCCACTTCCTGTCGCAGCAGCGCCGGGTCGTCCACCGGCAACTGGCCCAGCAACTGATCGGTAATGCGCAGGCGCCATGCAAAGGTTTCGCTGTCCTCGCCGTGGCGCAGCAGGGTCAATGCGAGCACGTCGGACCACGCACGTTCCAGCAGGGCACGCAGCAGACCGCGCGGCTGGGTCTTGGCGAAGCGTTCGCTCATCAGCTCGCTGGCGCGATGACGCGCCTGATCGAGTTTTTCGCGGCCTTGCATGGCCTCGATATGACGGCGCTCGGTGGTCTGTGCCTTGCGGTTGAGCTGGGCCAGATGATGCTCGATATCGGCCAGCAGGGTGGTGTACAAACCCGCGCTGGGTGGTTCGCGGCGGGCGCGTTCGACCAGTTGTTCCAGCCGGGCCAGCAACGGGCCGTCGGTTTCGCCATCGGGGCCGTCGAGCCAGTCATTGGCCGCCTCGGCGACGGTGCCGAGCAGGCGTCGGCCGGGGTGTTCGCGCTGGTCGAAAAAGTCATGGTCGGTGACAGCCAGGCGCAGCATCGGCAGTTGCAGGTCGCCGAGCAGCGCACGTGCGTGCGGCCCCTGGTGCAGTTGCTGGCCGAGCTGTTCGAACAGCATCGCCACCAGTTCCACGGTGTCGTCCTGTTCGGCGCTCAGTTGCGTGGGTTCGGCGCCGAGCGGCTTGCCGGTATTGAGCTGCAGTACCAATTCCTCGCGCAGGCGCTGTGCGCTGCGCAGTTCGCGGCTGGCCTTGTCGGTGACCTGGACCAGGTGCTGCTGCAAGGCGTCGAGCGCGACTTGCAATTCGTCGGCGGTAGCGGCGCGGCCCTGTGCCGCGGCGCTGCTGTTGTGGGTGCGTCCGCGGGCGAGCAGGTCGCGCAAGGTTTCGAGGACCGCGATGGGTTCGTTGCTGGTGGCGCTGGTCGCGGCCGTAGCGGATGTCGCGACGGGGGCTTCGCTGGCATGCACCGGTTCGTCCGTCGTTGCGGGAGCGGCGCGGCCGCTGCCGGCGTGTGCCGGGCCCGAACGTGCAACGGAGAAGGTTCGCAGTTGCGGCAGGATGCCGTCGTCGAGCAGGTGCGCGTTGAGGCTTTCGTAGAGTTTCCCGAGAGTGCCGGTCACCGTCTGCTCGAAGACCTGCAGCAACAGCAGGCGATGCTCGATCGGTAGCTGCATCGGCTCGCTGGCCGTGCGCAAGGCGCGGGCCAGATTGGTCGGGCTGGGCGGCAGCGCGTCGCCTTCCAATGGCGGCATGGCCACCAGTACGGCGAAGCGGTAGCCGAGTTCGGACAGCAGCAGGCTGTTATGCCCCTCGCCGCGTGCGGCCAGCTTGTCCAGTGCGGTATTGAGCTCGTGTTCGTTGCGGTCAAGCAGTGACAGTGGCTGCAGCGGACCATCGTCGGCCGGCGGGGTGTCGGACTCGTCGAGGCGGGCGAAGCTGTCGCTCAGGTCTTCGATGAAGCGTTGCGCGAACGCGACACGTTGCTGGTCGAGTAGTGCGCGACTGTCGAAGCAGCGTTGCTGCTCCAGATGGTTGCGCGAGCGTTCGGCCTGCTGGTACAGGCTCTGGTCGAAAGCATCCAGGCAGCGTTTCAGCGGGGCACCGAGCCAGTCGGCAGACAGTGCGCAGGATTCCTCGATCAGCCGGCGTGCGCGCGGCGACCATGACTGGCGCGCAGGGCGCTGGCCGAAGCTGGCCATCCCCGCGTGGCGTCGAAGCTGAGGTTCGACATCCATGACCCAATCCCCTGATTTTCCCGAGCGGATAGTGTATGACGGCCGAAGCCGGCGTGCCTATCAGGCCCGAACGTCGTCAACTGGCCGGCATGGCCCGGGGACTCAGGGCAGGAAGCTGGCGATCACGTCGTTCAGGAAACGCTGGCCGAGGGGCGTGGTGCGCAATTGCCGTGGATCGTCGACGAGCCAGCCACGGCGGCGTGCGTCAGCCAGCGTGGCAGCGATGTGCTCCGGCGGCAGGCCAGTGCGGGCGGCGAAATCGGCCATGGGCACGCCGTCGATCAGGCGTAGCGCATTGAGCATGTATTCGAACGGCAGCTCGGTTGCGCTGATCACGCTGTCGCCGCCGATGCGGGCCCGGGCGGCGCCCGCTTCCATATAGGCTCGTGGAAGGCGCGTTTTCCAGCGGCGGTGGATTTGGTCGCTGGCGGCATCGCTGAGCTTGCCGTGGGCGCCGGCGCCGATGCCGAGGTAGTCGCCGAATTGCCAGTAGTTGAGGTTGTGCGCGCAGCGGCGACCCGGCTGCGCGTAGGCGGAGATTTCATATTGGCCATACCCGGCTTGGGCCAGGCGCGCCTCGCAGGCTTCCTGCATTGCCCAGGCATGGTCATCGTCGGGCAGCGGCGGCGGATTGGCGGCGAAGGCGGTGTTCGGTTCCAGCGTGAGCTGGTAATGCGAGATGTGCGTGGGCGCCAGCGCGATGGCGCGTTCCACGTCGGCCAGGGCGCCGTCCAGGGTTTGCTGTGGCAGCGCATACATCAGGTCGAGGTTGATGTTGGCGTAGCCGGCATCCTGCGCCGATTTCACTGCCGCCTCGGCTTCGCTTGCCGAGTGAATGCGGCCGAGGCGCTTCAGCTTGTCATCGTCGAAGCTCTGCACGCCGAACGAGATGCGGTTGACCCCGGCGGCCAGATAGCCGTCGAAACGGCCGTGCTCGACCGTGCCCGGATTGGTTTCCAGGGTGATCTCGGTGTCATTCGCCAGCGGCAGGCGCTGGCGCACACCGTCGAGCAGGCGGCCGATCAGCTCCGGTGCAAACAGGCTGGGCGTGCCGCCGCCGAAGAAGACGCTGACGATGGGACGGTCCTGCGCCGCTGCGCCGAAGTCGCGCAGGTCGGCATCGAGATCGGCCAGCAGGAGCTCGATGTAGTCGGCGTAAGGCGGTGGTTCGCTGCGCAAGCCATGCGAGTTGAAGTCGCAGTACGGGCACTTCTTCACGCACCACGGCATGTGGATATACAGCGACAGCGGTGGCGCGACCAGACTCATTGCGATCAGGCTCATGCGTACCGCTCGCGCAAGCCCTCGCGCAACTTCACCAGCGCCTGGCCGCGATGGCTGAGGCGATTCTTCAGCGCGTCGTCCATTTCGGCCACGCTCTGTTCGTAACCATCGGGCAGGAACACCGGGTTGTAGCCGAAGCCACCGGTGCCGCGGCCTGCTTCGAGGATGCGTCCGTGCCAGCGCGCCTCGGCGATCAGCGGCGCCGGGTCGTCGGCGTGTTGCAGCAGCACCAGTACGCAGATGAAGAACGCGCCGCGCTGGTTGCCTGGTACACCGTCCAGTGCGCGCAACAGCTTGGCGTTGTTCGCCGCGGCGTCGCCGTGGCCGCCGCTGTAGCGCGCCGAATACAGGCCGGGCGCGCCGTTGAGATGGTTCACGCACAGGCCCGAATCATCGGCCAGCGCGGGCAGACCACTCGCTTGCGCGGCGTGGCGTGCCTTGAGCAGAGCGTTCTCGACGAAGGTCAGGCCGGTTTCCTCGGCATCGTCGATGCCCAGCGTGGCCTGGGGCACGACTTCGAGCCCGCTGTCGGCCAGCAATGCGCCGAATTCCTTGAGCTTGCCCGGGTTGCTGCTGGCCAGAACGATGCGTTGCATGGTGATGTGGATCTCCTGAGCCTGGTTGCCCTCACCCCGTGCTCTCTGCCGCAGGCGGGAGAGAGGGAGTGATCGTCGCGCTGCACGCGACCACGTTATTCGATGGAAGTGGCCAACGCGGCGCGTTGCGCGGCCACCAGTTCGCCGATGCCCTTTTCGGCCAGCGCCAGCAAGGCATCCATCTCGTCGCGGCGGAAGGCGTGGCCTTCGGCGGTGCCCTGGACTTCGATGAAGCCGCCACCGTCATTCATCACCACGTTCATGTCGGTGTCGCAGTTCGAATCCTCGGCGTAGTCGAGGTCGAGCACCGGCAGGCCCTTGTAGATGCCGACCGAGACGGCGGCAATCGCGCCGACGATCGGGTTGCGCTTCAGGTTCTCGCGCTTCATCAGCAGGCTCACCGCGTCGACCAGGGCCACGTAGGCGCCGGTAATGGCCGCGGTGCGGGTGCCGCCATCGGCCTGCAGCACGTCGCAGTCGAGGGTGATCACGCGCTCGCCCAGCGCCTGGCGATTGATGCAGGCGCGCAGGCTGCGGCCGATCAGGCGCTGGATTTCCATGGTGCGGCCGCCCTGGCCACCGCGCGCGGCTTCGCGCTGCATGCGGGTGTTGGTGGCGCGCGGCAGCATGCCGTATTCGGCGGTGACCCAGCCTTCGCCCTTGCCGCGCAGCCAGGCGGGTGCCCGATCCTCGATGCTGGCGGTGCACAGTACGCGGGTGTCGCCGAAGCTGACCAGTACCGATCCTTCGGCATGGCGGGTGTAATGGCGTTCGATGGTGACGGGGCGCAGCTGATCGCTGGCACGGCCGCTGGGGCGAGTGACGTTCATGGGGGCTTTCCTGGCTTCGCGTGGCCGGATTGGGCAGGCGGGGCGCCAGAGTTTACCATTGCGTCCTTTCCTCCACCTCCGGAAGCTTCCGATGATCCGCAGCATGACGGCTTACGCCAGCGCCGAAACCACCGGTTCCGCCGGCACGCTCAGTTGCGAACTGCGCACGGTCAATCATCGTTACCTGGAGCTGAGTCCACGCCTGCCGGACGACTTGCGCAATGCCGAGTCGCTGTTGCGCGAGCGCGTCGCGGCGAAACTGTCGCGCGGCAAGGTGGACCTGACCGTGCGTCGCAACGGCGAGTCGCGCGGAAGTTCGCTGCAGCTCGACCGGACGCTGCTGGCGCGTTTGTCCGAGCTGTCGCTGGATATGGAGGCGCAGTTCCCGCGCATGCGCGTGGAATTCACCGAACTGCTGCGTTTTCCTGGCGTGATGCAGCAGGAGGCGGTCGATCCGGAAGCACAGCAGGCGGCGCTGTTCGAGGTGCTTGATCGCGCCCTGGACGTGCTGACTGCCACCCGCGAGCGCGAAGGCGCCAAGATCGAGGAGGCGTTGCGCGACAAGCTCGACGCGATCGAACGCATCGTCGCTGACGTGCGCGGCTGGATGCCGGAAATACGCACTGCCCTGCGCGCACGGCTGGAATCGCGCCTGGCCGACCTCAAGCAGCCCGCCGACCCGGGCCGGCTGGAGCAGGAACTGGTGCTGCAGATCACCCGTTGCGACGTGGACGAAGAGCTGGACCGCCTGGCCACCCATATTGCCGAAACACGCCGCGTGCTCGGCCTGAAGGAGCCGGTCGGCCGTCGCCTCGACTTCCTGATGCAGGAATTCAATCGCGAGGCGAACACGCTGGGTTCCAAGTCGGTCGACGCGCGCACCACCAATGCCGCAGTGGAACTCAAGGTGCTGATCGAGCAGATGCGCGAACAGGTGCAAAACGTGGAATGATGTTTCATGGTGTCCAATGCCGTCCGGTGTGAAACGTTAAGTTACTGAAAGCCCGCGAATTGCGGGCTTTTTCTTGTCCGACACCAACCGATGGTGTCCATCTCCATCCGGCTGTACCCTTGTACCCAAGCTTGTACCCAATGGGTACAAATTGGCTTCGGATTGGGTACAACGTCGAGAGGTGGCTATGGGCAAGCTGTCAGACGTCGAGATACGGCACTGGATTGCTGCCGGCGAGCGGTTCGAGGGGAAGGGCGACGGCGGCGGTTTGAGTCTGCGCTATCGCCAAGGGGACGCCGTACCGCGCTGGCTGTTCCGCTACCGGCTCGCCGGCAAGCCGCGCGTGTTGCACCTGGGCAGTTACGGCACCTTGTCGCTGGCGGATGCGCGTAAGACCGCCAAAGAGATGCGGGCGCGGGTAGCGCTGGGGTACGACGTGGCCGGCGAGAAACAGGAGCGTGTGCAGGAAGCCGCCGCCAAGATCGAGGCTGCGCAGAACGCGGTCACCGTCGCCAAGCTAGCCGACGAATACCTAACCGAGCGAATCATCGGGCGGTGGAAACACCCCAACATCGTGCGCAGCCGGATCGAGCGCGATATCAAGCCGGCCATCGGCCACCTGCATCTCGCCGACGTGAAACCGTCGCACATTGACGCGCTGCTGAAAGGCATCGTGAAGCGTGGCGCCCCGACGATGGCAACGGACGTGCTGCGCTGGCTGAAAAGGATGTTCGATTACGCGATCAAGCGCGAGATGGTGCTTAGCAATCCGGCGGCGGCGTTCGATCCATCGGACGCGGGCGGTAAGGAGGAGGCGCGCGACCGCTGGCTGACCCGTGCGGAGCTGGTGCGCCTGCTGGCCGCAATGAAGGCAGCGAAGGGCTGGACGTACCAGAACACGCTCACCGTGAAACTGTTGCTGATGCTTGCGGTACGCAAGGCGGAACTGATTGAGGCGCCGATCAAGGAGTTTGATCTTGAGGCCGGTGTGTGGGCGCTTCCTGCCGACCGCACCAAGACCGGGCAGGCGGTGGATATCCCGCTGCCGCGCCAAGCCGTCGAGGCGCTGCGCGAGCTGGTGCGTCTGGCTGGGCATAGCGCGTGGCTGCTGCCGGCGCGCAAGATGCAGACGCGCATGGTTCCGCATATCGACTTGAACACCGTGGGTGCAGCCATCGCCAAGAACATCCGTCCCCTGCTGGGCGCAGACTTCCCGCCGTTCGTGGTGCACGACTTCCGCCGCACGGCGCGCACGCATTTGGAAGCGCTGGGTGTGCTGCCGCACGTTGCCGAGCGTTGCCTGAATCACAAGCTGAAAGGCGTGGTGGGCATCTACAACCGGCATGACTATTTCGAGGAGCGCGCGGACGCACTGCAACGCTGGGCCGACCTGCTGGAAGAACTGGAGGCTGGCGGCGTGGGAAAGGTTGTGTCGATCAAGAAGCGCAAGGCGAGCTGATTCGTCATGCCGAAGCGCAAGGTAGGCGATTCAATGCTGCCGCCGGATGTAGAGGAGGCGGCGCTCGCTGCCATCCGCGAAGCGCTCAAGCATCCGCGCGTCCTGACTGCCGAGGAGGAGCGCGACTTTCTGGAGCGTCGAGCACATGGCGCTATCGAACGGCACGAGTACATCGTCACCATGCGGCGCGGCAAGCTGGTGTATCGCGAACATGGTAAGGCGGGCGCTGATCTATCCGTGCCGCCGTACTACTGGCACATGCTCCAGCGGCGCCGCGACTTCGAGGCCGAGGCGGCCAAGGTAGAGCGCCAGCTTGCCGCACGGTGGCTTTATCAACCGCGCCAGCGCAAAGCCGAGGTGCTGGCGCTTCGCATCGTGGAGTTATCCCAAAGCATTACCGGCACAAGCCGCTTGAAGCGCATCGCGCGCGAGGCCGGTTGCAGTGTGCGGACTGTGGAGCGCGCACTGAAAAACACGACAAAACGAAAGTAACCGATTCAAGCGCGCCAGCCGGGTACATATCGTCCATGACCGTCCAAACCAACAAAGGACGGTTACATGGCAACCGAAGTTATCCCCACGCGCTTCCTGCGCGTCTCCGATATCACCCGCAACCGCCGCACCGGCAAGCCCGGTTTGCTGCCGGTCACCGCGAGTACGTGGTGGGCCTGGTGCAAGAGCGGCAAGGCGCCGGCGCCGATCAAGCTGAGCGCGGGCGTCACCGTCTGGCGCGAGGCCGACGTGCTGGCCTTCGCCGAATCGCTGGCCGGGGGTGCGCAATGACCGCCCCCCAGAAACGCCACCGCCCCGACGCGGCAACGTCGAGGCGGCATGGGTAACAACAACGAGTTGCGTCATGTTACCGCGTCGCCGTCCGCGCTGCTGCTGCCGCGCCTGGAGGGCGTCATCACAACCGGCAAGGGGTGGCGCGCACGTTGCCCTGCACATGGCGGCAAGTCCGCATCCCTGAGTATTGCCGAGGGCGACAACAACACGCTGTTGCTGCATTGCTTCACCGGGTGCAGCGTCCACGACGTACTCGCTGCCGTCGGCTTGGAGGTGGGCGACCTGTTCGTGCGGAAAGACCTGCGCAGCATGTCGCCTGCCGAGCGCAGCCAGTTGCGGCAAGCGGCGTTGCTGCCGAAGTGGCGGGCTGCCCTGGAAGTGTTGAACACCGAGGCCGGCGCGGTGTTGATCGCAGCCGACCAGCTTGCCGATAACCAACCCTTGAACGATGCCGACCTGACCCGCCTGCGCGTGGCCTGTTTGCGCATCTTCGACGCAACGGAGGTGCTACATGCGCACTCAGACCTATAGTGCCAGCATTGATGACCTGGCCGAACGCGAGGCCACGGTATATCCGGTCGCCGACCGCATCGACCTTGCGCTGCGGAACCTGGACAGTGACCCCGGCGCGATCTTTGAACGGGACGTGCTGGCCGATCTGATCGAAGTGCGGCAGGCCGACCCGGCGCGATACCAGCGCGTGCGTGCCGCAGCGAAGGTGGCGAAGGTCAGTGTGGGCGAACTGGACAAGCTCACCACAACGAAGGATGACGCCGGCACCGTCGAACTGTTCCCGTACGTGGAGCCGTGGCCGGAGCTGGTGGACGGCGCGGCGATGCTTGCGACTGTGTACAAGATCATTGCGCAGCACGTCATCGCCGATCCGCCCACGATCTGCGCGGCGGCCTTGTGGATCGCGCATACCTACTGCATGGACGCGCTCACCGTGTCGCCGCTGGCACATATCAGCGCGCCGGAAATGCGTTGCGGCAAGACGGTGTTGCTTACGGCCATGATGCGGTTGTGCTTTCGCCCGCTGTCTGTGGCGAGCATTTCCCCGGCAGCAATCTTCCGCACGGTGGAGCGCTGGGCACCGACGCTGGGCATTGACGAAGTGGACGCCTTCCTGAAAGACAACGAGGAAGCGCGTGGGCTTATCAATTCCGGCCTGTACCGCGAGACTGCCGGGGTCATTCGCTGCACGGGGGATGACAACGCGCCCACGCAATTCAGCACCTGGGCGCCCAAGATTCTCTGCGGCATCGGCAAGCTGGCCGGCACCATCGAGGATCGTTCCATCCCGTTGCGCATGCGGCGCAAGGTGGCGGGCGAGGTGGCCGCCAGCATCCGGCGATCCGATTCGCAGCCGTGGGCTGATCTGCGTTCGCAATTGACCCGCTGGGCGGATGACCATCGGCAGCCGGTGGGTAGGGCGCACCCGGCCCCAGCGGCAGGGCTGGGCGACCGCGCGCAAGACTGCTGGGAGCCGTTGCTTGCCATCGCCGATGAAGCGGGCGGGGAGTGGCCGCGTCGGGCGCGCGCGGCGGCGCTAGCGCTTCATGGGGTGGAGGAAGAAACCCCGAGCATCGGCGTGGAGCTGCTGCACGACGTGGAGGCAGCGTTCAAGGAGAGGCAGACCACAAGGCTTGCCAGTCGCACGCTGCTGGACATCCTGACCGGCGACGTGGAGGCACCGTGGGCAACGTGGAACCGGGGCAAGCCGCTGACGGTGCGCCAGCTTGCCGCGAGGCTTTCGGAGTTCGGCATCAAGCCCAAGACGATCCGCCTTCCGAACGAAGATCGGCTCAAGGGCTACGCGCTCGCCGACTTCGCCGATGCGTTCCGCCGTTACCTTTCCGGCGAAGGGGGGCATTCATCCGTGACACCGGGACAACCGCATGGCAGCGCGGTTTGCGGGGCATCGCCAAGCGTGACGCAAGCGCCAGCGGCACGGATAGCGCAAGCCCCGGAACCCGCATGGGACAAGGCTTGTCACGATGTCACGGATAAAAGCGGGGGCGCAGAGAAAAAGGAAGGGCACGGCATAGACGGGGAGGCATACAAGCTATGAATCCCGCCACTATGAACCCGTTGCAGGTGCTGTTGCTGTGCTGGGCAGCCGGTGCCGTATTGAGCCGCGACGGCGACTTCCTGCACGTTGAAACCAGCAGCGGCAGCATGCCGCCCGAACTGCTGGACGCACTACGCGCGAACAAACCCGCCCTGCTGGCGATCCTTCCGGCACGATCCACGGAGGCTGCGCCGTGACGCTAATGCGAACAGTACGCGCGCAAGCGGGAGAGCCTGGTGTTTTCGGAGAGGTACGCGCACGGGCGGATGACACTGTGCCGGGAGGCTGCCCCGGCAGCACCCGGCGCGGCGTGCCTGCCGACTACGCGGGCGACGATCCACGCCTATGCAATGCCCGGACGAAATCGGGGCGACCCTGCCGCGCGCTGAAGCTGGGCGGTGGGCGCTGCAAGTGGCACGGTGGCCTGTCCACCGGCCCCCGAACACCCGAGGGCAAGGCGCGGTGTGCCGACAACCTGCGCCGCTGGCGGGAGGGCTGCACAATCGCCCCGGAAAACTCCGGTAGCTCCAACCAATCCGCACACATCGCGCGCGTGGGGCGCGGGCGCGAGTGAGTCTGGCGCGCCAGACAGGCCGGGGCGCTGGCATAGCTGCCGGAGCCGGGCCGCTATACTTCCCTGATGAATCGACCGCCTACCCCCGCGTTTCGTTGTACCCAAGCTTGTACCCATGCGGAAAAGTTGAATGGACGTTTCCCTATCTGGCGCGGTTTGTATGCCGCACTGTGGGTTTAGGTGCAACGTCGAGTAATTGCATCGTGCCCCGGTGACGCCGTCCGGCCGTGTAGCTGCATGCACATTCCTATCGCGCATGGCTGTCACGGCGCTGGCGTGCGCCGTGATTCCGTATTGCGCACACGCTGGCAGAACTTTTGCTGGCCGCGATGGTAGATTATGACGACTCGCTGCATGGCCTGTCGCCATGCTGTCGTCCGTGGTGTGGACAGTGCAATCGGTCGCTGGGCGTCGGATCGCCCACCGCGGGCCGGGAAGGCGGGAGGGGGATATGTCGTCGATACACGAGGCTGTTGACGGTGTAGTGCCAGGCGCGGCTCACGGGCGGTCGTCTGCGGGCGCCGCGCTGCCCGATGCTCAGTTGATACAGCAACTCCACGACGGTCCTTCGCAATGGATGGCACTCGCGCTGCTCCAGCTGGATCGCGCACTCAGTACGGGACGGCAAGTGGATGCCCGGTTGCTGGACGGTGTCCGCACGCTTCTGAGCGAAGCGACGCGAAGTATTCGCGGCGTACTGGAGGATTGGTGTGACACTGAATTGCCACCCGCCATGTCGATGGTGGATGCGTTGTCGGATCTTGGTCTGCGAGTAGCTGCACTGACCGGATTGAGCTTGCGGGTGCAGTGCGATAACCCAGCGACTGATCCCCCCGCCACCGTGTCCTTCACTGTGCTGAACGTAGCGCAGGAAGTGCTACTGAATACCTGCAAACACGCTCCCGGTGCGCATGCTGCCATGCGTTTGCGTGCTATCGGCAGCGGTTTCGAATTGTCCATTTGCGACGATGGCCCCGGTTTCGACCCCGTGGCGATGTATCGTCGCCACGACATCGTGGGTGGACTCGGACTGGGTGCACTGCCTCGACGCATGACCAGCGTGGGCGGGAGCTTCAGTATCCTCAGTCGCCCCGGGCACGGCACTCAGGTCCTGATCCGATGGCCGGCCATTGCCGGGTGTCGCGATAGCCACGGCCATGGTGGCTGTCGCCCGGACGTGTCGGCGCGATGAACGTCAGAGTCATTTTGGGAGATGACCATGTCATGCTGCGCGAAGGCTTGGTTGCCTTGCTGCAGAATGAACCGGACATTGACGTGGTGGGACATGCCGGTCACGGCTTGGATCTGCTTCGCTTGGCGCGAGAGTTGCGTCCCGACGTGGTGATCGCGGATGTTGCCATGCCGCTACTGACCGGGATCGAGGTGGTGCGGCGCATACGGGGCGAAATATTGCCAAGCAAGGTGCTGTGCCTCTCGGTAAGTGCGCAGCCGGGGCAAGTTACTGAGGCGCTGGAAGCAGGCGCCTCGGGTTACGTGCTGAAGGAAAACTGTTTCGATGATCTGGCGCGGGCGATTCGCCACGTTTTCAATAATCAGGTTTTCCTGAGCACCGAACTCGTGGCTCCCATGATGAGTACATACAAGGCTGGCGGCGATAGGCGCATTGTCGCAATGCCGCCGCCGTTGACTTGGCGTGAGCGTGAGGTCACCCGGCTTTTTGCTGAAGGTTGCTCCACGCAACAAGTAGCCAAGCGGCTGCACATCAGCACCAAGACGGTGGCGACCCATCGGGCCCACGTATTCCGCAAGCTCAACATAAGCAGCCTTGCTGAGCTGACACGTTTTGCTGTGAAGCATGGCCTTACTCCGCTGGACTGACTTCCCGACATGCAGCGATGCAGCTGCAGAATGATCGTGCACGTTCTTTCAGCGGGTTTGTTCGTGGAGGCTCGGACGCCGAGAGGAAGAGTGTTTTTGTGCGTCTTCGGCATCAGCAAAACGGAGGGCAATATCAGCAGATTGCCGATAGGGCGTAACGGAAGCCTGCGGCTATGCTGCAAGCGTGCCTTTTGCCGCTTTCCGCAGTTGGTGCATGACCATTCGGCGGGACGGGGACGCAATGGCATCAAGGCTCGCGGCTGATGGACGCATTGGCAGTTCAGCACAAGGATGCTGACGGCTTTCTGCCGCAGTTGTACGTGCGCATCTAAGCCTCGTGGAGAGGGGGGCTTGGCCGGGTGATGCTGTGCTGCTATGCCAGACAAACTGGCGCAGTTGAGCTCGCACGTCTATGTGCATGGCAGCGAGATCCATCTGGGACCAGTGCAAGAAAAGTATTTGCAGCGTGGGTCTGGGGACATGGCCTAGTCGGGGCAGGTGCAGGTGCGACCATCAATGGGAACGCGTGCATGCAGTGGGAGACGGCTGCGATGGGAGCAAGAGTGTTGCAACTGAAGTGAAGCTGTGACAGCCATCGGATGGTTTGTCCGGTGGTGACGGCTAGTTCACTGCGTGCGTGGTTTGCGCAGACATGTGTGGGATGTCGCGAGTTGCGGTCTGCAAGAGGCGCCTGAGGCGGGGAGGGCGCGTCAATGTCCCTGCCAGACCGTAGAGGATGATGCTCATGAAGAACCATATCCCGTCTTTGCGTTTGTTACATTTGCGCCGAGCGTGGCCATTGGGGGTGGCCGCCTCTGGTTTGCTGGTAGCGTTTCTTGCCCAAGGCATGGCGCCCGATGCGCCGGGCGCGGACAAACAGGCGGCCACCGTGCCGGTGCTCAGTCCGACGATTCCGCTGGAGATCACCGTGACCTCGCCGCCGAGCCCGCCCACGCTGGCGTCGTTGCAGCACGATTTCGACGTGTTTTCGTGGCAGATGTTCGTGGCGTTGAACTGGCCGGCGAATGCCGACGGGTCGCCCAACACCAAGCTGACCATCGGCCAGGTGCCACAAGATTCGGTGGTCTGGCAGCACTGGCGCGAGAGCCGCAGCATTTTCCTGCCGAAGGGGGAAACGCCGCGGCCGTGGGGACAGAACACGCCGTTGCCGGCGGTGTGCAGCGGCATCAATCCGAAGACCTTGCCGCCGAATACCTTGCGGCTGACCCAGATCGGCAAGACGCCGAACCTGCTGGACGAGAGCAGCGAGCCGTTCAAGACCGGTCCGCTGATCGACCAGAACGGTCGCTACACGCGTTACGAGATCCTCACCAACGAGACGATGTTCAACTACATCCTCGGCAACACGCTGTATTCGAAGAAGGGGCAGGATGATTTCAATGCCGATGCCAACTTCCCTTCGAGCAGCCCCAAGACCCAGCAGGTCGGCTCGATCATGGTAAAGGCGGCGTGGGTGGAGATGGGCGGCAAGTACGACCCGTCGAAGTTCTTCACCGCCTGGGCGCTGGTCTATGACAACCCCGCCGAGCAGCACGGCGTGAAGCCGTTCTGCAAGCTTGAAAAAGTGGGGTTGGTGGGCTTGCACATCGCGCACAAGACCGCCGATGAGCCGCAGTGGATCTGGTCCACGTTCGAGAACGTGGCCAATGCCCCGACGCAGGGCGAGAAGCTGCAACGCAGCGCGTACAACTTCTTCGATCCGGCCTGCAAGGATTGCCAGGTGAACGAGCCGCCGCCGCGTCCATGGAACCCGGAGAACGCGTACACCAAGCCGTCGCAGATCGAGCGGGTGATCGCGATCACGCCCGAGGCGAAGCGGCTCAACGACAGCTTCCATCGGGCGTTGG
This sequence comes from Rhodanobacter sp. FW021-MT20, assembly GCF_041107475.1. NCBI lineage: Bacteria > Pseudomonadati > Pseudomonadota > Gammaproteobacteria > Lysobacterales > Rhodanobacteraceae > Rhodanobacter > Rhodanobacter sp. FW021-MT20. Next base: position 523,548 of record NZ_JBGBPX010000001.1, on the reverse strand, counting down.
CCGCGGTGACGCCCAACTCGGTCTGGCTCAATTACGAGCTGGTGAGCACGCAATGGCCGACCAATGCCAGCAGCCGGATCGATCCGACCGGGGTGCCCGCGCCTTCGTTCCTGGCCAACACCACGCTGGAAAGCTACATCCAGGGCGAGGTCAAGCAGACCTCCAGCAGTTGCATGGCGTGCCACAACAACGCCACCACCACGGCGGGCAAGTCCGCCGATTTCACCTACCTGCTGCAGCGCGCCCAATAACCCGGAGGGACACCGACATGAGCGATACCATGGACAACTTCATCGGCCTGAGCGCGGTGTTGACCGGCTTTGCCAGCAGCATTCTCGCGCCCAGTCTCGACCCGGTGAACATCAAGGCGGAATACCTGCCCTTTTTCACTGCCAAGGTGGTTGCGGAAAGCGGCAATTCGCAATTGGTCGACAGCATTTTCGCGAAGTATGCGGCGTTGGCGGCGCAGCAGTTGAGCGACCAGCAGATCGGCACGGCCATGCTCGACCCGGCCAATGGCGCGGACTTCGTGCTGGCCTGCCGCAAGCTGATCTTCATGTGGTACTCGGGCGCGTGGCCCACCCTGATACCAGCCAGCGCCAGCGCCCCGGCCAGCACGGTCAGCGACCTGATCTCGGCCAAGAGCTACACCTGCGGGCTGGCCTGGCAGGTCATGCAGTCGCATCCGATGGGCGATTCCAACTACCGCTACGGCTACTGGAACAGCCAGCCGCCGGCACTCAACGACTACACCGGCCAGCAAGGAGCGTGACCCATGAGCAATCCAACCTATGACCTGGTGATTGTCGGCTCCGGCATCGCCGGCGCCATCGTGGCCCATCAACTGGGTCGGCAGGGCAAGAAGGTGTTGATCCTCGAAGCCGGTGCGCCGGTGCCGGTGGATCGCAGCGGCTACATGCAGACTTTCTTCAAGGCCAACGCGAAGACGCCCGAATCGCCGTACCCGCCGACGACGCAGAACCCGACCGCGGCCACGCCGGATAACCCGCTGGGCCTGCCCGATCCGGCCACCGAAAACGCGCCGCGCTACACCGTGCTGCAGATCGGCGCCTGGCGCAATCCGAAGCAGTGCTACTTCGACTATCCTCCGCAGCCGCCCTATCTCAAGGGCGACAGTCCGGAGGTCACCTTCGCCTTCGCCAGTTCCTACGAGCGCATCGGCGGCGGTACCACCTGGCACTGGCTGGGCACCAGCCTGCGCCTGTTTCCTACCGACTTCACGCTGAAGACGACGTATGGGCATGGCGTGGATTGGCCCGGCGGGCAAACCTTCTACCAGGCGCTGGTGCCCTACTACGAGAAGGCGACCGACGTGATCGGCGTCTCTGGCGACAAGACGCAGCTCGACACGCTCTACACCCAGTTCAAGGTGTCGCCCAGCGGCCAGTATGGCCCCGACTACGATTACCCGATGCCGGCCATCGTCGACTCCCTGGTCGATCAGGCTTTCGACGTGCCGGCGGTCACCACGCTCACCGTCGACGGCAACCCGGTCTACCTCACGCCCACGCCGCAGGGGCGCAACTCGCTGCCGGGGGACCGGCGCCAGTGCGCCGGCAATACCAACTGCATTCCGATCTGTCCGATCCAGGCCAAGTACGACGCCACCGTGACCCTGGGCGACGCCTTGCAGACCGGCAACGTGGAGATCCGCTATCGCTGCGTGGCCAGCAACATCCGCGTCGACGACGACACCGCCGAAGTCGTCGGCATCGACTACATCAGCTACGACGAGCACACCGGCGACGCCACCGGTTCGGGCACGGTGACCGCGAGCAAGTATCTGTTGGCGGCGCACGCCATCGAGACACCCAAGTTGCTGCTGATGTCGAACAAGAACAAGAACTTTCCGAACGGCGTGGCCAATTCCAGCGGGCAGGTCGGACGCAACCTGATGGACCACGTGATGTACCTGGCCTGGGGCTTGGCCAAGGATCCGGTTTACGCCTTTCGCGGCCCGCTCTCCACCTCGGGTATCGAGTCGTTGCGCGATGGTGCGTTCCGCAAGAATCGATCGGCCTATCGCATCGAGATCGGCAACGAGGGCTGGCAATGGGCGGCCAACGATCCGTTCACCACGCTGGCGGATTTCGTGTTCGGACAGGATACCAACCAGCTCAACGGCAACGCGGTGAACCCGCAGGGGCAGCCGTTGCGCTTCAACCCGAACCTGCCCGCGAACAGCCAGCTTTTCGGCGCGCAACTGGTCGATACGCTCAACGGCATCTACGTGCGCCAGATCCGGCTGGGCTACCTGATCGAGCAACTGCCCGATCCGGACAACCGGGTCGAACTGTCGCCCACCGAGACCGATCATCTTGGCCTGCCGCGTCCGCGGGTCACCTATCGCATTCGCCAGGATTACGAGCGCGACGGTTTCGTTTCTGCCAAGCAGGTGTCCACGGAAATCTTCAACGCCATGGGCGCCACCGAGTACACCAGGACGCCGCCGGCACCGGTGCTGTACGGCGCGGCCGACCAGGTCACCGCTACCAACTTCCAGTACCAGGGCAACAACTTCACCTTCTACGGCGCCGGGCATATTGCCGGCACTTACCGTATGGGTGACAGCAAGTCCGACTCGGTGCTGAATGCCCGCCAGCAGTCGTGGGACCACGGCAACCTCTACATGGTGGGCAGCGGCGTATTTCCCACCATTGCCACGGGAAATCCGACGCTGACGATTGCCGCACTGGCGCTGCAGGCGGCCGACAATATCCTGCAGGACCTTGCCGCAGCGTAGCTGCGAAAGCGTATAGTGCGAATCGCGTCGGGAGGCGGATACTCTTCAGTTTCCCGGCGCGTCAGTCTCCTGGCCCGGAGTGCATGTCGACGCTCCCGCTATACTTGCCCGGATGAAATCCACCTCGCTTTCCCGCTCGCCCCGCTCGCCGTGCAGCCAACGCGGTTTCACTGGCCCGCTTCGGTGTCGTGTACAGCGTAGCCACACGATCGAGCAAGGGCACTGAAATGGAAAAACCGTGCGGCACGCTGTTCATCGTTGCGGCTCCCTCGGGTGCGGGCAAGTCGACCCTGGTCAATGCCTTGCTGGAGGGTGATCCGGCGATCTCGCTGTCGGTGTCGCATACCACGCGGGCGCCGCGGCCGGGTGAGCAGTACGGGCGGCATTACTACTTTCTGGAGCGCGCGGAGTTCGAGCGCGAGATTGCCGAGGGCGTGTTCCTGGAGCATGCCGAGGTGCACGGCAATCTTTATGGCACCTCGCGTCGCACCGTGCAGGAGCTGCTGGCGCAGGGGCATGACGTGTTGCTGGAGATCGACTGGCAGGGCGCGCAGCAGATCCGTGCCAGCAAGCCCGATTGCGTCAGCGTGTTCATCCTGCCGCCGTCGCGGGTCGAGCTGGAGCGCCGCCTGCGTGGCCGCGGTTCGGATGCGCCGGAGGTGATCGAGCGGCGCCTGCACAATTCGCGCGGCGAGATTGCGCATGCGCACGAGTTCGATTTCATCATCGTCAATGATCGCTTCGACGACGCGCTGGAGGACTTGCGCGCGATCGTGCACGCGGTACGCCAGCGCAGCGCATTGCAGTGGAAGCGGCATGAATCGTTGATCGCCGAATTGCTGGCGGCTGAATGAGTCCGACTCGCGACCGATGGTCTTCTGGCCGCGCTTCGGCTACCTTGCTTGTTTTTCCTGTACCCGGCAGTTCATGACCATGCCCGTACCCAACACGCCTGACGAGCAAACCCTGGTGCGCATTCGTGGCCTGACCACGGTGCTCAGCGGCAAGAAGGTGTTCGACGGGCTGGATCTGGACATCCCGCGCGGCAAGGTCACCGCCATCATGGGCCCGAGCGGCACCGGCAAGACCACCTTGCTCAAGCACATCACCGGGCAGATGCGCGGCGATGCAGGCGAGGTGCGGGTGGACGGGCGGAACGTGCCGGAGCTGGGTCGCGAGCAGTTGTACGCATTGCGCGAGCGGATCGGCTACCTGTTCCAGAATTCCGCGTTGCTGACCGATTTCGACGTGTTCGAGAACGTGGCCTTCCCGCTGCGCCAGCACACCAGGTTGCCGGAAGTGCTGATTCGCAACATCGTGCTGACCAAGTTGCAGGCGGTGGGTCTGCGCGGGGCGGCGGCACTGGAGCCGAGCGAGCTGTCCGGCGGCATGGCGCGGCGCGTGGCGCTGGCACGGGCGATCGTGTTCGACCCGATGCTGATTCTCTACGACGAACCGTTCGTCGGCCTCGATCCGATCGCGCTGAACCAGGTGCTGAAGCTGATCCGTACACTGAACCAGACGCTGGGCATCACCAGCGTGCTGGTGGCGCACGAGCTGGAGGCGATCAAGCAGGTGGCCGACCATGTTTACCTGATCGCCAACGGCAAGGTGGTGGCGCAGGGCGATCCGAAAACCATTGCCGACGATGGCTCGCCGTGGACGCGGCAGTTCTTCGGCGGCGAGGCCGACGGCCCGGTGCCGTTCCAGTACCCCGCCGGCGATTACGCCGAGGCGCTGGGATTTTCGCGGAGTAGTCCATGAACGCGCAGGTTGGACGCGACAATATCGTGACCCAGTCGCTGGGCCAGATCGGCGATTGCGGGCTGTTCCTGCTGCGCATCCTGGCGGCGGTTCCGCGCAGCATGCGCCATGCGCTCGAAACGGTGCGCCAGTTGTGGTTCGTGGGCGCGATGAGCCTGACCATCATCATGGTCTGCGGCCTGTTCGTGGGCATGGTGCTGTCGTTGCAGCTGTACCACGTACTGTCGATCTTCGGCGGCACCGCGGCCACCGGCACGGTGGTGGCGATCGCGATCTACCGCGAGTTGGGCCCGGTGGTCACCGCGCTGCTGTTCGCCGGTCGCGCCGGTACCTCGATCACCGCCGAGATCGGCCTGATGCGCGCCACCGACCAGATTGCCGCGATGGAGCTGATGGCGGTCGATCCGCTGGCCTACGTGGTGGCGCCGCGCTTTCTCGCCGGACTGATCGCGATGCCGCTGCTGTGCTGCGTGTTCTGTGCGATGGGCATCTTTGGTGGCCATCTGGTTGGCGTGACCTGGCTGGGTATCGACAACGGCACGTTCTGGTCGAACATGACCGCCACCGTCGACGTGTGGCAGGACATCGTCAACGGCGTGATCTGGAAGAGCCTGGCGTTCGGCGCCGTGGTCTCGCTGATCGCGGTGTTCCAGGGCTTTACCGCGCCGCCGACCAGCGAGGGCGTGGCCTACGCGACCACGCGTACGGTGGTCGCTTCGTCCATCGCCATTCTGGCGTTGGATTTCGTGCTGACTGCCTTCCTGATGTGACCATGCCGATGTCGACCGCCGCCATGACTACCCGTTTCTTTTCGAGGATGATGCCGTGAGCCAGAGAAAATCCTATGCCGTCGGCACCGGCCTGTTCATCGTGCTCGGCTTCGCCGCGCTCGCCTACCTTGCCACCCAGACCAGTTCGGTGGCCAACCGCCACCAGGGCGACAGTTACACCGTCGATGCCCAGTTCACCAATGTCGGCCAGCTCAAGGAGCGTGCGCCGGTGAAGGTGGCGGGCGTGCGCATCGGCCAGGTGCAGTCGATCGAGCTGGAACCCGGCAAGCCGGTGGCCGACGTGAAACTGTCGATCGACAAGCGCTACGCCTCGATTCCTGCAGATTCGGTGGCGAGCATCTTCACCAGCGGCCTGCTCGGCGACCAGTACGTGGGCATCGAGTACGGCCATGCGAAGACCTTCGTGGCCGCTGGCGGCAAGCTCGCGCTGACCCATTCCAGCCAGCCGCTGGAGGCGATGATCGGCAAGTTCTTCGGCGCCGGCGGGGTGAACGACAATATCGGCGGCACTTATCAGGTGACGGCCAACTTCACCAATATCGGCACCTTGTCGGTGGGTGCGCCGGTGAAGATGGCTGGCGTGGTGATTGGCCAGGTCGCGTCGATCCAGGCCGATCCGGTGAAGCTGGATGCCAAGGTCACCCTGGCCATCGACGACACCTTCAACAAGATCCCCGACGATTCGTCCGCCGCGGTGTTCACCAGCGGTTTGATCGGCAGCCAGTACGTTGCGATCCAGCCCGGCGGTTCGCCGGACAATCTCAAGAACGGTGAGGAGATGATCCTGACCCAGTCGGCCATGCAGCTGGAAGACCTGATCGGCAAGTTCCTGGTCAACGGTTCTCCGGGCGACAAGCCCGGCAGCGGCTCATCGTCCACCCCTGCCGGCAAGCATTGAGCCGGTGCCCCGAATTCGAATTCCCAGGAGTCTTCCCATGTTGCGCAACTTGGTTCTTGCCACCGCCCTTGTGCTGGGAGGCGCGATTGCCGCTCCGGCCTTCGCCCAGAATGCCGCCAGCCAGGCCCCGGCCACCGATCAGTCGCCGGTGCAGATCGTGCAGGGCATTGCCCATCAGCTCGATACCGCCGTCGCCGGGCACCATGCCGAGCTGGCGAAGAACAAGGAAAAGCTGATCTCGATCATCAACGAGATCTTCCTGCCGCACTTTGACGTGGATTACGCCTCGATCCTGGTACTGGGCCAGCACGCACGTGCTGCCACGCCGGAGCAGCGCGCCCGCTTCGCCAAGGCGTTCTACAACTCGATCACCCACCGCTATGCGGAAGGCCTGCTCAACTACACCCAGGGCGCGGTGCACGTGCTGCCGTTCAATGGCGACCTCAACAGTCGCCGTACCGTGGTGCGTACCCAGGTGGTGATGAGCAACGGCAAGACCATCTCGGTGGACTACGCGTTCCGCAAGACGCAGAGTGGCGAGTGGAAGGCCTACGATGTGATCATCGAGGGCATTTCCTACATCACCAACTACCGCAACCAGGTCGATGCGGAAATCCGCAAGGTCGGCATCGACCAGCTGATCAAGAATCTGGAGACTCAGGGCGCGCAGGCGCTGAAGTCGATGGAGCAGGACAAGCAGGGCCATTGACGTGACGAGCGGCGAAAGCTTCCGCCTGGACAGCAGCGTGCCGGATACCGTGGCGGTATCCGGCACGCTCAGCTTTGCCACCGCTGCTGCCGCGCTGGCTGCGCTGAATGCGGCGCTCGGCCAGGGCCCGCGCCGCCAGCTCGACCTGGCGGCGGTACAGGGTTGCGACAGCGCCGGCCTGGCCTGCGTGCTGGCGGTGCTGGCTGACGCGGCGGGGCATGGGCGATCCGTGCGCGTGCTGAACGCGCCGGCGGGCATGCGCACGTTGGCGCAGGTCAGTGGCGTGGCTCCGATGCTGGCTTGAGATACCGATCTTGATGCACACATGAAAACGGGGCCGATCGGCCCCGTTTTCATGTGTGCTGCCGGTGCTGCGTGGCGACGCTTCAGCCGTGCCCGGTGGTGCCGGCTGGCAGGGTTGCCCCCTTTGCGTTGGCCGGCTTGGCGGCGCCGTCGTTGTTCTTCTTCTCCCACTGATGCTGCTCTTGAAGCAACTGGTCGGGATCGAAGCCTTTCTGGTCAAGGCCTTGCATGCGCTCGATCACGTCGGAGGGCGGGTTGCCGTCGTACAGCTTGTACAGACGATGCTGTCGGTAGGCGTCACGCAGGAATGCATAGGGGTCGTAGGCGGATTCCAGGAAACTTTCCGCGTCGATCGCCTGCGCGCGCAGCGATACCAGATACAGCACGGAGGGGATGTAGTACACGCCGTGGTGGAACTTGTGGTTGCTGGTGAGGTAATGCAGCGGATCGAAGAAGTAGCTGTCCACCGGCAAGCGCCACACGTCGCGCATGGTGGTCGGGCCGATCAGCGGCAACATCAGGAAGTCGCCTTCCGGCACGCCCCAGCGCGCCAGCGTGATGCCGAAGTCGGTATCGCTATCCGGAATGCCCATGGCCGTGGCCGGGTCGAAGATGCCGCCGATACCCAGGGTGAGATTGACCAGGAAGCGGCCGGAACCTTCCAGCGCCTGCTTCGGGCGCGCCTGCAGCAGGTCGTTGGCCACCGTGATGGGCATGCGCAGGTTGGAGAAGAAATTGCTGACCGAGCGCCGCACCGGCGGGTTGGTCACCTTGCGATAGCCGACGGCCACCGGTCGGATGGCCAACTTGTCCACGGTATCGTTGAAGGCGTAGACCTTGCGGTTGAAGTGCTGCAAGGGATCATCGGTGCGCGGGGGTGCCACGGCGCAGCCGGTGACGGCCAGTACGGCGCAGAGTGCGACAAGCCTGGACAACGGAGAGCGGAAGGATGAAGGCATCGGCAGGGGGTCCGCTGCGGAGGAGGGGGAAGAGAAAATTGTACCGCTTGGTTTTATATTCTGCACGATCCGCGAGCGGACGGTGCCATATCGTTGCCTGACCGCCCATGATACGTGGCCTTGCATTGCCAGCCAAGCGCGCGCTGGCTACACTGTCATTCTGTATAAGTCGCTTTATCGCTTAAGGATTTCACATGGCACGCATTACCGTGGAAGACTGCCTCGAGGTGGTCGACAACCGATTCGAGCTGGTTCTGATGGCGACCAAACGCGCCCGGCAGCTCGCCAAGGGTGCCGATCCGGCCGTCAACCCCGACAACGACAAGCCGACGGTGCTGGCCCTGCGCGAAATCGCGGATCGCCGCATCGACCAGGCCACCATCGACGAAATCGACAAGGCCGAGCGCGAGCGCGCCGAGCGCGAGGCGCTGGAATGGGCCGCGGCCGAGGTCGACGACGACCTTTCCAAGGGCGGCGACGACTGATGGACGACGGCGGCTGTCGATCCCGCAGTCGCCTGGCCGGCCCCGCCGGCATGTCTGATCGCGCCCTGTTCGCAGGGGGCGTCCCCTGCCGTCGCGAAACCATGGAGGCGGGCGCCTGAGCGGGCCCCGCATATCGATGCCGGCGGCCACGCATCCTCCCTTGGATCCGTCCGTGCTGCCTCCCTACGTGCTGGCGCTGAGAGAGCGCCTCGGTTATCTCCCCGAAAGCCAGATCGAGCGCGTGCTGCGTGCCTACGAAGTGGGGGCGCACGCCCACGAGGGGCAGGCGCGCAAGAGCGGCGAACCCTACATCACGCATCCGGTCGCGGTCGCCGGCATCCTGGCCGAGCTGGGCATGGATGCCGAGACCATCATCGCGGCCATCCTGCACGACACGCTGGAGGACACCGAGCTCAGTCGCAGCGCGCTGGCCAGCGAGTTCGGCGAAACCGTGGCCGAGCTGGTCGACGGCGTCACCAAGCTGGACAAGATGAAGTTCGGCAGTCGCCAGGAGGCGGACGCGGAAAGTTTCCGCAAGATGCTGTTGGCAATGGCGCGCGACTTGCGCGTGATCCTGATCAAGCTGTCCGACCGCCTGCACAACATGCGCACGCTGGGTGCCAAGGATGCGCCGTCGCGTCGCCGCATCGCGCGCGAGACGCTGGAAATCTACGCGCCGATCGCCCAGCGCCTGGGCATGAACAAGATCAAGGCCGAGCTGCAGGACCTCGGTTTCCGCGCGCTGTATCCCGACCGCTACCGCGTCATCAGCGAGCGCATCCGCGCGGCGCTGGGCAATCGGCGCGAGGCGATGGGCAAGATCGAGGAGGCGCTGTCCGCACGCCTGGCAGCCGACCAGTTGCCGGCGCGTGTGGTGGGGCGGATCAAGTCGCCGTGGAGCATCTATTCGAAGATGCACAGCGAGCACAAGAGTTTCGCCCAGCTGATGGATGTGTACGGTTTCCGCGTGGTGGTCGACAGCGCGATGAGCTGCTACATGGCGCTCGGCGTGGTGCACGCGCTATACAAGCCGGTGGATCGTCGCTTCAAGGATTTCATCGCGATCCCCAAGGCGAACGGCTACCAGTCGTTGCACACGGTGCTGCTGGGGCCGTTCGGCGCGCCGATCGAGGTGCAGATCCGCACCGCCGAAATGGACTCCGTGGCCGAGAGTGGCGTGGCTGCGCACTGGGCCTACAAGACCGACAGCGGTCCGGCCAACAGCGCGCAGGCGCGGGCGCGCGAGTGGCTGTCCTCGCTGGCCGACAGCTCGGTGCATACCGCCTCGTCGGCTGAGTTCATCGAGAACGTCAAGATCGACCTGTTCCCGGACGAGGTCTACCTGTTCACGCCGCGTGGCGACATCCTGGCGCTGCCGCGCAACGCCACTGCGCTGGACTTCGCCTACGCCGTGCATACCGACGTGGGCGACCATGCCGTGGCTGCCCGCGTGGACAAGAAACTGCTGCCGCTGCGCACGCGGCTGGAATCGGGGCAACTGGTGGAAATCATCACCGCGCCGTCGGCGGTGCCGAACCCGGCGTGGCTGGAGGTAGTGGTCACCGGCAAGGCACGTACCGCGATCCGCCAGTACCTGAAGCATCTGCAGCACGAGGACGCGGTGGACTTCGGCCATCGCATGCTCGATCGCGCGCTGGATGCGCTGGGCAGCAGCCTGGAAGTGATCCCGCCCACGGTGCTGGACCGCTTCCTGCACGAGTCGAAGTTCAAGCGGCTGGAAGAGTTGCTGTCCGATATCGCGCTGGGCAATCGCATGCCCGACCAGGTGGCCAGCCAACTGGTTGCCACCCGCGGGCGGCGTTCGCATGAGGCCTCCGCGCTCGTGCATCCGGCCGAGAAGATCCGCATCACCGGTGCCGAGCGTGGCGTGCTCAGTTTCGCCAACTGCTGTCATCCGCTGCCGGGCGACGAGATCATCGGTTACCTGTCCTCGGGCAAGGGCATCGTGGTGCATCGGGCCGAATGTCCGAACGTGGTCGAGCTGCGCAAGTCGCCCGAGCGTTGCGTGGGCATCGAATGGGATCGCGACGTGCAGGGCGATTACCGTGCCGAACTGCGCATCGAGGTGATCAACCGCCCCGGCGTGCTGGCCACCATCGCCGCGGCGATCGCGGCAGCCGATTCCAACATCGAGAATGTCGAGTACGTCGAGCGCGATCTGGCCGCGGCCACCTTGCTGTTCACCATCGAGGTGAGGAATCGCAAGCACCTGGCCGACGTGATGCGCCGCGTGCGCCGCACCGGCGTGGTCAGCGGCGTGTACCGGTATCCGCTGTAGGGCACACCCTGCGCGCGAAGACCGGCCGGCTACGACGTCGAGGTTTTCGCGCACAGGGTGCGCTCCTACAATCGCCTTTTCCGACTGAGGTTTCCCCATGTCCCGCCAAATCATTGCTACCGACCAGGCGCCTGCCGCCATCGGCCCGTATTCGCAGGCCGTGCGCGCCGGCGACACCGTGTACTTTTCCGGGCAGATCCCGCTTGATCCGGCGACCGGCAACCTCGTCGACGGTGACATCACCGCGCAGACGCGTCGCGTGTTCGAGAATCTCGTCGCAGTGGCCAAGGCGGCCGGTGGTTCGCTGCCGCAAGTGGTCCGCGTGGGCATCTATGTCACTGACCTGGCCAACTTTGCCGCGGTGAACGCGGTGATGGCGGAGTATTTCCAGGCGCCGTATCCGGCACGTTCCACCATCGAGGTCTCCGCGCTGCCGAAGGGTGCCCAGGTGGAAGTGGATGCGGTGATGGTGTTGTCCTGATCGATCGGCGCGGCGTCGGCCTACGCTGATCGCCGCCGGTACGGCTGGGCGCGAGCGTGCGCTCCGGCTAGGCTTGGCCCATGGCTCCCCGCAACGCCCGTCCGTCGACCGAATCCACTGATCCCGGCCTGGCGCCGCTGTCCAGCTTGCCGGGCGTCGGGCCGGCACTGGCGGCTGCGCTCGAGCGGCTGGGACTGGCGTGCGTGCAGGACCTGTGGTTTCACCTGCCGTTGCGCTACGAAGACAAGACCTGCGTCACCGCGATCGCCGATCTTCGGCCCGGTGATCGCGTGCAGGTGGTGGGCTCGATCGAAGAGGTGGAGCGCGGCTTCCGTTACCGGCCGCAGTTGAAGGTGGCCATCGGCGACGCCGCCGGGCATACCCTGCAGTTGCGTTTCTTCCATTTTCGCCGGGCCCAGCTTGAGCAATTGCAGCCGGGTACGCGCCTGCTCTGTTTCGGCGAGGTGCGCCAGGGGGCGCACGGGCCGGAGATGATCCATCCGCAATACCAGCGCATCGGCGATGGCGAGGCGGTGGCCGTGGAGGAGCGGCTGAGCCCGATCTACCCCACCACCGAGGGATTGGGCCAGAAGCGCCTGGCTGGCGTGGTGGCCAAGGCGCTGGCGTTGTTGCCGGGGGATGCGCAGCTGGAGCTGATTCCGGCCGCGCTGTGTGCCGATCATGGGCTGACCTCGCTGCGCGACGCCTTGCTCTACGTCCATCGACCGCCGCCGGATGCCGCATTGGCGCAACTGGTGCAGGGGCGCCACCCGGCACAGCAGCGCCTGGCGTTCGAGGAATTGCTGGCCCAGCACCTGAGCTTGAAGCGCCTGCGGGCGGCGGTGCGCCACCGGCATGCGCCTGCGCTTGGCGGTGACGGCACGTTGCAGCAGGCCTTGCACGCGGCGCTGCCCTTCCGGCTCACGGCTGCACAGCAGCGGGTGACGCGGGAAGTGATGGCCGACCTGGCTTGTCCGAAGCCGATGCTGCGGCTGGTGCAGGGCGATGTGGGTTCGGGCAAGACCGTGGTCGCCGCGCTGGCCGCACTGGCTGCGGTCGAGTCGGGCCGGCAGGCAGCACTGGTGGCGCCCACCGAATTGCTGGCCGAGCAGCATCTGCGCAATTTCCGCCACTGGCTGGAGCCCTTGGGCATCGAGGTGGAGTGGCTCGCCGGCAAGGTCACCGGCAAGGCCCGCCAGAAGGCGTTGGCGCGGGTGGCGGAAGGCGCGCCGGTGGTGGTCGGTACGCATGCGCTGATGCAGGAGGGCGTGGCGTTCGCGCAGTTAGGGCTGGTCATCGTCGACGAGCAACACCGCTTCGGCGTGCAGCAACGCCTTTCGTTGCGCGACAAGGGGGCCGATCACGGCAGCGGGCTGGTACCGCACCAACTGGTGCTCACCGCCACGCCGATCCCGCGCACGCTGGCGATGAGTGCGTATGCCGACCTCGACGTGTCCTCCATCGACGAACTGCCGCCCGGGCGCACGCCGGTGCAGACCGTGGCTGTGTCCAATGCGCGCCGCGCCGAGGTGATCGAGCGCATCCATGCCGCGTGCCGTGGCGGCCAGCAGGTGTACTGGGTGTGCACGCTGATCGAGGAATCCGAGCAATTGCGCGCGCAGGCCGCCGAGGTGGCCCATGCCGAACTCTCCGCGGCGCTGGACGATTGCCGGGTCGGGCTGGTTCATGGCCGCATGAAGTCGAAGGAAAAGCAGGCGGTGATGGATGCCTTCAAGGCCGGCGAGTTGGCGGTGCTGGTGGCCACCACGGTGATCGAGGTGGGCGTGGACGTGCCCAATGCCAGTCTGATGGTGATCGAGAACAGCGAGCGGCTGGGCCTGGCCCAGCTGCATCAGTTGCGTGGCCGGGTGGGGCGGGGCGCCGTCGCGTCCAGTTGCGTGTTGTTGTACCAGCCGCCACTGGGGCAGCTTGCGCGGGAGCGCCTGCAGGTGATGCGCGAGACCAGCGACGGCTTTCGCATCGCCGAAAAGGATCTGGAGTTGCGTGGCCCAGGCGAAGTGCTGGGGACACGGCAGACTGGCCAGCTGGCCTTCCGCATCGCCGACCTGGCACGCGATGCGCACCTGTTGCCGGCGGTGCAGCAGGTGGGCGAGCGGATGCTGGCGAAAAACCCGCGTGAGGCGGAGCGGCTGGTCATGCGCTGGATCGGTGCGTCGGCGCGTTACGCGCAGGCTTAGCTTTTGCAATCATCCTTGATTGCGAAGATCAAATGGGCAGCCATCCCTGGCTGCACTTTTCAATTCAATTCTTGCGATCATCCATCCATGAGAAAACCGCAACTTCTGATCGATACCGACCCCGGCGTGGACGACGCGCTGGCCATTCTGATGGCGCATGCGCATGCCGACATTGCCGGGCTCAGCATTGCCGCCGGCAACGTGGGGCTGGCGCATACGGTGCGCAACGCGCGCACGCTGGTCGACCTGCTGGGCGCCACGATTCCGGTGTTTGGCGGTTGCCCGTCACCGCTGGTGCGTATGCCGGAAGAAGACGCTGCGTTCGTGCACGGCACGGATGGTTTTGGCGATGTCGGGTTTCCCGCGTCGGTCGCACCGGTGGCGGACGAGGCGGCTGCGTTGGCGCTGCTGCGCCTGACCCGCGAGCGGCCGGGCGAGCTGACCCTGGTGGCACTGGCGCCGCTGACCAACCTGGCGCTGGCCCTGCGGCTCGATCCCACCCTGCCGCAGCGGGTCAAGCGGCTGGTGGTGATGGGCGGGGCGGTGACCGGACATGGCAACACCGGCAAGATTCCCGCCGAATTCAACATCGGTTTCGATCCCGAGGCGGCGCATGTGGTCTTCGAAGGTTTTCCCGAATTCGACCTGGTCGACTGGGAAGCCACCCTGCGACACGCCTTCGACGATGCCGAGTTCGACCAGTGGCTCGCCGCCGGCGACAAGCGCGCCGATTTCTTCGGCAAGATTTTCGGCACCGCGCGCGCCTACAACGCCAGCCACGATCGTCATGGGGTGGTGGCCGCCGATGCGCTGGCGATGGCGGTGGCGATCGACCCGGCCATTGTCACCCGCAGCGAACGCCGCCACGTGGCGGTGGAACTGGACGGCCGCCTGACCCGGGGTGCCACGGTGGTGGACTGGGCCGGTCGGCTCGGTCGACCGGCCAATGCCAACGTGGTGCTGGAGCTGGACCGGGAGCGGTTCGCGGCGCTGATTCGCGGGGCGCTGGGTGCGGCGTGAGCCTTCACGAAGCGCCCTGTGACAGGGGGTTCGGCATTCCGGGCAAGGCGTCAGTTGACTGCATCGCAGGCGACTCAGTACAATTGCCTTCTTTTCACGCACCACTTTGAGTCCATCATGAAGCCTGATGTCCATCCGAATTATCGCCCGGTGGTGTTCCAGGACCTGTCGTCCGAGTTCGCGTTCCTGACGCGCTCGACGATCGCGACCAAGGACACCGTCAAGTGGGAAGACGGCAACGAGTACCCGCTGGTCAAGGTGGATATCTCCAGCCATTCCCATCCGTTCTACACCGGCAAGCAGAAGACGCTGGACGTCGGCGGTCGCGTCGACAAGTTCCGTCGTCGTTACGCGCAGAAGTAAGCGCGGGCCGCGCTGAGCGGCCATCCGGACGAACGCAAGACACGGGGTGGGCATCGCTCACCCCGTGTTTTTTTGCGTTTCAAATTCGACCATCCGCGAACGGATGTTCATCTGCCGTTGTGCGATAATGTCACGGATGCATGGCGTGGTTTCCCCGCCCGCGATGCCCCATTTCCCCCGCTGGTCCATGTCCTGCGTGACACAAGCCGGCGACGCCACTTTGCCGCAAGGAGGTTTCCGTGTCCGATACCAAGACCGTCAAATTGATGGACGAGTCGAGCAACCGCAGCAGCGAACTCCCGCTGATCAGTGGCACGCTCGGCCCGGCCTGCATCGACATTGCCACGCTCTACAAGGATACGGGGCACTACACCTTCGACCCGGGTTTTGGCGCCACCGCCAGCACCAAGAGCGCGATCACATACATCGATGGCGACAAGGGCGTGCTGCTGTATCGCGGCTATCCGATCGAGCAATTGGCCGAGAAGTCCAGCTTCCTCGAAGTGGCGTACCTGCTGCTCAACGGCGAGCTGCCCTCGAAGGAAGAGTTCACCACGTTCGAGCACGACGTTTCGCATCACACGATGATGCACGAGTCGCTGAAGAACTTCTTCCAGGGCTTCCACCACGACGCGCATCCGATGGCGATGCTGGCCGCCGCGGTGGCCTCGCTGTCGGCGTTCTACCATGACGACCTGAACGTGGAAAACCCGGCCGATCGCAAGATGGCCGCGATCCGCCTGCTGGCCAAGATGCCGACCATTGCCGCGGCCTGCTACCGCTATTCGATCGGCTGGCCGTTCCGCTATCCGCGCAACAACCTCGAGTACGTCGACCGCTTCCTGCACATGATGTTCGAGGTGCCGAGCGAGCCGCTGGAGCTCAAGCCGGTGACCGCCAAGGCACTGGACCTGCTGTTCATCCTGCACGCCGACCACGAGCAGAATGCGTCGACCTCGACCGTGCGGCTGGTCGGTTCCACCGGTGCCAATCCGTATGCGTCGATCGCCGCCGGCATCACTGCGTTGTGGGGCCCGGCCCATGGCGGCGCCAACGAGGCGGTGCTCAAGCAGCTGCAGGAAATCGGCACGCCGGACAACGTCGAGTCGGCGATCCTGCGCGCCAAGGACAAGAACGACAGCTTCCGCCTGATGGGCTTCGGCCATCGCGTGTACAAGAACTTCGACCCGCGCGCGAAGATCATCCGCGAGATGTGCCACAAGGTGCTGGCGGAGCTGGGCGTCAAGGATCCGCTGCTGGACGTGGCGATGAAGCTGGAAGAGGCGGCGCTGAAGGACGAGTACTTCGTCGAGCGCAAGCTGTACCCGAACGTCGATTTCTACTCCGGCATCATCTACAAGGCCCTGGGCATCCCCACCGAGATGTTCACCGTGATGTTCGCCATCGCCCGCACCGCCGGCTGGATCTCGCACTGGATCGAGCAGCACGAGACTCCGGGATCGCGCATCGGTCGTCCGCGCCAGATCTACACCGGCCACGACGTGCGCGATTACGTGACCGCGGACAAGCGCTGAGTCTCACGCAAGCGTAGCAGTTCGACAAAACGCCCCGGCTTCGGCTGGGGCGTTTCCTTTTGCGGGATGGTCAGCGCAACGCGGCGGACAGCTTGCGCTCGAAGTCGTCCTCGTTGTCGGCATCGTCGGCGAGCAGGGCCTCCACCATGGCCAGCGGTGCGCGACGCATCGGTTTCTCGTCGATGCGGTCCAGCGGTGCCTGGCGCAGGGCATCGCGGGGCAGTACGGTCAGGTCGAAGGGAAGCTCGTCCGCGGCGAACAGCAATACCGGGTAGTCGTCGGTCGACTCGCGGCTGGTGCGCAGCCGTCGCATCTGCGCTTCGAACGGTACGCCGTGCTCGTGCAGGTACAGGCCGACGGCTTCGGGATCGTCGCTGAATACGTGCAGGCAGATCGCCGAGTGGGTGTCGGCGGTGCCTTCGAGCACCGCGCCGACCAGACGTGGTTCGAAGGCCTGCAGGAAACGCATGGCCTCCACGGCAGCCTCGCGACGTTGCTGAAGCAGCCGGGGCTGGCTTTCGGCCTGGAACAGGCGCTGGTGCTCGCGCAGTGCCTGTTCGATCTCGTGGTTGCGCGGCAAGGCCTGGGTGTCGAGGATGCCCAGCCGCTCGGCGGCCTTGAGCTTGGCGCGATGGAAATCGCGGATGCCGTGCTCACTCATCAATCGCGCTGCTTCCTGGGCAATCAGCACCCGGTTGCGTTGCACGCGATCGTGCGCGTGGATGCGGTGGTGTTCGCCTCGTGCCATGACGGTTCCTCCGTAGCCTGCGTCAACAGGCTACATGGAAACGTCGGACTGTGCGTGCACGGGGTGTGGCGAAAACCTGCCATCACGTACTTTTGTGCAGGAGCGCACCCTGTGCACGTACGCTCCTGGCACCTGGGATTTCACGAAGCGAGGAAGCCGATGGCGCCTGCCGGCTTTCTCTCGCTCCTCACTCCTCTCGACTCACTTCTCGCTCGCCGCATCAGAAGATGTCATAGGCGTGCTGCTGATCCTTGTTCTGCTGCTGCGCAGCCTTGGCACGCAGCTTGTCGACATCTTCCACCTTGAAGATTTCGGACATCGCATTGGGATCGCTGGCCGTGGTCGGCAGGCCGCTGTCGCGATTGATCAGCACGGTGCTGATGCCCGGTGGCATGGCCAGGCTGTCTTCGGGCAGGCCTTTCAGTGCGGAGCCCATGTAGCTCATCCAGATCGGCAGGGCGGCCTTGGCGCCGAATTCGCCGCGTCCGAGCGAGCTGAAATTGTCGAAGCCAACCCATACCGCGGTGGACAGATCACCGTCGAAACCGACGAACCAGGCGTCGCGGTGGTCGTTTGTGGTGCCGGTCTTGCCGGCCAGATCCGGGCGATCCAGCGCACGGGCGGCGGAGCCGGTACCGCGCAGGATCACGTCCTTCATCAGCGAGGTGATCAGGTAGTCGGTGCGGATATCCAGTACATGCGGCGCCAGTACCGGCGGATGCGTGCCGCCGCCATGGGCATCGGCAGGCAGCGGGCCCTGGTCGTCGCCGGTCTCGTCGGCAGTCGTGCTGGCCGGTGCCGGGGTCGAATCGGCGCTGGCCACCACGCTGTTGGCCGGGGCAGACAGCATGTCGGCCGGCGGCGGTGCCGGTGGCGTGGGATTGAGCAGGCGTTCTTCGCAGGTGCGGCAGGCGCGCGCGGGATTGGCGATATACACCGGCTTGCCGTCGCGGTCATCGATTTCCTTGATGAAGTACGGCGTGACCAGGTAGCCGCCATTGGCGAACACCGCATAGCCGCGGGCCATGCCGATCGGCGAGACCGAGGCGGTGCCCAGCGCCAGCGACAGGTTGTCCGGCAGTGCCGCCAGTGAGAAGCCGAAGCGGGTGGCGAAGGTACGCGCGTAACCCACGCCGATCGCGTCGAGCAGGCGTACCGAGACCAGGTTCTTCGATTGCACCAGCGCCTCGCGCAGGCGCATCGGGCCGGCGAACTTGTTGTCGTCGTTGCTCGGCGTCCACAGGCCGCCGGGTCGCGACGGGTCGGGCAGGGCCAGCGGGGCGTCGTTGATGATGGAGGCCGGGGTGAAGCCGCGGTCGAACGAGGCCGAGTAGAAATACGGCTTGAAGCTGGAGCCGGGCTGGCGCGCCGCCATGGTGGCGCGGTTGAACTTGCTGCGCAGGAAGCTGAAGCCACCCACCAGCGCCTGGATCGAGCCGTCCTCGGGCCTGATCGAGGCCAGCGCGGCCTCGGCGTTGGGAATCTGGGCCAGTTCCCACTGGTCCTTGCCGTTACGCGACACGCGGATGACATCGCCGCGCGCGAGCACGTCGCTGACGGCCTTGGGCGCGACGCCGATGCGACTGTCGCTGATGTACTTGCGGGCCCAGCTCATCGCGGCCAGGCCCAGTTGCACGCTGGTGTCGTGGCCGAGGTAGACGGTGGCCGCGCTGGCAGACACCGCGGTGACGATGGCCGGCTGCATGCCGGCGATCTCGTTGTAGCCGGCCAGCACGTGGTCCAACTCCGCATCGGTCGGTGCGGCAGTTAGGTCCTGGTGCGCCTCGGGGCCGCGCCAGCCATGGCGACGGTCATAGGCGATCAGGCCTTTGCGCACGGCGGCCAGGGCGTCCTGCTGGCGGGTGCTTTCGACCGTGGTTTTCACCACGTAGCCTTCGGTCAGGGCGTCGTTGCCGAACCGCTTGAGCACCTGCTGGCGCACCATTTCGGCCAGGTACGGCGCTTCCACCTGGATCGGCTGCTCATGCGGCGAGGCGTCGTCCGGGGCGGCAATGGCCTGCTGATACTGGGCGTCGTTGATGTAGTGGTGTTCGTGCATCTGGCCCAGCACCCAGTTGCGGCGGGCCACCAGGCGCTGGGGATTGCTGACCGGGTTGACCGCCGACGGCAACTGGAAAGTGGAGGCGATCGCCGCACATTCCGGAATGGTCAGCTGGTCGAGCTTCTTGCCGTAGTAGTACTCCGCCGCGGCCGCCACGCCGTAGGCGCGGTGGCCGAGGAACATCTTGTTGAGATACAGCTCGAGGATCTGGTCCTTGGTGAACTCGTCCTCCATGCGCATCGCGGTGAACATCTCGATCAGCTTGCGCGAATACAGCTTCTGCGGGCTGAGGAAGAAGTTGCGCGCCACCTGCTGGGTGATGGTCGAGCCACCCTGCACCTTCTGACCGCCGGCCAGGATCACATGCCAGCCGGCGCGCACGACGCTGCGCCAGTCCACGCCCGGGTGGTGGTAGAAGTCCGCATCCTCGGCCGACAGCACGGCATGCTTGAGCATGTCCGGCACCTGGCCGATGCTGACCGGGATGCGCCGGGTCTCGCCGAAGCTGGCAATCAGCTTGCCATCGGCACTGAGCACCCGCAGCGGCACCTGCATGTGATAGTCCTTCAGCACCGCCACCGAAGGCAGGCGAGGGGCGACCAGCCAGTAGGCGACGCCCACGGCAAGGGCAGCCAGCAGCAGTCCGGAAAAGCCCAGGATCAGCAGCCAGCGCAACAAACGCTTCAAAAAGGGAGTCATGTGGATGTAGCGAGACCTGAGTCAAAACACGCCAGAGTATAGATGTAGCAGTATCCACTACCGGAACGGCGAAGACGTGGATCCAGGTCCGATGCCGCAAAGCGCGATAGCTCAAATGTGCAGGCCATCACGTCAAAAAGTCGAGAAAGATCGCGTAGGCCGTTGCGATTGCGTTAATTTTTGGATCTAATGCCCTTGCGGGCTCGCCAGATTTCTGGCCGCAGCCGCAAGGGGCAAGGGGGAAAACCGTGGGTCTCTTTACACCCAAGAAGCCGCCGCTGGTCGGCGTCGATATCAGTTCGACTGCCGTAAAGCTGCTGCAGCTCAGTCAGTCTGGCGGCCGTTATCGCGTGGAACACTACGCGGTAGAGCCGCTGCCACCCAATGCCGTGGTCGAGAAGAACATCGTCGAGGTCGAGGCGGTGGGCGAGGCGATCCGGCGCGCACTGGCGCGCTCGGGCTCCAAGCTCAAGCACGCGGGGGCGGCGGTGGCCGGTTCGGCCGTCATCACGCGCATCGTGCCGATGGCCAGCGAGTTGTCGGAAGATGACCTGGAGGGTCAGATCCAGGTCGAGGCCAACCAGTACATCCCGTATCCGATCGACGAGGTGAGTCTCGATTACGAGATCCTCGGCCCGGTGCGCGACAACCCCGAGATGAACAACATCCTGCTCGCGGCCTCGCGTACCGAGAACGTTGACATGCGCGTCGCCGCGCTGGACCTGGGCGGACTCACCGCGCAGGTGGTCGATGTCGAGGCCTTTGCGATGGAGAACGCCTTCGCCCTGATCGCCGACCAGCTCAACGTGGGTCGCGACGCACTGGTGGCGGTGATCGACATCGGCGCCACCATGACCACGCTGTCGGTGCTGCGCAACCAGCGCACCATCTACTCGCGCGAGCAGGTGTTCGGCGGCAAGCAGCTTACCGACGAGATCATGCGCCGCTACGGACTTTCCTACGAGGAAGCCGGTCGGGCCAAGCGCAAGGGCGGTCTGCCGGAATCCTACGAAAGCGAAGCGCTGGAGCCGTTCAAGGAATCGCTGGTGCAGCAAATCAGCCGCCTGCTGCAGTTCTTCTACGCCGGTAGCGAATACAGCAAGGTCGACCAGGTGGTGCTGGCCGGCGGTTGTGCCTCGATCGAAGGCATCGACGGCATGCTCGAAGAGCAGCTCGGCGTACCGTGCGTGGTGGCCAATCCGCTGGCGCGGATGTCGTTGTCCTCGCGCGTGCAGGCCCAGACGCTGGCCCAGGATGCGCCGGCGCTGATGATCGCGGTCGGACTCGCGCTGAGGAGCTTCGACTGATGGCACATATCAACCTACTTCCGTGGCGCGCCGAGCGCCGCAAGCAGCGCGAACGCGAGTTTTTCATGCAGCTGGGAGCGGCCTTCGTGGTCGGCATCCTGTGCGTGCTGGTGTGGTCGTTCTGGATGGGCATGCGCATCGACAACCAGAACGAGCGCAACACCTACCTGCAGGGCGAGATCAAGCAGGTGGACGTGAAGATCGCCAAGATCAACGACCTCGAGAAGGTGCGTTCACGGCTGCTGGCACGCAAGCAGATCATCGAGCAACTGCAGGCCAACCGCTCGCAGATGGTGCATCTGTTCGACGAACTGGTGAAGACCATCCCGACCAGCGCACGCCTCACCGCGCTCAAGCAGAACGGCCAGTCGATGACCTTGAATGGCGTGGCCCAATCCAATGCCAGCGTGGCCGACTACATGCGCAACATCGAGGCTTCGCCCTGGATGGGGCAGGCCGACCTGAGCAAGACCGAGAACACGCACGATTCCTCGCGCATGCCGTACAGCTTCGGATTGCGGGTCGCCCTGAGCCGGCCGAAGCAGGACGATGCCAACGACAGCAAGATTCCCCCGCCACCAGTTGCCCACACACCTGCGGAACGTGCGCAAATCGAGGTGTTCGTAAAGAAGCTGAAAGATGGGGCGGCACAGGCGAAAACGCCGGCGGACAGTGCGAGACTCAGTGCGATGGCGAATGCGCTGGAAAATGCGCAGACCCTGCCCAAGCCCAAGCCCACCGCGCCAGTGCAGCCCGGCAAGAAGCCATCGATTTCGGTGACGCCCGTCGAGTCGGACAAACCTGCGACTCCCGCCCATAACGCTGCCGTCAAGGGAGGGGCCAAGTGATGAAATTCTTCGACGACTTGCGCAACCTCGACCGCAACAACATTGGCGGCTGGCCGAAATCGGTCAAGGTTTTCTTCACGGTGCTGGTGTTCGCCGTGATCGTGTTCTTCGGCTGGTACCTGCACGTCAGCAACCAGCAGGACAGCCTGACATCGCTGGCCGGCAAGGAAGTCCAGCTCAAGCAGGAGTTCGCCCAGAAGCAGGCCAAGGCGGTCAATCTCGAGGCGCTGCAGCAGCAGCTCGACGAGATGAAGGACATGCTGCGCCAGTTGCTGCGCCAGTTGCCCAGCAAGACCGAAATGCCCGAGCTGCTGGTGGATGTTTCCCAGGCGGCGCTGTCCGCGGGCCTGGAAACCGAGCTGTTCCAGCCGGGTTCGGAAACGCCCAAGGATTTCTATGCCGAGCAGCCGATCAAGCTCAAGATGATCGGTACCTACCACCAGTTCGGCACCTTCATCAGCGACGTGGCCTCGTTGCCGCGCGTGGTGATCCTGACCATGCATGACGTCTCGCTGACGCCACTGCATGCGCCGGCCAAGGGTGCCGAGCCGGCAGCCAATGAACAGTTGGTGTTGCAGGGCACGGTGAAGACTTACCGCTATCTCGACGACAGCGAAACCAGCGAGGCCGACAAGAAATCGGCGCACGGCAAGGCGAGGAGGCGGAAATGAACATCATCGCTGCCATCAAACCTGCCCGCCTGGCGCGCGTCTCGCTGATGCTCGGTGCGGCCCTCGTGCTCGGTGGTTGTACCCGCGGCATGTCGGACCTGCGTGCCTGGGTGGCTCACGAGAAATCCCTCAAGGGTGCGCCGATCCCGCCGTTGCCGGTGATCAAGACGTTCGAGACCTTCACCTACAAGGATCAAGGCCGCCGCGACCCGTTCAGCCCGAGCCCGACCGAAGCGCAGTCCAGCAACAACTCCGGGCCGCGGCCCGACCAGAATCGCGCCAAGCAGCCGCTGGAGATGTTCGCGCTGGACAGCCTGAAGATGGTCGGCACGATCGGTACCGGTGCGCACATCCAGGCGCTGATCAAGGACCCGGGTGGCGTGATCCATCGCGTCATCGACAACGAATACATGGGCCAGAACTATGGTCGGGTCACTGATGTGGCACCGGATCACGTCGACCTGGTCGAACTGGTTCCCAACGGCAATGGTGGCTGGATGGAACGTCCTGCCAGCATCGCGCTCGGCGAGAAATAGGATTACAGGGGCTGATGCAATGACCAATTCAATCCACTCTGTCCGGAGCCCTGCCATGCGCCTCGCAAGCCGTTGCCTGATGGTAGGCCTGCTGATCGGTGGCGCCGCATGGGCGACTGACGCGACAGCGGCAACCACGCTGAAGGACATCCACGCCGAAACGCTCCCGGGCGGTCGCGTGGCACTTCACCTCGATTTCGCCAACGGCCCGGTGCCGCAGCCGCGGATCTTCACCACCGACGATCCGCCGCGCATCGCGGTCGACCTGCCGGACACGGTGAACGGTGCCGCACGCCATACCGATGTCGGCGTAGGTTCCACCTCGGGCGTTACGGCCGTTTCCGCTGGTGGCCGTACCCGCGTGCTGGTGGAGCTGATGCGCAGCTCGACCTACCTGACCAAGGTCGAGGGTGACAGCCTGATACTGACCGTCAACAACGGCTCCGCTGCGGACGCGACCCCCACGACCGCCAACCTCGATCCGTCCAAGGCGCTGCCTTCGGCGATGGACGGCCCGGCCGTGACCAACATCGACTTCCGCCGTGGCGCGAACGGTGCCGGCCGCGTGCTGATCAACTTCGCCGGTCCCGGCGCGCACGCCAACATGCGTCGCGAGGGCGATCGGGTTCTGGTCGATCTCGATCACGTGAATCTGCCGGCCAGCCAAGCCCAGCGCCTGAGCGTGCTCGACTTCGCCACGCCGGTGCAGTCCATCGCCACGCGTGCCACTCCCGGCGGCGCGCATATGGAGATCGCGTTCAAGGGGGCGGTGGATACCTCGTCCTACCAGACCGGTAACCAGTACGTGGTTGAAATCGCACCGAAGAAGGTGGATCCCAAGGCGGAAGCGGCGGCCAAGGGCGATTTGCAGCCTGTCTATACCGGCAATCGCGTGACCTTCAATTTCCAGGACATCCCGGTGCGTTCGGCGCTGCAACTTCTCGCCGATGTTTCCGGCCTCAACCTGGTCGCCTCCGATTCCGTGGGCGGCAGCGTCACCCTGCGGCTGGTCAATGTGCCATGGGACCAGGCACTGGACGTGATCCTGCGCGCCAAGGGCCTGGACAAGCGTCGCGACGGCAACGTGATCTGGATCGCCCCGCAGAAGGAACTGGCCGATTACGAGCAGAGCGTGGCCGAGGCCCGCATGAAGGCCCAGGACAACGCGCCGCTGATCACCAGCTTCATCCCGATCAGTTATGGCAAGGCGTCCGAGATCGCCAAGTTGCTGACTACGGGCGCCAAGCAAGGTAATGGCGGCGGTGGCAGTGGCGGTGCAAACACCAGTCGCGGCTTCCTGTCTCCGCGTGGCAGCGTGTCTTTCGACCAGCGCACCAATACGCTGTTGCTCAACGACACCGCCGAGAAGACGGCCGATATTCGCAAGCTGGTTGCGGAGCTGGACAAGCCGGTACGGCAGGTGCTGATCGAATCGCGCATCGTGATTGCGACCGACAGCTTCGAGCGCGATCTGGGTGTGAAGTGGGGCGCCAATGGGCAGAGGGTCAACCCCAGTGGGCAGGTGGTGCAGATAGGTGGGCAATTGGCCGGCACGACCACTTCGACGGGCTCCTCAAGTGGTACCACCGGTACTGTCGGTGGGCCGAATGGACTTAACGTGAACCTGCCGGTTACGTCCCCGGCTGGTGCCTTGGGTCTCGCCATCCTGGGCAAGAACTACGCGCTGGATCTGGAACTCTCCGCAGCGCAGACCGAAGGTCGTGGCGAGGTCATCTCCAGCCCGCGCGTGATTACCGCCAACCAGCAGGAAGCGGATATCCGCCAGGGCCAGGAAATCGGCTACGTCACCTACCAGGGCAGTGTCGGCAACTCGGGCACGCCCACTGCCTCGGTGCAGTTCAAGGACGCCGTGCTGGAGCTGAAGGTGACCCCGACGATCACCGCCGACAACCGCATCTACCTGGCGATCAACGTCAAGAAGGACGCGCTGAACAAGATGGTGGACACGCCCAACGGCCAGGTGCCGCTGATCGACACACGCTCGGTGAACACCTCTGCGCTGGTCGACAACGGGCAGACCGTGGTGCTCGGTGGCATCTACGAGATCACCAAGAACGACTCGGTGGTGAAGGTGCCGGGCCTGGGCGATATCCCGATCTTGGGCACGCTATTCCGCAAGACCACGCGGCAGAACGACAAGGCCGAACTGCTGATCTTCGTGACGCCGCGCATCTTGAACGACAACCTGCAATAAGACGTCACACGTGTAGCCAAAGGGGCGGCCAATCGGTCGCCCCTTTCGTTTGCGGGCGAGCTCGAATCTGCGGCGTGCCGTCGCATGGCAAACTTTCGGGCCTGTTCGTGGTCAATGACGGCACCATGCAGAACAACGGATACCCCATGATGGACATGCCCCAGGGCCAGCCGGCCGACTCCTTGCAGTCATCGTTCGCGCGATTGCGCGAGGAGTTGCAACAAGGCGTCATCGGCCAGCCACACCTGATCGACTGCCTGCTGGTAGCGCTGCTGGCCGATGGCCATCTGCTGCTGGAAGGCGCGCCGGGCCTGGCCAAGACCACGGCGGTGAAGGCGCTGGCGGAGCGCATCAAGGCGGATTTCCACCGCGTGCAGTTCACGCCGGACCTGTTGCCGGCCGATCTCACCGGTACCGACATCTTTCGCCCGCAGTCGGGCAGTTTCGAGTTCGAGCGTGGTCCGCTGTTCCACAACATCGTGCTGGCCGATGAAATCAACCGCGCGCCCGCCAAGGTGCAGTCGGCGTTGCTGGAGGCGATGGCCGAGCGGCAAATCACCGTGGGTCGCAGCACCTGGCCGTTGCCGGACCTGTTCATGGTGATGGCCACGCAGAATCCGATCGAGCAGGAAGGTACGTTCGCGTTGCCCGAAGCCCAGCTCGACCGCTTCGTGATGCATGTGCGTATCGATTATCCCGATGCCGCGTCCGAGCTGGCGATCCTGCGCCTGGCCCGCGAGCAGGCACGTCAGCAGATGCACCCCCATGCCGCGCCGAAGGCCGTGCTCAGCCAGGCCGATGTGTTCGCCGCGCGCGAGGCGGCATTGGCCGTGCACATGGCGCCAGCCTTGGAGGAATACATCGCGCAACTGGTGCTGGCCAGTCGCGATGCCGGCCGCTACGGGCCAGAGCTGAAACGCTGGATTGCCTGGGGCGCCAGTCCGCGCGCCACCATCGCGCTGGATCGCTGTGCCCGTGCCCATGCGTGGTTGGCCGGACGCGATTTCGTGTTGCCGGATGACGTGCACGCGATTGCCCACGAGGTGCTGCGCCATCGCGTGCTGCTCAGCTACGAGGCCGAGGCTGAAGGCGTGCGCAGCGACCAGGTGATCACCCGTTTGCTGGATCTCGTGCCATTGCCATGAGTGCCGTGCCGTCACAGCCGCCAGTCGGCGATGGCCGCACGCGGGTCAACCTGGATGAACTGATCGGCCTGCGTGCCCGCGTGGCGCGTTCCGCGCTGGTGCCGACCGAGAGTCATGCCGCCCGCGCCGGCCAGCAATCCAGCCGGCTCTACGGACGCGGCATGGATTACGCCGAATCACGGGCCTACCAGCCCGGCGACGACGTGCGCCGGCTCGACTGGCGACTCACCGCGCGCAGCGGCAAATTGCACACCAAGCTGTTCCAGGAGGAGCGCGAAGGTCGCCTGCTGATCGTGCTGGACCAGCATGCCGGCATGCGTTTCGGTACCCGTGCCCGCTTCAAATCGGTGCAGGCCGCGCGCGTGGCCGCGTTGGCCGCATGGCATGCGGTACGTGCCGGTGAGCGGGTCGGCTTGATGGCTTTCGGCGGGCGCCAGCACGTGCTGCAACCGCGCGGCGGCGTGCGCGGCGCGCTGGCTGCATGTGGTGCGCTGGCCGAATGGGATGGCCAGCCAGATGACGCTGGTGAATCGCTGTCTGCAGCCCTGCAACGGGTACGGCGACTGCAACACGGTGCCAGCCGCGTCCTGCTGATCAGCGACGGCTGGAGTTGCGATGAAGCCGCGCGTGGCCGCTTGCTGGATATGCGGCGGCATGCCGCCGTCTACGTGATGGTGGTGGCGGATGCCCTGGAGCTGGCCTTGCCGGCACCGGGGCGTTATCCCCTCGAACATGCCGGCGAGCAACGCGAGGTGCTGCTGCTCGCCGAACGCGAAAGGCGCGATTTCCAGGCCAGCCTCGGTGCGGGGCAGGCACGGCTGCAAAGCGTGGCGCGTTCGCTGGCCTTGCCGCTGCAATGTATCGATACCGCGGCCGATCCGGTCGACACCGTGGCGACCTTGCTGCGGACCCGTGGAGGTCGGCGATGATGCCGGCGCTGCCGTCCGCACCCCCAAAACTGGTATTGCGCGACATTCACATGCCGCCGTCACCGCCGTGGTGGCCGCCAGCGCCGGGCTGGTGGCTGCTTGCCGCGCTATTGCTCGTGCTGCTTGGCCTTGGCGTGCTTTTCGGATTGCGGCGGCGCCGGCGACGACGCGCCTGCCAGCGCGTGTTGGCGGAAGTGTCTGCGCTGGACGCTCGCCATGCCGACGACGAGGCGCTGGCGCGCGGATTGCATCAATTGCTGCGTCGTAGTGCACGCCGCTACGACGCGACTGCCGTGCAAAAGCGCGGCGATGCGTGGCGGCAGACCCTGGCCCGGGTAAAGGTGAAAGCCAGCACGGTTGACGTGTTGATGCTGCTGGAACAACGCATGTACCAACCGATGGGCACGTTCGACCGGGCCACAGCGCTGGCCGCCACGCGCGAATGGTTGTCGGCCGCATGGCGTCGGCAGCCACGCAAGCAGGAGGCGCCGGAACATGCCTGATTTCGCCTGGCCGTGGATGTTCGTGCTGCTGCCGCTGCCGTGGCTGTTGCGGCTCTGGTTGCGCCCGGCTGCGCCCGGACAGGCGCTGCATCTGCCACAACCGGGACTGGTACTGCACGAAGCCCGCGGCGCCACGGTACGCGGCGCACTGCCTTGGTTGTTGGCGCTCGCGTGGCTGTGCCTGCTGGCTGCCGCTGCCCGGCCGCAACGCCTGGGGCCGCCGCAAGCGCAGCACCACAGTGGGCGCGCGTTGATGCTGGCGGTGGACCTGTCCGGCAGCATGCAGACGCCGGACATGGAGCTGGCCGGGCAATCGGTCAGCCGCTTCGGTGCGGTCGAGGCGATTGCCGGGGATTTCATCTCGCGGCGCAGCGGCGATGAGCTGGGCCTGATCCTGTTCGGCAGCCGCGCATTTCTGGTCACCCCGCTGACGTACGACCTCAGCGCCGTGCGCGCGCAATTGCGCGGCGCCGCCGTGGGCCTGGCGGGTACGCAGACGGCGATCGGCGATGCCATCGCCGTGGCGGTGAAACGGCTTTCCGCATTGCCCGAGCAGTCGCGCGTCCTGATCCTGCTGACCGATGGCGTCAACAATGCCGGCAGCATCGCGCCACTGGATGCGGCACGCGCGGCGAAGGCCGCCGGTGTGCGCATCTACACCATCGGCATCGGCGCCACGCGCATGCGCGTGCCGGGCTTTTTCGGCAGCCAGCTGATCAATCCGTCGGCGGATCTCGACGCGGACATGTTGACCAAGATCGCCGACATGACCGGCGGCCAGTTTTTCCGCGCCACCGACAGCCACCAGCTGGCCGGGGCCTATCGTGCCATCGATGCGCTGGAGCCGATGCCGCAACACGGCCCCAGCCTGCGCCTGCATCATGAATTGTTCCGCTGGCCGTTGCTGGCTGCCGCGCTGTTGCTGCTGCTGGCGTGCTGGCCGAAGTGGCGGGAGCGGCGCGCATGAGCCAGCTCCTGCATCAGTTTCATTTCCTGCAGCCATGGTGGCTGTTGGCCTTGCTGGCGTTGCCGCTGCTGCTCTGGCTGGGCACGCGTGGCGACACGGCACAACGCGAGTTGTCGCGACTGGTCGATGCGGAACTGTTGCCGCATCTGCTGCATGGCCGCCCGAGCAGCCGACGCGTGCCGTCCGGATTGCTGGCACTCGGCTGGCTGTTGGGCGTGCTGGCGCTGGCCGGTCCCACCTGGAGTCGCGTGGCGCAACCGCTGTATGCCGATCGCGCCGCCCAGGTCGTGGCAATCTCGCTGTCACAGCGCATGCTGGCACGCGACGTGGCACCGAGCCGGATCGACCGGGCGCGCTACAAGGCGCACGACTTGCTGAGCGCCAATCGCGACGGACTCAACGCGTTGATCGGTTATGCCGGCGAGTCCTTCGTGGTGGCGCCGCTGACCAGCGATGCGCACAGCCTGTCCGACCTGCTCGACGCGATGGCGCCGGACACCATGCCGGTGGATGGCAACAACGCGGCGCAGGCGATTGCGCAAGGTGCAGCCCTGATTCGCGACGCCAAGGCCAAGGCCGGTTCGCTGGTGCTCATCACCGATACGGCCGGTGACGCCGCACAAGCAGCGGCGCGCAAGGCGCGTGCCGAAGGCGTGCGTGTTTCCGTACTTGGCGTGGGCACTGCGCAAGGTGGTCCGGTGCCGCTGGGCGACGGCAGTTTCCTGCACGATGCGCATGGCAACCTGGTGCTGGCCAGGCGCGACGACGCGGCGCTTGCCGCCTTGGCGTCGGCCGGTGGTGGACGTTATGTGCCGATGAGCGACAACGACAGCGACATCACCGCCCTGCGCAGTGAACTGCAGCCGGCGAGTCACGCGAGCGTGGCCGTCGGGCAGCAAGGCGATGCCTGGCAGGACCGTGGACCGTGGCTGTTGCTGCCGCTGTTGTTGATCGTTGCGCTGGGTTTTCGCCGTGGCTGGTTGTTGTTGCTTCCCCTGGTGTTGCTGCCGTTGGCGGTGCCTGCGCCGGCCCATGCTGCGGCGGCGCATGAAGGTTGGCAGGATTCAAGCTGGCATGACTGGTGGCAACGGCCCGACCAGCGGGCCGCCAGCGCCTTGCGCGACGGCCATCCGAAACAGGCCGAACAACTCGCCCGCGACCCGGCACTGCGCGGCGCCGCGGCCTACCGGGCCGGCAATTATCCCGCGGCCGTCCAGGCGTTGCAGCAAGCCAGGGGCGCGGATGCGCCGTACAACCTGGGCAACGCGCTGGCGAAACTGGGGCGCTATCCGGAGGCGATCAAGGCCTATGACCACGCCTTGCAACTGAATCCGCACAACGATGATGCCCGCGCCAACCGCAAGGCGGTGGAAGACGCCATGCGGCGGCAGAAACAACAACAGAAGTCGTCGCAGGACAAGAACGGGCAAGGCGGCCAGGACAAGCAGAAGTCGCAGGGGGGCGGCGGCTCGAATGCGTCGGGCAAGGGCAACGACAAGGATCAAGGCAAGCAGGGCAAGAGCGGGCAAGGCAAGGATGCGGACAAGGCATCGCAGTCGCCTACTTCGGGGCAACCCGATGCCGGCAAGAAGGATGCGTCGGAAAAGGGATCGCAGGGCAAGCAGGACCAGGGCGCTGCCTCTGCCAAGCCAGGCAATGACAAGCCGGACTCGGACCAGAAAGCTGGCGCGCCACCCGCATCGACGCCGCAACAGCGCGCTGCGCAACAGGCGCAGGCCGCCAAGGCCGAGCAGGCGCTGGGCAAGCAGATGAACCAGGCGCTGGCACACGAGGGCAAGTCGACCGGCAAACCGGCGCCGGTACATCAATTGGGTGCCGACGACGCGAACGATCCGCTGTCGAAGTTGCCGGCCAACGTACGCCAGGCGCTGCAGCAAGTGCCCGACGATCCGGGGGCGCTGTTGCGACGCAAGTTCCAGCTTGAATACCAGGAGCGCCAGAACGGCGCGCCGGCGGAGGATGGACAACCATGAGCGTGACCCTGAGAGCTCGGCTGGCACTGTTGCTGCTCGTGTTGCTGCTGCCGGCATGGGCCTGTGCCAGTGGCGTGCGGGCGACGCTGGATCGCAGCCGGGTGCAGCTTGGCGAGACCGTCACGCTGAATCTCAGCGTGGACGGCAATGGCAATATCGACATGCCCGACCTGAGTCCGCTGGCGAAGGATTTCCAGGTGCTGGGCAGTTCCACCAACAGCAGCATCAGCATCGTCAACGGCAGCCGCAGCGCGCAGTTCACCATCGGCATCGCATTGCGGCCGAAGCACGTGGGGCAACTCAAGGTGCCGTCGCTGGCGGTGGCCGGTGGGCATACTTCGCCGTTGCTGCTGACGGTGACGCCGCCCGACCCGAATGCCGCGGCGAACAGTGGCAAGGATGTATTCGTCGAGGCCAGCGTCGAGCCGGACCACGGTTACGTCGGACAGCAACTGGTGTACACCGTGCGGCTGTATTACGACGTCAACCTCAGCGGCTCGCTGGACGAACCGCAACTGGCCGGCGTGGACGTGCACAAGCTGGGCAAGAGCCTCAATTACGATGCCGAGCGTGGCGGGCGCCAATACCACGTGCTTGAACGGCGCTATGCGCTGGTGCCGCATCATGCCGGCACGCTGGAGATCCCGTCGCTGCAATTCCAGGGCACGGCGGACGATCCGTCGAACCCGATGGATCCGGGCAATTTCTTCGGCCAGAACGGGTTGTTCGGCGGGGGCACTTCGGTCTCGGCGGCGTCGCCCGCGGTGAGCTTGCATGTGCAGGCGCCGCCGGCGGACTGGGGCAGCAGCAGCTGGCTGCCGGCGCGACAGCTCACGCTTACGCTGGATGGCCTGCCGGCGAATGGCGAGCTGCATGTGGGGCAGCCGTTGAACCTGCACATGAGCGTGCAGGCGAGCGGCCTGCCGGCCGACGTGTTGCCCGAACCGAGCCTGCCCGCGTTGAGTGGCGCGACGGTCTATCCCGACCGTCCCGTGGACAGCACCAGCGACGACGGCAAGTGGATGCACGGCAAGCGCGAGCGCGCCTTTGCGGTGGTGCCGCAGCGGACCGGCACGCTGACGATTCCGGCCACCACGCTGAAATGGTTCAACGTGCAGAGTGGCCAGGCGGAAACGGCGAGCATTCCCGCGCGCAGCTTCACGGTGCTGCCGGCGACCGCTGGTACCAGTGGTGCGGCGCCGGCGGCTTCCACATCAACGGCTGCGGCGCCAACACCGGCAAGCGCGGCATCGGCGCCAACCTCC
The DNA here is from genome assembly GCF_041107475.1 of Rhodanobacter sp. FW021-MT20. NCBI lineage: Bacteria > Pseudomonadati > Pseudomonadota > Gammaproteobacteria > Lysobacterales > Rhodanobacteraceae > Rhodanobacter > Rhodanobacter sp. FW021-MT20. Next base: position 491,090 of record NZ_JBGBPX010000001.1, on the reverse strand, counting down.
GCAGTGGCGGCTTCGTCGCATGGCCAGGTGAGGTGGTGGCGCTGGATTGCGTTGGCCAGCCTGCTGTTGTGGCTGTTGAGCATGCTGGGTTGGTGGTGGTACCGGCGTCATCGTGGAGCAGCGAAGGGTGCGGTGACGCGTGTCGAGCCCGTCATCCCGGCACCGCCTGCCACACGGGCGTTGCGCGAAGCCTTCATGCAGGCGGCGCGTGGCGACGATGCCTCGATCCAGGCGCATGCCTTGCTGGCGTGGGCGCGCGTGGAACGGCCGAACTTGCGCAACCTGGGCGAGTTGTCGGCTGCCTTGTCGTCCTCGTCGCAACGCGCCGCGATTGCCGCCATCCAGCAGCGCCAATACGGCGGCACGCCGGCAGGCGAGGGTGTGGATCTGGCGGCGACTTTCGCGCGCGGTTTTGCGTGGCGAAACGACACCGCCGGTGGAGACGATTCACCGTTGCCGCCGCTGTACCCGTTCGACCTTGGGTCACGTTGAAGCGCTTTTCGTCGCAGACGACAGGCGTGGTTTCAGTCGCTCTTGTCGACGGGGCTTTGGCAGGAGCGCACCTTGTGCGCGATGCTCTTCGGCATGTCCACGCAAGAGCATCGCGCACAGGGTGCGCTCCTACCCGAAGGTCGACGCGTCCAGTGCGCGCTGAAGGATGGCACGCATGTATTCGCTGAAGGCGCAAAATTGCACGTGCAGGCTGGGCGATCCACGCAGCGTTTCGCGCAATGTGGCGATGGCCATGGGCGCGGCGAGCTCGGGCGGGTAGCCATAGACGCCGCAACTGATCGCAGGGAAGGCGATGGACTGTACTCGGTGTGCCATGGCCAGCTTGAGGCTGGCGCGGTAGCAGCGGGCCAGTAGCTCGGGTTCGCCATGGTGGCCGCCGTGCCAGACCGGGCCCACGGTGTGGATCACCCAGCGTGCCGGCAGCTCGAAGCCCGGCGTGATGCGTGCTTCGCCCGTGGGGCAGCGTACGCCGGCTGAAACCTCCGGCAGGGCGCGGCAGGCGGCCAGCAGTTGCGGTCCGGCGGCGCGATGGATGGCGCCGTCGACCCCACCACCGCCCAGCAGTGTTTCATTGGCGGCGTTGACGATGGCGTCCACGTCGAGGCGGACGATGTCGGCGGTGATCACGCTGATGGACATGCGCAGGCGATATGCTTGGGATATGCAAGATGGAGGGTGCGACAGACCATGGCGAAAACGGAAGACATTTCCTTCGGTTACCTGATGAGCGACGTGACCTTGCTGTTCCGCAAGCACTTCGATCGTCGCGCGGTGAAGTTCGGTTTGACCCGCGCGCAATGGCGCGCCACCAAGATGTTGTACCACCGCCCGGGCCTGCGCCAGACCGAGCTGGCCGAGTTCCTGGAAATGGAGCCGATCGCGGTGGGCCGGGTGATCGATCGCCTGCAGGCGGCCGGCTTCGTGGAGCGTCGTCCCGATCCGAAGGATCGTCGCGCGTGGCGCCTGCATACCACCGAGCAGGCGCACGATGTCATCGGTGACATGGAACGCATCGCCCAGGGCCTGCGCGTTGACGCCACCGCAGGCATCGCCCATGACGACATGGCGCACATGATCGCGGTACTGAACCGCATCAAGGAAAACCTGCAGGCACTGGAAAGTGCCGACGAGCCCATCGATCCGGCGGCATAGACGGCCGCGCGCGTGGCACGTCATGCGCGCATGCGCCGCCTTGTCATGTGCCATCGGTACCGCCCGGCGCAACCCTGAAATGGCGCAGAATGGCCCCTCGGGAGGTCAACTGATCGACGTCATGCGCGTTGATAGCGAGACACGTTCCTGACGAACTTCGTCATATCCGACATGACCGCATCAAGCTGCGCTTGTCGTGTCGACGGCCAAGGGCCGGAGAAACCATGCAACGCAATTCCCGGAAGAACATGCTGCTGGCGGTGGTGGCGCTGGCGATCATCGGTGTGGCTCTGCACGGCTGGCTCGGCAGTCATGAGAAGGCGCATGCAACCAAGGCGCCGCCGGTGGTGCCGGTGAAGGTGGCGGTGGCCGCGCGCGGCAATCTTGATCTCGCGCTGAAGGTGATCGGCCGCGCCGAGGCGTATTCCACCGTTACCGTGCAATCGCGCGTCAGCGGGCAATTGCAGTCGCTGGCCTTCACGCCGGGCGGCCATGTGCACGCGGGGCAGGTGATTGCGCAAATCGATCCCAGCCTGCTGCAGGCGCAACTGGACCAGGCGCGCGGCGAGCTGGCGAAGGACCAGGCGCAACTGACCCAGGCGCGAAGCGTGCTGGCGCGCTACACGCCGTTGCTGTCCAAGGGCTACGTGTCGAAGACCGACTACGACAACTACAAGGCCAACGTGGGCATCTACGCCGCTTCGGTGAAGGCCGACCAGGCTGCCGTGGAAATGGCCCGGACCCAGCTCGGCTACGCCCGGATCACCGCGCCGGTGAACAGCATCGCCGGTGCGCCGCTGGTTTACCCCGGTGCACAGGTCACCGCCAATGGCACCGATCTGGTGGTGTTGAACCAGGTGCAGCCGATCTACATCACGTTCTCCGTGCCGGAAGCGTCGCTGGATGGCATCCGGGCGGCCTTTGCGCGCGGCAAGGTGGCGGTGAGTGCCACGGTTCCCGGCACCAGGGGCGCGCCGCTCACGGGCACGCTGGATTTCATCAACAACACCGTGGATGCCGGCACCGGCACGATCCAGTTGAAGGCGGAATCCCCCAATACCGATGATCGCGTCACGCCCGGCCAGTTCCTGCAGGTGAGCTTGCCCACCACGCGCCTGGTCAACGTGGTGACGGTGCCGGTGGAGGCGTTGCAGAACTCGCCGAAGGGCAGTTTCGTGTTCGTGGTGAGTGCGGACCACACGGTGCAGCAGCGGATGGTGACGGCCGGCCCGGACAGCCATGGTCGACTGGTGATCAGCAAGGGCCTGGCCGGTGGCGAAACAGTGGTCACCGATGGCCAGATGCTGCTGACCAACGGTTCGCATGTGAAAGTGGTGGAAGGGTGAGCAGGGGCGAGGCGAGGCTGGCCCCTCACCCCAACCCTCTCCCCGGCGGGGAGAGGGAGCAAAGCCGCGGTGAGGGTTCGTGTCTCGGGGTGTGTCGCGACCAAACACGACACGGTTTGCGCGGAGTGCGAATCCTTTGAACATTCCCGCCCTGTGCATTCGCCGGCCGGTGATGACGGCGCTGCTGATGATCGCGCTGATCGTGTTCGGCGTGGTCGCCTATCCGCATCTGCCGGTGAACGAACTGCCGAACGTGGATTTCCCCACCATCTCGGTCAGCGCCAGCGTGCCGGGTGCGTCGCCGGAAACGATGGCCACCGCGGTGGCGACGCCGCTGGAGAACCAGTTCTCCACCATCGCCGGCATCGACCAGATGACCTCGACCAGCGCACTGGGGTCGACCAGGATCACGCTGACGTTCGATCTCAACCGCAGCATCGATGGCGCCGCGCAGGATGTGCAGGCGGCCATTTCGGCGGCGCAGCGCCAATTGCCCACCAACATGCCCACGCCGCCCACGTTCCGCAAGGTGAACCCGGCGGACAAGGCCATCCTTTATCTCACGCTCGGTTCGGACACGCTGCCGCTGTCCACCGTGGATCAATACGGCGAAACCCAACTGGCGCAGGAGCTCTCGATGATCGAGGGCGTGGCGCAGGTGAACGTGTTCGGTTCGCAGAAGTACGCGGTGCGCATCAGTGTCGACCCGGCCAAGCTGGCGGCCAACGGTATCGGCATCGACACCTTGCAGAAGGCGATTGCCGACGCCAACGTCAATCTTGCCACCGGCTCGCTCAATGGCAGCCGGCAGTTGCTGCAGATCAGTTCGGACGGCCAGCTGCAGGATGCGGCGCCGTACAACCACATCATCGTGGCCTATCGCAACGGCGCGCCGGTAACGTTGTCGCAGCTTGGGCATGCGTCGGACGGCGTGCAGAACGACCAGGTGGCCAGCTGGTACAACGGCAAGCGCGCGGTGGTGCTGGCGATCGATCGTCAGCCCGGCTCGAATACGGTGGCCACGATCGATCGCATCCGCGCGGTGCTGCCGCAGTTCGAGGCCACGTTGCCACCATCGATCAAGCTGAACGTGTTGTACGACCGCTCCGATTCGATCCGTGCCTCGGTCGACGACGTGCAGTACACGTTGCTGCTGGCCGGTGTGCTGGTGATCCTGGTGATCTACCTGTTCCTCGGCAACGCATCGGCCACGCTGATTCCCGCGCTGGCGTTGCCGGTATCGGTGATCGGTACCTTCGGCGTGATGTATGCGCTGGGCTACAGCCTGGACAATCTCTCGCTGTTGGCGCTGACCCTGGTGGTCGGTTTCGTGGTGGACGATGCGATCGTGATGCTGGAGAACATCGTGCGCCATGTCGAGGTCGGCATGGACCCGTACGAGGCCTCGCTGAAGGGTTCCGGCGAGATCGGTTTCACCATCTTCTCGATGACGCTGTCGTTGATGGCGGTGTTCCTGCCGGTGATGTTCATGGGCGGCATCGTGGGGCGCCTGTTCCACGAGTTCGCCGTGGTCATCAGTACCGCGATCCTGATCTCGGGCTTTGTCTCGATCACCCTCACGCCGATGTTGTGCAGTCGCTTCGTCAAGCATGCCGAGCACGAGAAAAAATCGCGCGTGGCGCTGCTGTTCGACCGCGGCTTCAACCATGTGCGCGATGGCTACAACCGTTCGTTGGGCTGGTCGGTGGAACATCCGCGGGTGGTGCTGGGCGTGTTCTTTGCCAGCCTGCTGGCGACGGCGCTGCTGTTCGTGGTGGTCAACAAGGATTTCATTCCGGCGGGCGACAGTGGCCAGCTGATCGTCAACACGGAAGGTCCCGACGACATCTCCATCACCGGGATGATGAAGCGCCAGCAGGAGCTGGCGGCGATCGTGGCGAAGGACCCGAATATCGCCGGCTACATGTCGTCGGTGGGCTCGGGTGGCTCGCGCGCCACCACCAACAACGGCTCGATCTTCATGCGCCTGAAGCCGGAGGGCGAACGGGCGCTCGATCCGTCGCAGATCATCCAGGAGCTGCGCCAGAAGTTCGCGAAGATTCCCGGCATCCGCGCCTACATCCAGAACCCGCCGGCGATTCAGGTGGGCGGGCGCTCGTCAAAGGCGGAATACCAGTACACCTTGCAGTCGACCGAGTTGAGCGCGTTGTATGGCGAGTCGGGCAAGGTGCTCGACGCGTTCGCCAAGCTGCCCGGTTTCCAGGATGTCACCAGCGATCTCGACCTCAACGGCCCGGCGATCAGCGTGCATGTGGATCGCAACAAGCTGGCGCCGCTGGGGCTCACCATGAATCAGGTGCAGTCGGCCCTGGGCAGTGCGTTCGGTGAGAACCAGGTGTCGACGATCTACGGTTCGGCCACGCAATACTGGGTGATCCTGCAGGTCGATTACGCGCAGCAGAATGATCCGGCGGTGCTGTCGCAGCTGTACGTCACCTCCAACACCGGCACGCTGGTGCCGTTGAGCGCGGTGGCGACGTTCAAGCGCACCTCGCAGCCGCTGACCGTGAATCACCAGGGCGAGCTTCCCGCGGTGACCATCTCGTTCAACCTCGCGCCGGGCGTGAGCCTCAGCCAGGCCGTGGGCGAGATCGACGGCGCCATGCAGAAGCTGGACCTGCCCGCGTCGATCACCGGCAGCGTGCAGGGCACGGCGCAGGCGTTCGAGCAATCCCTGCAGGGCATGGGCCTGCTGCTGGCGCTGGCGCTGTTCGTGATCTACCTGGTGCTGGGCATCCTGTACGAAAGCTTCATCCACCCGCTGACGATCCTGTCCGGCCTGCCAGCCGCGGGCGTGGGTGCGTTGCTCACGCTGATGATCTTCCACGCGCCACTGGACCTGTTCTCGTTCGTCGGCATCGTGATGCTGATCGGCATCGTCAAGAAGAACGCGATCATGCTGATCGACTTCGCGCTGGAGCGGCAGCGCGTGGAGGGCATGTCGCCGGCCGAGGCCATCGTCGAGGCCTGCCACGTGCGTTTCCGCCCGATCATGATGACCACGATGGCGGCGTTCGCCGGCACCTTGCCGATCGCGCTTGGCATTGGCGCGGGTGCCTCGTCGCGGCGACCACTGGGGCTGGCGGTGGTGGGCGGGTTGCTGGTGTCGCAGGTGCTCACGTTGTATCTGACGCCGGTGATTTATCTTTATATGGATCGGCTGCAGCAGCGGTTTGGGCGCCGGGGGCGCGCTGTGGGTGTGGGGGCGGAGTAGGCATCTTCTTGTTGGTGTATGTGGCTAAGGAGGGGAGGGGGGGGCGCACACTGGCTCGCCTGCGGGGGGCTTTTGCTCGTTCTGACGTGGTCGCTAGATTGCTCGCCTGCGGCGGGCTTTCGAGCGCCTGCCGGCGCCCGAGTTACCTCTCTTTGCTGGCCCAAAGAGACGTAACCCAGAGAAATGGCCTGTGGGACCCGCCGACCCTACAAGCCTTGGCGGTCGAGGTGTTTGGAACTTGCGTGACACTTCCTGTTACACGCACGGCCACGCCGCGCCGTCACCGAAAACTGAGGGTTAGGAAGAGCAGGGGCGTGTGGTCGAGCTTGGCGCTGCGGTGTGCGGCTTTTTCCTTCCCTTCGAGAAGCGGCGCACGGCGGAGGATCAGGCCCGCAGGGTGGCTGGCAGGGATGCCGGCCAGTTCGACGCCAGGGCAGGAAGTCCTGTCGGCGAACCCCTGTAGCCGTGCGCGGACCCTCCGGCTCGTAGAGCCGGTGGGCGCGAACGCAGGGTGCCCCTCTCTTGGGTTACTTTCTCTCGGGCAAGCGAGAGAAAGTGACTCGCCCGTCGGCAGACGGGAGAAATCCCGACACCCTAGGTGGCGGCACTCAGGCGAGCGCGCTCCGGAGGCACGACACACCCACTAACGCCACCGGCTGGGTAGCCTCGGCCTCGTTGCGCCATAATCCGGAGCATGATTCCAAGCCATCCCATGTCCTCACGGAGCCTTGCTTGAGCACCAGCGTGCCGCCGCTGTTTTCGGTGGTGCCGGGCGGGCTGTTTGGTCCGTTGGCGAGTGCCAATCGCGAGCGTTACTGGGAACTGTTGTGTCGGTTGTTCGACGAGTTCTTCGGGCCGGACGCGCCGTTGCCGCCCAGCATCGGCTTTCAGCGGCGCGAAATCACCGGCGCGGTCGAGCGCTATCTGCTCACCGACGATCCGTGGGTGGATGAAGACGGCGGCGAGGGCGGCGCGCCGGGCGCCTCGTTGCTGGAACGCGCCAACGCGATCTACGAACGCTTTCGTTCCACCGGCTGGTTGCGTCAGGAGCGCGTGGGTGCGCGCGAAATGGTGTCGATGATGCCGGTGGTGTCGCAGCTGCTATCCACCCTGGTCGAGTTCGCCGAGCATGGTCCGACGTTCGTCTCGGCCAAGGTGCGTTCGATCGAGCTGCAATTGCAGCAGGTGGTGGACGGCAAGGCGTTTGGCGATGCGCTGGACGAGGCCGCCGACCAGGCGCGGCGATTGCTGGTGTCGCTGTCTTCGATGAGTTTGAAGGTGCGCGACCTAATGCCGGAGCTGAGCCGTTCGGAAACCACGGCGCAGTTTGCGCGGCAGTGGTTCGAACGTTACGTCAGCAGCTTCTTCGTGGGCGACTACGCCGACCTGCACAAGGCCGACCATCCGCTGGCACGGCGCAGCGCGATCCTGTCGATGGCGCAGCAGGTGGAAGACGCGTCGCTGCACGAAGCCATGCTCGGCTGGTATCGCGAGCATCTGACCGGCGGCGATACCGAGCGCGCCGAGCTGCGCTTGCAACGCAGTCTGCGCCGGCTGCACGAGCTTGAACGCATCGACGAATATCTCGGTCGGCTGGACGAGGACATCCGCCAGGCCAATCGCCGCGCACTGGCCTTCCTCGACTACCGTCTGCGCGCGCCGGCCAAGCTCGACGTGCTGCTGCGTCGTGCCTGCCGTGGCGTGTTGCAGGCGCCGGAAGATGCACTGCGTCTGCCGGTGGCACCCGGTGCACTGATGGATGACGCGCAATTGCGCCCGCCTCGACGCAAGCCGCAGCCGATTCCGCGCAGCGCCAACGCCATGCAGCAGCCCACGCCCGAGCAGCTGGCGCGACTCAGTTTGCTGCGCCGGATGAAGCGCGCACGGCTGGTCAACGCCGAGGACATGGCCCGCTACCTCGGTCGTCATTTGCCGCCCGAAGGTGGCATCGACTCCACGCAATTGTCGATCGGCTCGATCGAGGATCTGCGCGCCTATCAGACCCTGCTTACCCTAGCATTGCGCAGTCGCCGCATTGGTGGCTTGCGCCGCGAGGATCCGCTGGGTCGCCTGCAGCGCGGCTTCCGCGTGGAACTGCTCGACGCGGGCGAAGCGGGCGACAACGGCTACCTGCGCGCACCGCGCTTCGCCGTGCATCGATTACGGAAAACCGCATGAAACGCAGCTGGAACACGCTCAGCCAGATCTCCAACGGCGTGTACGCCGTGCAGGATTTCGAGCGCGCCGCCTATCGCCTGGTCACCGAGCAAGTGCTCTACGCCAGCGATCGCAACGCACGCACGGCGTATCACCTGATCGAGGATCACTTCGACGATTATCTTGCCGTGCTCGAACCGCTCGGCATCCGGCTGGAACGCAACGCGCACTATCGCTACGTGGTGGCGCTGCCCACGCACGGCGAAGGCACGCCGGTGACGCTGGACGAAACCCTGCTGTTGCTGGTGCTCCGCCAGCGCTACGACGAGGCGATGCGCCAGGGTCAGATCGAGGACCAGGGCGAAGTGGTGGTCGAGCTGCCCGACCTGCAGGAGGCGTATCCGGCGCTGGCTGGTCGCGCGATGCCCGAGGTCGGCACGCTGCGCACGCTGGTCCGGACGCTCAAACGCTGGGGTGTATGCCGCCTGGTCGATACCGAGGGCGACGATCCGCAGCCGTTCCATTTGCGCGTACGCCCGGCCATCGTGGAGATCGTCGGCGAGCAATGGCTGCAGCGGCTGGACCAGCATAATCGCGACGACGACATCCCGGATGAAGCTCGCGACGACGCCGACACCGACACCGATGTCACGGAGGACGACGATGCAGCTGCTTGAGCGTGTGCACCTGGTGCAGTTTTTCCTGTTCGAGGCGCAGACCCTGACGCTGGACGCCACCAGCGCGATCATCGCGCCGAACGGTGCCGGCAAGAGCGCGTTGCTGGATGCATTGCAGATCGTGCTGCTCGGTGGCGACCGCAGTCGCATCCGTTTCAATGCGCAGGCCGGCGGCAGCGCGCGGGCGCGCAGCATTCGTGATTACTGCCTCGGCGTGTTTCGCAGCGGCGAGGAAGGTCGCAAACGGCGCACCGCCACCACCTACATCAGCCTGGTGTTCCGCGACCAGGACAGCGGCGTGCCGCTGACCGCCGGCATCGCGCTGGGCGCGTCGGCCGACGAACCGGATCACCGTCTGTACGGCCAGTACCTGCTGCCCGGCGTGGCGCTGGAACTGGACGATCATCTGGAACGCAGCAAGGGTCGCGAGCTGCCGCTGGAGTGGGCCGCGTTCCGCGAGTTGGCGGTGCGCCGCTGTCGCGATGCCAACGGCAAGCTGGAGTTGCATCCGACCAGCGAACGCTTCGTCAAGGATCTGCTGTTCCGCCTGCGTGCCGCGCCCACCGCGCACCCGGATGTCGCGGCTTATCGCAAGGCGTTCCAGAACGCGCTCAACCTGCAGCGTGTCGAGGACGTCGACCTGTTCGTGCGTACGCTGGTGGCCGAGGACAGGCCCACCGACATTGCGCGTTTCCGCGGGCTGCTGGAATCGTTTCGCCAGTTGAAGGAAAAGATCGCGCAAGTGGTCGAGCGCATTGATGCGGCCGAGGGCGTCGAGCAGCAATATGCCAAGATCGCCACGCAGGCCACGCGTGCCGCATCCTATCGGGCGCTGGCCGCCGAATACGCCCGTGACCTGCTGGCCGAGCAGGTCGACCAGGCCGAGCAGGCCAGCGAGCAGGCCACCGACAAGCTGGCCGCCACGCGGCGCGCCTTGCAGGAATCGACCCTCGAACAGCAGTCGGCCGAGGACGCGCACCAGCAGGCCAGCGCGCGCCTGCAGGGCAGCCAGGGCTACGGCGAACAGGCGCAGATCGACGAACTGGCTGCGCGCGATCGCAACGAACTGGCGCGCTTGAAGAAGGAACTGTTGCGCGAGATCAGCTTCGTGCGCGAACAGTTTCTCGCGCTCGGCAAACTCGGTTTGCCCAACGTGGATGCCGCGATGCTGGAACACGCACAGGCCGCGTGGCATGGCTGGTACGACACGCTGGTGGCGTTGCCCGCCGACGCCGAGCTGCCGTGGGATGCCGCTTCATTGCATGCGCAGGCGCACCAGGCGCTGGCAGTGGCTGGCCCGTTGATCGCCGCGGCAGACGGCCACGCGCGCCAGTTGCATGCCACCTTCGAGGACGCGCAGGCGCGGCTCGCCGCTGCCCGCCAGAACCAGAAGCGGCTCGCTGCCGGCCAGGCCGAACTGAACCCGGATGCCGTGCGCCTGATGAGTTACCTGCACGACGAAGGGATCGACGCGCGACCGGTATGTGACCTGGTGCGGGTCACCGATGCCGCGTGGCAACCGGTGATCGAAGCCTATTTGCGCAGCAACGTCGAGGCCTTGCTGATTCCTGCCACCGACGAGGAACGCGCCACCAAACTGTATCGCTCGCTGCAGGGTGGGCGCAGCGTCTACGGCGTGAAGCTGGCGCTGAGCAGCCAGGCGCGCAACAGCCGCGGCAACGACCGGCCTGCATCCGACAGCGTGGCCGCGCTGCTCGATGGCGACAACGCCGATGCGCTCGCCTTCCTGCGCCGCCAGCTCGGCGAACTGCGCTGCGTGGAAACCGAGGCCGAGTTGATCCGCAGCCGCCAGGGCCTGACCCGTGACGGCCTGCTGGCCAAGGGCGGCAGCATCGAACGGCTGCGCCTGCCGGCGGCCGGTGATTTGAAGATCGGCGCCACCGACAACCGCGCGCGCCAGCGCGTGCTGCGCGAAGACATCGAAGCGGCCGAGCGCGACGTGCGCCAGCTCGAACCGGAACTGCGCCGTGCCGAAGCCTGCCAGCGCGGACTGGCACGACTGAGCAACCCCGACGAACCGGCGCAGTCATTGCACGATCGCGTGCTGGAGCATCGCCAGGTCGCCCAGCGCTATCGCGCCGCATTGGAAAATCGCGAGTCCACGCTCAACCCGGATCTGCTGCGACTGGCCGAACAGGTGCGCGAGCTGCACGAGCGCATGGCCGAGTGGCGCAAGCAGAGCAACCGCCTGATTGGTGAAGAAGCCTTGGCAGCGCGTGCCGTCGAAGAGGCGCAACGCCTGTTCGACGGCCTGCGCGCGCAGGAAGCGATGGTGGCGCAGCGCGCCGTCGAGGCCTTCCGCGATGCCGATGTCGACAACGCACGGGTCGAGCGCCAGCGCGAGGAACTGGACGCGAAATTCCCCTCGCTGGAAGAACGCGGCAAGCGCTGTACCGAACGTGCCGGCGAAAGCGATGCACGCCTGCGCAGCCTGTTGCCCGAAGCCTGGAGCGGGTTGGCCCAGTATGCGAAGGACCATGGCCTCGGCATGGAATTCGCCCCGGACCAGTGGCGTCCGGCGCAGGCGCTGCTGCAGAAGGAACTGCATCACTTGCGCGATACCGAACTGGCCAACTACCAGGGGCAGGCCGACGAGGCCTACGCCACCGCGGTGGAGACCTTCCGCAGCAACGTGGCCTCCACGCTGTACGACAACTTCAGCAAGCTCAGGTACCAGATCACTACGCTCAACCGCACGCTGCGCGGCAGTCCTGCGTTCTCCAACAACGAGCGCTACCAGTTCCATTACGAGGTGGCGCCGGAGTATCGCGAGCTGCATCGCTTCATCCAGCGCGCCGCGGATGTCGGCGGCGAGGACAACCTGTTCGGCAGTGCCGGCGAAGTGCCTGCCGCGTTCCGCGAACTGATCGAGGACAACGCCACGACGCGCGGCAGTACGTCACCGCTGGACGACTACCGCCGCTTCTTCCGCTTCGAGGTGCAGATCCGGCAGGACGAACGCGTGGTCGGCACGCTCAGCGAACGCATGCGCTCGGGGTCGGGCGGCGAGCATCGTGCGCCGCTGTACGTGATCGCCGGTGCCGCGCTGGCGGCCGCCTACGGCAAGAGCGAGGCGTGGCCCGGTGGCATCGGCCTGATCCTGCTCGATGAATTCGGCGACAAGATCGACGCGCAGAACGCCCGCGCCGTGGTCGATTACCTGCGCTCGCTCGGCCTGCAACTGGTGCTGGCCGCGCCGGACACCGCCCAAGGCACCTTGAGCGGCGTGCTGGAAAGCTATATCGAACTGTTCCGCGATGGCGACCTGCTGCAGGCCGAACGCATCGAGGTAAAGCAGGCGGCACGCGACCTGCTGCTGAGCGACCAGTTTGATCTGCATCCGGCCTTGCTGGCCGAGGAAGCTGCCCGCATCGCCCGTGAGTCATCGAGCGCATGAGCGCGGCGCGCAGCGTGCTCGAGCGCCTGCTGCGCCGCGCCGAAAGTGCGCGTCTGCGTGGCGCTGATGAACACGTTTCGCTGCCGATGGGCAGTACCCGCGAATACACGGATTTGCGCTCGCTGGCCGAGCTGGAACGTTTCCATGCCGAGGTGGCGCTGGCCGAGCGCGACGGTGCGGTCAGCGTACAGCGCGAAGCCCGCAGTGGTGATGGTTCGCGCCTGCTGCGTCTGGGCGTAGCGGATCTTCCCGCATTGGCGCGCCATCTTGATGTGCCGTTGCTGGACGACCGCGTGACCGAAGCCGCTTCCCGTCTGGCGGCATGGGTCGAACGCTTCCCCGTCATCGCCGACGTGCTCGACGCCTGGCGCAGCGGACGCAAGCTGCGCAGTTGCGGCCCGGAAGCCGCCAGGGACCTGTCGGACGCGGCGATTGCCGTCGCGGCCCGTGCCGACGACGCCGGTCACGAACGCATCCTGCGTCGCGAGAGCGTGCGCCTGTTTGGCGACAGCAAACGGCTGGAGAAGCTGACCACGTGGCTGGAGTTGCTGGTCACCGGGGAGCTGGCCGCTAGCGGCTTGTCGAAAGAGGAAGTGTGGTCGGCGATCGGCCTGCGCCGCGAACCACAACCGCTGTTGATTTCCGGCTGCGGCAGGGTCGTGTTGACCGATGCCAGCGCGCCGCTGGTGCGTCCCTATCTGGGCTTGCCGGTCGAATCGGTGCAGTCGGTGGCGGTGACGGCAGACTATGTTCTGAGCATCGAGAACCTCGCCAGTTTTCATGACGCCGCACTTTCACCGGATGCGGCTGCCGGCTTGCTGCTCTATACCGGCGGTATGCCATCGCCTGCGTGGCGAACGGCGTACGCGCGCATTCTGGAGAGCTTGCCGTCGACCTGTCCGGTCTACCACTGGGGCGATATCGACGAGGGCGGCTTCCGCATTGCCGCGGTGCTGGCCGGGGCCGCGCGCGGTGCCGGCCGCGTTTTGCAGCCATGGCTGATGTCGCCCACTGACCTGGAGGCTTCGCTCTTGCGCATCGCCGACGTGCCTTCGACGCCCGTGCTGGCAGCGATGTGCCACTGGGCGAGCCGGGCCGGTTGGGAACCGTTGGCACAGACGCTGATGCAACAGCCGATTCGCCTGGAGCAGGAGCGGCTCGATCCCGTGATGCCCACGCCGGAGTCGTCTACCCGCTGACCTTGCCCTGCGGTTTGCCGAAGCAGTTTGTCAGATACGAAAAAGGCGACCATGGGTCGCCTTTTTCGCGCATCCGACAGCGTGTCGGACTTACGCCTTGTTCTTCAGCAAATCGCGGATCTCGGTGAGCAGGGTCACGTCGGCCGGCGGCGCAGCAGGAGCGGCTTCTTCCTTCTTGTGCACCTTGTTGATCAGCTTGACCACCATGAAGATCGCGAAGGCGATGATGATGAAGGTGATGATGGTGTTGATGAAGGTGCCGTAGTTGATCGCAACCTCGGCGATCTTGTGCTTCGGATCGCTGTCGTCCGCTGGCTTGAGGATCCACTTCATCTTCGAGAAATCGACGCCGCCGGTGATGTAGCCGATCGGTGGCATGATCACGTCGTTCACCAACGAGGTGACGATCTTGCCGAATGCGCCACCGATGACGATACCGACCGCCATGTCGATGACGTTGCCGCGCATCGCGAATTCCTTGAATTCCTTCATCATGCTCATCGCTTTCTCCCCGAAATGCTGCCATATGGCATGGAGACTCTAGCGTAACGGACGGATTCCGCACAGGTTTGTCAGCTAGGAATTTTCCGATATTGGGCTGTACGTCAGCTTGCAGCCCGGTCAGGCAGGCACAGCCCCATTCCTTCATTTCTCCACGCAGGAGCCGCTCTCGTCCGCACTAGGAGCGTGGGCGGCAGAAATCTTCCGGGCTGCAAAAGTGTCTGTGTGGTCCATATTTGACCAGCTTCGCTGTTATGAAGCGCTTCGTCGCTTCTTGGCCCATAGAACCACTATGGGCCGGCGAATCGTCGAAAATCTGTCCTCACGCAGCCACTTTTTCGCCTCGAAAGTTTCTACCGCCCACGCTCCCAGGACTCAGACGATGCGGCCGTTCAGCTCGGCGATGCCTGCCAGTTCGGCATGGAAGCGGTCGCCGCGCTTGAGCGCCGCCACGCCGGCCGGCGTGCCGGTGAAGATCAGGTCGCCGGGCTTCAGTTCGAACAGGGTGGACAGCGCGACCAGGATCGCGGGCACGTCGTGAATCATCTCGCCCAGGCGGCCGTGCTGGCGCAGTTCGTCGTTCACGCTCAGGCGCAACTCGGTGTCCGGCCCGGGCGTGGCGTCGCTGGCCGGACGCAAGGCCGAAACGGGGGCGGAATGGTCGAAGCCCTTGGCCACGTCCCACGGATGCCCCTTGGCCTTCACCTGCGCCTGCAGGTCGCGCCGGGTCAGGTCCAGGCCCACGCCGTAGCCGAAGATGGCGGCCATGGCCTGCTCGGCGGAAAGGTCGCGCCCGCCGGCTTTCAGCGCCACCACCATTTCCACTTCGTGGTGCAGGTCGGTGGTGATGCTGGGGTAGGGCACGTCGGCACCGTCACTGACCACGGCATCGGCCGGCTTGCCGAAGAACATGGGCGTGCCCTTGTCCACGGTGGAGCCCATTTCGCGGGCATGCTCGGCGTAATTGCGACCGACGCAGAACACGCGGCGGATCGGAAAACGCAGCTCGCTGCCGAGCACCGGCAGGCTGGGGACGGAAGGCGGATCGATGACGTAGCGCATGCGTCCAAGCGTAGCAGTTCACCACGGCAGCGGGTGACACCTGTCACCAGCGATGGTTGATGGGCGTGCATGGTTGCGGCGGTGAGTGACGCCTATCGTGCCAGCCATGCCAAGGGCCAGGGGACAAGGGTGAGCGACACCGATCTGTTGAAGGAATTGCGCATCGAGCGCCATCAGCGTGAAGACCACGGAACGGGCTCGCCGCGCTGGCCGTGGCTGGTCGGCGTGCTGGTCGTGCTGGTGCTGGTCGCTGCCGGTGGCTGGTGGTGGTGGGGCCATCGCGCCATGCCGGTGCAGGTGGCCATGGCGGTAGCGCCGTCATCGGACGCTGACGCCGGCGCGGTGCTGCAGGCCACCGGCTACGTCACCGCGCGGCGGCAGGCCACGGTGTCGGCGCAGATCACCGGCACGCTGACCGCGGTGCTGATCGAGGAAGGCGACCACGTGCACAAGGGCCAGGTGCTGGCGCGGCTGGACGACAGCGCCTGGAAGGCCGCGTTGACGGCGGCCAAGGCACAGGCTGCCGCGGCCCATGCGCTGGTGAACCAGTACCAGGCGCAACTGGCGCAGGACACGCGCGACGCGGGGCGTCAGCAGTCCCTGGCGGCACGCGGGCTGGTGGCGAAACAGACGGCCGAACAGGCACGCACCCTGGTCGATACCGCCCGCGCCCAGCTGATGTCGCAACGCAAGCAGGCCGCCGCAGCCGATGCGCAGGTCACCCAGGCGCAGGTGAATTTCGACTACTGCGTGGTGCGCGCGCCGTTCAGCGGTGTGATCACCACCAAGGACGCGCAGGTGGGCGAGATCATCTCGCCGCTGTCCGCCGGCGGGGGTTTCACCCGCACCGGCGTGGGCACCATCGTCGACATGAATTCGCTGGAGGTGGACGTGGACGTCAACGAGGCCTACATCGGCCGCGTGAAGCCGGACATGCCTGCCGAAGCCGTGCTCGATGCCTACCCGGACTGGAAGATCCCCGCCCACGTCATCGCCATCGTGCCCGCCGCCGACCGCGGCAAGGCGACGGTGAAGGTGCGCGTGGCGCTGGAGCGGAAGGATCAGCGCATCGTGCCGGACATGGGCGTGCGCGTGTCGTTCCTGGATGCCAAGCCCGAGCCTGCGGCACAGGCGCCCAAGGGCGTGCTGGTGCCGGCCAGGGCCATCGTGCAGCGCGGTGGTCATGCCGTGGTGTTCGTGGTCGATGACGGCAAGGCGTTCCGCCGCGAAGTGCAACCGGCAACGCAGAACTACGGCGATCTGAAGCTCATCCCGGCGGCGGTGAAGGCGGGCGATGTCGTAGTGGTATCGCCGTCGGCTGGGCTGCATGACGGTTCGGACGTCCAGACGAAAGTATCAAAACCCTAATCACTGTAGGAGCGCACCTTGTGCGCGAATGATTTTCGCGAAGAGCTTCATTGCGTACCGGGTGCGCTCCTACACGCGCTCATTCACCGGAGACAATCATGGACACGTTGATCGAAATTCGCGACCTCTCCAAGCGCTACACGCGTGGCAAGCAGAAGGTCGAGGTGCTGCATCACATCAACCTGGACATCGCCGAAGGCGACTTCCTGGCATTGATGGGGCCATCCGGCTCGGGCAAGACCACCTTGCTCAACCTGATCGGCGGCCTGGACACGCCGACCGGCGGCAGCATCAGCGTGGCCGGGCAGCGCATCGACCAGCTCGGCGGCGGGGCGCTGGCCAAGTGGCGCGCAGCCCACGTCGGCTTCATCTTCCAGTTCTACAACCTGATGCCGATGCTGAGCGCGCAGCGCAACGTGGAGCTGCCGCTGCTGCTGACCAAGCTGTCGGGCGCACAGCGGCGCAAGAATGCGGCGATTGCCTTGCAATTGGTCGGCCTGTCCGAGCGTGCCTCGCACAAGCCCAGCGAGCTGTCCGGTGGTCAGCAGCAGCGCGTGGCGATTGCCCGCGCCATCGTCTCCGATCCCACCTTGCTGGTGTGCGACGAGCCCACCGGCGACCTGGACCGCCAGTCCGCCGAGGATGTGCTGGGCCTGCTGCGCACGCTCAACCGCGAACACGGCAAAACCATCGTGATGGTCACCCACGATCCCAAGGCCGCCGAATACGCCAATCACACCTTGCAGCTGGACAAGGGCACGCTGGTCGAGCAGGTGACGGCATGAACGCGCGTGCTGCAATAACTTCCTCTCCCCGCAGCGGAATCTCCTCTGCTCGTCATTCCTGCGCAGGCAGGAATCCAGAGCCTTTGCCGTTGGAGGCGTACAGGCGCTGGACCCCAGCTTTCGCTGGGGTGACGGAGGGCGAAGCGGCAACGTCGCCGCGAGGTTCGTTCAAGGCGACTCCCTCTCCCCTTTGGGGAGAGGGTTGGGGTGAGGGGGCAATCTTGCGGCGAGGTTGGGTGAAAGCCCGCTTCGGGAAACCTTGTCGCGAGCACTCGCCCCTCATCCGCCCTTCGGGCACCTTCTCCCCGAAGGGGAGAAGGAATCATGTCGAGGGGATACGGCCATGAAATACCTCCACCTCATCTGGGCCGCATTGTTCCGGCGCAAGTCGCGCACCTTCCTCACACTGGTGTCGATCATCGCTGCCTTCGTGTTGTTCGGCCTGCTCGATTCGGTGCGCGTGGCATTCACCGCCGGCAACGATGTGGCGGGTGCCGGTCGGCTGATCGTGAACTCGAAGATGTCGATGCAACAGCCCTTGCCGGAAAGCCTGGGCGCACGCATCGCCACCGTGCCAGGCGTGGCGGCGGTGGCCTCGGCGAACTGGTTCGGCGGGGTCTACCAGGACCCGAAGAACCAGGTGGTCAGCTTCGCGGTGAGTCCGAATTATTTCGACCTGTACCCCGAGTTGAACCTGCCGGCGGACCAGCGCGCCATCTGGGACAAGACGCGCACCGGTGCCGTGGTCGGCGCGGCGCTGGCGAAACGATTCGGCTGGAAGATCGGCGACAAGATCCCGCTGCAGTCGACGATCTTTCCGTCCAAGGCCAGCGGCAACCAGACCTGGACCTTCGACATCGTGGGCATCTTCCACGCCAGGGACCCCGCCCAGGCCGGGCGCGAGCAGATGCTGATGTTCCACTGGAAATACTTCGACGAGAACAATGCCTTCGGCTCCGGCACCGTGCACTGGTACGTGGTGAAGGTGGCCCATCCGTCGCAAGCCGACGCGGTGGCGCATGCCATCGACGCGATCTCGGCCAACTCCGATCACGAGACCAAGGCGCAGACCGAGCAGGCGTTCCAGGCGTCGTTCATCAAGCAGATGGTGAATATCGGTTTCATCGTCACGGCAATCATGGGCGCAGTGTTCTTCACCCTGTTGCTGCTTACCGGCAACACCATGATGCAGGCGGTACGCGAGCGCACCAATGAGCTGGCCGTACTCAAGACGATAGGGTTTTCCAACACCAGTGTGCTGGCGATGGTGCTGGCCGAAGGCGTGCTGATGCTGGTGCTTGGCGGTGCGATCGGGTTGGCATTGGTGTCGCTGATCGTGCCGGCTCTCAGTGCCAAAAGCGGCGGCATGATGCCGGTGCACGCGGTGGCCGGCAGCACCTGGCTGGTTGGCGTGTTGCTGATGGTGCTCATCGGTGCGGTGGTGGGCCTGCCGCCCGCGCTGCGCGCGATGCGCTTGAACATCGTGGAAGCCTTGAGGATGGGCGCATGAAAAAATTCCTGATCAATCTCGGCTTGCTGCTGCTGATGGTGGTGGCGCTGGTGATATGGACGAAGCTGCCGTGGATCGGTGCCGTGGCGCTGGCAGTGCTGCTGGCCCTGTGGATGGTGCTGACGCGCACCGGGCGGCAGGCGAGCTCGGTGACGGCGGTGGGCATGGGCACCTTGCGCCAGCGGATCGGTTCGTCGTCGGTAATCGTGATCGGCATCGCCGGTGTGGTTGGCGTGCTGGTGGCGCTGCTGGCGATGGGCCAAGGCTTCCAGGCCACGCTGCAGGGCGGCGGGCGCGACGACACTGCCATCGTGCTGCGTGGCGGCTCGGTGTCCGAGGCGCAGTCGGTGATGACGCACGACGACGTGAATGCGATCGAACAGGCACCGGGCATCGCCCGTGACGCCGCCGGCAAGCCGCTGGTGTCGGCCGAGCTGGTGGTGGCCGCGAGCATGCGCAAGAAAAATTCGGACGACGATGGCAATGCGCAATTGCGCGGCGTGGACGACACCGCCTGGGCGCTGCGACCGAACCTGAAAATCGTGCAAGGCCGCAAGTTCAAACCCGGTCTACGCGAATTGGTAGTGGGGCAGGGCGCACAACGCGAGTTCGCCCATCTCGGCGTGGGCGACGAGGTGAAGCTGGGCCGGCAGCGCTGGAAGGTCGTCGGCGTGTTTGCCAGCGGCGACGCCTACGCCTCGGAATTGTGGGCCGATCGCAAGGAAGTGGCGGCGGACTACCGTCGTGGTGACAGCACCGAATCGGTGCTGGTGAAGTTGTCCAGTGCGTCGGCATTCGCACCCTTCAAGGCGGCGCTGGCCGCCGATCCCAAGTTGAAGGTGGAAGCCGATACGACGAAAGCCTACTTCGCCAAGCAATCGGCAGGGCTGGCCAAGATCATCCGTATCGTGGGCCTGGTGGTGGGCGTGATCATGGCCATCGGCGCGGTATTCGGCGCACTCAACTGCATGTTCGCCGCAGTCGCCGCGCGGGCCCGCGAGATCGCCACGTTGCGCGCCATCGGTTTTCGCGGTGGCCCGGTAGTGGTGTCGGTGATGCTGGAAACCATGCTGCTGGCACTGCTTGGCGGTGTACTCGGCGCGGTCGTCGTGTGGCTGGTCTTCGACGGCTACACCGCCTCCACCCTCAGCGGCTTCTCCGACGTGGTATTCCAGTTCAAGGTCGACGGTGCCCTGATCTGGACCGGCCTGAAGTGGGCCCTCGCCATCGGCTTCATCGGCGGCCTGTTCCCCGCCGTGCGGGCCGCGCGCTTGCCGGTAACCACCGCCTTGCGCGAACTTTGAGCTTGCAAAGCCCCTCTCCCCTCGGACGCGGAGAAGGGCCATGGATGGCCCTGCTTTGAGGAGCGAGGAAGAGGGGTTGGGGTGAGGGTTCGGTTTCGCCAAGACACTCGTCTGCGTCCGTACCCTTACCCGGCTGCCGCCACCCTCTCACCCGCAAAGGGACTCTCGTTGGCCGCTGAAGGGAGAGGAACGCAGCGTTGCAGCCTGTGATTCGAGGGATTGTCGTCGTCGATCACGGGGCAGGGACTATGATTCCCGTATCCGGTAATCGCTGGGGAGCGATATGCGTCATGGACGATGGTGGGGACTGGCGAGTGCGATGCTGATGGCGTTGGGCCTATCGGGCTGCACGGGTTTCGTGGCGCGCCAGATCGAGAAGCCGGGCCGTTCCGACCAGAAGCAGATGGCTCCCTTTCGGCAGATGCTTGAGCAGGCTGGGCTCCACTACGACACAATGCGGACTGCGCAAGGCGTGCGTATCGCCTACTGGCATGGCTTGCCGCGTGATTACGGCGCAACTCAGGTTGCCTCGGAACAACGCAGGGCTGGGCATGTCTCGTTTCATGTCGACTTCCATTTCCGAGCGCTGAAGAAGGCTGCGCCGCTTCCGGTGCGCGGGAGCATCGTGCTGCTGCATCCATGGGGTACCGAAGGTAGTGCCATGGCTGGCTGGGGACTGGCATTCGCCAGCGCAGGTTATGTGGTGGTGATGCCCGACTTGCGAAGCCAAGGGCGTTCGGACGACGCGCCCGTGGGCTACGGGCCGCGTGAGGCAGGCGACATGGTCAGCCTGGTCCATGCCCTTGAGGCAACGCACCGTCTGCCTGGCCCGCTGTACCTGTTGGGCGCCTCCTATGGCGCCACGGTGGCTCTGTTTACCGCGCCGCGATTGCCCGAGGTACATGGCGTGATCGCACTCGAGCCGTATGCCGACGCAGTGAACGTAATCCATCGTGCGCCAGCCAGCGGGCTGTTCGGTTATCGATGGCTGGTGCGCTGGATCAGTTCGCACGAAATGGACGAGGCGATTGCCCGCGCTGACCGCGTGCTGGGAATTGACCTGTACCGAATCGATCCGGGAGAAGCTCTGGCAAGGACGAAGGTCTGCACGCTGATCCTGGGCGGCAACCACGACGAGCTCATCCCGCCGTCTGCCTTGCGCGCACTGGCGCGGCGTTCCCCCAAAGCGCGTTATGTGGAAATCGCCGGCGAAGGCCATCTTACGCTGCCGCTACGCACCGACCGGCTGTTTCCGCCCATGCTGAAATGGATCGATGGCTTGCCAGCTGGGCCTGATGGGGATTGCCCTGGCTATATGCCATTGCCGCCTACCGCGGTTCCCGTTCCGCACGTGCGCAGCAAGATTGCTGGTGACCGCGGCGCTGCGCGAGCTTTGAGCTTGCAAAGCCCCTCTCCCCTCGGACGCGGAGAAGGGCCATGGATGGCCCTGCTTTGAGGAGCGAGGAAGAGGGGTTGGGGTGAGGGTTCGGTAGCACTGCTCCGCTCCGCTTTGTCCGTACCCTTACCCGGCTGCCGCCACCCTCTCACCCGCAAGGGGACTCTCGTTGGTCGCCGAAGGGAGAGGAATGCATCCTGGAATTCGCGGTTATGGCATCACTGGCGGCACGTACGTCAGCGTGAGCCCAAGCAACCACAGCAAACCCAGTACCAGCGGCACATGCACCAGCAGTTGCATGAAGGTGTAGCCGACCACGTCGCGCGCCTTCAGGCCCAGCACGCCGAGCAGCGGCAGCATCCAGAACGGGTTGATCAGGTTCGGCAGCGCTTCGGCGGCGTTGTAGACCTGCACGGCCCAGCCCAGGTGCACGTGCAGGTCGTTGGCCGCTTGCATCACGTAAGGCGCTTCCACCAGCCATTTGCCGCCGCCCGACGGCACGAAGAAGCCGAGGATGGATGAATACGCGCCCATCACCAACGGGAAGGTGTCGGCGTTGGCCACGTGCACGAACAGTTGCGACAGCCGGTGTGCCAGCGTCAGGCCGCCATGGCCCTGCACGTGGGTGAGCAAGGCGGCGATGCCGCCATACAACGGGAACTGGATCAGCACGCCCGCCGTGCTCGGCACTGCGCGGGTCACTGCATCCAGAAAGCTGCGCGGACGCCAGTGCAGCAACAGTCCCACGGTGAGGAACAGAAAGTTGTAGGTGTTGAGGTTGGCGATGGCGCTGACTGCCGGCTTGCTGGCGAATTCGTGGCCCAGCCAACCCAGTCCCAGCAGGCCGATCAGCACCGACAGCAACGGGCTGTATTCCAGCCATTCGCCCGGTCGCGTGCGCGGCGGCAAGGCCGGCGTGGCGGTTTCCTCGGCGATGCCGAAATCCTCGGCGGTGCGCGCATTGCGGTCCGACGGAGCGGTAAGCCAGCACACCACCAGCGAAGCTGCGATCAGACAGCCGGTGAGCGCGAACGATTGCCACAGGAAAATGGTGTTGCTGAAAGGCAGCACGCCGGTGATGGCGAGCAGGCCCGGCGGCATGCTTGCCGGGTTGGCCTGCAACTGCGCCGCGGACGAGGACAAGCCCATCGCCCACACCGCACCCAGGCCGAGGTAGGCTGCCGCGCCCGCCGCGCGGTAATCCATGCGCAGGTCCTTCCGCCGCGCCAGCGCACGCACCAACAAGCCGCCGAACACCAGCGAGAAACCCCACGACAGCAGCGAGGCCAGCATGCTCACCAGTGCCACGTAGCAGATCGCGCCGCGCCCACTCCTCGGTGCGCGCGCCAGCACGTCGATGAAACGTGCCACCACTGGTGCGGTGGCCACCACGTAGCCGCCAATCACCACGAAAGCCATCTGCATGGTGAACGGAATCAGACTCCAGAAACCGCTGCCGAAGGCGTTCACCGTCGCCACTGGCGAACTGCCGAAGCTCAGTGCGACCACGGCCACGATGACCACACCCAGCGCAGCAAATACCCACGCATCCGGGAACCAGCGCTCCGACCATGCCGCGCTGCGCAGTGCGGCGCGCGCCATCCGACCTTCATTCACTGTATTCATGCCAGTCCCCATGCGGTGTCCCGGCCATGGTGGCGCGCGTCACGCGGGCAGGACAAGCCGACGATGGTCGATGCGCGTAAGTGTGAGGAAGCCAGGGTTTTCTCCCTCCTCTGCGTGCAGGGGAGGGTTGGGGCGGGGTTACGCGTTGCAGTAGAGCCTTACCCCCTCCCGGCCTCCCCCTGCGCCGCAGGGGGAGGGGAAATGCTGGCGAGTTTGGACGGCTTCTGCCGAGCCAGCGTGATCACCGCCACGCCCAGCAGGATCACCGCCATGCCGGCGAGATCGAACGGTCCGACGTGTTCGCCCGCCAGCAACAGGCCGAACAACACCGCTACCGGCGGATTCACATAGGCGTAGCTGGTAGCCAGCACCGGTCGGGCGTGCTTGAGCACGTAGAGGAACGCGCTGAAGCCGATCAGCGAACCGAACACCACCAGATAGGCGAGCGCCAGCGTGGCGTGGGCGGTAGGATGCGCCGGCAAGTGTTCGCCGCCGCCGAAGCCCATGACAAGCAGCGCGGCACTGCCGCACAGCATCTGCGCCGCGGTGTTCATCGGGCCGGAGGGCATGTCCTGGCGCTTGCTCCACACCGAGCCGAAGGCCCATGCGGCAGCGGCGGCCAACAGCGCCAGTGCACCGAGGCGCGAACCGGACAGGCTGCTGCCGAGGTTAAGCACGATCACCCCGGCGAAGCCGATCGCCAGCCCCAGGCTTTCACGGCGGCTGGGCCAATCGTTGTAGAAGCCGGAGAACAGCGCGGCGAACAGCGGCATGCTGGCGACCGCCACGGCAGCGATACCCGAGCTCACGCGCTCCTCGGCGAAGCAGACCAGCCCGTTGCCCAGGCCAAGCAGCAGGATGCCGGTGACTGCCGCATTGCGCCATTGGCGTGGCGAGGGCGGCGCCACCCCGCGCAGTCGCAGGTAACCGAACAACAAACCACCGGCGCACAGGAAGCGCACGCCGGCCAGCAGGAACGGCGGATAGCTGGCCAACGCGAAGTGGATGCCCAGATAGGTCGAACCCCAGATCACATACAGCGCGAGCAGGCCCAGCGGCACCATCACGCGCGGATTGGCGGACAGCGGGATCGCCGCAACGGCAGGCGTGGTGGTGGAGTCGTTCATGGGGAGTCGAGGGGAGGGGGCGGCGCAGTGTAGCGCCGGAAGCATGCTGCATCGTGACGGCAGCAGACGCCAGCGAGCATTTCGCAAGGCAGGTTTGAGGCAGCGTCAAGACGTCCGGTTTGCGGCAGGTAGGAGCGCACCCTGTGCGCGAAAAGCCTGTTGCAGGCTCAGGCAATCGCGCACAGGGTGCGCTCCTACCGTTCTGTCATGCGTTGTTCGCTGGCCAGAAGCTGGCGCTTGCGCTCCACGCCCCAGCGCCAGCCGCCCGGCGAGCCGTCTTCGCGCACCACGCGGTGGCAGGGCACGATCAGCGCCAGCCGGTTGCTGCCGCAGGCGTTGCCGACGGCGCGGGCGGCTTTCGGCTGGCCGAGCTCGGCGGCCAGTTCGCCGTAGCTGCGCGTCTGGCCGGAGGGGATGCGGGTCAGTGCATCCCATACGCGCCACTGGAATGCGGTGGCGGCCACGTCCAGGGGCGGCAGTGCAGGGGCGTCGGCGTCGATCCAGCCCAGTTGACCGGCAATGCGGGCGATCACCGCATCCAGCCATTCCTCGCGGCCGGCATCCACGCGTTCGCGGGCGGCTTTGGGAAATTCATTGGCCAGGCGCGTTTCCAGTTCGGTGTCGTCCGCACCCAGTGTCACCGAGCAGATGCCACGGGTGGTGGCGGCCACCAGCAAGCGGCCAAGCGATGTGTCGGTGGTGGTGTAGCGGATGCTGGCGCCGGCACCACCGGCTCGGTAGCTGGCCGGGGTCATGCCGAGCAGACGGTCGCTGTGTTCGTAGACGCGGCTGCCCGAGCCGAAGCCGGCTTCATAGACCGCGTCGCTGACGCCGGCACCTTCACGCAGGGCCGCCTTGAGCTGGCCGAAGCGACGGGCGCGGTGGTATTCGGCCGGACTCATGCCATAGCGCCGACGAAAGGCACGCTGCAGATGGCTCGGGCTGAGCCGGGCGGTCTTGGCCAGGGTGTCGAGTGTCGGCGCTTCATCGGTGCAGTCGAGCTGTCGACGCACTTGTTCGAGCGTGGATTCGGTGGATTTGTTCATGGGGAGCCCCATGCGGATACATGAGACGAGATTAGGGCGCGAGCATCGTTCCGGCTATCCGGATCGTGCGCACAGAGCAAATCGTGTGCCGGTAGCCCGTTTTTGTAGGAGCGCACCCTGTGCGCGAATGCCCTTGGCCGGATATCGCGAGAAGCCTTTCGCGCACAGGGTGCGCTCCTACGAGAGCCTGCATCGTCGGCAGGAGCGGCTTCTTCAGCCGCGGTCCACCCGATTCAACGCGAAACCGGTCGCCCGTGCTGGATCACCACGAATTCGCCTTCCAGCACATCGGGCTGGTGCGGCTGCCGACCTTGCATGGCAGGTTTCGCACCTGCGCGACCCTGTTTCCACTGTCGCCAAGCCAGCAACAAGCCGCCGCCGACCAGCAGGATGCCGGCCACCATCAGGCCGAAGACCAGCAGGACACCGACCACGGCCAGCCCGATCAGCAGGGACAGGGCACGGGCCAGCGGGTGGCGAGGGCGACGCATGGGCGGCAGGACAAAGCGCATGTGTTAAAAATCCGTGTGCTAAAATCAATGACTTACATGTGCAACGATGGGGCCTGACGGCCCGCGAGACAAGTGCCGATGGATACACTCACCCCGCTCCGCCCACTGTGCCGACTCGATGATCTGCCCGATGGCGAAGCCGTGGCGCTGGACGCGATGTTGCCCGATGGCGAGGAAAATCTGATCGTGCTGCGGCATGGCGACGGCGTGCGGGCGTGGATCAATGTCTGCCCGCACGCCGGGCGTCGACTGGATTGGGCGCCGGGTAAATTCCTGATCACTCGCGGCACCCTGGTCTGCGCCGTACACGGCGCCAGCTTCCGCACCGATGATGGTTGTTGCGTGGGCGGCCCATGCCGTGGCGACAGCTTGCGCGCGGTGCCGCTGACGATTGAAGACGGCGAGGTGTGGCTGGTGGCGGGATGATCGCGGCTGAAGCCGCTCTTACAACGGCACACCTGGCCGCGATCCCCACATTGTAGGAGCGCACCCTGTGCGCGATGGCTCTTGATCTTGGTCGTCGTCAGAGCATCGCGCACAGGGTGCGCTCCTACAGTGGCAGTCACGTTTGGCGCTTGGCGCTTCTATCCGCGTACCTACTGCGTAATCATCTGCAAATTGCCGTTGAAGTTGTCGCTGTCGCGGCCATCGGTCAGGGTGTACAGCGAATAGCGGCGACCCAGCGTGGCACCGCCGTCGCGGATCAACGGTTGCCACAGGATGTTGGCGCGGTTGACGGTGGAGCGGGGCAGCATCAGGTCGAACGGGATCGAGATGTAGATGCCCTTGTCGAAGCTGCCTTCGCCGTATTTCTTGCCGTCGGCGCTGGTCAACGTCGCGTAGGCGCCCATGCGCACGCCGTTGCGGAATTCACGCGAGACGTCGATGGTGCCGCCCCAGTCGCCGGCGAGATAACGGCCGGCGCTCAGCGCCAGGGTGACGTCGTCCACGCCGGTGTCGATGTAGGCCGTCACGTGACCGGTGGCGACGTGATAGTGGCGGAACGAGAAATCCTGGTCGAAGCCGCGCTGCTTCACCCACGCCGCATCGGCGCCCAGCGCCCAGCGTTCGCCGAACGGCCGGTACAGCACTTCGCCGCCGACACCGCCATACATGCTCTCGAACATGCCGGCATAGGCCATGCCGTACCAGTCCTGGCCCAACCGTTTCGTGGCGGTCAGCTGGAACACCGGCAGGGTGATGCGCCGGCTGGTGAGGTATTCGCGAATGTAGGTGCGCACGCGCGGCAGATTGCTGGGTGCGTCGTAGGTGAACTTGTCGTAGTTGTTGATCAGGTTGGCGCTGACCACGCCGCTCCACCAGAAGTTGGGCGTGAAGTGGAAGTTGGCTTCGTAGTTCGCGGCAATCTGGTACAGGATGAACGCGTTCGGACCGCCTAGGCTCTGGCCGTAGGTGATCGAGGCACCGCCATCGAATTTCTTCGGCTTGGGCTGATACAGCACTTCCTCGTGCTGCGGCATGGGCTGGTCCTGCTCCACACTGAGGCGGAACTCGTCCAGCGGGATGCGGTGGTCGAGCAGGGCATCGAAGCGTTCGCGATGCACGCTGGTATCGACGATGGGCAGGCCCTCGCGGGTGGATTCCACCGTGAACCAGTCGATGCCCGGCCCCAGGTAATCATCCAGCACGCGCGCGGTACGGCCCATCGCCTTGGCGCTGTAGAAGTAGCGGACCTGTTCGCCGGTGACCACTACCTCGCGGCCGCGACGGGTGATCTTCGATACGCGAATGCCGGCGTTGTCATGCAACTGGCGGCTGACGTCGGCCCAGTTCACCTGTTCCGGCGCGGTGGTAACGGGCGTCGTCTTGCGTGGCGGCAGCGGCGGATCGAGCACCTTCGGCGGCGCCGCGTGTTCAGCCAGGTTGGTGTGCAGCGTGATGCTGAACATGGCCGTGTTGCCGCGTTCCAGCGCCGCGCTGAAATCCACGCTGCGGTTCAGCCGGAACACGGCGCCGACGTTGAACGGGCTGCTCTGCGGTTGATTGTCGTTATGCGGCTCGTGCTTGTAGTTGTTGCCGTCGTATTCCAGCTTGATCACCAGCGGTTGCCACGGCGTCTGGTAGCTGATGCCACCGAACAGCGCCGCCGGACCACGGAAATAAGTATGGCTGTTGAACTCGCCGCCGGTGCTGGAGTGTCCGGTGGGGCGCGTCTTGAACTTGTCGCTGAGGATGCCGAACGGATTGGAGATGTCGCCGCGGGCGCCCATGTAGCCCCAAGCCATGCCAAGGCTGGCGTCGATCGGACCGAAGCGCTTGCTGGTCACCACGTATTCGCCGGAGAACAAGCCAGTGCCACCCAGGTCGCGGATGCCCACGGCTACGGCCGGTAACCAATGGCTTTCCTGCCACAGCCGCACCTTGGCGTCGATCGATTTGTCCTTCAGGCTTTGATTGCCGCTGAGTGACTCGGGACCGTATGGAATGTTGCTGATATCGGAATAGCGAATGATCCCTTCCAGCCACGGCAGCGGCTGCAGGGTGAAGTTGTAGCGTGTGTACGGCTGCGCGTGGCTGGCGGTGAAGGCGACTTCGCCGGCGTCGGCCATGCGTGCGGTGGGGGTCTGCCACAGGCCGGCGCCACCCCAGTCGCTTTGCGTGGGTGCATAGCCGGTCGGCGTGGTGTCGGCCAGGGCCGGCGCGGCAATCAGCAACCCGGCCAACAGGCAGGCGCGGCGACACGGGGCGGAAACGCGCGAGCGACGCGTATGACGGATGCGTTGCTTCATGGCGTTGCTCCCGGGCCAGGCAAGGTCTGGGTGGCCAGGAACGCAGCCACGTCATGGTTCAGCGTGGCATCGACGCGCTGGGCGGCACGCGCCGGCAACGGCACATAGATCACTGCCCCCGGGGCCAGTGACAGTGGCAGGGAGCGGTTCCACAGTGCCACGCCCTGGCGGAATACCCGGCCGTCCGGTTCGATCACGTAGATCCAGTCGTGGTCGGCGCGTCGGGAGTAAGGGCACGCAGCGAGATAGCTGCGTGCGTCCTGCATGGCTTGCAGCGGCAGCGTACATGGCTGCTGCACCGCGCCGACGACGCGGATCGTGGTGGGGCGCAGCGGATAGAACAGACGGTCGCCCGGCTGTAGCGGCAGGTTGGCAGCGGCATTGGCCTCTACCGGACGCGGGTCGAGCAAGGCCGGCACGCGACCGGTGACCGGCAACGCGGCGATCCGGTTGCGCAGGCGGCCAACCTCTTCCGCCAGCGTCGCGTCACCGTGTTGGAGCGCCTGAAGGTGCAGGCTGTCCAGGTCGAACAGTACGCCGGCTTTCTGGCGCTGTTGCTCCGATTGCAGCGATGGCCGCAGCCAGGCGGCGCCGAGCATGTAGGCGTCAGGCCGTACCTGGGCCGCAAGCGCGGCGTCACTGAGGCGGGCCGAGTCCTTGAGATTCAGCACGCCAGGATGATCCACGGCCCCTTCGACGCGCACCTGTACCTGCGCCAGGACGGGCAGGGTAGCGGAGGCCAGCAACAGGGCCAGGCTGGTCAGCATCCACCGCTTCATGACGCCTTCCCGCGATACGGGCGCAACTGCACCAGGGTGATGGCCATGCCCGGCGCCACTTGCTGCACGCTTTTCCATATGAAGCCGTCGACTGGATCGACCCAGTAACGGTTGGTGGCGCGGTAGTGGGCGGCCGGCGCGCTCAAGTGTTCGTCCACGCGCAACACGGTATGCGTCTGGCCGAGGATGGTGAGCTGCTCCGTGCCGGCCGGTACCAGCCGGGCCTGGACCACGACGTCGTAGCGATAACCGGGTGACCAGTCTTCGTGGCGGACGTAATCAAGCGGTCCGTTGAGGTGCTGCAGGCCGCGCGCGAAAGGGTTGTCGGGGGATTGGTGAAGGCCGTCGAGATTCTGCGACAGCCCGGCGGTTTGCACGACCTGGCCGTGCTTGAGGAACACCACCACGCCGTGGCTACCGTACCAGTCCTCGCGCGCGCCATCGACGTTGCCGAGGATCAGCACGGCGTGGCCTTCACGCGTGCTCGCCTGCATCTGGTAATACGGACGGGCGGCGACTTCGGCGGCCGTCGGGCTGTGGTCACGATGCTGCTGCACCACCAGCTTCACGGCATCGACGGAGGAAGAAGACACTGCCGTGCAGCCGGCAAGCACGGTCACGAGCAGCAGGCTGGTTAGACCGCGATAGAGCATCTTGCCTTTGGCCGAGGGTGCTATCCCTGATGCTTCGTATTGTGCAGCGGCGTCATTCCAGCGAAAGCTGGAATCCAGTGCCTTGTGCACCCCAGAGCTTGAAGCCACGGGATCCCAGCTTCCGCTCACGGCTGTCCGGAATAATTTTGAACCCTGTGGTTCC
Organism: Rhodanobacter sp. FW021-MT20; assembly: GCF_041107475.1. NCBI lineage: Bacteria > Pseudomonadati > Pseudomonadota > Gammaproteobacteria > Lysobacterales > Rhodanobacteraceae > Rhodanobacter > Rhodanobacter sp. FW021-MT20. The sequence continues at coordinate 460,811 of NZ_JBGBPX010000001.1, read as the reverse complement.
ACATAACTTGTACCGATACCGCACCCTCGCTCGTCATTCCGGCGCAGGCCGGAATCCAGTAGCCGTATGGCCTGGACAGGCGTGATCGTTACTGGATGACCAGACAGCCGTCTGTTGAAAGGCGCCTCCGGCCTGCGCCGGGATGACGAGCCGGAGAGGTGGTCGCTGCCCGCTCCCTTGTTGCATCTCGCGCAAGCGGCGCAGGTATTCACTCTCGAAGGACATCCCAGGATTATTCCGGATAGCCGTGAGCGAAAGCTGGAATGACGGCGAGGGGGGAGCTCCGTTCCCGCACCAGAATCACGGGCTCTCAGCCTTGTCGCCAAAGCTCGGAGAATGGAGGCTGCGTAATGGTCCGGTGACAAGCCGTGGATTCCTTGTTCCTCGGAAGATCGGTTCACGCGGCCATGCGGCGGTGCGTGCCCGTGGGGCGCCGTCGTCAGGCGACGGCGCGAACGGTCAGTTGCTGCTGTGATTCAGGTAGTAACTTGAAGAGGCGGCGGTGCTCAGCACGCTGGTCAGCGGTATGACCTGGCTCAGGAAACGGTTCCAGCGGGTGACGCCGGCGGCACCCACGAACACCACGTCACCCGGTTGCACCTGGAAATGATCGGCCAGTGCGAAAGCGGCGGGCGAATGCGCGTTCAGTTCAAACACGGTCGCCGGCTCGTTCTCGATGTTCTTCGCCCCGCGGATCACATACACCGACTTGCCCTTGGATGTGGTCTGACTGAGGCCGCCGGCACGCCCGAGCGCCTGGGTCAGGGTCAGGTCGGACGTCTTGAACGGGATGGCCATCGGGTGGTTGACCTCGCCCAGCACGTAGGCTTCCTGACGATCGTTGTAGGGCAGGTAGAGGCGATCGCCGGGCTTCAGGTAGATGGCGCGAGCCAGGTCCCTGCCGTGATCAAGCTTGTCCAGATTGATATGGTAGGTCTGGCCGTCGCGGGTCAGCACCAGGTTGGACAGGTTGGCGTCCTGGGTATTGATCGTGGCCACGCCAATCGCCTGTGCCAGCGTCAACGGTACGGCGGTAATCGGCTGCGGATCGGTTTTCACGAACGCACCGCTCAACGTCACGTGTTGGCTACCGTAGCCGATCACGCTGACGTCCACCTGCGGCTTCTCGATGTAGGTGGCCAGTTTGTTGCTGATGGCTTGGCGCAACTGCTCGATGGTCATGCCCTCGACCTTGAGCTGGCCCACATACGGGTAGAACAATGTGCCGTCGGAGCGCACCAGACGCCCATTGGCCAGCGGCTGCTGCTGGGGGCCGGCAGGCGAGGTCAGCTCGGGGTGATCCCACACCGTGATGTACAACGTGTCGCCCGCACCGATGCGGTAAGGCTGGGGCTGATAGGCCAGCAGCGCGGGTGGTACGGCGGCACTTTGCTCGGAGGCCTGGTCCATCGCCAGCAGCTTTGGCGTGATCTGCACGAGCTGAACGTGACTATTGTCGGCGTTGCCGTCGCGCACCAGCTTGCCGGTGGACATGTGCTGACCGGGTGCCCAGATGCAGCCAGCCAGCAGGCTGACGGAGGCGGCAAGGGTCAGGAGCGGGAGTATCTTCATGGCGAGCAGCTACCTTTTCTGCTTTGCAATCAGGCACGAAAAACCGTGCCGGACGCATCCGGCACGGCTGTTTATGCAGTCATCACGGCGCGACGAACTTGAGCTTAATGCGTGCCGGTGGTGCCAGTGGTGCCGGTGGTGCCGCCGGGGCCACTGTTCTCGTTGCCGTGGTTGCTGCTGCTGGTAGCGCCAGCAAGCACGGCCACAGCCGTGGCGCCCATGCCGATATAGACGGCGGTCAGCGCGCCCTTCGACGCCTGGCCTGCGGTGTTTGCGCCAGGGACGGTGGCTGCAGCAGAAGGTGCAGGCGCAGCCGGGCTCGGTGAAGAAGGCGCCTGGGCGAAAGCTTGGCTAGCCAATCCCGTGGCCAACAGTGCGATGAGCAGTGTTTTCATGGTAGGAGCTCCGTGCCGTGATAGTTGGGGAAGTATAACCATAACTGTGTCGCGGTTGTCTTGCAGTTTTGACACTGATGGGGCACGCATTCAGCTTGCCAGGCCAGTTTCATGCGAAACTTTGCCGCTTGGTCGGGTACCATAACCGACTTTGGCAGGATACAACGCAGCCGGTTGAGTATGGTCTGAGCGTTTAGCTCGTCATCCCAGCGCAGGCTGGGATCCAGTGCCTCCAAGCCAGCAGACACAAGGCACAAGGCACTGGATTCCTGCTTGCTCAGGAATGACGAACCAAAAGCTGGTTACCCAGACCTTTCTTGGATACAAGCTGTCGCATATTCTGTTGCACTGCACAAACAGTGCGAACGGCCGGAATCTCGCGTTATCAGGGGGAGATGCCGGCTACAACCCAAGCCATGCCGAAACGGTGCTTCCTCGGAACGACGGTCAATGGAATGGCTGCCGTGTCGCTTTGCACCTGCGCCGGCGATGATTCGGAGAGTCAAGTCAAGGTGTTCAAAAGGATATTGACGGTCTGCGTTGGCAACATCTGCCGCAGCCCCACAGCCGAATACCTCTTTCGGCAGCAGTTGGCCCACCGCGGCATCGAGGTGGGCAGCGCCGGCATTTCCGCCATGCGCGACTATCCCATGGATGCGACTGCCCTGCAGGTCATGGGGGAGCGGGGCGTGGATGGCTCCGTGCATCGCGCGCGCCAGGTGACGCCGGGAATGCTGCGCGAATCCGATCTCATCCTCGGCATGGAAAAAAGCCACCTGACCACGCTTGCACAACTGGCCCCCGAGGCCAGCGGCAAGATGTTCCTGCTCGACAAGTGGGGGGAAGCGCGGGATATTCCTGATCCATATCGACAGCAGCGCCCGGCGTTCGAGCACGTCTATGCGCTGATCGATCAAGGCGTCCGTGGCTGGCTGCCCTACCTGTAATCAACGTGTCGCACCTTTAAATAGTCCTTTCAGCCGAAAAGCGAATTCCATGGCAGCTGCGCAAAGCACGACCTCGAACGACGACGAAATCGACCTGAACGCTCTGCTGGGAACCTTGCTCGACCACAAATGGTTGATCATCGTGGTGACGGCGGTGTTCTGCGTGCTCAGTGTGGCTTACGCCATCCTGGCCACGCCGATTTACCAAGCCAACGCCATGGTGCAGGTGGAGCAGAAGGTGCCTGATCTGCCTGGGCTGAGCGCGATTAGCCAGACCCTGGGTGCCTCCAGTTCCGAGGCGACTACCGAGATTGCGATCATCACTTCGCGCTCGGTGATCAGCAAGGCGGTGGACAAGCTCAATCTCAACGTGGTGGTGACGCCGCACCGGTTTCCGCTGATTGGCAATTTCATGGCGCGTCGTTACTCGCCAGCCCAGCCCGGTGACGTAGCCTCGCCATGGCTGGGCCTCAGTCGTGACGACTGGGGTGGCTCCAAGTTGGATGTGTTTCAACTGGATGTGCCAAATGGCTTGCTGGGCAAGCACCTGACCCTGATCGCGGGTGAGCACGGTGCCTACACCGTACTGGATGACGACGATAACCTGCTGCTGCGCGGTCAAGTGGGGCAGGTGGCCAAGGGCCATGGCGTCACCATGCAGGTGAAAACCTTGGCAGCCAACCCGGGAATGCGTTTCGATGTGGTACGTAATCGGGATCTGACGACGGTTAGTGATCTTGCACAGAAAATCAATGCCAGCGAGCAGGGCAAGGATTCCGGCATCATCGCCTTGACCTACGACAATGCCGATCCGCAGCTGGCAACCGATGTGCTGGACCAGGTCGAGCAGGCCTACGTGCGCCAGAACGTGGATCGCAACTCGGCACAAGCGGCCAACAGCCTGCAGTTCGTCAAGGAACAAATGCCGATCGTGCGTGAAAAGCTGGAGAAGGCCCAGGCAGCCTTGAATGCATTCCAGACCAAGGCCCATTCCGTCGATATCACGCTGCAGACCAAGGGTTTGCTCGACCAGATCGTGGCGGTTGAAACCAGCATCCAGCAACTGGACATGCAGAAGGCGGACATGGAGCGCCGCTTCACCAAGGATCACCCGGCCTACAAGGCCTTGATGCAGCAGATTGGCCAGTTGCAGGCGCAGAAAGCGGGCATGGAAAAGCAGGTGGGAAGCCTGCCGGATACCCAACAGGAACTGCTGCGCTTGACGCGCGATGTGCAGGTCAGTGACAGCACCTATACCGGTTTGCTTAACCAGGCGCAGCAACTGGAAATTGCTCGCGCCGGCACCGTGGGCAATGTGCGAGTGGTGGATACAGCCGCCGTCGATGTCACCCACCCGGTAAAGCCGAAGAAGGCCATTATCGTGTTGGGCGGCACGTTCCTGGGTGGTTTCCTGGCGATTGCTTTCATCTTCCTTCGCCAGATGCTGAACCGCGGCGTGGAAGATCCCGCCGATATCGAGCAACTGGGCTTGCCGGTGTATGCCTCCATCCCGCAGAGCGACAAGGAACGCGATATTTCGTTGCGCGGCACACATCAGCACGGCGACGGGCGACAACATCTGCTGGCCGTGACCGACCCCGCGGACTTGGCCACCGAAGCCTTGCGCAGCCTGCGTACCAGCCTGCATTTCGCCCGGCTGGAAGCGAAGAACAACCTGCTGATGATCTCCGGCTCCAGCCCTGGCGCCGGCAAAACCTTCGTGTCCGCCAACCTGGCTGCGGTGATCGCCCAGGCAGGGCAAAAAGTGCTGCTGATTGATGCTGACATGCGCAAAGGCAGCCAGCACAAGGTGTTGGGTGGGCGTGCCGAAAACGGTCTGTCCGAATTGATCTCCGGGCAGCTCGAACTGGCCGCAGCCATTCGCCCCGTGACAGGATTGGACAGCCTGCACTTCATCGCCCGCGGCAAGGTGCCGCCGAATCCGTCCGAGCTGCTGATGCACTCCGGCTTCACCGCCCTGCTGAAGCAGCTGATGCCGCTTTACGACCTGATCATTGTCGATACACCGCCGATCCTGGCCGTGACCGACGCCGCCGTGATCGGCCATCACGCGGGTACCAGCCTGCTGGTGGTGCGCTTCGGCCTGAATCAGGCGCGCGAAATTGCCTTGGCCAAACAGCGCTTCGAACAGAATGGTGTGGAAATCAAGGGTGCCATCTTCAACGCAGTGGAGAAGCGTAGCGCCGGCTACTACTCCTACGGCTACTACGAATACAAAACCGCCAAATAACTCCCGCCGTTAACTCCCTCCCTCGCAAGCAGGGGGAGGGCTGCGACGCCCTTAACTCCCTCCCCTGCCTGCAGGGGAGGGCTGGGGAGGGGTAAAGCTTTGGGGGGGGGAGATAAAGCCCCTTAGGTTCCAATGCACAACGCTCAAAAAATACCAGGTCACACGCCCGCGCGCCCCATGAAACATTTCAAGCCCATCATTCCCAACCATGCTTGATTGACCAACAGTCCCCCAGTCCGTCTCGTACCGGAACGAACGGATTCCCCTTCGAACATCACCCAACGGAAGCCTCATGCAGTCACTGGACAACGCGAAGATTGCCATCATCGGTTTGGGTTACGTCGGCCTGCCACTGGCGGTGGAATTCGGCAAGCAATTCGACGTGACAGGTTTCGATATCCATGCCGCGCGCATCGAGCAATTGCGCGCCGGAGTCGACCATACCCAGGAGACCTCGGCCGAGGAGTTGGCGTCTGCGAGCCAACTTCGCTACACCACCGATCTTGAAGCTCTGCGTGATTGCACGGTATTCATCGTGACCGTGCCGACGCCCATTGACTCCGCCAAGCGTCCCGACCTCACCCCGTTGATCAAGGCTAGCCAAAGCCTGGGCAAGGTGCTCAAGCGTGGTGATATCGTGATCTACGAATCCACTGTTTATCCTGGCTGCACCGAAGAAGTGTGTGTGCCATTGCTGGAACAGGTATCTGGCTTGAAGTTCAACGAGGACTTCTTTGCGGGCTATAGCCCCGAGCGGATCAATCCCGGCGACAAACAACATCGCGTGACCACCATTCTCAAGGTTACCTCGGGATCAACTCCCGAGGCAGCCGACTTTGTCGATAGCCTCTATGCCAGCATCATCACTGCGGGAACGCACAAAGCGAGCTCATTGAAAGTGGCCGAAGCCGCCAAGGTCATCGAGAACACCCAGCGAGATCTCAATATCGCCTTGGTCAATGATTTGGCCATGCTGTTCAACAAGCTCGGCATCGACACGCTGGAAGTACTGGAGGCCGCCGGTACCAAGTGGAACTTCCTGCCATTCCGTCCTGGCTTGGTTGGTGGGCACTGCATCAGTGTTGATCCCTACTATCTCACCCACAAAGCCCAGGAAGTGGGGCACCACCCGGATGTGATCTTGGCTGGGCGCCGCACTAACGATGGGATGGGCCCGTATATAGCGAGCGAAGTGATCCGCCTGATGGTATGTAAAGGCATCAATCCGGTGCGCGCGCGCGTCTTGGTGTTGGGTCTGGCGTTCAAGGAGAATTGCCCAGATCTACGCAATACCCGCGTAGTGGACATCGTGCAGTCGCTGCGCGGCTACAACGCTAAAGTCGATATTCACGATCCATGGGTCGACGCTGCTGAGGCTGTGCGCGAATACGGTATAACTACCATCGCGCAGCCGCAGCGGGGCGGCTATGACGCGGTGATCGTTGCAGTTGGGCATCAGCAGTTTGTGGCGCTAGGTGGCAAAGGCATCCGCGCGTTCGGTAAAGTGGAGTCTATTGTCTATGACGTGAAATACGTCTTGCCGCGTGGTGCAGTGGACGGGAGGCTGTGATGAGCGCATTGGTCAAGGTACTTCCAGCCGCGCTCAAGGAACGTGTGCTCGCATCACGCCAAAAATGGTTAGTCACGGGTGCGGCGGGTTTCATCGGTTCCAATCTTGTCGAGGCACTGCTTGGGCTAGGTCAGGATGTGGTTGGCTTGGACAATTTCGCTACGGGCTACCAGCGCAATCTGGATGAAGTCGAACAGATCGTGGGAGCGCAGGCCTGGTCACGGTTCCATTTCATCGAGGGCGACATCCGGAGTATCGAAGACTGCCGCAAGGCGTGCGCAGGCGTACAGCACGTACTGCATCAGGCGGCGCTGGGGTCGGTACCTCGTTCGATGGAAGATCCGCTGGCAACGCATGACGCCAATTGCACCGGCTCACTCAACATGCTGGTGGCTGCGCGGGATGCCAAGGTGCGAAGCTTTACCTATGCCGCCAGCAGTTCCACCTATGGCGATCACCCCGGGTTGCCCAAGGTGGAAGATCAGATTGGCAATCCCCTGAGTCCTTACGCCGTAACGAAATATGTCAATGAGTTGTATGCCAGCGTTTTCGCACGGTGCTACGGTTTCAATGCCATCGGTTTGCGTTACTTCAACGTATTCGGTCCGCGCCAGGATCCCGATGGGGCCTATGCCGCCGTCATTCCCAAGTGGATCGACAGCCTGATCAAGGGCGAGTCGGTCTTCATCAATGGTGACGGCGAGACCAGTCGTGATTTCTGTTATGTGGCAAACGTCGTGCAGGCGAACTTGCTGGCTGCGACGGCGGAAAGTCCCGCGGCCGTGAATCAGGTTTACAACGTGGCGGTAGGTGACCGTACGACACTCAACGAGCTTTACGCCCAGCTTGTGACCAACTTGCTGCCGCATTACCCGCATCTGCAAGATGCACAGCCCGTGTATCGTGAGTTTCGCGAGGGTGATGTGCGGCACAGTCTGGCCGACATAAGCAAGGCGACGGCGAAGCTTGGGTTCACACCGACGCAAAATATTGGGCAAGGGCTGGCCTTGGCCATGCCTTGGTATATGAGACCACGTGCCTAAGGTTCAGCGCGAGCGTGTTCGCTGGTTTGGCGAAGACGTAATTACCAACATTGAAAATGCACTCATGAAAATATTGCTCACTGGTACGGAAGCCGATGTGTCCGCTCTCATTGCCTCGGTCGAGTACCGCCCGCAAGTCGGCGTGGAGGAGGGCGTGGCGAACTTTGTGCGCTGGTACAAGGAATACATCGGAGTGAGGTCATGAGAATGCCTCAACCTGTCCACGTCCATGCGCTGGCCGATGTGCAGACCGCCAGCATCGGTGCGGGTACGCACATCTGGCAATTCGTGGTGGCCTTGCCGGGCGCTCGCATCGGCAACGACTGCAACATCTGCTCGCACTGCTTCATCGAAAACGACGTGGTCATCGGCGATCGCGTCACCATCAAGAATGGCGTGCAGCTATGGGACGGTTTACGTGTCGGCGATGACGTTTTCATCGGCCCCAATGTCACTTTCAGCAATGACAAGTTTCCGCGCAGCAAGCAGCACCTGGCGACCGCGCTACTGACCGAGATTGAATCCGGTGCATCGCTGGGCGCTGGCGCAACCATCCTCCCGGGCTTGAAGATTGGTCGTCATGCGATGGTGGGTGCTGGTGCTGTGGTTACGCGATCTGTGCCTGCCAACGCGATCGTCGTGGGAAATCCCGCCAGGATCGTAGGTTATGCAGATGCACAAAGTGGTGGTTCGCTCGACAAGGTGACGGAAGCAGCTGCAACTGGCACGGTACAGTCTTCGCGGGTTGCAGGCGTGAGCCTGGTAACGCTGCCCCGTATAACGGACATTCGGGGTAGCCTCACGGTCGGTGAATTTCAGCGCGTCGTGCCATTCGAAGCCAAACGCTACTTCATGGTGTTCGACGTACCCAGCGTGGAGACGCGCGGTGAGCATGCCCATCGTCAATGCCATCAATTTCTTATCTGCGTGCGCGGGAGGGTTTCGGTCGTGGCCGATGACGGCGTTCATCGCGAGGAGTTTCTGCTTGATCGCCCTAACCTTGGCTTGCACTTGTCGCCGATGGTATGGGGAATCCAGTACAAGTACTCTGCCGATGCTGTGCTACTGGTTTTCGCATCGCACTACTACGATGGTGCTGATTACATTCGGGATTACAGCGAGTTTGTGAAGCTAACAGGTGCCAGCGCATGATTCCGTTCCTTGATCTGAAAGCTCCCCACATCGAATTGCGCGATGAAATCAACGCGGCAATCGACCGTGTGGTGTCATCTGGCTGGTACGTGCTTGGCCCGGAAGTGGAAGCATTCGAAGCCGAGTACGCGACCTATTGCGAGGCTTCGCATTGCGTCAGCCTTGCTAATGGCCTTGATGCGCTGCATCTTGCGTTGCGCGCCATGGGTGTTGGGCCGGGCGATGAAGTCATAGTGCCATCCAATACCTACATCGCGACCTGGCTGGCTGTCAGCCAGTGTGGGGCGACGCCGGTGCCCGTGGAGCCAGTGGAGGCGACGTACAATATTGATCCAGCCCTGATTGAGGCGGCGCTCACGCCGCGCACCAAAGTTGTTCTTCCGGTGCACCTGTACGGTCAACCGGCCGACATGGACCCCATTCTTGCAATCGCCCGCAAGCATGGTCTCCGCGTGCTCGAAGACGGTGCTCAGGCGCATGGAGCACGCTACAAGGGGCGGCGCCTCGGTGCGCATGGTGACGTGGTCGCCTGGAGTTTCTACCCCGGCAAGAACTTGGGCGCGCTCGGCGATGGTGGCGCAATCACGACCAATGATGCGGAGCTGGCCGATCGTATCCGTGTCCTGCGCAACTATGGCTCGAGGGCGAAGTACGTCAATGAGGTGCAGGGATTTAACAGCCGACTGGACCCCATCCAAGCGGCGGTGCTACGCGTCAAACTGAAAAAGCTTGATGAATGGAACGCGCGTCGCGCGTCGTTAGCGGCGCAGTATCTGCGAGGGCTTGCAGATTCTGGGCTGGTGTTGCCTCAGGTACCTGTGTGGGCTTCTCCTGTGTGGCATTTGTTCGTGGTGCGTCACCCCCAGCGTGATACCTTACAAGAGCATCTGACTGGCGCTGGCGTTGGTAGCTTGATCCATTACCCGATTCCACCGCATAAACAGCAGGCCTACGCATATGTGAATTGGCCATTGGATCCGTTCCCACTGGCATCGCGAATGGCAAAGGAAGTACTGAGTCTTCCGATGGGTCCTCACTTGGAGTTGTCAAAGCAGGCTGCGGTCATCGGTGCAATTGATTCATATGTTTAACATAGGTGCCAAGAGCATTCAGCGCTTTGCTTTGCGACTTGCACAGCTTCCAAGGATATTTTTTTATCGATGCATTTCAACGAATTCGGTGCAGGGGGCGCCGTGTCTTTATCAGCCGCTGCAGTGTGCGGGAAAGGGGGCTATTGGCGTCGAAAGTAACGTCAGTATCGGAGTATATCCGTCGCCTTTTTTTTTCTCGACGTATGCATATCTAGAGGCGCGACATCATTCCGCAACGATTTCGATCGGGCGCGGGACCTGGTTGAACAACAACTTTTGCGCAATTGCTGAATATACGTCGATTGCAATTGGGAGAAATTGCCTCGTCGGGTCCAATGTCGAGATTCTTGACAGCGACTTTCATGGAATAAGGGTTGAGGAGCGCAGATTGTCTCGTCCTGAATGGGCCAAGCCAGTGGTAATCGAGGACAATGTGTTTATTGGATCGAACGTAAAGATTATGAAAGGCGTAACGATTGGTAGTGGTGCGATAATTGCCAATGGTTCCGTAGTAACAAAGAGTGTACCTAGTGGCGCGATCGCGGGGGGGAATCCGGCCAAATTGCTCAAGACGATTGACGCGAATGGCTAACTCCTATCGCCAGATCCTTCGGTCATCCTCGATCATAGGCGGTGCATCGGTTATTAACATTCTGATTAGCCTGTTGCGCACCAAGGCGGCAGCGCTGTTATTAGGCCCCGCCGGTGTGGGTCTGATCGGGTTGTTCCAAAATCTCGTCTTGACTGCTTCAGCTGTGGCATCGCTGGGTTTTGGAAGCGTGGGTACGCGACAGATCGCCGAGGCTGTCGGCCAAGAAGATAACGCTGCTGCTGCTGCTGCACGCCGGGCGTTGTTCTTGGGTACGTTGGTTTTGGCTTTCATCGGTGGCATCGTATTCTGGATGCTACGCGCCGTTCTGGCGAAACGCATATTGGGGAATCCGGCCCTCACTGGAGACGTTGGCTGGTTAACACTTGGCGTGGTGCTTACGGTAGCGGCCGGCTCTCAGGCCGCATTACTGAACGGCTTGCGCAAGATCGGAGACATCGCCCGCGTTAGCGTGTCGTCGGCTGTCCTATCTACCACGCTTGGCGTTGGTGCGTTATGGCTATGGGGCGCGCAAGGCTTGTTGGCATTCGTGCTCGCAGCTCCACTGGCCAGCTTCGTGATGGGACACCTGTACGTGGCGCGGCTACCCAAAGTAGTGTTCCCGCGAACTCCATTTTCGCAATTGATGTCCCAATGGAATGTGCTAGTACGATTGGGCGCCGCCTTCATGGTGGCTGGCGCCGCCGGAACATTGGGTCAGCTGGTGGTGCGCGCACTGGTTCAGCGTGAATTGGGCTCGATGGCGTTGGGCCAGTTCCAAGCAGCCTGGGCTATCTCGATGACATACATCGGATTCGTGCTGGCGGCGATGGGTACGGACTATTACCCGCGCCTGACGGCGGCCATTGGTGATCATGTTGTAGTTAATCGCATGGTGAACGAACAAACCGAAGTCGCGTTTTTACTCGCCGGCCCGGTATTTTTGGTCATGCTGGCATTGGCGCCTTGGTTGATCAAGCTGTTGTATTCAAGTGAGTTTGTTGAGGCCACTCTGATTTTTCGTTGGCAGGTGCTTGGCGATGTGCTGAAGGTTGCTAGCTGGCCACTGGGTTTTATCATTTTGGCTTCCGGTGATGGCCGGACTTATGTCTTGACCGAGTCGTCGATCATCGGCATCTTTGTCGCACTGGTTTGGTGTGGCTTGCCGCTGATTGGTGTAGAAGTCACGGGAGTCGCATTCTTTATCATGTACCTTTTGCATCTGCCGCTGATGTATTGGCTGGCCCGGCGACGAACCGGTTTTCGCTGGGACTCGAGGGTGCGCATGCAACTACTCGTCTTGGTACTTATGACTACTCTCGTACACGCACTCGCTGGTCGAAGCGTAACTGCTGCTGCCGTAATAGGAGTTTTCTTGGCCATCTCATTGGGCGTTTACGCATTGAATCGACTATCAGAAATAGGTGGGTTCGGTGGGGATATAAGCGGATGGCTTCGAAAAACATTGTGCGGCAAGCGTTAGTGGTAAGTTTTCGCGTGATAAAGTTGGTTTCAAGCGCTCTTTCGCATGATTACATTAACAATCTAATTTGGTCGAGTCTGAATTGGAATAATGGTTGTCGTATATGAGGCAAGATAAAAAAGTACAAAATAGCTCAAGTGCGCGGCTAATGTTGGAGTCGGGCCTCTCAACTTCCGTCGCGGAACCGCATTTAACGATAGCGGTTTGTGCATATCGGCATTCGGATTACATTGAGGAGTGTTTGCGGAGCATTAATGACTCGATGGTCACGTCAATCGAGCTGCTGGTAATAGACGACGGCTCACCGGATGACACGTTCGAAAAGTGCCTCAAGTTTCCGTATCGCGAAGGAATCGCCGTTCGTGTTTATACCAAGACGAATAAGGGGCTGGTGGACTCGCTACGGTTAGGCCTCAGCCTAGCGCGAGGTACGTATTTCGCGGCCATGGCATCAGACGACTTTTACGAGAGAGGGGGGCTGGAGGCGGCATTGAGTTTACTCGAGAAGGAAAGTCGCCCTATTGACGCATTATTATGCCAAGCACGAACAGTGGGTCTTGTGGACCGAATGGTGTATGGGTTGGATATGGAGCGTCTTTTTGAAAAGAATGCATTTAGTAGGTTAGAGAAAGTATGGACAGCGCCGCCCTCCCCAATGCTTCTTCAGGCTACAGTGTTCAATACTCATTTCCTCCGAAGCCTGCATCCTTGGGAGGATTCTCTCGAACTGGACGACTGGCCAACGTTCATCAGGGTCTTTGCAGCCGAAGCGCAACTCTCTGCCAATATAAAGTACGCATCTTCGGTACAGTTGTGCCGATACCGCGTGCATGCACAGGGAATCCATGCTCAATTGGATCGGCATCTTCGTGTTACAGAGCAGGTGGCAGCCACTCTTGTACCGCCCCGATATCGGCGCACTTGCCAAGGGAATGTGCGAATCAAAATCGGGTTAGCACTTCTCTATGAAGGCTGTTGGCGCAAAGGGCTTGCGACCTTCTTTCTTGGATTTAAGACAAACCCGTCGCCAATCGTGATTTGGCATTTGTTTCATCGAGCCGCACGTTTCTTTGTGAGTAGATTGATGGGCCGGAAGAGCAATAGTCGCTCTTAGCCGGTACACTTCAGCAAAAATAGTCTCGGGCGGATAGTTCAGGTTGGCAGATGTTGAGTCCGGTAAAACTTTCGTATCGCTTCGAAATCATTTAAATGGATATTATCGTTTCGTGCGCTCCCGAAAATACAGATCAATCTGTAATCAATGGCTCGAGAAACATGACATGGCATATGTAGCTTTTATATTTTGCGCGTTTTTTTTAACGGCATGGTCGTGGTTATGCCCAAAATATGCAAAATACTTGGGTATGATCCTTTTCGCCTACGCGGTGCTTTTTGCGGGGATTTCGTCTTCGAGTAAAGATTATTCCAACTACATAAATATGTTTCAGGAAATAGGCGCGTCGGCATTAGCGTATCCAGAAAAGGTTTTCCTCGGCAAGGACCCGCTTTTCGGGGTTCTAATAACTTGGATTCAAGCCGTTGGCCTCGGCTCTCAGTGGATGTTCTTGGTTGCGGTTGGATTCGGGCTCAGTCTTAAAGCAAGAGCGTTTCAGCGCATCTTTGGAGCCTACATAACGCCGTTTTTTGTTATGGTTTGCCTATCATATTTCTCGCACGAATTTGCCCAGATAAGGTTAGCAATTGCTCTTGGATTTAGCTTTTTGGCATTATTGGAAATATGTAATGGGAAGAAAGTAAGGTGGTTAATATACAGCATGCTGGCTGTCGGATTCCATGCGTCGGCCATCTTGGTTGTGATATTTGAGCTGCCAATGCTATTCGGACTTCAGAGATACCAGTGGATTATTAGCGTTTTTATGCTTTTGGTTATTGCGGGAGTCGGAAATATCCTTTCTCAGATGGGCAAGTTCGACGGAAGGGTCCTTGAGTATGTTGGAGAGCACTTCGACATGACGGTTAGCATGGTCCTGGTAGCTTTATTCAAATCTGGCGTACTCAGTTATATGGCCGCCATATTAGTGAAGGGCCAGGTCGATATCCCGCAGCGAAGATTGCTCATTCAATGTTGCATATTTTCGTGGGTTGGCTTGGCTTTCCTTCTTATGTTTATGCATTCCGCAACATGGCTTGCATTCAGAGTGTATGCATTGTTTGACGCCTTTAGCGTCTTTATCGTTGCTGCCGCGTTACTTAAAAAAACCACGAGCACATGGCTCGTGGGTGCAGCCTATTGCATTTTATTGCTAATAATATTGAGCAGATCTGATCTATTGCCAGCGTATAAACTGGCTTCTAGTTACAATTATAGTCATTAGTTATGTAGTGAATTCTTTGTAATTATTACCGGGGTGCTCTTCGCAAGATTTTTAATGAAGATGGACGTTGTTTACAAATGAATGAGTCATTAATCCGCATTGCTGCTTTTACTGCCGGTAGCGTAGCGCCATCGGCGCGATTTCGCGTGCGTCAGTACATTGGGGATTTGCGAGCGAGCGGAGTTCTCATGAATGAATATTTCCCTCGGAAAGGAAGCGCTTACCCGCCGCGTGGCACACTTGATCGTATTCGATGGCTGCCATCTCTGCTTTCACAAAGGTTTTCTGATTTGGGCAGTTCAATGGCATCGGATATTACATTACTACAGCGCCAAATGGTTTCCACAATTAACACGTTGGAACGATTTACGAAGAGACCGCGACTGCTAGATGTCGACGATGCGATCTGGATGTCGGCTCGGTTTGGCTCGGTTGACAGTTTGGCGAAGCGCTGTGACGGAGTAATTTGCGGAAACGATAGAATTGCCGATCACTTTTCGCGGTTGAATAGATGCATATACATTATACCGACCGCAATTGATGTGCGTATATTTATTCCTAAAAATTCTGATGATAAATCGGTCAGGCGTAAAATAGGTTGGGTAGGGACTTCTGGTAATTTGAAATATCTCTATGCAATCGAGAAGGTAATCGAGAATGTTTTGAAGCTTTACGATGACGTGGACTTATTGGTAGTAAGCGACAAGGCGCCAGAATTTAAATCGCTTGCGCCTAGTAGAGTATATTATCGAACATGGAGCGAGGAAAACGAAGTGTCTGACATTCAGTCAATGACATTAGGCTTGATGCCGCTTGCAGATAGTCCTTGGGCACAGGGGAAGTGTAGCTTCAAGATGCTTCAATATATGTCATGCTCCGTTCCTGCGGTCGTTTCGCCAGTTGGAATGAATGTGCAAGTTGCGGAGAAAGGCGGCGCTCTACTTGCCGCAACACTCAGTGAATGGCAGGAGGCAATTGTGTCAATATTGGTCGACGATTCGCTGCGGGGTAAACTCGCAAAAGAAGCCAGAAACGCTGTGTGCCGCTTTTATGCGACTGAAAAAGTTGCCACACAACTTGCAGAAATTTTCCGCTTTTATGTCTAAAATATTATCCGATGTAAAAGTGGTGCATATAATCACTGGGCTTGGGCGAGGCGGTGCAGAAAATGCGTTGTACCGACTTCTTTCGGCACGAGAAAATTCAGAAAAAACTTGTGTCGTCAGCCTTACGGATGATGGTTTTTATGGTAATCGCCTGCGTTCTATTGGAGTCGAGGTCATAAGTCTCGGTATGCGGCGGAATATCCCGTCGCCATTTGTAATATTTCGACTGTCCCGAATTCTAAGGAAAATTAATCCTCAAGTTGCGCAGACATGGATGTATCACGCAGATCTTATTGGCGGAATAGCTGCTAGATGTGTGGGAATAAAAGTCTGTTGGGGGATTAGGCATAGTAATTTGTCTCCGAGATATAACAAATTTACTACACTGATCGTTGTTTTAATTTGTGCCGTGTTATCTCACTTTATACCCAGTCTAATTATATCCTGTAGTCGTCGTGCAATATTGGTGCATCGAAGGTTCCTATATGCTAAGAAGTTCATTGTAATACCTAATGGCATTGACCTAAATGAATATTCTCCCAGTCGCGCCGAGCAATGTAGCGTCCGGGGCGAAATCGGGCTGCCGCCAGGTGTGCGAGTGCTTGGGCACATAGGTCGAGCAGATCCTCAGAAGGATCATCTAAATCTCATTTCATCATTTTCTAGATTGCTTGAAATGACGTCTGGTGTGTATCTAGTCCTTGTTGGGAAGGGACTTGCGAGTGGTGATCCGTATCTTGAGGCGCTACTTGATCGTTATGATGTTCGTGATTATATAATTGCGATGGGACCTCAAAATGATATCCCCATGGTTATGCGCTCTTTCGACGTGTTCGTATTGAGTTCAGTTGGAGAGGCTTTTCCTAACGTGGTAGTTGAAGCAATGGCCTGTGGCATTCCGTGCGTTGCCACCGATGTTGGGGATGTAAGGGAAATTGTAGGTAACAACGGCTGGGTGGTTCCACCGTCCGATTCATTTGCACTATCAGCTGCACTGCGTGAGGCGCTTGGCGAACCCTCCTCGCGGTTGATAAAGTTATGCGAGGCGGCTCGGAAAAGCATTGAAGATCGATATTCGATCGGAGGGATGGTATTGGCCTATGAGAAAGCCTGGAAGTCCGTGTGCCAACCAGATGAGTGATGCCATATTTTTCATATTTTCGATTCTTTTGATAAAGATAAATAGAATGTTAATTATCCAACTGGAATTGTTTAGGAGCCGCAGTGGCTGGAATTAAGGTTATTTTGTTTGCAAATACAGACTGGTATTTATACAACTTCCGACGCTCGCTAGCCTTGGAGCTTCAAGCTAGAGGGTATGACGTGCTGCTTATTTCGCCGCCAGGAAACTTTGGTGCAAAGCTCATGGCGCTTGGTTTGAGCTGGAAGCCCTTGACCATGAGGCGCCGCAGCCTGAATCCACTAAATGAATTTCGCTTTTTACTGCAGCTTATCAGACTTATCCGACGTGAGAAGCCGGCGCTGGTCCACGGCTTCACTATTAAAGGAGCCATTTACGGTTCTATCGCCTCACGCATAGCTGGCGTCAGGGCAAGAATCATGTCTATAGATGGGCTTGGCTATGTTTTCACAAGTAACGACAAAGTTGCTGGGATTCTTCGTCCGGTAGTGCGGATGCTTTTGCGCCAGTCTCTTCGTGGCGGGCGAGCAAAGGTAATATTGCTTAATTCGGACGATGTCAGTCAGTTTTTAGAGGACAGACTTGCTAGATTAGATCAGATAAGACTCATTCGGGGCGTGGGCGTCGATCTTAATCTTTTCTCGCGATCCTCCACTGCGAGCACGGGAACGCCTTCGCGAGTGCTCTTGGCGGCGCGACTGCTGTGGGACAAGGGCGTTGGGGAGTACATTCAGGCCTGTAGATATTTACTGGCGCAAGGTCGGGAGATCCGCTTTCTATTAGCTGGATCTTCAGATCTTGGCAACCCTGCAGCGATACCTGAGGATGTCATACGGGCGTGGGTGAATGAGGGCATCGTGGAATGGCTTGGGCACGTGAGTGATATGCGGGCACTACTGGGGTCTGTCGACCTAGTCGTCCTTCCGAGTTACCGCGAGGGATTGCCAACGATCCTGGTTGAGGCCGCTGCGTGTGGTTTGCCATTGATTGCAACAGACGTTCCGGGCTGTCGCGAGGTGGTGACTGATGGCGCTGATGGACTTCTTGTCCCCGTGCGTGATGCACGTGCCCTCGCGTGCGCGATTGCGCGTCTGACGGATGACCGCCCGTTGGCGGCCCGTCTGGGCGCAGCAGCTCGTAGAAAGGTGGAGTTGTTTTTTGACGAGCGCATTGTTACTCAGCTCACGCTGGGTGTGTACGAGGAACTCTTAATAGACGTGCCCCGTCGCTAACGCGGCGCTAGGTTGATCCTGCCCCCGTTACACGGACAGTGTGCTCACCGCCATCGCTTCGAAACCCAGCAACATGCCAGCCGCGTGATCAGCGACTGGATCGCGTTCTACAACCACCGACGGCCCCACTAGTCGCTGGGCATGAAAACACCCGCTCAGGCGTATGCTTTAGCGGCCTGACCTGTGCAGGATTTGCTGGGTCATTACACGCATGAGCACCGCAAACTTCTGGACGAACACGGTTTCATCGCCAGCATGAGCGCCAGGGGCAACTGCTACGACAACGCGGCGATGGAGAGCTGGAACCACAGCCTGAAGGTCGAGGCGATCCACGGCGAACGCTTTGCCACACACGAGCAGGCTCGTGCGCACGTGTTCGAGTACATCGAGGTTGATTACAATCGAACCCGGCTCCACTCGACCCTGGATTATCTCAGCCCAGAGCAGTTCGAGCGGGCTCACGCGGCTTAACCGAGTGTCCGAAATTCGGGGGCAAGATCAGTCTGGGGCGCCAGCACAACCTCATTGTCGTTCCATCTCCGCCTGAATATGGAGGGCACTAAAAACCTTGGCCTTATAATCACTACCTGTGAGATCCGAATTCAATGGGCAAGTATTGTTGATTTTCTCGCAATAACCGTCAAATGAATCCAATTTCCTGGCAGGGGCTCCCGCGACAACGGAATTGTCAGCGACATTTTTTGTTACAACGCTTCCCGATCCGATTACAACTTTCGAGCCTATTACCACTCCGGGCATAATGATGGCATTGACGCCGATAAAAACATCATCCCCGACCAAGATGCTGCCATATCTTTGACGTCGGACACCGTCGGTTCGAACGAGCCATGTGGCGCCATCGTGCGTCAAAAACTTGACACCAGATGTCACGGTAACCCTGTTTCCCAATGTAATAAGAAAAGGTTCGGAGCCCCACGTCGATATATAAATACGACAATCGGAACCAATAATGACTCCAAGTCGTCGGGCGAGCCAAGCCTTTCCCTTAAAAATGGATAACAGCCTTAGCATGCAACGGTAACTTAGTTGAACAGACGCAGTATTCATATTCATAAATTCATACACCACTCACTTTCTATCGATATAAATGAGCTTGAAGCCGCCTGAGCCGGGCGTAGTGGAGGTCATCATCTTTGATCCAAGTCTCAGAAGGTTCACGCTTTTCCCTACGAAAAGATCATAAATCCCATTGTTTCTGGCTTCGTTTCCTGAAATTTCAATCCCTTCAGTCTCTCCACCGATCCATACACCATATTCGTGATTACGATTAATCGTGCAATTAATTATCTTAATCATAGAGTTCTTGTTATTTAACTGAATTCCGCGCCCAAAATTATCACTAACATCACAATTTTTTATTACGATACTGTCAACCGTCCCTCCTTTTTCGGCTTCAAGATCTATTCCGCTCGCTGGACGTGTTCCATGAGTGAAAGAAAAAGTTGAATCCAATATTAAAGCCGTTTCGCAGCCGGTTATGCTCAACCCCTGTCGTCGATTATTTTTGCATGTCACTCTTTCGATGGTTACATTGTGACAATCAACTTCTTTTCCATATCTATTCGACGCGGCCACATAAATTCCGTCACCCCAGCAATTACTGATATGTGAGTCGCGAATTATGACGTTGGAGCTTCCACGTATATCGATTCCGAAACCCCACTCTCCAACCGTGCCCAAGTGCTTGCCCCGCTCGCCTACTATGTTTCCTCCCTCAATAGTAACATTCTTTACGTTATATATTTTCAAGATGGCATACGTCCCCATGGACGTTGGTTTGGCCAACAAGTATGCATCACTGCTAAGAATCAAATGCACACCGGAGCGTAAAGTGACACCCTTCACACAGTCGATCAGATATTTCCCTTTTGGAATACTTATAACGCCACCCGCGCTGGGGCAAGAATCAATAAGCGACTGAATGGCGGCTGTGGCATCTGTGGCGCCATCAGAGAAAGATGCCAGTTTAACAGTCGGAAGGGTGGACTCGGATGACGCAGATGCCCTTTCGCAGCAAAGGCTAAGCATCCCTATCGTCAACGTTGTTATGAACTTACGACGCGAGGTGGAAATCATCGCCATTTTACTCCAGAGTTGAGTCGGCTTATCAATATATCGACTCCGACTGACTTTGAGTCCAATTAATTATTCGATGACATGACTCGTCTCGGAGTTTACCGAAGGCTGTTCGGTTTGAGTCCCATGCCTTGGGAGGTTGATTGCTCGCCCAAAACCTCAGCGGCGCGATTCCTTTTGTAGCCAGATGCGTTTTACTACGACAGCGCCTTCGGTTCTCGGTTCCCGTACCTTGGCTCGCTTGTTCTCGCCTTTCTTTCGAGGTGGCCAGTAGCGGCAGCTCCCCGCTCTATCGTCGGCTGTCGGTATCCTGCCGCTTCTTAGGGGAAATCTGATCAATCGACTTTCTGCGCGTTATCCCAGCAAAGCTGGGATCCAGTGTCTGTAAGCCATTGAAAACACCGGCGCTGGATGACCAGACATTCGTCTGTTGAAAATCACCTCCTGCTTGACCAGCCCCTTCGGCTGTTGAAAGGCGCCTCGCAGGAATGACGAGCAAAATCAAAGTCTCTTTAGCTGCCTTGTGTCCCGTCTTGGAACACGTTTCGGTTTGCCAGGATGCCCGCGGTGATATCAGCATCATTGGCAGCCGGTGGCCCGACCAAGCCGCGACGACGCGATTCCTGCCGCAGCCAAATACGCGTAACCATGACGACGTACACGGCCAGCAGGGTGCTAAACGCCAATAGGCTGGCTTCGGTGCCCAGCATGCGCGTGACCGAGCCGCAGAAAGCGAGGGTGGCGGCCAGTGCGATCAGGCAGACAAGGGTGCGGCGGGAACTCAGGCCGGCGCCCATGAGGATGTGGTGGATATGCCCGCGATCCGGCTTGAACGGCGACTTACCTTGGCGCAGTCGGCGGTACATCACGGCGATGGTGTCGAGTACGGGAAGCGCGACGCACCACAGCACGTCAATGGGAGAAATATGTCTCGGCGAAGCCTGGCTGAAGTCGATCAGGGTCCGGGCAAACAGGTAGCCCAGCACCATGGAGCCGGCGTCGCCCAGGAAAATCTTGCGGCCGACCAAGCCGAGATTGGCGGCCAGATAAGGCAGCAGGGCGCAGCCCGTGAGCAGCATCAGCGCGGTCGGGCCGTGCATTTGTGCAGCATTGCTGTACAGCAGGATGGCGCCAATGGTGACCAGCGACAGGCTGCCGGCCAGGCCATCGATGCCGTCCATCATGTTGAAGGCGTTGAGCAGGCCGATGACTGCGACCACGGTAAAGGGCACGCCCAGCCAACCGAGGAGCAGCTCGTGACCGAACAGGTGACCCACGCTGTGAATGTAGACGCCCGTCGTCCCGACCACGGTGAGGATGGCGGCGGTTTGCACCAGCAGACGGGCGCGCACGCTCAGGTCGTAGCGGTCGTCCAGGGCGCCGAGCAAGGCGAGTACTGCCGAGGTGGCGAGCAGCATCTTCACGAAATACGAGAAGCCGTCGAACCACAGCGCGGCCACCAGCATGCCGATGAAGACGGAAAGGCCGCCCACCAGCGGGATGTTGCCTTGGTGCAGTTTGCGTTTGTTGGGCCGGTCAACCAGGCCGAGCCGCTCGGCAAGGTTTGCCAGTATGAACAGTGCGATGGCCGAGACGCCTGCTGCCAAGGCGCAGGCGAGAACGATCCGTGTGTCGAGCATTGGATTCTCCTCAATCCATCCCTGTTGAAAGGCACCGGGCAGACAAAACTGTCCGATAGGGGCGGTAAAGCAATCCTTGACATCGATCAACGACGCCCGGATGACATACGCATGAAGATTTGGAACCGCCCCCTGTCTGATGCGTCCGTTCCACTCCGTGCCATAGACGTCAAACGAACCGTGATTCTAGCATGTCATTACAAGCCCGAAACTAAACCGGAGCGAAATAAAACGGCTGTATGTCCATGATTTTGCCGAATATGTGTAGAGGTGGTGAAGGACGGCATATTCAGGGACGTTTTGGCGGGAACTCGCCGTTTGCGTTATTGCCGCGCCGACTGGTTGCCGCCCGGAGGCGGCGTCAAAATCGTCGTGGTGCAAGGCAGGATGATCGGAGGTCATGATCTTGGGCTCCAATTTGCGACCGATGCTTGTAGCCCGTTGGCGGGCGATGCTCTTGCAGCTATTCCCTCCAGAAAAGCATCGCCCGCGAACGGGCTCCTGCAACAGAATTGTTCGAGGGGCCCCGAAGGGTTCCTCGGAAGACCCATCAATTTGCGTCATTCCGGCGAGGTGCCTTTCGACAGCCGAAGGGCTGGTCGGGCCGGATGACGACCAAAAAGGGGTGCTCGAGGGTCCTTAAAGCGGCCTTCCGTGACGCCCTCAATGGAACAATCAGGTTGATTGCCACCAAGGTGATGGCCAGGACCACGAAGGTCAGCGGAATGCCGCACTCGGGCGGACCTTTTGCAGGGCGCGCTGCGCCGAAAAATGTTTCTTTAAGTTGACATTTTTTGATAAATGATCATTATAAGAAACACTTTACGGAAGTTGGCACCATGAATCTTCTCGTATCCAAGTTGGAAACTGCCCTCACGCTCGGGCAAACATTGCGCATCCGGCGCAAGTCGCTGGGTCTGAGCGCAGTGGCGGCTGCAGAAGCCGCCGGGATTTCCCGTGTGACCTGGCATCGACTGGAAAAGGGTGAGGCCAGCGTGGCGGCCGGTTCGCTATTGGCCGCTGCCGAGGTACTCGGCTTGCGTGTCGAGCTGCTTGCGCCTGCTTCGATACCGGAGCAGGCGACGGCTACGGGCCCCCTGGCGGATCATTTGCCATTGCATATCCGTCTGCACGATTTTCCGCAATTGCGCCGGCTGGCTTGGCAGGTAGCCGACGATACGCAGGTGCTCACGCCACGCGAAGCGCTGGATTTGTATGAGCGCAATTGGCGGCACGTTGAACTTGAGGCTCTCGAGCTGCGGGAACGTGCCCTGATCAAGGCATTGCAACAGGTCTATGGCAAGGGACTACTGGATGTTTGAACGCCTGCATCATCGCCGTGTCGCCCAGGTATTGCTGGCCCTGGATGGTGGACGGCTGGATGCCATGCAATGCCGCTTCGGCGGGGGTACGGCCATCGCCTTGCGCTGGGGCGAATTCCGCGAGTCCGTCGACATGGACTTCCTCGTCTCCGATGCAGAAGCCTACCGTGAGCTGCGTCAATGCCTTGCCGGTGCCGATGACCTGGCGCCGCTGCTGCAAGCAGGCGTTGCACCGATCCGCCTGCTGCGCCCGTGGCGGATCGACCAATGCGGTATCCTCACCGTGCTGCAGGTTGAAAGCAGCGAAATCAAGTTTGAGATTGTGCACGAAGCGCGCATCGTGCTGGATCCGCCTGGTCGTAATGACCGGCTATGCGGCATCGGGACACTCACTGATATAGACGCGGCCGCCAGTAAATTGCTGGCCAATGCCGACCGTTGGCGCGACGACAGCGTTTTTTCCCGTGACGCGATCGATCTGGCCATGATGAACCAGCCACCACGCCGGCTGCGCCCTGCGCTGGAGAAAGCGCGGTGTGCCTATGGCGATGTCGTGCGCATCGATCTGGACAAGGCATTGAAGCGTCTGCGCGGCGATCCAGTGCATTTGCAGCACTGCCTGGGTGCCTTGTCGATGACGCTGCCGCCAGCGGCGCTGCAACAACGACTGCGTGCCTTGCAGCGTCGACTCGATGTTGTTGCCGCCGATGGCTGCGCGTGATGATGGCAAGTTGCGTGAAGCGCGCACCTCCCACTGGGTATCTCGAATAACCGCTTTATTTGTTCGTCATCCCGGCCTGCGCCGATTGCTGTCCGGAATAATCTGGGCATAGCCCTGATGCATGAGGGCTGTGGAGACTTCTATGGGACTGGTAACGGAGCGACTCAAAATCGGCCAGCGACGACCTATCGTGCTCGTCATCCCGGCGAAGGCCGGGATCCAGTAGCGACCACGCTTGTTCAGGCCATGCGGCCACTGGATGACCAGACAGCCGTCTGTTGAAAGGCGCCTCCGGCCTTCGCCGGAATGACGCACTTTGAGAGATTTTTGAGGTTCCCGGTGTGCGTTCAATGAGACAAGAACCTTTTTGACGGAGGCGATTTCGGCCGCGACCAGATTTGCCTGGAGGCACGTATCGGTTGCGGTCCCCGGCTCGGGTGCCCGCGCGGGTGGAGAAATCATCGCGCGGAGGCGTGGGAGCCCTCAATGGAACATCAGGTTGATCGCCACCAGAGTGATGGCCAGGACCACGAAGGTCAGCGGGATGCCGGCGCGCAGGAAGTCCTTGCTCTTGTAGCCGCCGGGGCCGGTGACCATCATCAGGGCGGGGTGGCCGGAGCTGATCAGGAAGGTGTTGGACGAGGACACGGCCACAATCAGCGCATAGGCGGACGGATTGCCGCCGGTGGCCACGGCCACGCTGATCGCCACGGGCACCATCATCACGGTGGCGCCCACGTTGGACATCACCTGCGAGAACAGCAGGGTGAGCGTCGCCAGTGCCAGTTGCAGCACCCACGGCGAGGCGCCGCCCATGTGCACCAGCACTTCCTGCGCCAGCCACGCGGCGGTGCCGGTGGAGTCCATCGACCAGCCCAGCGGGATCAGGCAGGCGGTGACGAAGATGGTCTTCCAGTTGATCGCCTTGTAGGCCTCGTCCATGTTCAGCACGCCGGACAGCAGCATGCCGATGGCGCCGGTCATCATGGCGATGGATAGATCCAGATTGGTGAACAGGGCCAGGCACTTGGCGGTGAAGAAGAAGCCTACCGCCTGCCAGATCTTGTTCGGGCGCTGCTCTTCGCGCGGAATGTCGGTGACCACCACCAGATCGCGGTCCTCGGCGGTTTGCGCCAGTTCGCGCCAGCTTGAATGCAGCACCATGGTGTCGCCGGCACGCAGGCTGACCGCGCGCACGTCGTCGCGATACACGTGCTCGCCACGGGTCACCGCCAACACCGAGATGCCGTGGCGTTTGCGCAGGTGCAGGTCGCCGATGGTCTGCTTGATGAAGCGTGAGTTGGGTGGAATTACCGCCTCGGAAATGCCCGCGCGGGTCGGATTGAACAGCTCGCCCAACTGGCGCATGCGTGGCAGCAGACGGCACAACTGGTTGTTGGCGAACTGGTTGAGCTGCTCGCGGGGGCCGAGCACGCCCAGCACCGAGCCGACCCAGATCACGTGGTCCGCCGGCGGGGCCATGCGTGCATCGTTGCCGCTCTTGATGGCCAGGATCAACGGCGCGCCGTGCAGTTGTTCCGCTTCGCCGATGCTCATGCCCACCAGCGGGCTTTCCGCGGTGACGGTGAGCTCGGCGGTCTCGCCGACGATGCCGTAGGTCTCGGCGAAGTAGCTTTCGGTACGGCCCGGGGTCACCTTCTGGCGCGCGTCTTCGCGCTCGGGCAGCACCTTGCGGGTGAACAGCCAGAAGAACAGCACACCGGTAATGGCCAGCGCCAGGCCCACCGGGGTCACGCTGAACAGGCCGAACTTGGGAATGGTCTGCGCGCCCGGCGGCAGGTTGTTGTTGGCGCTGGCGATCAGGTCGTTCAGCATGATCAGCGGGGAATTCGCGATCAGAGTGGTGTTGGTGGCGGTGAGGATACAAAACGCCATCGGCAGCAACAGCCGCGAGATCGGCACGCCGGTGCGCGCAGACAGGCGGCTGGACACGGGAATCATCAGCGCCGCCAGCGCCTGACTGGGGATCACCGCGCTGAACAGGCTGGCGACCGAGTTGATCACCACGCCCAGCCGGGATTCCTTGCCACGCGCCATGCGCATCACGAAACGGGCGGTCAGGCTCAGCACGCCGGCGCGGTCCAACCCTTCGCCCATGATCATGATCGCGATGATCGCGATGACCGCGTTGCCGGCGAATCCGTTGAAGACCTTGTCGGCCGGAATCAGCCCGGTCAGGCCGATCACCACCACCACCAGCAGCGCCACCATGTCGGCGCGGATCCACTCCAGCACCAGCATCAGCATGGTGAAGACCACCAGCCCGAGCACCAGCATCATGTCGGGTGTGAGGGTCAGTCCCACTAGCGAGCGTCCCGGCGGGGCGAGCGATCAGTCTGGCGATGGATGGGCAGTGGATGATTCACGCTGCGGCAGCTTGGGTCCCTGATTGATCGCAAGTATAAGCGGCCAAGTGCAAGGGCTGGTGAATCGGGAGCAAGTGGATCACCGCAGTTCTCGCTTTTGCCCCCACCCCTGCCAGCAGGGGTGGGTTGGGGTGGGGTAGGCAAGCTTGTGGCGCGAGTGATTGACCCCCTCCCAACATCCCCCTCCATGCCGTTGCTGATTGCAGGAGCGCACCCTGTGCGCGATGCCTTCGCCAGTAAATACCGAAAGCATCGCGCACAGGGTGCGCTCCTGCCAGGTAGGTCATTCGATGTGGTGGATCTTGTGCTTCGCGGGCGTCAGACGCGACGGTAAAGCAGATCCCACACCCCGTGACCCAACTTCAATCCGCGCCGTTCGAAGTGGGTTTCGATGCGCCAGGCGGGTTTCTCGGCGTACTCGCCGGGGGCGATGGCATTGGACCAGGCCGGCGCGGCTTCCATCACTTCGAGCATGTGCTCGGCGTAGGCCTGCCAGTCGGTGGCCAGGTGCAGCAGGCCGCCGGGGGCCATGCGCGTGGCGAGCTGGGCGACGAACCCGGGCTGGATAATGCGGCGCTTGTTGTGGCGCTTCTTGTGCCACGGGTCGGGAAACCAGATGCGCGCTTCGGCCAGGGTGTCCGGGGCGATCTCGTTTTCCAGCACTTCCACCGCGTCGTGCCGATACAGGCGCACATTGCCGGCATCGCGCGCTGCCAGCACGTTCATCAGCCGGCCGACGCCGGGACCGTGTACTTCCACGCCGAGGTAATCACGCGCCGGATCGTACTCGCTGGCCCACGCCAACGCCTCGCCGTTGCCGAAACCGATTTCCATCACCAGTGGCGCGGTGCGTCCGAAGCGGGTGGCGAAGTCCTGCGCACAGCCGGTGTAATCGATGCCGAAACGGGCCCAGTGATCGTCGAAGGCGCGCTGTTGCGCGGGCGTCATGCGGCCCTCGCGCAGCACGAAGCTGCGGATGCGGCGGAGATGTTCGGGAACGGGATGGTCGGTCATGTCGGGCGAAAGCTATCGAGTGAGTCCCTCTCCCTTTGGGAGAGGGTGCCGGCAGGCGGGTGAGGGTGCGGGCGGAGCGAGTAGGTGCAGGCTTTTCGCAGCAGTGAGCGTGGTTTTTCACCGTTCGCCCTGAGCGTAGCGAAGTCGAAGGGCTGCCCTTCGACTTCGGCCCCTGCGGGCCTACGCTCAGGGCGAACGGCGTAGGGTGAAGTTCCTCTCCCGGCGGGAGAGGGGAGTGCGATCAGCCGATGATGCCGTCGACCGGGCTGGAGGCCGAAGCATAGCGCTTGCGCGGAATCCGTCCGGCCTTGAATGCAGCGCGGCCAGCCTGGATCGCCAGTTTCATCGCGTGGGCCATCAGCACGGGATCCTTCGCGCCGGCGATGGCGGTGTTCATCAGCACGCCGTCGCAGCCTAGTTCCATCGCCACGGCGGCGTCGGACGCGGTGCCCACGCCGGCGTCGACGATGATCGGTACCGTGGCGTTCTCCACGATCTCCAGCAGGTTGTAGCGGTTCTGGATGCCCAGGCCCGAGCCGATCGGCGCGGCCAGCGGCATCACTGCTACACAGCCGATCTGCTCCAGCCGCTTGGCCAGGATCGGATCGTCGCTGGTGTAGACCATCACGTCGAAACCGTCGGCGACCAGTTCCTCTGCCGCCTTCAGGGTTTCCACCACGTCCGGGAACAGGGTCTTCGGGTCGCCCAGCACTTCCAGCTTCACCAGCTTGTGGCCGTCCAGCAGCTCGCGCGCCAGCTTGCAGGTGCGCACGGCGTCGACCGCGTTGTAGCAGCCGGCGGTATTCGGCAGCAGGGTGAACTCGTCGGGCGGCAGTGCATCGAGCAGGCTGGGCTGGCTGGCGTCCTGGCCGATGTTCACGCGACGGATCGCCACCGTGACGATCTCGGCGCCCGCAGCCTGCGAGGCGGCGCGGGTTTCATCGAAATCCTTGTACTTGCCGGTGCCGGTGAGCAGGCGCGAGCCGTAGCTTTTGCCAGCGATGATCAACGGGTCGACGATGTCGGTGGTTTTCAGGTTCATGACGTGGCCGGAATGTGGGGGAAAGGGCGAAGCGTGCGGTCAGCCGCCGCCGATGGCGTGGACGATTTCCACCTCATCGCCTTCGGCCAGCGCATGCTCGGCATGGCGGCTGCGCGGAATGATCTCGCGGTTCACTTCCACCGCCACGCGACGGCCGGCATAACCGGCTTCATTGAGCAGGTGGGCGATGGTGATCGAGGCCGTGCAATCGCGCGGCTGGCCATTGAGCGTGATATGCATCCGCCCATTGTAGCGGTTGTGCCCGGGGCTGTTGGGAGCGGCCCGGCCTTGGCGCCAGGATGATGGAACGTATCGAAAGTCATTTTGTCCGGATGTAGTCCGTCGCGCGGAGGAGGTAGGAGCGCACCCTGTGCGCGATGCTCTCGGTAGCACACTGCGAAAAAGCATCGCGCACAGGGTGCGCTCCTACAGTGGCGTCGAAACGGCTGTTTCAGTGCTGCCGATCGTTGCTTTGATGGGACGCCGGTGCGTGCCCGCCATGTCTGCGGCTGGGCGCCGAATGGGCTTGGGGTGCACGCCGTTCCGGCTCTACCCGCGGTGGCGGACGGAAGGCGGGCCCGCGGTAATCCGGGTGCGGCGCACTGTTGTAGCTGCGCTGGGGGATGTTGTTGTATGGGCGTGGCGCGGCGTTGTTGTAGCTGCGCGGCATCGCGTCGACATGTGTGCGGTAGGTGGCTGGAGGCGCGCGTTCGTCGCGCATGCGCCGGGCTGCTTCGAAGCGCGCGGCGGATTCACGGGCGCCGGTGTCGCGTGGCAGGGATTGCACGCGTTCGAAACGCGGTTCCGGCGGCAGTGCGCCCACGGGATGCTGTGTTTCCCGTGATGGTTCCGATCCGCGACCCACAAAACTCACGCCGGGACGTTGCACGTATTCGCGACGCGTGTCCCGGTGTTGCTGCGCGAAGCGGGCAGAAGGAAGCTCGCCGGTGCGTTGCGGGTCATGCGCGGTGATGAGGCGCGGCGGCGTTGGCAGTGTCGCCGGGTGGTTGCCGCCGTAGGCGCGCACGTTGCTGCGCGGCGGGGCTGGTGGTGCGTCCGGACGGGCAGCCCCGGCGGACACGCGGTAGTCCGAGTGCGCCACGTTGTAGCGTCCGGCACGGGCAAAGCGGTCGTCGTCTGGCGCGTGGCGCATCACCACGGGGCGGCGGAAGCCGGCCGTGGGCAGTGAGCGCAGGCGCGGGTTGCGCGACGACAGTGGGTTGACCGGCACGGGCTTCACGCGAACCCCGCGGGCTTCGATCGGCGCACGGGCCAGGCGGCGGGGGTCGACATGCAGCAGATGCCGATGCACGTCGTGCGCCTCGGCGAAGCTGCGTTCGGGTACGGCGGTGAAGCCGTGCGGGTGATGGTGGGCGTAGTCCATGCCCGGGGCTGTACGGCCGCGATGGAAGTCGCCGTAATCGCGTTCGATGCGGCCGGCGATGTCGTGCGGGCTGTGCCCGTGGCGATCGCGCAGGTCGGCGATGTTGACGCGCGAGTAGTAACCGCGGCTGGCGTGGTACCACGGGTTGAAGATCTCGCCCGGGCCGAGCGGAAACCAGCCCACCGGTGCACCCAGGCCCACCGATACGCCCCAGTGTCGCCCGCCGCCGACGAAGGCGACCAGCGCCGGCGCATAGATCGGCCGCGCGTAACGCGGACCGGGCAGCCAGCCCCATGCGCCGCGGATATAGGCCCAGCGACCGTAGTGGAACGGGGCGAAGCCCCACGGCGCGTCATCCACCCAGGTCCAGCCCCATGGCGTGATCCATACCCAGTGGCCGAACCGGTACGGTGCCCAGCCGGCGACGACATGGGCGGGATACCACACTTCGCCATATTCGGGGTCGTCGTTCCAGTCGCCGTAGTTGCCCAGGTCCTCGGCGCCTACCACTTCGGTGGAGACGTAGCGCGGCGTCATCGCGTCGGTGTAGCGGCGGTCGCGGTCGCTGCACCAGGCATCGAACGCGTCGCTGCCGCCCACATCGGTGATTCCCACGTCGCTCAGCGACGCGTCGTCGAACTGGTAGCTGCGTCCGGCGATCACATCCTGCTGTGCGTTGTTCTGGCCGAACACCACCGCATTGCCGTTGAAGGCGGTGACCGTGGTGGATCGGCCATCGGCGCCGATATCCACGCGGAACGAGCCCGGCTGGTCCATCACCAGCGCCACGGTGGGCGTGTCGATCTCGTAGCTCTGGCCGTTGGCGAGGCTGCGCACGCTGAGCTCCAGCGTGCCCTGGGTCAGCTCGAACTGGCCAAGCTGCCCGTTCAGGGCGAGCAGGCCCAGGTCGGTATCGCCATCGACGTGCAGCGTGGCGCCGCCCAGTTCCAGCTCGGCACGCGCGTCGGCACCGCTGGAAAGCCGGTCACCGTCGGTCAGCGGGCGGTTGACGTCGGCATCGCTCCAGTCATGCGCACCGGCCGGCAGTACGCCGACATCCCCGGCCAGGTAAGACAGGCGCGCCACCCGTGTGGGCGGGTCGACGGCGGTGGTGTCGGTGGTTTGTGCCCATGCGGTGGCGGTCAGGCTCAGCAGCAAAAGCAGCGCGGTTACGCGCCAGCGGCGAAGTGATGGGGGCAGGCTGGTGGGCATGCGCATGACATCCTCTTCTTGCGGGAGCGCGCGGGGACGCGCTTTCGTGAGTCCTGCACCCGGAATAACGTGCGAATGGCCATGACGATGACAGCGGGCGAGGTGGCGGGCAAGGCCATCGATGAGTCGGTTTCGACCGGATTCATGCGTGGCTGCGACGTCTGAAGGACCCCGGAAGCCGCCGTCGTCCAACGAACCTCGCCAGCCGAACCGCCGCTCAGTACGAAACTCCTCGACTCCGGGCCATCGAAACCAATGGTGCTGGATTGCTGCCTTCGCAGGAATGACGAGCGACCGGGATTCCAAAATCAGCCGATCCCGGGTTACCATCCGCCGGCAACGCGGGTGTAGCTCAATGGTAGAGCTGTAGCTTCCCAAGCGTGCGACACGAGCTGCGAGTCACACGCCTTTGCTGTAGCAGCCGATTCCCCATCGTAAACAGGGGCGGTACCCGGCGCTGATTGCCGGTTGTTCCAGACAGGTCTGTTATGTCTGGACGCAGCAAGGGAGAGTCGTGTCCACAAGAAACACGTGGCCACGATGTTTCGCGGCGAAGGCCGTGCAAGTAATTGTCAGGTGGAGTGCATGCATTTCAACCTGACCTGATGTTCAGCCATCAGTAGCCTAGGATCGGTGCGGGGCGGGTAACTGCCCGGTGCTGAGCGATCTGACAATGTAGTCACCCTCGCGGGTACGTCTGCCCCGTGAGGGGTTGGCGTGACCTCGGAAGATGTATCCGAGTAGACGCTAGGCTGCGCAACAAGGGTTAGCGCAAGCGAACCATCATCTAAACGTCGTCAAGCTAGACGGGCCAAAACATCTGATAGGCCCTACCCAAAATGGGACGAGGTCGGTCACTTCCCTGCTTGGTGGAAGTGCGCTGATACCGGTACCTCCGGCGAAAAGATGGGATCCTCGTTGTGCTGTTACTTGTGCGGAACGTGGAAATCCCGTTAGGCTGTCTGCGCTTCGGCGCCGACTAGGCCCCCCGCAAGGGGTGTTGAATGCCTAGCGGGCACAGGATCGCGGAAGAAGCGAAGGCTCGGCTGTAATGGCCGGGATAGGGGATGGAACGATCGCCCCGACCCGAAAGGGTGCAGACTTCCGCGTGGTGGCCTGTCGCTAGACAGGTCTGACAACCTACTCCCGATGGGGTGACGAACCCCCATCAGGGGAGACGTCCATCCCCAGAGGGTCATGGGCGGGTGTAGCTCAATGGTAGAGCTGTTGCTTCCCAAGCAACTGACGAGGGTTCGATTCCCTTCACCCGCTCCAACTCTGGAGGACTGATATGGACGCCATCATCGATGGTGATATTGCCTCCACGCGCTGGACTGATTGGCACACGATCCCGTGGGCCGAGACGTTCCAGGGTGTCCGGAGGTTGCAGATCCGCATAGCGAAGGCAGCCAAGGACGAAGACTGGCGCAGGGTTCGTTTCCTGCAACGGTTGCTCGTCCGCTCGACCACCGCAAAAGCAGTCGCGGTGCGTCGAGTTACGGAGAACCAAGGCCGCAAGACCCCGGGAGTGGATGGCGTTACTTGGTCCACACCCACGGAGAAGGGGAGGGCGATAACCGCGCTGGAGACGCGAGGCTATCGTCCGAAGCCGCTCCGACGGGTGCATATCCCGAAGGCCAACGGAGGGATGCGCCCTCTTGGGATTCCGACGATGAAAGATCGGGCAATGCAGGCGCTTTACTGGCTTGCGCTCGATCCCGTCGCGGAAACCCGAGGGGACTTAAACTCCTACGGCTTTCGATCCGGACGCTCTACTGCGGATGCCATCGCCCAGTGCCACAACGGGCTGGCGAGAAAGCATTCGCCGGAATGGGTGCTGGAGGGCGACATCAAAGGTTGTTTCGACAACATTAGCCATGAATGGCTGATGCGCCACGTGCCTATGGACAAGCGCGTGTTGTTGGGATGGCTAAAGGCCGGATATGTCGAGGGTCGTACGTTGTTTCCGACGGTCGCCGGTACGCCACAGGGAGGAATCATTTCTCCGACCTTGGCAAACCTGGTGCTGGATGGCATGGAACGGTTGTTGAAAGACAGTCTTCCACGCCGCGCCAAGATCAACTTTGTCCGTTATGCGGATGACTTCATCGTGACCGGGGTCTCGAAAGAGATTCTGGAAGCGCGGGTCAAGCCGCTGATCGTGGGATTTCTTGCCGAGCGCGGTTTGCAGCTCTCGGTGCAGAAAACGAAGATCACCCACGTAACGGAAGGGTTCGATTTTCTTGGATGGCATGTGCAGAAGCACGTCAAGGAGAACGCTCGAAAGGATTTCCTGCGCATCGTGCCGTCGAGGCGAAACGCCAAAGCGTTCTACGCCAAGGTCAGGGAACGTCTGCGTGAGCTGCGGGGTGCCCGGCAAGACGACGTGATCTTTGCCCTCAACCCGATGATTCGGGGCTGGGGCAACTATCACCGGGTCGTGCATGCATCCCGTCCGTTTGCAAGGATGGACCACCAGCTATGGCATGCGCTGTGGCGTTGGGCAGTACGTCGGCATCCGACGAAAGGCAAGCGCTGGGTCAAGCGGCGGTATTTCCGCTCGAATGGCTCTCGCGATTGGCTCTTTCAGGCGGAGAAGTACCCGCTAGTGCGATTGTCCAGCATTTCCGTGGGCAATCACATCAAGGTACGGTCCGACGCAAACCCCTACGATCCCAAGGATGAAACCTACTTCGACGAGCGGATGACTCGCCGGATGGGGGCAAGCCTGCAGGGACGCAGGAAGTTGTTTTGGCTTTGGAATCGGCAAGAAGGGCTCTGTCCGATTTGCGCCGCCAAGATCACAAAAGCTACGGGATGGCATGTTCATCACGTGGTCTGGCGGGTCTATGGCGGTTCGGATCGGTTGTCCAACTTGCAGTTGCTCCACCCGACGTGTCACGCGCAGTTGCACGCTCGTGCCACAAAGGGATAGGCTGCCGCTCCACCGGCGCGGGTGTCGGTCGAGTTCTTGGCTGCTTGAGCCGTATGAGGCGAAAGTCTCACGTACGGTTCTTAGGGGGGAGGGTGGCCGCGAGGCCACCTTCCCACCCGACTACTGACGAGGGTTCGATTCCCTTCACCCGCTCCACCACGCTGTCCCCGCAGCTGGTTTGAACGACCGGTTCGATCCCCGTCGAACTTCCCCGAATCCTCCAAGCAACCAGCGTGTGCCGATGACTGCAGGCGTGATGACTCTTGGTTGGCGGGAGCGGGTCGGGTTGCCGCAACTTGGCATCGAGCGGCTGCGCGCCAAGCTCGACACCGGCGCGCGTTCCAGTGCGCTGCATGTGGATTCCCTTGAAACGTTCATGCGCGATGGTTCGGTCTGGCTGCGCTTTGACGTGAGCCAGGGGCGGCATGCGCAGTACGGTGTGACGTGCGAGGCACCGGCGCTGGGCCGGCGCGTGGTGACCAACAGCAGCGGCCATCGTGCCGAACGCTGGTTCATCCGCAGCCAGATCCTGCTCGCGGGGCATTGCTTCGATGCCGAGATCAGCCTGACCGACCGCCGCGGCATGCGTTTTCCGCTGCTGCTGGGGCGCACCGCGCTGCATCAGCGGTTCCGCGTGGATCCGGCCTTGTCCTACGTGGCGGCAACGCTCGCTCACGCCGCGGTCGCCGGGCTTTCGTCACATGCGTGAGATGACGTCGTTGCAACATTTGCCTCGGGTGCCGGGTTGTATAAGCTTGGATTTCCCCGCGGTGGCATGGAGATGGAGTCATGAAACGATGGATTGTCCTGATGGCCGGCCTGGTGCTGGCGTTTTCCGCAGCGGCTGCCGACAGCGTGCGCTTCGGTTCCAGCCTGGTGGTGCTTGGCGATACCCAGGCGCATGTGCTGAAGGTGGCCGGCAAGCCCGCGATACAGAGCGATGTGCAGAACCGCTTTGGCGCCGTGGTCGCGCATCGGCTGGACTACGACGAAGGCAACAAGACCATCTCCATCTACGTCGGCCAGGATGGTCGCGTGACGAAGATCACCGAAACGTACAACTGAACCGGTCGCGCTTTTTCGACGACAGCCGCGCTGGTCATCCCGGAACCCCATGAAGATCGCCATTCTCTCGCGCAATGCGCGGCTGTATTCCACGCGTCGGCTGGTGGAGGCGGCCCGTGCCCGCGACCACGTGGTACGCGTGCTCGACCCGTTGCGCTGCTACGTGCGCATCGCGCCGGAGGCGGTGCAGATGCGCTACAAGGGCAAGCCGCTGCGCGATATCGACGCGGTGATCCCGCGCATCGGCACCAACACCACGTTCTACGGCACGGCGGTATTGCGCCAGCTGGAAATGATGGGCGTGTACACGCCCAACCCGTCCGACGCGGTGCTGCGCGCGCGCGACAAGCTGCGCAGCCTGCAAATCCTTGCCGCCCAAGGCATTGCCATGCCGGTGACGGTGTTCGGCGACAACCCCGACGACACCGACGACGTGCTGGCGATGCTGGGCGAGCCGCCGCACGTGATCAAGCTCAACGAGGGAAGCCAAGGCACCGGTGTGGTGCTGGCGGAAAAGCGCAGCGCCTCGCAGAGCGTGGTCGAGGCGTTTCGCGGCTTGTACGCCAACTTCCTGGTGCAGGAATTCGTGGCCGAAGCGAAGGGCTGCGACCTGCGCTGTTTCGTGGTCGGCGGCAAGGTGGTCGCGGCGATGCAACGCGAGGCCAGCCCCGGCGATTTTCGCGCCAACCTGCATCGTGGCGGCAGCGCCAGCGCGGCCGTGCTGAGCGCGGCGGAAAAACGCATCGCGGTACGCGCGGCCGGTGCGTTGGGTCTGGGTATCGCCGGCGTCGACCTGCTGCGCTCCCATCGTGGCCCGCTGGTGCTGGAAGTGAATGCCTCGCCGGGGCTCGAAGGCATCGAAGCGGCGACTGGCGTGGATGTATCCACCTGCATCATCGAACACCTGGAGCGGAACACGGCAAAGTGAATGTGCGGCGCTGCGCATTTCGAGAGGTTTCATGAACACTGTGCGACCGCGTATGGATGGGATTAACTGCCGCGTAACCCTGCCACCCCTATAAAGACCCCACTGTTTTTTGCTGGACACTTCAACCGCAAGGCTACGGTGGCAGCAGATGACGGTATCGGGGCAAGTAGCTTCAGCCCGGGCAGGGTGGCCGCAAGGTCATGCGCCCGGGCTTTTTTGTGCTGTTGGGTGGATCGCGGCCGAAACCGGCCATGCCATGTCCTTTGCAGGGGCGCACTCTGTGCGCGAAAGGCTTCTCGCGATACCCGGCCAAGAGCCTTCGCGCACAGGGTGCGCTCCTGCAAAAGAGCTGGGTGGGGCGGTTTCGGCCGCGATTCACCACGATGCATTCAGCTTTACCGCTTACGTCGGTGCGGCACACCGTTTAAGCTTGAGCTTCCGCCGGACTGTGTGCCGGCAGCGTAGCGGAGTGACGCATGCGCGTTCTGGTGATTGAAGACAACAGCGATATCGCGACGAACATCGGCGATTATCTGGAAGACCGCGGCCATGTGGTGGATTTCGCCGGCGATGGCGTGACCGGCCTGCATCTTGCCGTGGTGCACGATTTCGACGTGATCGTGCTGGATCTGACCCTGCCCGGCATGGACGGCCTGGACGTGGCGCGCAAGCTGCGCCACGAGGCGCACAAGCAGACCCCGGTGCTGATGCTGACCGCGCGCGACGCACTGGAACAGAAGCTCACCGGCTTCGAATCCGGTGCCGACGACTACATGACCAAGCCGTTCGCGCTGCAGGAGCTGGCCGCGCGGCTGGAAGTGCTGGCGCGCCGCGGCAAGGGCCCGCAGAGCCGGGTGCTGAAGGTGTCCGACCTGACCTACAACCTCGACACGCTTACCGTGAATCGCGATGGCAAGTCGATCCAGCTCAACCCGATCG
Organism: Rhodanobacter sp. FW021-MT20; assembly: GCF_041107475.1. Lineage (NCBI taxonomy): Bacteria > Pseudomonadati > Pseudomonadota > Gammaproteobacteria > Lysobacterales > Rhodanobacteraceae > Rhodanobacter > Rhodanobacter sp. FW021-MT20. The sequence goes on along the minus strand of NZ_JBGBPX010000001.1, from coordinate 424,217 downwards.
GCCTGAAACTGCTGCAGGCGCTGATGGAAGCCAGCCCCTCGGTGGTGACACGGCAGGACCTGGAGCAGAAAGTGTGGGGCGAGGAACTGCCCGACAGCGACTCCCTGCGCGTACACATCCACGGCCTGCGCGCCGCGATCGACAAGCCGTTCGACAAGCCGCTGATCCACACGCGGCACGGCATCGGCTACCGCATGGTCGATCCGGATGCAGTCCAGGCGTAAGCTGCGGTTTCGCCTCGTCGTTTCCTTCGCGCTGTTCGGCTTCGGCCTCAGCGCGTTGTTTGCCGTGGCCTCGTTGTACGTGCGCGCCAAGGTGGAAGATCAGTTGGTGGTCTCGGCGTTGCAGCACGACGTTGATCAGGCAGTGAATCAGATCATTGCGCACCCTGATCAGCAGTCGCATTCTGAATTGCTGGAGGCATGGTTCAAGAGCGAACGTACGCTTTACAAGATGCCATTGGCTTGGCAGAACCTGCAGAGTGGTGTGCACGACATCACCGAAACCAATGCCGACGGTACGGTCAAGCACTACAAACTGGCGGTGCGCCGGAAGGATGGCATCATCGGCTTTGTGCGCTACGACGTGGGGCGCGAGGAGCTGGGCAAGCGGCAACTGATCACTTCGCTGATCGCAGCCGTGTTTCTTTTCAGCCTGCTCTCGCTGGCGATCGGCCTGTGGCTGTCGCGAAAGGTGCTCAAACCGGTGACCCAACTGGCGCAGCGGCTGCGCGACTTCCGCAAGGCCGGCAAGGCCGAGCCGCTGGCGGCGAACTTCGCCGACGACGAAGTGGGCGAACTGGCGCTGGCGCTGGACGAATACGCCGCGCGGCTCACCGCGATGGTCGAGCGCGACCGCGAATTCAACTCCGACGTCAGCCATGAATTGCGCACGCCGCTGGCGGTGGTCGCCAGTACCACCGAGTTGCTGCAGGGATCGCCCGACCTGACGCCGAAGCTCGCCGAGCGGCTCAAGCGCATCGAGCGCGCGTCGCGCCAGGCGACCGAACTGATCGAGGCGTTGCTGCTGCTGTCGCGCGCCGAGCGTCGCGGCCCTACCCGCGGCGAAACCACCGACGTGGGCAAGGTTGCCGCCGACGTGATCGAAAGCCAGCGTCCGCAGCTGCGCGGCAAGCCGGTGGAGATCGAGCTGGCGACGAACGAGGCGGTGAGCGTCAACGCCCCGGCCTCGGTGCTGTCAGTGGCGCTGACCAACCTGATCGGCAACGCCATCAAATACACGCTGGAAGGCACCGTGCGCGTGGAAGTGGGGAAAGGCCGCATCGAAGTGATCGACACCGGCCCCGGCATCAAGCCCGAAGATGCCGAACGCCTGTTCCAGCGCGGCGTGCGCGGCGAAGGCGCCGGCGGCAGCGGTGCCGGGCTCGGCCTGGCCATCGTGCGCCGCCTGTGCGACCTCTACGGCTGGAACGTATCGATGCGCCCACGCAGCGACGCCAACGGCGCCATTGCGAGCATCGTGTTCGACTGAACCAACCCTCGCCCTCCAGGCTGTACTCGACCCGTACCTGTAGGAGCGCACCTTGTGCGCGAAGGCGCTGGCGCTGATCGAAGCAAAAGCCTTCGCGCACAGGGTGCGCTCCTGCATGGGGGCGCTCAGCACTCGATGACGTTGACCGCCAGGCCGCCGCGGCTGGTTTCCTTGTACTTGTCCTTCATGTCGCGGCCGGTGTCGCGCATGGTCTTGATGACCTTGTCGAGCGAGACGCGGTGCTTGCCGTCGCTCTTCATCGCCATGCGGCTGGCGTTGATCGCCTTGACCGAGCCCATCGCGTTGCGTTCGATGCAGGGAATCTGCACCAGGCCGCCGATCGGGTCGCAGGTGAGGCCGAGGTTGTGTTCCATGCCGATCTCGGCGGCGTTCTCGACCTGGTGGATATTGCCACCCAGTGCGGCGGTGAGGCCGCCCGCGGCCATCGAGCAGGCCACGCCGACTTCGCCCTGGCAGCCCACTTCGGCGCCGGAGATCGAGGCGTTTTCCTTGTACAGGATGCCGATGGCGGCGGCGGTGAGCAGGTAGTCGACGATGCCGTTCTCGTCGGCCTTGGGGCAGAAGTGCAGGTAGTAATGCCCCACGGCCGGCACGATGCCGGCGGCACCGTTGGTGGGTGCGGTGACCACGCGGCCGCCGGCGGCGTTTTCCTCGTTCACCGCCAGCGCGTACAGGTTGACCCAGTCCAGGATGGTCAGCGGATCCTTCAGCGAGGCTTCCGGCTGGTTGCGCAATTCATCGGCCATCGCCGGGGCGCGGCGCGTCACGTGCAGGCCGCCGGGCAGGGTGCCGGGCGAGCGCAGGCCGCGAGCCACGCAGTCGCGCATGGCCTTCCAGATCACCAGCAGGCCGGCGCGGGTTTCCGCCTCGGGGCGCCACACGCTTTCGTTGGCCAGCATCAACTGGGCGATGCTGAGGTGATGCTTTTCGCACTGCGCCAGCAGTTCGTCGCCGGTGGAGAACGGGTAGGGCTGTGCGGTGGTGTCGGCGACGATGCGGTCTTCCGCCGCTTCATCGGTGTTGACCACGAAGCCGCCGCCGACCGAGTAGTAATCGCGCGTGGCCAGTTCGTTGCCGTCGGCATCGTAGGCGGAAAAACGCATGCCATTGGTGTGGAACGGCAGCTTCTGGCGCTTGTTGAAAACCAGGTCGCGCTTCTCGTCGAACTCGATCTCGTGCTTGCCCAGCAACGACAGGCGACCGCTGCCGCGAATGTGTTCCAGCGTGGCCGGAATCCGGTCGGGATCGACCGTATCCGGATGCTCGCCGGTGAAGCCGAGCAACACCGCCTTGTCGGTACCGTGGCCGCGCCCGGTCATCGCCAGCGAGCCGTACAGTTCCGCGCGCACGCGCACTACGTTGGCAAGCACGCCTTTCTCTTCCAGCCAGCGTTCGGCAAAACGCGCGGCGGCGCGCATCGGCCCCACGGTGTGGGAGGAGGACGGCCCGATGCCGATCTTGAACAGGTCGAATACGCTGACGGCCATGGCTACGCTGCTGGGAAGATGGGGATGAACGGTTATTCTACGCGGGATCTCCATCCATCCGCAGCCGCATGCCCCGACTGATCCTCTACCAACGCGACTACTGTCACCTTTGCGACATGGCGCTGGCCGTACTGGCCGAAGCGCGCACGCCGGAATTCGACAGCGTGTGGGTGGACGACAGCGAGGAACTGGAGCGGCGATACGGCACGCGCGTGCCGGTATTGCGCAATCTCGACGACGGCCGCGAGCTGGACTGGCCGTTCGACGCGGCCGCGGTGCGGGCATTCCTGGGCAGCAAACGCCTCCTGTAGGAGCGCACCCTGTGCGCGATGCTCTTCCTGTGGCGTTTGCGCCGCAAAGCATCGCGCACAGGGTGCGCTCCTGCATGATGGGGCAGGTGATGCGAGCGACCTACGGTGCGCGTCTCAACCGCTTGAGAATCTCCTCGCGCGCTTCGCGCAGGATCGAATCACGGTCGAGGCTGGCGACGATCTCGGCGACGGCGCGTTTGGCGCCTTGTTCGCCCCAGGACTTGCCGGCGATCAGATAGCGTTCGGCCGCGCGGCCGATCAGCACCGTGGCGTACCAGCCGAGCGCGCCCTGGGCCGCGGCAGTGACTACGGTGGACAGCCCGGCACTGACGCCTTTCAGCGCCGAGGCCACCAGTTGCACGCCCCAGATCGCGCCCATCAAGGCGGCGAGCTGGGCGGAGATCACCGCCACCAACCGTCCGGATTCGGCGCGGGTCAGCGGCAGACCGTAGACGCGCGACAGTTGCACCACCATCGCCGCATCGAGGCCGGCGGCGGCGAGCAGGTCGGCGACGGGAATCGGATTCAGCGCCACCGCCACGCCCTTGGCGATGCAGTAATGGCGGATCAGCTTGCTGGCCACCGCGCGGCGCGTTTCGGCGATGCGTGCGCTGACCTGATCGGTAAGTCGCCCTGCGTACAAGCCGGCATTGAGCGCGGACAGCGTCTTGCCTTCGCGCGCGGCGATGGCCAGCAGCCGTTCGCGCAGGGCGGCGACGTCGGGTGGTGTGGCTTGTTCGGACGAAAGCCCGTGCCTGTTCACGGTGTCATCGACGACGTATTGTGCGGCCGGGCGTGCCGCCACCGCCAGCACATCCTGCGCGCGCAGCAGCCCCTGCGTGCGCTGGCGCAGGTGATCGAGCAGATCCACACGCTCGGCCGCGCTGTAGCGGTCGGCCTTGTTCAACGCCAGCAGCAGCGGGCGCTGGGTGGCGGCCAGGGTTTTCAGTGCGTCGAGTTCTTCGCGGGTCAGGTCGCCATCACAGACGAAGATCACCAAATCGCATATTTCGGCGACATCGAAGGCCAGCTTCTCGCGTGCTTCGCCATCCAGCTCGTTGATGCCGGGCGTGTCGATCAATACCAGACCGTCGTGCTGCGCCTCGTCCAGCGTGGCCTGCGCAGCCTGGGTGGTGGTGCCGTGCAGGACGCCGACCGCGAATGCCTCGTGTCCAAGCAACGCGTTGGCCAGCGACGACTTGCCGGCGGAGACGCGGCCGAACACCGCCACGTGCAATTCACCGCGCTCCAGCCGGGCCAGCATCGACTCGATGCGCGCGAAATCGGCGGCCAGTTCGTGGCGAACCGACGGCGGAATGGCGGGATCATCGATCAGCTTGCGCAGGCTGTCGGCCACGCGCGTATCGGCGTTGCCGGAGGCTGTACGCGTCGGCGCGGGCGCAGGCTCCGGCGTGAGCCGGTTGCGCAATCGCTGCCAGAGTGCGTCGAAATCCACGCGTGATCGGCTACTTGGCAGCGAGCACGAGGTGTGCGCTGACTTTCACGTCAGCGCCGATCACCGAGGTATCGGCGTACTGGCCGCCGCCCACGTTGAAATCGAGGCGCTTGAGGTTGCCGCTGACATCCAGCGTGGCACCGCTGCCCTGCGGCTTGAAATCCACCGTCAGGCTGACTGGCTTGGTCACGCCACGCAGGGTGAGCTGGCCATCGGCGATCACCTTGCCGCCAACATCGCGGAAACCGGTGGTGACAAAGTGCGCGGTGGGAAATTTGGCCACATCGAAGAAGTCGGGGCCGGGCAGGGCGCTGTCACGATCACTGTCGCCGGTTTTCGCACTGGCCAGGTTCACGTCGACGTCGAACTTCGAGCTGGCCAGATGTGCCGGGTCGTAGCTGATCGTCGCGGTCCACTGGCTGAAGCTGCCATCGAAATTGGCGCCCTGGAAAACGCCGACAAAACCGAGCTTGCTGGCGGCCGGTTGCACGGTGTAATCGGTGGCGAAGCCCGCGCAGGGCAGCGTCAGTGCAGCGAGTAACAGCAGGGATTTCAGGGCGGGATGTTTCATCGATGGTCTCCTTCGGGCGGCGTGCGCGGGCGGCCGAACGGCAGCATCCGGCGCAGCACATTGTCGCGATCGAATACGTGATGCTTCAGGGCGGCGCCCACATGCGACACCAGCACCAGCAACAGCAGGAAAAACAGGTATTCGTGCACGTCGCGCACGACATGGCTGATGCCCTCGTTCTTCGCCGTCAGCGCGGGCAGGTTGAACAGCTTGAACCATTGCAGCGGCTTGCCGGTGACCGAGTTGAACCACCAGCCGCTGAGCGGAATCGCCGCGATCAGCACGTACAGGAAGGCATGCGTGGCGTGCGCGACCCGGCGCTGCCAGCACGGCATCGGTTCATCCGGTGGCGCGCGTTCGCTCAGTCGCCACGCCAGCCGCAGCAGCAGCAAGGCCAGCAGGGTCAGGCCGATCGACTTGTGCAGCGCGAACACGTTGATCTTCGAGATCGACGGCGACATGCCGACCATCAGCAAGCCCCACACACCATTGCCGAGAATGCCCAGCGCCATGATCCAGTGGAAGCACTTGATGACGCTGCCCCATTGGCGATGGTTGCTGCGCAGACTCATGGTTTGGCTCCGGAAGTGGTGTCGATGTGATCATCGCGAATCGCCTCGAGTTCCAGCCATACGGCGACGTTGTGACCGATGGCGTTCGGAAACGCGGTGATGCCGAAGGCGGTGCGGTCCAGCGTGGCAGTGGCCGAGAAGCCGGCCACCACGTGCATGCCGAAGATCGTGCGCGCCAGCCGGTTGAGGGTGAACGGCAACGCGACCGGCCGGGTCACGCCATGCAGGGTCAATTCGCCATGCAACACACCGTGGCTGGCATCCTTGCGTTCCACCGAGGTGCTGACGAAATGGGCGTAACGTTCGTGCGAGCAATCGAGCAGCGAGCCGCCGCAGACTGCGTCATTCCACTTCGCATCGCCCATGTCGACGCTGCCCATGTCGATATCCAGCACCGTGGACGCATGGCTCCAGTCATCCGGATCGAAGCGCAACCAGCCGCGCGCGATATGCAGCCGCCCGAACGGCCGCGAATAGCCGTCGTGGTCGATGCTGAAGACGATCTGGCTGTGCACCGTGTCATAGCGGTAGGTGTGCGTGGCGGCTTGCGCCGCTGCTGGCAATAGCAGGATGGCCAGGGCAAACGACAACCAGCATGTGGGGCGGAAACGGGGCATGGGCGAAGTCTGGCCGAATGATGCGGGCGATGCCAGTTGCCAGTTGCGAACAAAGTGTTCGCGATGCGGTGCTGCTCGTTGCGCGCACTTGTTTCGCCGGTTTGCTGCTGTTGCCCGAGGCGCTTTGAGTGGTGTTTTGCCTTGACTGAAATGTTTCGGCCGCGTGCCGCCATCTAAGGTGTCGGGGTTTCACCCGTCTGCCGACGGCCGAGTCACTTTCTCTCGCTTGCCCGAGAGAAAGTAACCCAAGAGCCGCACACCCAAGCGTCGAGTTCAATTACGCGAGCCTGCCCTCCCTAGCCTTCAGTTAACGGTGACGGCGCGGTGTGGCCGCCCGTGTAACAGGAAGAGTCACGCAAGTTCCAAACACCTCGACCGACAAGGCTTGTAGGGTCGGCGGGTCCCATCAGGCCATTTCTCTGGGTTACGTCTCTTTGGGCCAGCAAAGAGAGGTAACTCGGGCGCCGGCAGGCGCTCGAAAGCCCGCCGCAGGCGAGCCACTTGTCGACCACCTTCAACAGGGCGAAACAACAAACAGACAGCGAAGCCTACGAGGCGTGATCCTCGTCCCGCTCCCGCCAGGCCTCCATCGTCAGCGCCGCCAACTGCCGCATCCGCGCCCCCCGCGCATCCGCCAGCAACCCCTTCAACCGTTCCCCGGCATCCTGCTGATCCAGCGTCTTGCGCTCGGCCAGCGAGGCGGACAGCGCGCGGCCCATCGAATCGAAGATCAAGGCGTAAGCGAATGCGTGCAGCACGCCGCCGCCCAATGTACCGAGTCCGGGGAAGGCCTTCAGTGCATTGCCGGCCACGGCCAGCACGATGGAACTGCCGGTGCGCAGGGTGAGCCGGGCTTGCTGGATGAAGTCCTCGATCTGGACGTCGCTGACGCGCACGCCGTACAACGCGGCCAGTTCGCGGGTGAGCGCGGTGGCCAGTGCGCCCTGGATCACCAGGTCGCTGCCTGGCACCACCGCCGCCAGTGCGCCGACGATGGCGCGCCGCGCGTACTTGCGCACGATGCGTTCGGATTCGGCGGCGCGGGTTTGCGCCTCGAGGACGCCGGTGCGTTCGTGCACGCCGGCCAGCACGGCGTGTTCGCGCAGTGGCTCCAGCCCTTCGGCGCCGGGGGCGGTGAGTCGGGCCAGGGCGTGCAGCAACGGCTCGATGTCGGGCGTGCGCTGGCGTTCGACCTGCTCGGTGCTGCCGTCGGCGAGCCGGCGCTGGAAACGCTCGCTGCCGCCGGCGCTGATCGCCACCACGGTGGCGGCGATCCCGCGGGTCTGCCGGCGCAGGCGATCGAGCAGTTGCGCGCGCTCGGCCTCGTTCCACTGGTCGGCCTTGTTCAGTGCCAGCAGCAGCGGCTTGCCGAAATCGCCGAGCCAGCGCAGTTCATCCATCTGGGTGCGGGTGAGGTCGCCGGCGCACAGGTAAACCACGGCATGCGCGCGCAGGGCTTCGTGGCGGGCCAGGGTTTCGTGCGTCTCGCCGCCGGCCTCGCGGCTGCCGGGGACGTCGGCCAGCACCAGCACGCGGCCATCGGGCAACTGGCCGTCGTGATGGGTGACGCTTTGCGTGGTGCCGCCGCGCACATCGCTGGTGGCCAGCGCTTGCGGCGCCAGCGCACGGATCAGGCTGCTTTTGCCGCTGGAGATTTCGCCGAATAACGCCACGTAGACACGGGCGCTACTGCGGCGGCGATCGAGTTCGGACAATTCCGCGTTGAGCGCCGCGGTGTCGGTCCCGCGTTCGCGCAGCTGGCCGATGCGGCGCTCCAGGCTGCCGCGATCGGGCGCCGGCACGGGACGACGCTTGCGGCGCGGACGCAGCAGCCACCACAGCACGCCCAGCCCGATCAGCGCGAAGACCAGCAGCACGAGGCCCAGGGTCCATTGCAGCCACGTGGGCAGGGTGAGGAAGCGTTGGGCCAGCGCCAGCGCGCGGTCGGCGGCGGCAAACAGCAGCCATGACAGCGCGGCGATGGCGAGTGCGGCGAGCAGCAGTCGGGGGCGTCGGGTCATGCGCCGAAGTGTAGCGGCAGGGTCGCCGACTCGCCCGAACGGCGGGGTTTTGGCATCATGCACGGGTTGTGACGGACCGCGACACGGTCGTCCGTCGTCCAGGGAGGCATGGGGGAGGCTCATGGCGGGGACGCTTTTGCTGGGAATGGCGATGCTGCTGGGTACCACGATGCCTGGTGCTTCGGTGCGTGCGCCAACGCCCCATGCGCCGATGGTCGGTACGGCGCCGGTGGCCTCCGTATCGGCAACGAATACGCCGCTGCCAACCCCGCAGTTTCGCCGCTATGGCACCAGCGATGGCCTGCCCAGCACGCATGTCTATGCCGTGGCGCAATCGCCTGACGGCGCGATCTGGTTCGGTACCAAGGGGGGCATCGCCCGCTTCGATGGCGTGCAGTTCCAGGTTTTCCGGCATGCCAAGAACGATCCGGGGTCGCTTTTCGACAATGGCATCGACGCGTTGCTGGTCGACCACCAGGGGCGTCTCTGGGCCGGGGGCCTGAACGCGGGCCTGAACCGTTATGTCGCCGCCACCGGCACGTTCCTGCACTGGGGCCACGACCCGGCCGATCCGCACAGTCTGGTCAGCGACCGCGTCTGGTCGATCGCGCAGACCGCCGATGGCAGCCTGTGGGTGGGCACCAGCGCCGGCCTCGATCGCATGAGTCCGGATGGCAAGGATTTCGAGCATATCGTCAATCCGTTGCTGGGCGACAAGCCGGGCGACTTTGGCCCGGTGGGCGCGCTCTACGTGGATGCGAAGGGGCGGCTGTGGATCGGCAGCGACCACGGCACCTTCGTGCGCGAAGCCGACGGCAGCATGCACGAAGTGCTGGAGGCGGGCAGCAAGCGGCGCGTCGTGCCCTGGCGCATCGAGGGCACCGGCGACGAGGTGCGCATCGCGACCGTCGATGGCTTGATGATCGTGGGCAAGGACGGCTATGCGCATCCTTTCGGTGCGCCGACGATTCCGGCCACCAACGTGATGTCGAGCGTCCGCGATGCGGCCGGTCGCTTGTGGGTGGGCACGCAGAAGGGCCTGTTCGTGCAGACGACGGCGGGCGGACCGGTTACGCCGGTCAGCAATCATCCGGTGCTGTACGGCAACCTGCCCGGCACCTGGGTGTGGCAGATCATGACCGACCGCGAGGGCGGCGTTTGGATGGCCTTGTTCGACGGTGGCGTGGCTTATCTGGCGCCCGGCTGGAACAGCTTCAGCCGCTTCACCCATGTGCCGGATGATCCGTCCAGCCTGCGCGACGCGATGGCCACCACGATGGCGCGTGGGCGTGACGGCCGACACGTCTGGGTGGGCGAGCGGCGGGGGCGGGTGGATCGGCTCGATCCGGCCACCGGCCATGTCGAGCAGGTGATCTCCGGGCTTGTCGGCGACGTGGTCGGGATGACCCAGGACAATCGGCACCGGCTGTGGGTGGCGGTGCAGGGCGGGCTCTACGTGTGCGCGATTTCGTCCTGGCGCTGCACCAAGGTGGATATCGGATCGGCCGGTGCCAAGCGCCCGCTTGAAGTGGAGCCCGGTCCCGATGGCCAGATGTATGCGCGTACATTCGGCCATGGCGTGTTCCGGATCGACCCGGACAGCCTGAAGGTCACGCGGATGCCGATGGACCAGCCCAGCGACAAGGTGCTGTGGGGCAGCCAGATGACCGAGCATGGCGGCGTTTTCTGGTATGCCAGCGATGGCGGCATGATGCGCCTGAACGCCACCAACAGCCGTTTCGAGATGGTACCCGGCGGACCGGTGGGGCAATCGGTGGATGCCTTCTCGTTCGATGCGCATGGCTTGTGGATGGCCAACGACAACGGCCTGACCCATTACCACTATCAGGGCGACGGCATCGCGCTGGATCGCACCGTCGACAGCGCGCATGGCTGGCCGCCGGTCAGCGTGGTGGATCTGCGCGTGGATGCGCATGGCCGGGTCTGGATATTCGGCCACGACGGCCTGTGGTGCTTCGATCCGGCCAGCGGGAAATTCCGTGCGCTCGGGTTGCAGGATGGACTGACCAACGGCGAGTTCACGCGTGGCTATGCGCTGATGCCGAGTGGCTACATCTACGCACCCACGCTTGGCGGGGTGGTCGCGTTCGATCCCGATCGGGTGCAGGACCATCCCGGCAAGCCGCATCTGGCCATCACCCAGGTCAGCATCAACGCCGGCAAGAACTGGACTGCGGTGCCAGTCCGCAATGGCGTGTTGCACATGGGTTGGGGCGAACACCGCTTGATGGTGCAGACGCGGGCATTCAGTTACCTCGATCCGCCGTCGACGCTCTACTGCTTCAAGCTGGTCGGTTTCGACAATGGCTGGGTCGATACCGGCAATCGCGGCGAACGCACGTTCATCGGCCTGAGCGCAGGCGATTACACGCTGGAAGTGCATGCTTTCGTCAACGGCCACTGGACCTCGCTGGCCGCGCCGTTGCGCATCCATGTGCAGTCGCCACCGTGGCTGCGCTGGTGGGCGTGGCTGGTTTACGCCGTGCTGATCGTGTTGCTGGCATGGGCCATCCTGCTGGCATGGCGGCGGCGCATGGCAAGCCGGCAACAGATCATGCTGGCCGAGCAGCGGCGCAGCCTGGCCGAGCAGGCCAGCGCGGCAAAAAGCCAGTTCCTGGCTACGCTGAGCCACGAGATCCGCACGCCGATGACCGGCGTGATGGGCATGGCCGAACTGCTGCTCGCCACGCCGCTCAATGCCGTCCAGCACAGTTACGCCGAAACCATGCAGCGTTCCGGCGAGCTGCTGCTGAAATTGCTCAACGATGCGTTGGACCTGGCTCGCATCGAATCGGGCCGATTGCAACTGGAGCCGGCACCATTCGATCCCTGCGCCCTGGTGCAGGAGATCGGCCGCCTGCAAACCGGCCACGCGCGTGCCAAGGGGCTGGAGTTCGACGTGGAAATCGAAACCGACCTGCCGCCGCGCGCGATGGGCGACGTGTTCCGCATCCGCCAGATCCTGCTGAACCTCGCCAACAACGCATTGAAGTTCACCGAACACGGTCGCGTGGTGCTTGGCGTGGGGTGCTACGGCGAGGAACTGGTGTTCAGCGTCTGCGACACTGGCCCGGGCATTCCCGAGGACGTGCAGGCGCATCTGTTCGAACCGTTCGAGCAGGGCGAGAGTCCGCAACGCCGCGTGGGCACGGGCCTTGGCCTGTCGATCTGTCGCGAACTGGCCTTGCTGCTGGATGGGCGCATCGGGCTGGAATCGCGGATGGGCGAGGGCAGCATTTTCCGGTTGCACCTGCCACTGCACGAGGTCAGCACGCCGGCACCGCGGACATTGCCGGTGCCACGCCGGGGCGATGGCACGACGCGCCAGATCCTGCTGGTGGAAGACGACGCCATCGTGGCAGCAGTCGTCCGTGGCTTGCTCGAACGCCTGGGGCACGGCGTTCGCCACGCGGTGAACGGACTGGAGGCGATGGCCGAACTGGCACAAGAACCTTGCGACCTGGTGTTGATGGATCTGGACCTGCCCGGTCTCGACGGCTTCCAGGTAGCGCGTCTGATTCGCCAGAACGAAGCGCCCGGCGAGCATGTGCCGATCATTGCCGTCACCGCCCGCACCGGTGGTGACGACGAGGCCCGCAGTCGTGCCGCCGGCATGGACGATTTCCTGCGCAAGCCGCTGACCGGTGCGCAATTGGCTGAAGTGCTGGCGGAATGGGCCTCGCCGTCGACCGCGTCGACGAGTTGAGGCAAGGGACCGAGGGGCTGGCGAGGATGCCGGGAATGCCATTCGCGGCGGTTTGACCGCCGGTCTGCGCGAGTCGACCGTCCCGTGTCGGGGCGGGTCTTGCATTCATTGGCCCGAAAGGCATCGGGATGGCGATTTCGATATTGACTACAATGACGGATCTTTCTCGGCCAGCGCTCCCGAACCTCGATCGATTCGTCGTGACGGCGGGGCTTGGGCATGATGCAAGGCAGCTGCAGGGGAATCGCGTGCGGGCGTCCTGGTTATTCGGCTTCGTGCTGGCGTTATCGGCATTCGCGGCATCGGCCAGGCCGGTGGCGGAAGGTGCGCGCGCGGCTGTGCCCGGGATCGCGGTGACTGCGCCCACGCTGACGCCGCAATTTCGTTCCTACAGCGTGAGCGACGGCTTGCCCGGTGGCGTGGTTTACGCCGTCACCCAGGACCGGCGGGGCAACATGTGGTTCGGCATGTCCGGTGGCCTGGTGCGCTACGACGGCGTCAGCTTCAAGACCTTCCTGCACGAGGCCGGCAATCCCGATTCGCTCGTCGGCGGCAACATTTACAGCTTGTCGGTGGATAGCCACGACATGCTCTGGATCGGTGGCATCGACAAGGGCCTGAGCCGGTACGATCCCACCACCGGTGACTTTCGCAACTGGCAGCACAGCGACAAGGATCCGGCCAGCCTGTCGAACGACGAAGTGTGGGCCACCGCCACCACACCCGATGGCCGCCTATGGGTGGCCACGGACGCCGGCCTCGATCGCATGAATGCCGATCGGAAAGGTTTTACCCATGTCTACGGCAACGTTCCGGGCTTGCGCGACCTCGGCGCGGTTCGTGCCTTGCATGTCGAAGCCGATGGCCGGATGTGGCTGGGCACCTCCACGGGCATCTACCTGCGCCAGCTCGATGGCCGGCTGCAGCGCGTGCCGGTGGATCCGGCATTCACGGCAAAGCTGAAGATCTGGCGCATCGACGGCAGCGGCGACGACGTGCGGATAGCGGTGACCGGCGGGCTGCTGAAAGTCGGCGCCGATGGCGTGGCGCACCCGCTGAAGATCGACGGTCTGGCCGGCCAGCGCGTGATGAGCAGCGTGCATGACCATGCCGGGCGCCTGTGGGTCGCGACCGAGAAAGGGATGTTTTTCGAGAAGGCCCCGGGCCAGTGGCAACTGATCGGTGGCGAGCCGTTGTTGCAAGGTGGCTTGCCGGGCAGCTGGATCTGGCAGCTGTGCCGCGATCGCGAAGGCGGCTTGTGGCTGGCCGGCGAAGACGGCGGCGTCGCCTACCTGCCACCGGGCTGGGACCACTTCACCCGCTTCACGCACATCCCCGACCAGGCGGACAGCCTGGCCGGCACGTCGGCGCAGACGATTGCCCTGGGCGACCATGGTTCGCTCTGGGTGGGCGGTACCGGCTGGGTTGATCGGCTCGACCCGGTTACCGGCCATGCGCAGCATGTGGTCACCGGGCTGCGTGGCGCGGTCATCGACATCGTCGAGGACGTGCGCGGGCGCGTATGGATCAATGCCGAAGGCAGCGTGTCCCTGTTCGACCGGGGCAAGCTGACGCCGCTGGATCTCGGCAAGGCGGGTGTCACCCGCCCGGTCAGGCTGGCGACGTTTGCCGATGGGCGGGTTTTCCTGGCCTGTTGGCACAAGGGCCTGTTCGCGATCGACCCGGACAGTCTCGCGTTGAAGCCGTTGCCGCTGGCCGGCTCGGGGGGCACGGTGCCGCTGCCCAATCAGTTGCTGGCGCATGCCGACACGCTCTGGTATGCCTCGAAAAAAGGCTTGTTGCGGCTGGACGACGGCGCCCAGCGCATGCGGTTCGTGTCGGGTGTGCCGCGGGTGCCCATCTACTCGATCGATTTCGATTCGCACGGCTTCTGGCTGGCGCTGGACCAGGGATTGCAGCACTACCACCTCGCCGGCAGCCCCGGGCATGACTTGCACGCGGTGCTGGATGATCGCGTCGACGACCTGCCGGACTGGTCGGCGCAGAACCTGATGGGCATCAAGGTCGACGCGCTGGACCAGGTCTGGCTGCTCGACATGAACGGGCTTCGACGTTTCGATCCCGTGACGCGTGCCACGTATCGCTACGGTCCGAAGGATGGGCTGACGGATGCGCAATTCCTCAACGAGATCACGGCCACTACCGCCGATGGCAGCATCTACGCGGTATCCAAAAGCGGCGTGATCGGGTTTCGCGCGCTGCGTCGAAAAAGCGCGGTGAAAGCAGGAGTGCCCCTGGTCAGACTGGCCGGCATCGAGGTGCGTCGCGATGGCCAGGTCCAGTCCTTGCCCATCGACGACGCGACGATCCATCTGGGTTGGCGCGATCGCGATCTGCACGTCAGCGCGCGGGTGGCCTCGTACATGAATCCGACGGCCAACGACTACCGGTTCCGCTTGAGCGGCTTCGATGCCGACTGGGTCGATACCGGCAGTCGCGGCGAGCGCGACTTTGCCGGACTGGCCAATGGCGATTACCAGCTGCAGGTCATGGCTGCCGGCGCCAATGGCGTGTGGGGCCGGCTGGCCACGCCATTGCAGATCCGGGTGCAGTCGCCACCCTGGCTGCGTTGGTGGGCATGGCTGGTGTACGTCGCGCTGCTGGGCTTGCTGATATGGCTGATCTTGCTGGCCTGGCGCCGCCGGCTGGCACATCGGCACCAGATGTTGATGGCCGAGCAGCGGCGCAACCTGGCCGAGCAGGCCAGCGCGGCGAAGAGCCAGTTCCTGGCCACGCTGAGCCACGAGATCCGTACGCCGATGACCGGCGTGATGGGCATGGCCGAATTGCTGCTGAGCACGTCGCAGACCGAGCAGCAGCGCGACTACACCGAGGCCATGCAGCGTTCCGGCGGCTTGTTGCTGAAGCTGGTGAACGATGCGCTGGACCTGGCCCGCATCGAGGCCGGCAAGCTGGAGCTGGAGCTGGCGCCGTTCAGTCCGCGCCTGCTGGCGGAGGATGTGGCGCGACTGGAGTGCGGGCAGGCCCAGGCCAAGGGCCTGGTCATGAAGACGGAACTGGATGATGAGCTGCCTCTGCGCCTGGTTGGCGATGCGATGCGCATCAAGCAGGTGTTGTTCAACCTGGTCAACAATGCACTGAAATTCACCGAGCGCGGCAGCGTGACGCTGGCGATGCGTTGGCGCGGCGATGCGCTGGTGTGCACGGTCATCGACACCGGCCCGGGCATTCCCAAGGAAAGCCAGGCGCGCCTGTTCGAGCGGTTCGAACAGGACGATGGCCCGCAGCGGCGCTCCGGCAGCGGGCTGGGCCTGGCGATCTGTCGCGAACTGGTCGCGTTGATGGAGGGCACGATCAGCCTGCACTCGGCGTCCGGGCAGGGCAGCACCTTCAGCGTGCGCTTGCCGCTGAAGCTGGCGCCGAGCATGACGAAGCGCACGGCCAAGACGAAACCCAGCGGGAATGGGCGCGTGCTCGACGTGCTGCTGGTGGAGGACGATGCCATCGTGGCCGCGGTGGTACGCGGCCTGCTGGAACACCAGGGGCATCGCGTGCGCTACGCCGGCAACGGCTTGCAGGCGCTGGCCGAACTGGAGCAGGGGCCGTGCGATGCGATCCTGCTGGACCTGGACTTGCCCGGTGTCGACGGCCTGCAGCTGGCCCGGCTGATCCGCCAGGGCGAGCACGCCCGCGTGTGGATCGTCGCGATCACCGCGCGATCCGGCGGTGACGAGGAAGCACGCAGCCGCGCTGCCGGCATGGACGATTTTCTGCGCAAACCGCTGACCGGTGCGCAACTGGCCGAGGTGCTGGCGATGGTGCCTGTTGCGGGCGCCGTCGAAACCGATTCGGTGTAAGACGATCGCCAAAAACACCACGTGTGTTCTCGCCGTAACCGGGTAGGAGCGCACCCTGTGCGCGAATGCTCTGCGCTTGATCAGAACCGAGGGCATTCGCGCACAGGGTGCGCTCCTGTGAAAAGCGGGGTGGCTGGCTGCAGGGGCCGCCGCCCCTCACATGTCGAACTTGTTCACCTGGAATCCGCGACGCAGGTATTCGCGCCAACGGGTGCGCGAGCCTTCGCGGGCGGAGGGATCGGCCGCCACCACTTCCAGCACGCGTTCGCCGACGGCATCGGGGCAATCGTCGCGCAGGTTGATCATCAGCGGTCGCGGCGGCGTGTCGATGCCGGGCGGCGCGACCAGCACCGCAGTGTCGGCATCGTCGTCGTCGCCGGCGAGCTGGTGCGGGATGAAGGCGTCGTCGTCGAACGCCCACAGCAGATCATCCAGCGCCTCGGCCTGGGCGAAGTCGCGGCACAGGATCAGCGTGGGCTGTGCCGCCGCGCAGGCTTTCTTCGCCAGTTCGCAAACCAGCAACAGCGGCTGCTCGCGAAAGCGCGGCTTGTCGATCAGGTAAAAGTCGGCGCGCATAGGGCAGGAGTGAGTGGAGAGGAGAGAGAAGTGAGAGAAAACGGTGAGCGTGATGATGCCTCAAACGCGCATCTCTCACTCCTCAACTTCTCTTCACTCGCTTCTCGCTCCGATCGATCAGCCACTGCGCCAGCAGCGCCACCGGGCGGCCGGTGGAGCCGCCCTTGCGGCCTTCGTCCCAGGCGGTGCCGGCGATGTCCAGGTGGGCCCAGCGCTGGCCGTCGGTGAAGCGCGACAGGAAGCAGCCGGCGGTGATCGCACCGGCGCTCTTGCCGCCGATGTTGGCCATGTCGGCGAAGCCGGATTCCAGCTGCACCTGGTAGTCGTCCCACAACGGCAGGCGCCAGGCGCGGTCCAGCGTGGTTTCGCCGGCGGCGAGCAGTTCGGCGGCGAGGTCGTCGTGCTTGCTCATCAGGCCGCTGGCATGCTTGCCCAGCGCGATCACGCAGGCGCCGGTCAGCGTGGCGGCGTCGATGATCGAGACCGGCTGGAACGTCTGCGCGGTCCAAGTCAGTGCATCGCACAGGATCAGGCGCCCTTCGGCATCGGTGTTGAGCACTTCGATGGTCTGGCCGGACAGGCTGGTCAGCACGTCGCCGGGGCGATAGCTGTCGCCGTCGGGCATGTTCTCGGCCGAGGGCACCACGCAGACCAGGTTGAGTGGCAGGCCCATCTTCACCGCAGAGACGAAGCCACCCAGCACGCCGGCGGCGCCACCCATGTCGAACTTCATTTCGTCCATGCCGGGGCCGGGCTTCAGGCTGATACCGCCGGTGTCGAAAGTGATGCCCTTGCCGACGAAGGCGTAGGGCTTGTCACCCTCGGCGCCACCGCGATATTCCAGCGCGATCAGTTTCGGCTTGTTGGCCGAGCCGCGACCCACCGCAAGCAGCGAGCCGAAGCCGAGCTTTTCCATTTCCACGTGATCGAGCACGCGGCAGCTGACCTTGTCATGCGCATCGGCGAAGGCCTGCGCCTGTTCGGCGATATAGGCGGGAGTGCAGATATTCGGCGGCAGGTTGGCCAGCTCGCGGGCGAAGCGCACGCCTTCGGCGATGCCGCGGGCCTGGTCGAGCCCGGCGTGGGCGTCGTCAGCGGCGGCAAAGGCGAGCGTGGTCAGCGCCGGCTTGCCTTGATCGCGCGGCTTGACGGTGGCGGTGTAGCGGTAGGCGGCGTAGTCGGCGGCCAGCGCAGCGGTGCGCACGCGCCAGGCGGTATCGTGGCCGGGCACGTCCAGCTCGGTGAGCCAGGATGCGGCATTGTCCAGCGGCAACTTGCCCAGGGCGCGGGCGGCTTCGATGTTCACCTTCTGGAAGCGGGCGGCGTCGAAGCTTTTCTGCGCACCCAAGCCCACCACCAGCACGCGCTTGGCGCTGACGCCCTCGGGCGCGAACAGCACGGTGACGCTGCCGGCCTTGCCGTTGATGTCGCCGCTTTCCACCTGCCGCTTGATCACGCCGCCGGCGGCACCATCGATGCGCGCGGCGGCGCTGGTGAGCAGGCCGTTCTCGTACACACCGACCACCACGCAGGGGCTGTCGACGGTTTCGGGGGCGGCGGAGGCAAGGCTGAACTGAAGCGTCATCGGAAATGTCCTGCAGAGCGCCGGCGGGGTGGAACCGGCTAGACTTGGGGTTTGCCGGCCGCGTGGCGCGGCGTGAAGCCATTGATTCTATCGCATGCTGAGCATCCTCGACCGCTACTTCCTGCGTGAGCTGGGCCAGACCGTGGCTGCGACCGCCATCGTGTTGCTGGCGATCATGTCCGGCACCACCTTCGCGCAGGTGCTCAAGCAGGTCGCCAACGGCAGCTTCCCGGCCAGCGTGATGTTCCAGGTGCTGGGGCTGAACATGCTCGACAGCCTGTCCACGTTGCTGCTGCTGGCCGGCTTCATCGGCATCCTGCTGGCGCTGGGTCGGATGTACCGCGAGAGCGAGATGCACGTGCTGGCCTCGTCCGGCATGGGCCCGCGCGGGTTGTTGCGGCCGGTGGCGCTGCTGGCGCTGATTCTCGCGTTGGTGGTGGGCGTGGTCTCGCTATGGCTGGGGCCGTGGGCTGCCGCCAAGTCCAACCAGGTGGTGGCGGCGGCGAACCGTTCGGTGATCGCGGCCGGCCTCGACGCGGGGCGCTTCACCGAGTTGCCCGGCAAGGGTGGCATCATCCTGGTCGATACCTTGAGCCGCGATGGCAGCCAGCTCGGGCGCACCTTCATCGCCACCGAACGCACTGGCAAGGACGGCGTTCAGCAGGTCAAGCTGATCACGGGAACCAAGGGCCACCTGTACCAGGGCAGCAACGGCGAGGACCGTTACCTGTCGCTGGACGATGGCTGGCAGTACGAGATTCCGCTGGGTGGCGACAACTGGCGCCGCATGCAGTACCAGCGCAACGACACCTCGCTGACCAATGTGCAGTCGGATGATGGCGACGATCCGGCACATACGCTGGATACCTTCACCCTGGCGCATGTCGACAACGCCGACGCGCGGGCCGAGTTCGCCTGGCGCACCATCGCCCCGGCGATGGCACTGGTGCTGGTGATGCTGGCGCTGCCGATGGCGCGGCAAAGTCCGCGCGAACCGCGCTTCGGTCGCATGCTGCTGGCGGTGCTCGGGTTCTATGCCTATTACCTGGTGCTGGCGCTGTGCCGCGGCCAGATCGTCAAGGGCCACTGGCACCATGCCGGCGCATTGTGGGTAGTGAGTGCACTGGTATTCGTGCTCGGGGCATGGCTGTTCCAACGGCAATACGCCGCGCGTAAGCCGCGCGGGGGGAATGCCTGATGGAGGCTTGGCGCATCAAGCGCGTCGACTGGCTGGTCAGCCTGAGCGTGCTCGGCTCGATGCTCATGGTATGGCTGGTACTGACCGGTTTTGACGCAGTGTTCGAATTCCTGCGCCAGCTCGGCAACGTGGGCAAGAACGGTTATACGGTCAGCAACGCGGCGGTGTACATCCTGGTCACCGTGCCGCGACGCATGTACGAGATGTTTCCGAATGCCGCGCTGATCGGCGGCCTGCTCGGCCTCGGTGCGCTGGCTTCCAGCGGCGAGCTGACCGCGTTGCGCGCGGCGGGCATGTCGCGCATGCGCATTGCCGCCTCGGCCGCCGGCGTGGTGGCTGTGCTGCTGGTGGCCGTGGTGGTCATGGGCGAGACGGTGGGGCCGTGGGGCGACCAGCAAGCCCAGGCCATGCAGTTGCGCATGAAGTCCGGCAACCTCGGCCTGACCAACGGCAGCGGGCTGTGGGCGCGCGACGGCGATCGCATCATCAATGCCCGCGCCAGCATGCTCAAGCACGAGGACGGCCACAGCGAAGTGCAACTGGCCGACGTGCGCGTGTTCACGCTGACTCCGGATGGCCAGCTCAGCCGCTTCGACTGGGCCAAGACCGCCGAGCACGTGGGCGGTCAGTGGGTACTGAACAACGTTCGCACCACCACCCTGGACGACAAGGGCACGCACAGCAGCCAGTCCGCGCGCGTGCTGTGGGCGTCGCATCTCAACCCGCGCATCCTCGAACAGTCGCTGATCCAGCCGCAGTACCTGCCGATGCGCGATCTGCATCGCAGCATGCGTTACCTGGAAAGCAACGGCGAGAATCCCGGCCCTTACGCCATCGCATTCTGGGCGCGCGCACTGTATCCATTCAACGTGCTGGTGCTGGTGTTGTGCGCGATGCCGTTCGCGTTTGGCACGCTGCGTTCGGGTGGTCTGGGCAAACGCATCTTCATCGGCATGCTGCTGGCAATCGGCTGGTATTTCCTGCAGAAGGCGATGGTCAGTTTCGGCACCGTCTACGGCGTGCCGCCGGGGGTGGCCAACGTCTTGCCCGCGATCCTGCTGGCGGGGCTGGCATGGCTGTATTTCCGCAAGCGTGTCTGAGCGGCAACCGCCGGCGCGACCGCGCCTTGTGCTGGACACCAATGTCTGCCTCGACCTGTTCGTGTTCGACGATCCGCGTTGCGCGGACCTGCGGGCGGCCTTGCGCGAAGGCCGCGTCGAGGCGGTGACGCGCGACGATTGCCGCGCCGAATGGCTGGCCGTGCTGGCGTATCCGCGGCTGGCACTCGCGCCGGAACGACGCGCGCAGGCTGCTGCCGCGTTCGATGCCTGCGTCCGCTGCCTGCCATCGACACCGGTGGATGCGCGCTTGCCGCGCTGCGCCGATCCGGATGACCAGAAATTCCTGGAGCTGGCCGCGATGGCCGGTGCGCAGGTCTTGCTCAGTCGTGACGACGCCTTGCTGCGGCTGGCCCGTCGTACGCAGCGCGACGGACTGTTCGCCATCCTGCCACCGTGGGCATGGCACGAAATCGAGTCGGCCTGATGGGACGTCGGCATCGGTCGCGCTGATTCAGCGCCATCCCGCACTTGCCGTGGCAGCGCACATCTTCCAATCTGACCGTTTTCCGGAATACGACGAGGTGTGCCGTGGAATGGGTGGATCTGCGCAGCGACACGGTGACCCGGCCCACGCCCGCGATGCGCGTGGCGATGGTCGAGGCCGAAGTGGGCGACGACGTCTACGGTGAAGACCCCACCGTCAACGCCTTGCAGCAGCGACTGGCCAGTGATCTCGGTTTCGAGGCGGGGTTGTTCGTACCCAGCGGCACGCAGTCCAACCTGCTGGCGCTGATGTCGCATTGCGAACGCGGCGACGAATACCTGGTCGGCGCCGATGCGCATACCTACAAGTTCGAAGGCGGCGGCGCGGCGGTGCTGGGTTCGATCCAGCCGCAGCCGATTCCGCATGACGTGGATGGCACGCTGCCGCTGGAGAAGATCGCGGCGGCGATCAAGCCGGTCGATCCGCATTTTGCACGCACGAAATTGCTGGCGCTGGAAAACACCTGGCACGGTCGCGTGTTGCCGCGGGATTACCTGCGGGCCGCGCATGACTTTGCCCGCGAGCGCGGCCTGGCCTTGCATCTGGATGGCGCGCGCCTGTTCAACGCGGCAGTGGCCGATGGCGTGCCGGCACGCGAGATCGCGCAGCTTTTCGACAGCGTATCGATCTGCCTGTCCAAGGGGCTGGGCGCACCGGTGGGTTCGGTGCTGGTGGGTTCCGCGGCGCTGATCGACAAGGCCCGGCGCTGGCGCAAGGTGACCGGTGGCGGCTGGCGCCAGGCGGGTATTCTCGCTGCGGCGGGTTTGCATGCGCTGGATCATCACGTCGAACGTCTGGCCGAGGACCATGCGCGCGCCGCACGGCTGGCTGATGGCTTGCGCGAGATCCCGGGCGTGCACCTGCTGGGTCACCACACCAACATGGCTTTCGTCGATGTGCCGGCTGATCGCCTGCGTGATCTGGACGTCCATTTGCAGGCGGCGAGCGTCCGCATCAGCATCGGTTACCTTCCGACCTTGCGCCTGGTGACGCACCTGGATATCGACGACGACGGCGTGCAGCGCACGCTTGAGGCGTTCGCACGGTTTTTCGCACGTTGAGAGAGGTGGTGATGATTCGATTGCAGCAGCGCGCGCAGCGCCCACGCCTGGCGGCAGGCCGACGGCTTTCCGTGATCCTGGCCTGGGGCCTGTGGATCGTCGCGACCGCGGCGTGGAGTGGTACGCCCGTCGCCACCGGAACGAAACAGTTCTCCGGCAACCCGATCCTGCACGGCTGGTACGCGGACCCCGAGTCGGCGATCTTCGGCAAGCAGTACTGGATCTATCCCACCTACTCGGCGGACTACGACAAGCAATTGTTCTTCGATGCGTTCTCCTCGCCCGACCTGGTGCACTGGACCAAGCATCCGCACGTGCTGGACGCCCGCGCGGTGGCGTGGGTGAAGAAGGCCCTGTGGGCGCCGGCGATCGTGCACAAGGACGGCAAGTACTACCTGTTTTTCGCCGCCAACGACATCCACAGTGACAGCGAAGTGGGCGGCATCGGCGTGGCGGTGGCCGACCGGCCGCAGGGGCCGTTCCGCGACCTGCTGGGCAAGCCGCTGGTCGGCGCCTTCCACCACGGCGCGCAGCCGATCGACCCGGGCGTGTTCCGCGACGACGATGGCAGCTATTACCTGCTCTACGGCGGCTGGGGCCATCTCGTCATCGCGCACCTGAAACCGGACTTCACCGGCTTCGAGCCGCTGCCCGACGGCCAGACGTTCAAGGAGATCACGCCCGAACACTACGTGGAAGGGCCGCTGATGTTCCGCCGCGACGGCAAGTATTACCTGATGTGGTCGGAAGGCGGCTGGACCGGGCCGGACTACTCGGTGGCGTACGCCATCGGCGACTCGCCGCTGGGGCCGTTCAAGCGCATCGGCAAGATCCTGCAGCAGGACCCGGCGATCGCCACCGGCGCCGGCCACCATTCGCTGCTGCACACCCCGGACGGCAACTGGTACATCGTTTACCACCGCCGGCCGAAGGGCGAGACGGCGGCCAACCATCGGGTGGTCTGCATCGATCGGCTGTACTTCGACGCCAAGGGTTTCATCCTGCCGGTGAAGATCACCCGGCGCGGAGTGGAGCGGCATCCGCTGCGTTGAGCGCAGATTCACCCGAAACTCTTGTAGGAGCGCACCCTGTGCGCGAAGGCTCTGGCGCTCCATCCGAGCCAAAAGCCATCGCGCACAGGGTGCGCTCCTACCGAAAGCCGGCGAGGGTCAGCCGGTCGCCTGATCGAACTTGCGGATGAAATCCCGTACCTGCGGATACACCACTTCGCGCCAGCGACGCCCACTGAAAATGCCGTAATGACCGGCACCCTCGATCACCTTGTGCGCGCGCCGCTTCGCCGGGATGCCGCTGCACAGGTCGTGCGCGGCCTGGGTCTGGCCGAGGCCGGCGATGTCGTCCAGTTCACCTTCCACGGTGAGCAGGGCGCTGTGCTTGATCGCGGCGGGGTTCACGCGTTCACCGGCCACGTCCCACAGGCCGCGGGGCAGCAGGAATTGCTGGAACACGGTGGCGATGGTGTCGAGGTAGAACTCCGCCGGCATGTCCAGCACGGCGTTGTATTCGTCGTAGAACTTGCGGTGCGACTGGGCGTCTTCCAGGTCGCCGCGCAGCAGGTTCTGGTAGAAGTCCCAGTGCGATTGCAGGTGGCGGCTGGGGTTCATCGCGATGAAGCCGGCGTGTTGCAGGAAGCCCGGATACACCTCGCGGCCATGGCCGGGATAGTTGGCCGGCACGGTGTGGATCACGTTGCCCTTGAACCACGACAACGGCTGCGTGGTGGCCAGATT
The DNA here is from genome assembly GCF_041107475.1 of Rhodanobacter sp. FW021-MT20. NCBI lineage: Bacteria > Pseudomonadati > Pseudomonadota > Gammaproteobacteria > Lysobacterales > Rhodanobacteraceae > Rhodanobacter > Rhodanobacter sp. FW021-MT20. The sequence continues at coordinate 400,328 of NZ_JBGBPX010000001.1, read as the reverse complement.
GTTGACGCTGGTGGGGCTGCGTCGCGGATCGATCGGGCCGCCCATCATGGTCAGGCTGCGCGGGGTGGCTTCGCCGCGCGCGGCCATCAGCGACACCGCCGCAAGCACCGGCACGGTGGGCTGGCAGACCGAGATCACGTGCAAATGGTCGGCGCCGATGTGGCGGATGCATTGCTCGATCAGCGCCACGTAGTCATCCAGCCCGAACGGGCCGGCGTCGGTGGGCACCATGCGTGCGTCGACCCAGTCGGTGACGTAAACCTTGTGTTCGCGCAGCAGCGTGCGCACGGTGTCGCGCAACAGCGTGGCGTGATGGCCGGACAACGGCGCCACCACCAGTACCACCGGCTCGTTTTTCATCGCCTCGATGGTGGCCGGATCGTCGCTGAAGCGCTTGAAACGCTTCAACTGGCAGAACGGCGTATCCAGCGCCACGCGTTCGATCACCGCGATCTCGTGGCCGTGGGCTTCGACGCTGTGGATGTCGAAAGCCGGCTTTTCGTAATCCTTGCCAAGGCGGTGGATCAACTCGTAGCCGGCCGCCATGCGCTGCGTGCCGGGCCATTGCGACATCGGATTGCCCGGTTCGTTGAGCATGCGTGCGCTGGCTTCGGCGAAATGGCTGAGCGGGCCAAGGAAGGCGCGCTGCCATTCATGGATCTGATAGAGCATGGGGATGCCCCCGGAAGACCAAAATGCGGATTCTAGCGCGTGGCGGGTGAATTTGTTGCACCGCCACATGTCCGCGGGCGTCGGGCTACCGGGCGACGAAGGTGCCGGCGGCGATGTCATGCAACGCGCGCCGCTGCGGATCGAACAGGCCGATGCCGAACCACGCGGCCCAGGCGATGCCGATCACCCACAGTGCGCTCGCTTGTCCCAGCCACGGCGCCAGTCCCAGTCCCAGCAGCGGCAATGCGGCCACGATCAGGCGCAGCACCGCCTGTCGCCATGTCACCCCCGAGCCGTCGGCGGCCAGCACACGGATGCGCCATGGACGCATGCCCACCGTTTGCCCGCCGCGCCGCCATGACGCGAGAAAATAGGCGGCGACCACCAGCCCCTGCAACGGCTGGTACCACCAGGCGATGTGCGTCTGCGTGTCGGTGGTGATCAGTTGTCCGTGCGTGGCCAACTGGCTGAGCAGGCCCACCACCATCACCAGCGCCACCACGATCAGCAGGTCGTAGACCAGCGCGATCAGTCGACGCCACAGCGGGCAGGGCGTTGCGGCGTGAATGGTCATCGGGCGGATGGCGTTCCTGGCGGTGTGTCGATGTCGGGCGGCGCGTGACCGGACCAGGTCCGACCAGTGGACGTGTCGGACGTTGCATCGAGTATCGAGCGTATCCGCTGCGCGTCGGCCGCGGTCGCCGGATTGTAGATCACCAGGCCGAGGTCGGGCCGCCCGTCGACGGCAAAGGACGAATACTCGTACGCGATCGCGCCGATGGCCGGATGATGCAGGCGCTTGATGCCATTGCCATGGGCACTCACGTCGTGAGCGCGCCACAGGGCTTCGAATTCGGGGCTCGACCGGCACAGTTCGTCCACCAGCGCACCCACTTCCCCGGTGGCGCCGGCGCGAGCCGTGTCCGCGCGGAAGGTGGCCACCACGAAGCGGGCGACGCTGTCCCAGTCGAACTGGGCGGCGCGAACGCGGGGATCACAGAAGATCATGCGCAGGACGTTGCGCTGTTTCGGCGCCAGTGCGCTGTAGTCGGTCAGCAAGAGGGTCGCGGCGCGGTTCCAGGCGACCACGTCCCAGGTGGTCGTTTTCACCAGCGCCGGGCTGTAGGGCAGCGCGTCGAGGACGTGCTGCAGTCGTGGCGTCACGCCCTCGCCGGCCCGGTAACGGACCTCGGGCGGCCGGCCCAGGCCGAGCAGGAACAGGTGCTCGCGTTCGATATCCGTCAGCATCAATGCGCTCGCGATGCGCTCGAGCACCTCGGCCGAAGGCGCGCCGCCACGGCCCTGTTCCAGCCACGTGTACCAGGTGGCGCTGATATGCGCGCGCTGGGCCACCTCCTCGCGCCGCAGTCCCGGCGTGCGCCGACGCTCCGACGGGTAGCCGAGGGCCGCCGCATCGAGCTTGCTGCGGCGGTCCTTCAGGTACGTGCCGAGCGGGTTGTCGTTCGCGGTGGGCATGGTCATCCTGTTGATGAATATACCTGTATGAGTGGCTCATTTTACCGCGATAAAGAGCGCATCCAGCGCATGGGTTTCGGGTGGTTCGCCAGCGCCGGTTCGGACCGGGTGGTTAGGAGCGTGGGCTCTGCGTTGCGTGATTTTGCTTGCGTCGGGTGCACACCGCGGTAAGCATCATGCAGATGCAGGACACGAATGCCGCTACCCCCTCCGCCGCGGATGCCGCCAGCATCGCCGCATTCCTCGAACGCATCTGGTCGGAAGACGGCTTGGCCGACCGCACACTGGATGCCTATCGCCGTGACCTGGAGGCGCTGGCCGGTTGGCTGGCGGCGCGCGGGCGCAATCTGGGCACGGCGCGCCGCGAGGATCTTTCCGCGTTCCAGGGTCATCGCCCTGTGGCGGTGCGTACGATGGCGCGGCGGCAATCGGCGTTCCGGCGTTATTACGCGTTCCGCGTGCGCGACGAACCGGGTTTCGACGATCCCACGTTGCTGATCGAGCGCCCGAGAATGCCGCGCAGCCTGCCCAAGGCGCTGGCCGAGCGCGAGATCGAAAGCCTGCTCGATGCGCCCGATGTCAGCAGCACGCTCGGCTTGCGTGATCGCGCGATGCTGGAGCTGATGTACGCCTCGGGTCTGCGGGTATCCGAATTGGTGGAATTGCCGCTGGCCGCGCTCAACGCCCGTCAGGGCGTGCTGCGCATCACCGGCAAGGGCGGCAAGGACCGACTGGTGCCGGTAGGCGAGATGGCGCTGGAACGCATCGAAGCCTATCTCGCCGACGCCCGCCCCGCGCTGGCGAAGGGGCGCCAGCCGGTGGCGCTGTTCCTCAGCAATCGCGGCGCCGGCATGACGCGGCAGATGTTCTGGACGCTGGTGAAGCGCCATGCGCTCAAGGTCGGCATCCAGCCCAAACGCATCTCGCCGCACGTACTCAGGCACTCCTTCGCCACCCATCTGCTCAACCACGGCGCCGACCTGCGCGCCTTGCAGATGCTGCTGGGCCACAGTTCGCTCAGCACCACGCAGATCTACACGCTGGTGGCGCGGGAGGGTCTCAAGCGTCTGCATGCCCAGCATCATCCACGCGGTTGACGGCGTCGTGCCGGGATGTGATGTCGCAATGACGAGCACGTCCGCGCCCCGCACCCGCTGCTGTGCGAGAATCGGCCGGCATGCCGGCATCCCCGACGGCCTTCGAGGTGTAACGATGTTGAAGAAATGCTTGCTGGCGATTTGCGTCGGCGGATTCGCGCTCAGCGCCTGTGCGGCCGGTAACTCCGACGCGGCTTCCACCGTAGCGAGCACGGCCGCGACCCCCGCGAATGCCGCGAACGCGCCGGCCGAGGTGCGCCAGGCACTCGAGAAATTCGCGCCCGGGCTGAAGGTGGATGTGGTCGAGCCGGCGCCGATGCCCGGCTTCTACCAGGTGATCGCCGCCGGCCAGCTGGTCTACGTCAGCGCCGATGGCAAATACATGCTGCATGGCGACCTGGTCGACCTGGCCAAGCACAAGAGCCTGGGCGATGTCGCATGGGCGCAGTTCCGCAAGTCGGAACTGGCCAAGGTGCCGGCCGCCCAGCGCATCGTGTTCGCGCCGCCGCATCCGAAATACACCGTCACCGTGTTTACCGACGTCAATTGCGGGTTCTGCCGGGCGCTGCACAAGCACATCGCCGAGTTCAACAAGGAAGGCATCGCGGTGGACTACCTGGCATGGCCGCGCGAAGGCGTGACCAGCACCAGCGGCCGACCCACGCAGACCTATACCGAGATGGTCTCGGTGTGGTGCCCGAGCGACCGCAAGGATGCGCTGTCGGCGGCGATGGAAGGACATGCGCCCAAGCCGGCCACCTGCGACAACCCGGTGAAATCGCAATTCGACCTGGGCGTGAAGCTGGGCGTCACCGGCACCCCGACCATCGTGGCCGAAGACGGCACCATGATCGGCGGCTATCTCACCCCGGAACAGATGCTGCAGGCCGTGCGCAAGCACAGCGAGGGCTGACGCTTCTGCTGTTGTCCCTCTCCCGTCGAGAGAGGGGGCCGCAGGCGGAAGAGGGTACGGGCGGAGCGTGGCGTTACAGCGTTGCCGAACCCTTACCCCGACCCCTCTCCCGATGGGCGAGGGGCTCAACCGCGCGGTCTGGGGCGGCAGGTTATGCCGTATTGCAGCATCAGGTAGAATGGCGGTTTCCACTTGCATAGCGCCGTTCCCCGCATGATCGCACTCGACGGGCAGAACGCCCTCTCGCCGTTCCGTCTCGATCGCCTGAATGCACGTCTCGATGCCTTGCATCGTGGCGCCTGCGTGCAGGCCTCGTGGTTTGTCTATTTCATCGATGCTGACGCCGCACCGGCAGGCGAGGCGCGCCAGCGCCTGCTGGCCGTGCTGGAGGCGAAGGATGCGGCGCCCGCGCCGGCCACGCTGTGGGTAGGGCCGCGACTGGGCACGATCTCGCCGTGGTCGAGCAAGGCCACCGACATCCTGCATGGTGCCGGCTTCGACGTGCGCCGGGTGGAACGCGGCATTGCCTGGCAGGTGGTCGGCCTGCCGGAAGCCGATGACCCCGCGCATGCGGCGGTGCTGGCGGTGCTGCACGATGCGATGACGCAATCGGTGCTCACCTCGCTGGACCAGGCGCAGGGCCTGTTCCTGGCTGGTACGCCGGGTGACCTGGTGCACGTGACGCTGGGCGGCGATGCCCGCGCGGCACTGGCGAAGGCCAATGCCGAACTGGGCCTGGCGCTGGCCGAGGACGAGATCGACTACCTCGCCAAGTGCTATGCCGAGCTGGGCCGCGATCCCACCGATGCTGAACTCTTCATGTTCGCGCAGGCCAACTCCGAGCATTGCCGCCACAAGGTGTTCAACGCCAGTTGGACGCTGGATGGTGAGGAACAGGACAAGAGCCTGTTCGCGATGATCAAGAACACGCATCAGCACGCGCCTGCGCACACGCTGTCCGCCTACCACGACAACGCGGCGGTGATCGCCGGCAGCGAAGGCCAGCGCTTCTTCGCCGACGCCGATGGCGTGTGGCGTGCGCACCAGGAACCGATCGATTTCGCGATCAAGGTGGAAACGCACAACCATCCCACCGCCATCGCGCCGTGGCCCGGTGCGGCCACCGGTGCCGGCGGCGAAATTCGCGACGAAGGCGCCACCGGCCGCGGCGCCAAGCCGAAGGCCGGGCTTACCGGTTTCTCGGTGTCGGACCTGCGCATTCCCGGTCATCCGCAGCCGTGGGAAGTGGAGCGCCCACTGCCGCCGCGCATGGCCAGCGCGTTCGAGATCATGCGCGATGGCCCGCTGGGCGCCGCCGCGTTCAACAACGAATTCGGCCGCCCGTGCCTGGGCGGCTACTTCCGCAGCTTCGAGATGGAAACCGGCGAGACCGGCGTGCGTCGCGGCTACGACAAGCCGATCATGCTGGCCGGCGGACTTGCCAACATCCGCCACGACCACGTGCAAAAGCGCATGCTGGAACCGGACCACGCGGTGATCGTGCTGGGCGGCCCGGCCATGCTGATCGGCCTGGGCGGCGGCGCGGCTTCGTCGGTGGCGGGTGGTGCGTCCAGCGCCGAACTGGATTTCGCCTCGGTGCAGCGCGACAACGCCGAGATGGAGCGTCGCTGCCAGCAGGTGATCGACGCCTGCTGGGCGCGCGGCGAGCACAACCCCATCGTCAGCATCCACGACGTGGGTGCGGGCGGTTTGTCCAACGCGATTCCCGAGCTGCTCAACGATGCCGGCGTGGGCGGTGACATCGACCTGTCGAAAGTGCCGTGCGACGACCCCTCGCTGTCGCCGATGCAGGTGTGGAGCAACGAGTCGCAGGAACGCTATGTATTGGGCATCGCGCAGCCCGACCTGGCCGAATTCGAGGCGTATTGCCAACGCGAGCGCTGCCCGTACGCCGTGGTCGGCACGGCCACCGCCGAGCGCGTGCTGAAGCTGACCGATCCGCGCCGCGGGCTGACGGTGATCGATCTGCCGATGGACGTGCTGTTCGGCAAGCCGCCGCGCATGCACCGCGACGCCACGCACATCAAGCCGCGCGTGGACCTGATTCCCGACTTGTCCGGCATCGGCATGGACGAGGCGTTGCTGCGCGTGTTGCGCCTGCCCACCGTGGGCAGCAAGAACTTTCTCATCACCATCGGCGATCGCACCGTGGGCGGCCTCAATCACCGCGATCCGATGGTCGGCCCGTGGCAGGTGCCGGTGGCCGATTGCGCGGTGACCATGACCGATTTCGACGGCTATGCCGGCGAGGCGATGGCGATGGCCGAGCGCGCACCGGTGGCCCTGCTCAGCAGTGCCGACGCGGCGCGACTGGCCGTGGGCGAGGCGATCACCAACCTGGCCGCCGCTTCCATTGCCGACCTGAGCGAGGTCCGCCTGTCCGCCAACTGGATGGCCGCGGTGAACCACCCGGGCGAGGATGCCGCGTTGTTCGACGCGGTCAAGGCGGTGGGCATGGAACTGTGCCCGGCACTGGATATCTCGATTCCGGTGGGCAAGGATTCGCTGTCGATGCAGACGGTGTGGACCGACGGCGAGACGCCGCAGCGCACCGTGTCGCCGGTGTCACTGGCGATCACCGGTTTCGTTCGCGTCGACGACGTGCGTCGCACGCTGACCCCGCAATTGCAGCTGGATCGCGGCGATTCCGACCTGTGGCTGGTCGACCTGGGCGCCGGGCGTGATCGCCTGGGCGGCTCGGCGCTGGCGCAGGTGTTCAACCGCAAGGGCGGCGTGCCGCCGGATCTCGATGACGCCAAGCGCCTGAAGGCCTTGTTCGATCTGGTGCAGGAAGCCAACCGCGCCGGCCTGTTGCTGGCCTATCACGACCGCTCCGACGGCGGCGCCATCGTCACCTTGCTGGAGATGGCCTTTGCCGGGCATTGCGGCCTGGAAATCCATCTGGACGGCTGGGCCGAGGCGACCTTGCGCGCGCTGTTCAACGAAGAGCTGGGCGCGGTGCTGCAGGTGGCCACGGCCAATCGTGAGACGTTCGAGGCCTTGCTGGTCAAATACAGCCTGGCCGGCATGAGCCATCGCATCGGACGGCCGAAGGAAAAGCTCGGCATCAAGTTCTTCCTGGGCAGCGAAGCGGTGTTCAAGTGGCAATGGACCACGCTGTTCGGCGCCTGGAACGAAACCAGCCACGCCATGCAGCGCCTGCGTGACAACCCGCTCAGTGCCGATGCCGAGCTGGAGTGGCGCATCGACGACGCCGATCCGGGCATCAGCCCGAAGCTCACCTTCGACCCGGCCGAGGACATCGCCGCGCCACTCATCGCCAAGGGCGAGCGGCCGCGCGTGGCGATCCTGCGCGAGCAGGGCGTCAACGGCCAGGTGGAAATGGCGGCGGCGTTCACCCGCGCCGGTTTCGACGCGGTGGACGTGCACATGTCCGACCTCGCCAGCGGCCGGGTGAAGCTGGCCGATTTCCGTGGTATCGCGGCTTGCGGCGGCTTCTCCTACGGCGACGTGCTGGGCGCTGGACGCGGCTGGGCCACCTCGATCCTCTACAACGACATGTTGTGCGCGCAGTTCACCGCGTTTTTCGCCGACGAGACGAAATTCGCGCTGGGCGTGTGCAACGGTTGCCAGATGCTCAGCCAGCTGAAGGACATCATTCCCGGCGCGCAGCACTGGCCGAAGTTCCTGCGCAATGCCTCGGAACAGTACGAGGCGCGCGTGGCCACGCTGGAAGTGCTCGATTCGCCCAGCCTGTTCTTCAAGGGCATGGCCGGTTCGCGCATTCCGGTAGCGGTGGCGCACGGCGAGGGACGGGTGAGTTTCCCGCATGCGTGCAGTCCGTCGAAATCGGGTGGTGCGGTGCGCTTCGTCGACAACCGCGGCAAGCCGACCGAGAACTTCCCGCTGAATCCGAACGGCTCGCCGGGCGGCCTGGCCGGCTTCACCGCTGCGGGTGGCCGCGTGACGATTCTGATGCCGCATCCGGAACGCGTGTTCCGCACCGTGCAGTTGAGCTGGCATCCGGAGTCCTGGGGCGAGGATTCGCCCTGGATGCGCATGTTCCGCAACGCGCGGACGTGGTGCGGCTGAGCCGACCTTCGTTGCCACCGCGATGGTCGGCGTTGGCGCTGACCGTCGCCTGGCTGCTGTTGCTGGCGTCGCTGCCATGGTGGCTGGGATTGCCGTTGCTGCTGGCGCTGGCCGCCGCCCTGCTGTCGCAGGTGGCGCGGCTGGCCGAATACACCGGCATGCTGCGCCGGGGGCTGCACTGGGGCGTGCCGGGCTGGTTGCTGTCGGTGCTGCTGGTGCTGGGCGGTGGTCCCCGCGCATGGGTGTTGACCATGTCGGCCGCGCTGGCCGGTTTTTCGCTGCTGGTGTTGCTGGACAACTGGCTGGATCGCGACCGGCCGCGCCAGCCGTCGCCGATGTCATCGGCCGAGTGGAGCGAGCTGGCGATGGCGCCGATCGGCCCGGCGGTGGCCATTATCGAATTGCAGCCGCCGACCTGGCTGGATGTGGGCGAGGGGGTTGCCGACCCCCGTGGCGGCACGCTGCACGCCAGCGGCCGCGTGTTGACGCTGGCCGACGATCGTCGTGTCGACGGCGTCGAGCCACGCTGCTGTTTCAGCGCCGATGGCCGCTGGCTGGCGATGCCGTTGATGGCCGGACGCGGCACCGTGCTGCTGGACCGCCAGCGCAACAGGCTGCACCGCCTGCGTGGCTGGCAGCTGTGCGGCTGGCATGCCGGCCAGCCATGGCTGAATCGTGGCAAGGATGACGCCCCGCTTGGCCTGGCACACGTGCTGGGGCATGACGACCTGGAGCCTTGATGTCTGGTTGCGGGAGGTGTTTGCCGAGTGCATCCCTCTCCCATCGGGAGAGAGTGGCGGCAGCCGGGTGAAGGTACAGGCGAAGCGTGATGCTTCGCTTCGCCCGTACCCTCACCCCAACCCCCTCTCCCGACGGGAGAGGGGCTTCCCGCCGCCATGCCGCAGGCGATTTTCTTGCCCCGGCATTCTCCGGCGCCGGCATCTACCGCATACTTGCGCAGTGAACAGCCCCGCTTCTTCCCCCGGATCGGTCAATTTGCCGCTCAGCGTCATCGTGGTGTCCGCCGACAGTGGCGAGACCCTGCGCGATTGCGTGGGCCACGTGCTGGCCTGCCAGGTGCCGCTGGAGCTGATCCTGATCGACAACGCCTCGGCCGATGGCGTGCCGCAGGCAATCGCTCGCGCGCAGGAGCACGAGCCGCGCCTGAAACTGCTCTACAACCGCGCCAACCTCGGCTTCGGGCCCGCGGTGAATCGTGCGGCCGCGCAGGCGCGTGGAGAGGTGCTGCTGGTGCTCAATCCCGATTGCATGCTCGATCAGGCCAGCCTTCAACGCCTGCTCGACGTGCTGGACGATGACCCGAAGACGGGGCTGGTCGGCGCGGTGGTCTGTGATGCGCAAGGCGTGCCCGATCCGGCTTCGTACCGGCGCGATCCGCTGCTGCGTCGCGCGCTGGTCGATCTGTTGGGCACGCCTGGCGAGGGCGTCAACATCAAGGGCGCGATACCGGACCGCGTGGTCGAGGCCGAAGCGGTCTCCGGTGCGCTGATGCTGATGCGGCGCACGTTGTTCGAGCGCATCGACGGTTTCGACGAAGGCTACTTCCTGCACTGCGAAGACCTGGACCTGTGCCGCCGCGTGCGTGACACGGGGCGGCGCGTGCTGCTGGCCGGCGACGTGCGCGTGCTGCACGGCAAGGGCGGCTCCAGCCGACACCGACCGGTGTTCGTCAGCCGCTACAAGCATCGCGGCATGTGGCGCTGGTTCCGCAAGTTCGATCCGGCTGCGCGCAATCCGTTCGTCGCGGCGGCGGTATGGCTGGGCATCTGGACGCACTTCGCGCTGCAGATTCCCGGGCAAACGCTTAAGGCGAGGAGTGAGAAATGAGGAGTGAGAAGTGAGAGAAAGCCAGAACCCCGCAGCGGGCGATGCCTTGCTCTCTCTCACTTCTCACTCCTCTTCACTCACTTTTGACCCTGCGCCATGAGTACCTCGCGTCTCGCCACCCTCGCCACTCTCGGCCTGCTGCTGATGACGGCCGTGTGGGGGTCGACCTTCGTCATGATCAAGGATGTGATCGCGCGGATGCCGGTGGCGGATTTCCTCGCCGTGCGTTTCGCGGTGGCGGCGGTGGCGATGCTGGCACTGTTTCCCCGGCATGTCTGGCGGCTGGGGCGGGTCGGCATCATGCGCGGTCTGGTGCTCGGTGCGATCTACGGTGTGGGGCAACTGCTGCAGACCTGGGGCCTGGCACTGATCTCCCCCAGCGTCAGTGGATTCACCACCGGCATGTACGTGGTGTTCACGCCGATCCTTGCCGCGCTGCTGTTCCGCCAGCACGTGCGGGCGCGGGTGTGGGGCGCAACGCTGCTGGCCACGCTGGGGCTGGGGTTGCTGTCGCTGCACGGTTTCTCGGTCGGCGCGGGCGTGTGGCTGACCCTGGCCTCGGCGGTGATGTACGCGCTGCACATCGTGGTGCTTGGCCGCTGGGCACGTTCGGACGACGCGTTCGGTTTGTCGGCCATGCAGATGGTGGCGATTGCGCTGGTCTGCGGATTGGCCACGGTGCCGCATGGTGGTCCGATGCTGCCGCCGGATTCCGCTGCGTGGCTTGCCGTGTTGTACATGGCGCTGATCGCCGGCGCCGGCGCGATGCTGTTGCAGACTTGGGCCCAGTCGCATCTGCCGGCCACGCGTGCGGCGATCGTGATGACTACCGAACCGGTCTTCGCCGCCGCGTTCGCGGTGGCCTTCGGCACGGATGTACTCGGTTGGCGGATGCTGGTGGGCGGTGGCCTGGTGCTGGCGGCGATGTACCTGGTGGAGCTGGCGCCGCGTCGCAAGACGGTGACGGCACTACCGGCCGAGGCAGTGCATCACGAGGTGTGATGGCAGGCCGGAGCCGGCACCTTTCTGGCGCGCACCTGCGTCTTGCCGCCATTCCCACCCGGGTCGTGCCTTGCCAGCCTAGATCGCATCCACCGTCCAGCCTTGGCGGCTGGCGCTGGCGAGAATGCCGGATGGCCCGACCATGTGGTAAAGGCCGACGACGACCAGCGGCGTGCCCTTGGCGTCGAGCATGTTCTCGAACCGGAGCAGCCAGGCTTGGTTGCGCGCGAACGTGAGCCGTTGCGCCAGTTCCGGATAGGCATGGTTGTAGCGTGCTACTTCTGCAGCCGCCAACTCACGCTGGCCTGCCGCCCAGGCCTTGAAGATGCGCGCATCGGCCGCCGGCCCGGCGAGCACTTCGTCGAGTGCGTAGCGCAGGAACTGAACGTCCTGCAACGGCGTCAGCGCGCCGAACCAGGCCAGTACCTCGTCCTTGGTCTCGAACTCGCAATGCCAGGGCATGCCTGCCTGCGTGGCCTGTCCAGCCAGCACCTCGCGCGCGGATTTTCCTTTCCATCCGGCGCTACGGTAGTACTGCTCCTGGAGCAGCGAACCGACGAGCCACGGTCTGTACGGCGCCAGGTCGCCGAGGCTCATCTTGCAGTAGCGGGCGGCCTCGACCAGCCGCGCCTTGTCGCGCGCATTGAGCCAGTCGTCGAGGGGGTGCTTGGGATCGATGCCGTAGCGCTGGATGAGCGTGCCCTGCGGCTGCTTGTAGACGTTGTTGGTCTCGGTCCACAGGGCCGAGCAATGCGAGAGAAGCCGCTCGATGCGCGAGTCGCGCCAGTCGGCGGGCTGCGGCGGTGTTTCGGCCGTGAGATAGATGTTCCGGCCGCCGCGCCGGATCGACCACAGCGGCCAGCTATGCGTCACCGGTTTCGCCAGCGACTTGAAGGGCGCCAGTCCGCCGCTTCCGGCAACCAGGGTGGTCGCAAGCATGCCGACGACCTTGCGCCGGCGAGTGTCGATGGTGTCCATGTCCCGCTCCCAAGATCCCGGGAGCCAGCCTAGAACGGCTGGGCGAACCGGATCAGTGCTGCAAGTCACCGCACCCGGTTCATTGCACTCGGTTCATCGCATCGGGCTCATTGCATGCGGCGCATCGCCCGGGTCTGCATGGCCACGCGCACCAGGTACACCACGATCGCCACGTTGCCGACCAGTGCGGCCAGCTTGAGCCAGCCGAAGCGGTGCAAGGTTTCGTACAGTTCCAGCGGAATCAGCGAGGCGGTGGCGATCACGGTGAACCATTCCGCCCAGTACTTGCCCATCAGCAGGCCTACGCCTTCGATGCCGAACAGCACGGCATAGCCCAGCGTCACCAGACCCACCGCCACGAACTTGCTCGGTCCGAAATCCACCAGCGTCGACACCAGCTTCCAGCGCAGGCCACTGCTGTCGGTCAGCGGCAGGTGTTCCAGCCAGTGCACCATATGCTCGAAGTTTTCCGCGTGATCAAGATGGAATGCCGCCGCAGCCACCAGCAACAGGCAGAGCGTCTTGATGATCTCGTAGAAGGCGATGACGCGCAGGCCGGCGCGGTGTGGCGAGGCGGGTGCCGTCTGCGTGATGGAACGGGCAGTGGCAGTGGTTTCGAACTCGGACATGCGGAATCGGAGTGACGTGGATCGAAGTTTCCATTGTCCGCGCTGGTGGATGAATGGCCAGTGCGCAATGGCAGGGGCGGAGGGCGGCGCGGACCGGCTCGGCAAAAATCAAAGGCCACGCCGAGCGTGTCGGCGTGGCCTCGGGTCAACACGGGTTCAGCAGCAGCGTCCGCCGCCCCCCTTGTATCGCGCCTCCTGCCGCTCGCGAAAGAACTCCGCGTAGGTAGGCACCGTGCGCTCGGGATGATGCTCGCGCAGGTGCTTCACGTAGACGTCGTAGTCGGGTACGCCGCAGCACAGGCGGGCGGTTTGCACCGCCCACTTGCGCACGGACTGGAAGCTCGCGTTCATCGCGTCGTCCTCAGTGGCTCGCGCCCATGGTAGCCGCCACGCTGTCCAGCGCCACGTAGGGTTCCTCGTGGGCGGTCGGGTGGTTGGTCTGCCAGGCCTTGACCAGCGCCCGCAGGCTGAACAGCACCATCGCCACGATCAGGGCCATGAACAGGCCGGTCAGCGCCATGTCCACGTAGTTGTTGGTGACGATCTGCTGCATCGCGGCCGGGGTCTTGGCCGGGGCCAGCAACTGGCCGTTCTGCAGCGCGGCCGAGTACTTGTTGGCGGCGGCGGTGAAGCTGATCGGGCCGCTGAGTTTTTCCCAGCCGGCGGCTAGCGTGCACACGATCAGCCAGATCGCCGGGATGCCCGGCACCCATGCGAAGCGCTCACGCTTGAGTTTCACCACCACCACGGTGGCCAGCATCAGCGCAATCGCGGCCAGCATCTGGTTGGCGATGCCGAACAGCGGCCACAGCGTGTTGATGCCGCCCAGCGGATCGACCGCGCCCTGGTACAGGAAGTAGCCCCACAACGCCACGCAGATGGCGGTGGCCAGCAGGTTGCCGGCCAGCGAGCTGGTTTCCTGCAGCGGCTTGTGCACCAGGCCGGCGATCTCCTGGATCATGAAGCGGCCCACGCGCGTGCCGGCGTCCACCGTGGTGAGGATGAACAGCGCTTCGAACAGGATCGCGTAGTGGTACCAGAACGCCATCATGCCTTCGCCGGGAATCACGTTGTGCAGCAGTTGGGCCATGCCCACCGCCAGCGTCGGCGCACCGCCGGCGCGGCTCAAGATGCTGTGCTCGCCCACGTCCTTGGCGGTCTGGATCAGGTCGGCCGGAGTGACCACGAAGCCCCACTGGCTGATCGTGGCGGCGGCATGTTCCACGGTGGTGCCGATGATCGCGCTGGGCGAGTTCATCGCGAAGTACACGCCCGGGTGCAGCGAGGCGGCGGCGACCAGTGCCATGATCGCCACGAAGGCTTCGCACAGCATGCCGCCGTAACCCACCATGCGCGCCTGGCCTTCATTCGCCAGCAGCTTGGGCGTGGTGCCCGAGGCGATGATCGAATGCCAGCCCGACACCGCGCCGCAGGCGATGGTGATGAACAGGAACGGGAACAGGTTGCCCTTGAACACCGGGCCGCTGCCGTCGATGAACTGGGTCACCGCCGGCAAGCGCAGCATCGGCGCGGCGAGGAAGATCGCCAGCGCCAGCAGCGCGATGGTGCCGATCTTCAGGAAGGTGGACAGGTAATCGCGCGGCGCCAGCAGCAGCCATACCGGCAACACCGAGGCGATGAAACCGTAACCGATCAGCCACCAGGCCAGCGACTTCGCGTCCATGTCGAAGATCGGTGCCAGCGTGGCCGAGTCGGCGATGTACTTGCCGCCCCAGATCGACAGCAGCAACAGCACCAGGCCGACGATCGACACTTCGAGAATGCGGCCCGGCCGCACCCAGCGCAGGTAGGCGCCCATCAGGAACGCGATCGGAATCGTCGCGGCCACGGTGAAGGTGCCCCACGGGCTGTGCGTGAGTGCTTTCACCACGACCAGCGCCAGCACCGCCAGCACGATCATCATCAGCACCAGCACGCCGATCATCGCGACGATGCCGGGGGCTGGCCCCAGTTCCTCGCGCAGCATGTGGCCCAGCGAGCGGCCGTCGCGACGCAGCGACAGGCCGAGGATCATGAAGTCCTGCACCGCACCGGCAAACACCACGCCGAACAGGATCCACAGCGTGCCGGGCAGATAACCCATCTGCGCGGCCAGTACCGGGCCGACCAGTGGACCGGCGCCCGCGATGGCGGCGAAGTGGTGGCCGAACACCACCCACTTGTCGGTGGGCACGTAGTCCAGGCCGTCGTTGCGCAACACCGAGGGTGGTGCGCGGGTGGGGTCCATCTTCAGGACGGAGTATTCGACGAACTTGCCGTAGAAGCGGTAGCCGATCACGAACACCGCGATGGCGGCGGCGACCAGCCAGATGGCGTTGATCGGCTCGCCGCGACGCAGCGCGACCACGCCGAGGCAGAACGCACCGACGATGGCGATGGCAGCCCAGAGGATCTTCCCCGCCGGACTGGTTTTGACTGTTGCACTGTGCATGAGGGATCTCCCCGGGAACTCCCCGCAAGAGTCCCCCTCCGCGTGGCAGGGGGTCAATGGCAAGAGCGTTAGCCATTGGTCGAATGCCGGTGGCGCCGGAATGGTGCCGGCAGGGCGGATCACGGCATACACTGGGTCCACCTTGACCTGCAGGAGCCCGCGTCATGCGCATCCGTCCGCGTCACCTTCCGTGCCTGATTTTGCTCGCTGCCGTCACCTTGCCGGTGGCTGCCTCGGGTACCCAGTTCAAGGACCTGCTCAACAGGGCCAAACAGGCGACTCATCTCTCCGACAATTCGCAGGCTGGCGCCAATCTGCCCACCAGCGACATCGCCGCCGGTCTCAAGGAGGCTTTGGCGAAAGGCACCACCAACGCGATCAACAGCCTGGGTCGCAACAACGGCTTCTGGAACAACCCGAAAGTACGTATTCCGCTGCCCGGCAAGCTGGAGCAAGTTGCCAGCCTGGCGCGCAAGATGGGCATGGGTGCCAAGGTGGATGCGTTCGAGTTGAGCCTCAATCGCGCCGCGGAAAAAGCCGTGCCGCAAGTGGCAGACATCTTCGGCGATGCGATTCGCAAGATGACCTTGAGCGATGCGCGCGGGATTCTCGGTGGCGGCGATCACGCGGCCACCGACTACTTCCGCCGCGTGGCCGGTCCGGCGCTCACGGCACGCATCAGGCCGATCGTGGACAAGGCCACCAACAGCGTCGGCGCCACCGAAAAGTACAAGGCGCTCACCGCCAGCACCGGTGGTGTCGGTGGCGGCGCACTGGGCGGGATGCTCGGTGCGTTGGGTGGACATCACGGAAGCAAGAGCAACAGTCCGCTGGACCTGGATGACTACGTGACCGAAAAGACCATCGATGGCCTGTTCACCACCATCGGCGAGCAGGAAAAATCCATTCGCGACAATCCCGCCGCCCGCAGCACCGACCTGTTGAAGAAGGTGTTCGGCGGCGGCTGAACGGATCGCGACGTCACATAGCGATCTGTGCAGGAGCCCGCTCGCGGGCGATGTTTTTGTTTTCCGCTTACGGGAGCGCCAGAGCAAGAGCATCGCCCGCGAGCGGGCTCCTACGGGTTCCTGCACCTGTACGGCCGGGCGTTCACGGATCAGTACGCCGGCATGACGCCGTTCCGGCTAAAGTCAACGAAGTCCCCACCCGCGCACGACGAGGTTCCGATGATTCGCGAGATCCTGAAAATGGGTGACCCGCGCCTGCTGCGCGTGGCGCCACCGGTACCCGATGCGATGATCGGCAGCGCCGAACTGGACGCGTTGATCGCCGACATGTTCGACACCATGCACGCTGCCGACGGCGTGGGCCTGGCCGCGCCGCAGATCGGCGTGGATCTGCAGCTGGTGATCTTCGGTTTCGAGCATTCCGAGCGCTATCCCGACGCGCCCGAAGTGCCGCAGACGATCCTGCTCAATCCCGCCATCACCCCGCTTTCGCAGGACATGGAAGAAGGTTGGGAAGGCTGTCTTTCGGTGCCCGGGCTGCGTGGTGCGGTGAGTCGCTACACCTTGATCCGCTACCAGGGCCTCGATCCGAAAGGCGCGAAGATCGATCGCACCGCCGAAGGCTTCCATGCCCGCGTGGTGCAGCATGAATGCGACCACCTGATCGGTCGGTTGTATCCGTCGCGCATCACCGACTTCGCGAAGTTTGGTTTTACCGACGTGTTGTTTCCGGGACAGTTGCCGGCGGACGACTGAGCAGCGTTCCGGGCTTGGCAGCATTCGGGGGGCACATGCTGACCGCTTCGCTGGACATCGGGCGGCCGGCTTTCGTGGCTTTCAAAGGGAGTCGCATCGAACATGAGCCGTTTTGACAAACCCGTGGTAGGCAGCAGCGTCGACTGGAGCGACCCCCAGTTGCAATCGCTGCTCAGCAAGACCGAAGGCTGGAGCCTGGACAATCGCGGCGTGTTTTCACCGGTGGCGTGCGAGCTGCACGTGGGCTGGGGCGCCGGCACGGGCCGGCCCGCCACGCTGGTGTTCGAGCGCGGCAAGGTAATGGTGATCGAGGCTGATTTCGTCATTCCCCGCGACGAGCATGTGCGCGTCGACCAGCTGAAGGCCGGCGTGCCTCGCTCGACCTGGGGCGTGGTGGTGGACCGGCGCACGGGACATCGTGCCGACGACCATGCCAAGGGGATCGAGGTGTACTGGGTACACGCGCGCTGAGGCCATTGGGCCGCTTGGTGGTGATCGGACCTGGTCGTGGCGTGGATCAACATGTCGCGCGTACCGCGTTTCGCCGGTGCGATCGGACGAGCGGATATTCGCGCTGGAATGATCGGCTGATCGCATGCCCCGGGTGTCGTCGATTTCAGCAGGCGCCAGCCCCCTGCCGGAAGTCGCCGGCCGGCTCACTGAACGCAGGCGAAGATTTCGGGCAAGGCAGCCAGGTATTTCGGGTTTTCGGGCATATGCAACGCGCATTGGACCGCTGCACGGCGTAGTCTGCAGGGACTGGCATGAACGAAGGTCTCCGCAATGAAAAAAGATGACGTCAACCACGTGCGGATCGTTTCAGCCGACATCAGCTCCGAATCATTGAGCGGCATGGTCATCTTCCGGCCGCACTGCGTTTCGCGCACGAGCCACGATGCCAAGGCGGTGGCGGAACGCTGGTATGCCTTGCGTCCCGGCGAAGTGCGCAGCTTTGCGCGCGCACTGCTGGATGCGGCCGATACGCTGGATCAGAAGGCCAAGTCACTGCAGGCTGCGCGGATCGTGGAGAGCTGATCGCAGCAGCTGTCGCCGATTGTTCAGCCGTGGCGGTGCCGGTTGATCGTGTCGCGTAGCGTTTGTGCCGCCGCGCGTGCCGCCGTGGCGAAATCCTCGCCACTTCCGGCATAGAGAATGGCGCGCGACGAGCTGATCATCAGGCCGGTGCCATCGGCGGTGAGGCCATGGCGCAGCACGGCTTCCACGTCGCCGCCCTGGGCACCGATGCCGGGTACCAGCAGCGGCATGTCACCGACGCGGGCGCGGACTTCGCCCAGTTCTTCCGGCCAGGTGGCGCCGGTGACCAGCGCGCAATTGCCATTCGCATTCCAGTCGCGGGCGATGGTTTCGGCCACGCGCAGGTACAACGGCGCGCCGCCGCAATCGAGTGCCTGGAAATCCGCGCCGCCGGGATTGGATGTGCGGCAGAGCAGGATCACGCCCTTGTCGGCATGATCGAGGAACGGCTGGATCGAGTCGCGACCGAGATACGGGTTCAGCGTCACCGCATCGGCCTGGTAGCGCTCGAATGCCTCGCTGGCGTAATGCTTTGCGGTGCTGCCGATGTCGCCGCGCTTGGCGTCCAGGATCACCGGTACATCCGGGTGGTGTTCGTGGATATGCGCAATCAGCCGTTCCAGCACGTCTTCGGCGCGCAAGGCGGCGAAATGCGCGATCTGCGGCTTGAACGTGCAGGCCAGGTCGGCGGTGGCATCGACAATGGCGGCACAGAAATCGAACACCGCATCCGGCGCATTTCGCAGGTGGGCGGGGAATTTCGCCGGTTCCGGATCCAGGCCCACGCAGACCAGGGTGCCATGCTCGCGCCAGCGCTTTTGCAGGGTGTCGTGGAAGCGCATCGCATGGATCTCCGGCAGGGAACGGGCCGTATAGTCTAGCGAAGCGGCCCGTTCGCGTGCTCCTTCGCCTGGCGGGTGCGTGGACGTGCCCGGGCCCTGTGCAAGGTCCCCGAAGGGTGTGTGAACTCCCGTCCAACGGGCCTATACGCGGATGTTTGCCCTGCACGGTGCCGCGGCGACGTCCGTTTCGCCGGCCGTCGGCGATGATCGGCGAAACGGTGGCTGCAGCCACTGATGGCCGTCAAGGTGGCTTCCTACGGTCATCTTCGGTGGATCAGCCCTTCGCGGATGTATCCGGTTTCCGCATGGGGTTCCGGTTTTTTTGCGCCGCAGCGTGACATCTTTCGCCGTCGGCGTACTAATTGGCTCCAGGGAGCTTAGATCGATCCAAATTTATCGTGATCCAGATCATGCCGCAGTCCGAAAGACTCGCATGGCTGGATCGGTCCGAGGTGGGGAGGGGCAGGGCACGCCGACGCGTGTCGCCATGGCCACGACTTTCCGCCAGACAGATTCGAGGAGAGGTGGAAAGCCGCATGAAACCTGAATTCGCCCGCATTTTCGCGATGGCACGCCCGGACACGACCCGTGTACGGATGTGGATCGCGATGCCTGCCGTCGCTTCCGGTGGCGCAGCGGACGACCGCCAGCGGCTTTTCCTGCACCCAGGCCGATCATTCGCCGTCGCGCAAGCGCGGTCCTGAAACATCCGGTGTCGATGCTGAGCCGCCGGAGCGCTGGTGGGTAAAATTTAGATCGATCCAACTTCATGAAAAAAGCAAGGCAACAACCGCAAGAATCACGCTTCCAGTTGCATGTGATCAAACGGGGGATCACCGCATCGAATCCGGAAGAACGCACATCAAATGGGGATCAAACAACATGACTGACCTGCTGCATGTTTCTACCCGCAAGCCGTTGTATACCGCGCTCGCCCTGGTGACCTTGTCATTCGGCGGCTATCTGGGTGTGCCCGAGGTTGCCTTTGCCGCGCAGCCCGCCACGCCTGCCGCGACGCCTGCGACCACGTCGCCGCAGACGCAGGCATCGGACAGCGCGAACGCAAAAAAGAAGGCCGGCAAGAAAAAGGGCAACGGCGCCAACAATCCGACCGAGCTCGCAGCGGTCATCGTCACGGGCTATCGCCAGTCGATCGATCAGAACCTGCAGGACAAGCGCTATTCGAACTCGATCGTCGAGGTCATCAACGCGCAGAACATATCGCAGTTCCCGGCCAAGAACATTGCCGACGCGCTGGCCCACGTACCTGGCGTGGTCATCACGCGCGAATCCGGCGAAGGCAAGACGGTCAGCATCCGCGGCCTGGCGCCTGAGCTCACGCTGACCGAATTGAACGGCAACTACGTGGCTTCGGCCGACACCTCGTCCGGCCTGACGCGTTCGTTCAATTACACCCTGATGCCGGCCAACATGTTCTCGGACATCAAGCTCTACAAGAGCCTGGAAGCACGTCTGGACGAAGGCGGCATCGGCGGCAATGTCGACTTGCGCACACGCCGTCCGCTGGAGATGGCCGCCAATGACGGTTTCGTCTCCGTCAATGGCGCGGGTGCCGACAACAACAGCAAGATCAAGCCGCAGGTATCCGCCTTGTGGTCCTGGAAAAACAAGGACGAGACGTTCGGCTTCCTGGTCGCCGGCTCGTACCAGGAGCGTCACGACACCGATTACACGGCCAATGCGTCGAGCTGGCACTGGTGGTCGAACAACTGCACCGACTACGCGAGCTGCACCGCGCCGCCGACCAACGTCAGCGGCCAGCCGTACGGGCCCGACGTGGCGCCCAACCTGGCCCTGTGGCCGGGTGGTGGCGTGGTCGACCAGTCCGGCAAGGTCTACTCGGGTTACTGGATGCCGCAGCAGTTCAGCACCAGCCAGAACCAGTTGAGCCTGAAGACCAAGGGCCTGCAGGCCACGGTGCAGTTCAAGCCCACCGACCATTTCCTGCTGACCGGCAACTACTTCCGCTTCCAGCATCAGCAGACACAGATCACCAATACCCTGGAAGTGCCCGAGTGGGGCCTGCCCAGCAACCACGATTACACCGACCAGCAAGGCCGCCTGCTTGCGCCGAACGGCCTGACTTTCGATCCGTCGGGCACCGTGGTCACCGGCGCCAATTACGTGTTGCCGCCGGCCGGCGTCGGCTGCAACGCGACGACGAATCCCAGCACCGGCGCACAGCGCCAGGCGGTGAATGTCTGCTCCACCGAGATTCCATGGCTCAACGGCAATTACTCGGTTGAAAAGGCGACGTCGCAGACCGTCAACCTCGAAGGCGAGTGGGACGGCAGTGGCAACCTCAGCGCCACGTTCAACGTCGGCCGCACCTGGGCAACCGGCGGCCCGTCGATCGAGCTGGGCATGGCCGCCAAGCCGCGCAACTTCGTCAACGGCCAGTGGGTGGACGGCAGCACCGGCGCCGCATGGACGCTGAATGGCAAGCCGACCATCATGGTCTCGCCCAACGTGTTGCAGAACATGCTGGCAGGCCAGGGACAGGTGGATCTGGGCTCGACCGGCTCCGGCATGGTCAACACCAGCACCTCGCAGAACTTCGCCCAGGCAGACTTCACCTGGGCCTTCGACGACAGCTGGATGCAATCGCTGCAGTTTGGCGTGAAGTACCGCGACAACCACGCCGAACAGCAGAGCAACGAATTGCGCTGGTACTGCAAGGGCACCACGCTGCAGTTCCAGACCTGCGACCCGAATGCCGGCCAGTTGCCGGCGGGCTTCCTGCTGCCGAATGCGCTGAATGGCAACAACGAGGCCTTCAACGACAACCTCTTCCCGGCGATCAATTTCCCGGCTTACTACAACCACCTCAACTCGACCTACGATCGGGTGCTCTACAACCACCCCGAAAACAAGTCGTCGATCCAGGAGAAGATTGCCGCGGCCTACGTCCAGGCGAACTTCGCCACGGATTCGTTGCGTGGCAATGTCGGCCTGCGTTTCGTCAGCACGCAGCAGGACCTCACGGTGGCCGACGAGATCACCACCAACAATGCGGTGTATTACCACGATGCGAGCGGCAACATCCTGATCTGCCCGGCCAGTGGCGTGAACGCCGGTGGCGGACCGTGCGCACCGGGTGACTTCCAGTATCTGCCGCGCGAACAGTCGGTGATCCAGTCGTTCACCAACGCGACCACCAGCAAGCGGTACAACAAGCTGTTGCCCAGCTTCAACATCGCCTGGACGCTGCCGAACAACTTCGTGATCCGTGCCGCCGGTTCGCAGGCGATGGCCCGCGCCAACTACACCGACCTGGCCCAGCTGGGCAGCCTGACCAACAACACGCAGGCCTACTACAACGATCGCAGCCAGTTCGGCGCACCGCCTCCGGGCTGGTACGGCAGCGGCGCCAATGCTGACCTGAAGCCGTTCACCGCCACCCAGTTCGACCTGGCGGGCGAGTGGTACTACGCGCCGGAGTCCGTCATCGGCGTGGACCTGTTCCAGAAGAAGGTGAAGAACTTCGTCGTGCCGGTCACCGTCAACAACATCAACGTGGATGTGGGCGGCACGCAGCAGAACTTCCTGCAGTACAGCACCAACGCCAATGGCCGTTCGGGCACGTCCAAGGGTGTGGAGCTCTACACGCAGCACACCTACGAGTCGGGCTTTGGCTACATCGCCAACTACACTCTCAACAAGACCAGCGAGACGCCGGTTTCGCTGGGTGATACGCAGGTGGGCAAGTCGGAGCTGATCGGCAGCGCCAAGTACGCGGCGAACGTGTCGCTGTTCTATCAGAAGAACGGCCTGCTGCTGCGTGCCTCCGAGAACTGGACGGGCCGCACCATGCAGGGTCTGTCGTCGGGTCTGCCGGTCTATACGCGGCCGTACCACCAGATCGATCTGAACGGTGACTACGAGTTCAACAAGCACTTCACGGTGACCGCGTCGATCATCAACCTGACGAAGTCCCTGGAGCGCTCCTACCTGGGTGGCGATACCTCGGCGCGACTGAACCAGCTGGAATACGCCGGACGCCAGTACTACGTGGGCGTCACGTACAAGTTTGGCGATGGCAAGTAAGTAGCAAGGCGCGGGCGCGGGGTCAGGCCCTCCCCCCTGACCTCGCGCGGATGCCGGGCCTCCCATGGGGGAGGCCCGGCATACCGGCAAGGCATCGAGCGGACGGCTCGATGAAAAATGGCCCACGTATCCCGACCCGGTCTGCGCGTCATCCGCCGCAGTCTCCGGCCGCCATGCGTCGGCTCCGGGCCCATGCATGGAGAAGGGCACACCTCCATCTTCCCACCGGAAAAACCATGAACACATCTGCAGCGAACCCCCGTTGCCGCACGTCATCGATCCGCAATCGCTCCAGCGCGTTGGCAGCCATGCTGGTGCTCTTCGCCTTGGGCGGCGCGAGTGCGATTCATGCGCATGACGACAAGGGATCGCCGCAGGCGATGCAGTCCGTCGACGAAGCCAACCCATTGGTGGGCACCGCGCCGCTGGACAAGCAGTCACTGATCGGCAATGCGCCGCCTCCGGGCGAGCCGCTGTATTCGGGCATGGATTCGCCGGGCGCGCGTTTGCCGCACAGTGCGGTCGAGGCGGCGCCGGTCAACAACAATCTCGATCTCAGCTATCCCACCGGCGTGGGCACGCCTTACTACTATCCCAACCCGACGATGATCGGTTTCACCGGCGGTGGCGGTTCGACCTACGGCGGTGGCGCCGAACCGATGATCATGCCGGTGGTGGGCGACTGGACGGTGCCGCCGGACTACGCGCAGTCGTATTACGACAAGACGCGCGAGAAAGCCTCGCCCGGCTACTACTCGGTCTGGCTCAACACATTCCATACCCGGGT
Organism: Rhodanobacter sp. FW021-MT20; assembly: GCF_041107475.1. Lineage (NCBI taxonomy): Bacteria > Pseudomonadati > Pseudomonadota > Gammaproteobacteria > Lysobacterales > Rhodanobacteraceae > Rhodanobacter > Rhodanobacter sp. FW021-MT20. Next base: position 376,731 of record NZ_JBGBPX010000001.1, on the reverse strand, counting down.
CGAACTGACGGCGACGCAGTGGACCAGCCTGATGCGCTTCACCTTTCCGGCGAGCCATCGTTCCAACGTCATCATCAACCTGCGTCGCCTTGGCGGCAACGTGGAAGTGGTCGGCGATCGCACCATCCGCGGTGTCGACGCAGGCTGGCATGGCAAGCAGGGCGAGTGGTTCGTCGCCGAGTTCTCGCGGCCGTTTGCCAGTTTTGGCACGTTTCACGCAGTTCCGAGCCATGAAGACTGGGGCATTGGCGACAAGGACGTGCAGGCCAATCGGCGCGTGACATCGGGCAGTTACGCGGGCGCCTATGTGACCTTCGATACGCAGGCCGGCGAGCAGGTGCTGGTGAAGATCGCCCATGGCCCGACTGCCGCCGAAGCCGAGCAGCGACTGCACGAGGAAGACCCGGACTGGGACTTCGCCCGCGTGCACAAGCAGGCGCGCGAGGCGTGGGCGAAACTGTTTGACCGCGTCCAGGTCACCGGCGGCACGCCGAAGCAGCGCATGCTGTTCTACTCCACGCTTTACGGATCTTTCGCCAGCCCGCGACTGGTGGCCCGCAAGGGCCAGCGGTTCACCGACGTCGACGGCCAAGTCCGGGTGGCGAAGTACGACCGCTACGGCACCGTGCCGTTCTGGGATACCGGCCGCAACCAGATCGTGCTGCTGATGCTGCTTGAGCCGAAGGTGGTGCAGGACATCATGCGCTCCGAGCTCGACATGGCACGCGAACGCGGCTACATGGACACCTCGTTCCATGGCGACAATGCGGTGTTCCTGTATGACGGCGCGTGGCAGCGCGGCATTCCGTTCGACTACGCCGCCGCGTACGTCTACCTGCGCAAGAACGCCACCGACCCGAACGGGCCGCGCCATTACCTGGCCGAGTACGAAAAGAACGGCTGGATCTCCGACATCGTGCCACCGGGCAATCCCAGTCCGCCGTATGCCGGCGGCAAGGCCGGCGTCGCCACCACGCTGGAATACGCCTGGGACGATCACGCGATGGCCAACATGGCGCAGCGGCTCGGCAAGACGGCCGATGCGAAGATGTTCATGGATCGTGCCGCGAACTACCGCAACGTGTTCGACGCGTCGGTGGGTTTCATGCGCGGCAAGACCACGGACGGCAAATGGATTTCGCCGTTCGATCCCGACGAGCCGTACTACAACTTCATGTCGAAGGAAGGCTCGGGCTGGTCCACGCTGTGGTTGGTGCCGCAGGACGTGCAGGGCCTGATCGACCTGCTCGGCGGACGCGCAGCATTCAACGCCAAGCTCGATACGTTCTTCACCAAGCCCTACCGGCCCAAGGGCATCTGCCGCGATTGCACCGGCGTGATCGGGCAATACGTGCAAGGCAATCAGCCCGATCAGCAGGCAGCCTACCTCTACGACTGGAGCGGCCAGCCGTGGAAGACGCAGGCACTGGTACGGCGCATCCTCACCGAGATGTACGGCAGCGACGCCAGCGGTTACGCCTTCCCCGGCATGGATGACCAGGGCTCGACATCGTCGTGGTACGTGCTGAGCGCGATGGGCTTCTATCCGGTCGATCCGTCCATGCCTGATTACATCATCGGCAGCCCGATCTTCGACACGATGAGTCTGAAAATGGGCAACGGCAAGGTGCTCAAGATCGTCGCGCGCAACAACTCGGTCACGAACAAGTACATCCAGTCGGCCACGCTCAACGGCAAGCCGTGGACCAAGCCCTGGTTCAGTCAGTCGGACATCGCCAACGGCGCCACGCTGGTGCTCACGATGGGACCGACACCGAACAAGGCCTGGGGCGCCGACCCGGCCGATGCGCCGCCGTCGATGACGGCGCAGGGGCATGTCCGTCAGTGACCTGACATCTTCCGCGAGTAGGAGCCCGCTCGCGGGCGATGCTCCTGCTCTGGCGCTCCCGCGAGTGGAAAGAAAGGCATCGCCCGCGAGCGGGCTCCTACACTGGCGGAAGACGCTCTCCATCTCGCTTTTTCTCCACAAGGAGCTGCACCATGCGTCTATTGCCGCGACTTTTCCTGATATCCGGACTCGCGCTTGCTTCGGGCATGGCCTGTGCCGTGCTGCCGCCGGGCACGCATGACCTTCGTGTCATGACTTTCAACGTGCGTTACGGCGAGGCCAAGGACGGCATCAATGCGTGGCCCAAACGCCGCGACCTGATGGTGCAGGTGATCCGCTCGGAGCACCCCGACATCCTGGGGACGCAGGAGCTGCTCTCGCCGCAGGGCGACTATCTGCAGCAACACCTGCCCGGCTACAAGTGGTTTGGCATGGGCCGCAACGGCAACGAGATCGACACGAACGACAACGAGCACATGGGTGTGTTCTACGACACCACGCGCCTGAAAGTGCTCAAGTCGGGCAACTTCTGGTTTTCCGATACGCCGGACAAGCCGGGCAGCATGAGCTTCGGCCAGCCGATGCCGCGCATGGTCACCTGGGCGGAATTCCAGGACTTGCGCAGCGGCAAGACGTTCTACTACTACAACACGCACTTCCCGTATCAGGATGGCGCCCGGACCGACGCGATCCGCGAGCGCTGCGCCGCGGAAATCCGGAAACGCCTGGCCAAGCTGCCGGCGTCACTGCCGTTCATCCTGACCGGCGACTTCAACACCACGCCCGACAGCAAGACGCATGCCGTGTTGACCCAGGTTCTGCACGACGCGCGCATCTCGGCGCCCCGGCATGAAGGCCCGGAAGGCACCTTCCACGGTTTCACCGGACATGCGACCAACCGCATCGACTGGATTCTCTATCGCGGCGTGAAAGCCGACGACGTCCGCACCATCACCACGCACCATGGCAAGGTCTATCCGTCCGACCACTTCCCCGTGGTCGCGGATTTCAGCTGGTAGGGGTCGGCATCATCACGCTGGCCTGCATCCCTTTCCCGCAGGAGGGGACAGCGTGCTCGAAAACCATGCAGGAGCGCACCCTGTGCGCGAATGCTCTTGGCTTCGCTCAGACACCAGAGCATTCGCGCACAGGGTGCGCTCCTACAAAAACGGTCGTTACAAGCGGGTGTGCAGAAGGGGGAGTATTTGCTGCTCCCTCATCATAGATAGGGCGACATGGATAGGGCGACCGGATCGGCCGCTCCTGCCCGCATCAGTCAGGCCAGCTTCTTGTACTTCACCCGGTGCGGCCGTGCGCCTTCGTCGCCCAGGCGGCGCTTCTTGTCGGCTTCGTACTCGTTGTAGTTGCCGGGGAAGAATTCGACGTGCGAGTCGCCTTCGAAGGCGATGATGTGGGTGGCGATGCGGTCGAGGAACCAGCGGTCATGCGAGATCACCATCGCGCAGCCGGGGAATTCCAGCATCGCGTCTTCCAGTGCGCGCAGGGTTTCCACGTCCAGGTCGTTGGACGGTTCGTCGAGCAGCAGCACGTTGCCGCCCTGCAACAGGGTCTTGGCCAGGTGCAGGCGACCGCGTTCGCCGCCGGACAGGTTGCCGACGATCTTCTGCTGGTCGGTGCCCTTGAAGTTGAAGCGGCCGATGTAGGCGCGCGACTGGATCTCGAAGTTGCCGATGGTGAGGATGTCCGAGCCGCCGGACACTTCCTGCCACACGTTGTTCTTGTCGTCGAGCATGGCGCGCGACTGGTCGACGTAGGCCAGCTTGACCGTATGGCCCAGCTTCACTTCGCCGGTATCCGGCTGTTCCTTGCCGATGATCAGTTTCATCAGGGTGGATTTGCCGGCGCCGTTCGGGCCGATCACGCCGACGATGGCGCCCGGCGGCACCTTGAACGACAGGTCGTCGATCAGCAGGCGGTCGCCGAAGGACTTGCTGACGTTCTTGAACTCGATCACTTCCTGGCCCAGGCGCTCGCCCGGCGGAATGAAGATCTCGTTGGTCTCGTTGCGGTGCTGGTACTCGACCGAGTTCAGCTCCTCGAAGCGGTTCAGGCGCGCCTTGCCCTTGGACTGGCGGCCCTTGGCGGCCGAGCGCACCCACTCCAGTTCCTTCTCGATCGCTTTCTGGCGCGACTTCTCCTGGTTCGCTTCCTGCTTCAGGCGCTGATCCTTCTGCTCCAGCCACTCGGTGTAGTTGCCCTTCCACGGGATGCCGCGGCCGCGATCCAGTTCGAGAATCCACTCGGCGGCGTTGTCGAGGAAGTAGCGGTCATGGGTGACGGCCACCACGGTGCCCGGGTAGTCGTGCAGGAACTGCTCCAGCCAGTCCACCGACTCGGCGTCCAGGTGGTTGGTGGGCTCGTCCAGCAGCAGCATGTCCGGCTTGGACAGCAGCAGGCGGCACAGCGCCACGCGGCGCTTCTCGCCGCCGGACAGCGGTCCGATCTTCGCGTCCCACGGCGGCAGGCGCAGGGCGTCGGCCGCCACTTCCAGCTGGCGCTCCAGCGCGTGGGCGTCGTTGGCGGCAAGAATGCCCTCCAGCGCTTCCTGCTCCTTGGCCAGCTTGTCGAAATCCGCGCCTTCCTCGGCGTATGCCGCATAAACCTCTTCGAGGCGTTTCTGCGCGTCGAGCACTTCGGAAACGCCTTCCTCGACGGCTTCGCGCACGGTCTTTTCCGGATCGAGCTGCGGTTCCTGTGCCAGGTAGCCGACCTTGGTGCCGGGGTTGGCGCGTGCTTCGCCCTGGAAGTCGGTATCCACGCCGGCCATGATCTTCAGCACGGTGGACTTGCCCGCGCCGTTGACGCCGAGCAGGCCGATCTTCGCGCCAGGGAAGAACGACAGCGAGATGTCCTTGATGATCTGGCGCTTGGGCGGGACGATCTTGCTGACCCCGTTCATGGTGTAGATGTACTGCATGTCGACTCCGGAGGCTGCACTGCGGCGAGCACCCGGCTGGGTGCCGCACAAACCCCCATTATAGCGGTTGCCGCGATCGACCGGCGCCCGCCTTTTGCCATGCCGCCGCACGGCACAAGCCATCTCTGCCAGTGATTCTGCCTGCTCAGCGGACTGGGGCAGGGCACATGAACAGGAGCGTGGAACGGGGCGGCGGGGTACGGCTGGCGGCATTCGATCGCTGGCTGGGCGGGCGATCGATGGCGCGTGGCCGACTCGCCGTCTTCGCCCATGAATTCGTCTGTTTTGGCCTGAAACAGGCCTCTGCCTGCCTGTTTGGCGGCCTGATGGTGGCTTTGCTGCTGGTGAGCTGGCGCTGGTACCCGCGTGGTGCGTGGCTGGCCCGCTACGACTTCCTCACCCTGGCCGCCGTGGCGATCCAGTGCGGCCTGCTGCTGGCCCGGCTGGAAAGTCGCGAGGAGGCGAAGGTGATCCTGCTGTTCCACGTGGTCGGCACGGCGATGGAACTGTTCAAGACCGCGGTGGGCTCGTGGAGCTACCCGGAACCCTCGCTGCTGCGACTGGGCGGCGTGCCGCTGTTTACCGGCTTCATGTACGCGGCCGTGGGCAGCTACATCGCCCGTGCCTGGCGGTTATTCGATTTCCGCTTCAGCCGGCACCCGCCATTTGGGGCGACGGTGGCGCTGGCCGTGGCCATCTACCTCAATTTCTTTACCCATCACTACCTTCCGGATGCCCGGCCGGTGCTGTTTGTGGCGGTGGCGGTGCTGTTCGGCCGTTGCCAGGTGCACTACCGGGTCCGACGGATACACCGGCGCATGCCGCTGCTGTTGGGCTTCGTGCTGGTGGCGCTGTTCATCTGGGGGGCCGAAAACATCGGTACATACAGTCACGCATGGTTGTATCCGGCGCAGCGGCACGGTTGGCACATGGTCCCGCCCGGCAAGCTGGGTTCGTGGCTGCTGCTGATGATCATCAGTTACGTGATGGTGTCGGCGTTGCACCGGCCGAATCGGGTGCCGGTGGCCGCAACCCGGCGGCGGCGCTACACTTTCGGGATTAACCTCCACCACACACCCGCAGAGGCTCGAATGTTCACCAAGGACTGCACGATCGCCGGTTATGACGACGAACTGGCCAAGGCCATCGCCGACGAAGGACGCCGCCAGGAAGACCACGTCGAGTTGATCGCCTCGGAGAATTACGCCAGCCCGCGGGTGATGGAAGCACAGGGTTCCAAGCTCACCAACAAGTATGCGGAAGGCTATCCGTCCAAACGCTACTACGGTGGCTGCGAGTACGTGGACGTGGCCGAGAAGCTGGCGATCGAGCGCGTGAAGCAGCTGTTCGATTGCGATTACGCCAACGTGCAGCCGCATTCCGGTTCGCAGGCCAACCAGGCGGTGTACTTCGCATTGCTGCAGCCGGGCGACAAGATCCTGGGCATGAGCCTGGCGCATGGCGGCCATCTCACCCACGGCGCCAAGGTCAACATTTCCGGCAAGCTCCTCGACGCCGTGCAGTACGGCGTGGATGACAACGGCATCGTCGACATGGACGAGGTCGAGCGCCTCGCCGTGGAGCACAAGCCGAAGATGATCGTGGCCGGATTCAGCGCCTATTCGCAGGTGATGGACTGGGCGCGTTTCCGCGCCATCGCCGACAAGGTCGGCGCCTACCTGTTCGTGGACATGGCGCACGTCGCCGGTCTGGTCGCCGCAGGCGTGTATCCGAGCCCGTTGCCGCACGCGCACGTGGTCACCTCCACCACGCACAAGACCCTGCGCGGTCCGCGTGGCGGCATCATCCTGGCCAAGGGTGCGGGCGAGGAGATCGAGAAGAAGCTGCAGTCGATCGTGTTCCCTGGCATCCAGGGTGGCCCGCTGATGCACGTGATCGCGGCCAAGGCGGTGGCGTTCAAGGAAGCACTGGAGCCGGCGTTCAAGGCCTACCAGACGCAGGTGGTGAAGAACGCGCAAGCGATGGCCAAGACCATCATCGCGCGCGGCTACAAGATCGTTTCCGGTGGTACCGAGAATCACCTGATGCTGATCGACATGATCGGCAAGGGCGTCACCGGCAAGGCCGCGGAAGCCGCGCTGGGCAAGGCGCACATCACGGTCAACAAGAACGCCGTGCCGAACGACCCGCAGAAACCCTTTGTCACCTCCGGTCTGCGCGTGGGTACGCCCGCCGTCACCACCCGCGGCTACCAGGAAGCCGATTGCGTGGAGCTGGCCGGCTGGATCTGCGACGTGCTCGATGCGCCGGAAGACGAGGCGGTGATCGCCGCCGTGCGCGCCAAGGTCGAGGCGCAGTGCAAGAAATTCCCGGTGTACGGCTGAGAGCGAGAAGTGAGTGAAGAGGAGTGAGAAGTGAGAGACGGCCGCAGCTTCTGATGCTTTCCTCTCGCTCCTCACTTCTCTACCCTCACTCCTGACCCATGCATTGCCCCTTCTGCCAGCACGAAGACACCCGCGTGATCGATTCGCGGCTTGCCGAGGACGGTGCCACCGTTCGTCGTCGTCGTGAGTGTCCGCAGTGCGGCGAGCGCTTCAACACCTTCGAGACGGCGGAGTTGAAGCTGCCCACCCTCGTCAAGAGCGGCGAGCGGCGGGAGTCGTTCGACGAACGCAAGCTGCGCATCAGCTTCGAGCGTGCGTTGCAGAAGCGGCCGGTAAGCAGCGATGCGGTGGACACGGCGGTACGCGAGATCATCAACGACCTGCGCCGCAGTGGCGAACGCGAAGTGGCTTCGCGTCAGGTCGGCGAACTGGTGATGCGCGAGTTGAAGAAGCTCGACCAGGTGGCTTACGTGCGTTTCGCCTCGGTGTATCGCAAGTTCGAGGACGTGCAGGCCTTCCGCGAAGAGATCGAGAAGCTCGAGCGTGATCTGCCGGAACTGGAGAAATTGCAGCTTTCGCTGCTCGGCGGCGACCAGGGTACGGCGTCGCGTCGCCCCCGCAAGGGCTGACGGCTTTCTTCTCCTCTCCACATGAGGAGAAGGATGGGTGAAAGGACGTTCTCGCCTCACCGTATGCTCGAAGCGCACTCCAGTGCGACACTATCGCCAGCCCGTCCCCTCACCTCGGTCCTCTCCCCGGAGGGGAGAGGAAGACAAGCATGACCTTCACCGTCGTCGATCACCTGCACATGGCGCATGCACTGCGTCTGGCCGAGCGTGGACTGTTCACCACCCAGCCCAATCCGCGCGTAGGTTGCGTCATCGCGCAGGGGGCCGAGGTGGTAGGGGCAGGATTCCACCAACGCGCCGGCGAACCGCATGCGGAAGTGTTTGCGCTGCGCGAAGCTGGCGAGCGTGCGCGTGGCGCCACCGCCTACGTCACGCTTGAGCCTTGTGCCCATCACGGCCGCACGCCGCCGTGCGCCGATGCGCTGGTGGCTGCGGGCGTGGCCCGCGTGGTGATCGCGGCCGAAGACCCGTTCCCCAAGGTGGCCGGGCGCGGCATCGAAAAGCTGCGTGCCGCCGGCATCGTGGTGGAAAACGGCCTGCTGCGCGAGCAGGCACGTGAGCTGAACATCGGCTTCTTCAGCCGCATCGAGCGTGGTCGCCCGTTCGTGCGGGTGAAGCTGGCCATGAGCCTGGATGGCCGCACCGCGCTGGCCAATGGCGAATCGAAGTGGATCACCGGTGCCGCCGCGCGCGCCGACGTGCAGCGCTGGCGCGCACGCAGCAGCGCCATCCTCACCGGCAGCGGCACCGTGCTGGCCGATAACCCCCGCCTCACCGCTCGATTGAACGAAGGTTTTTCCCTCTCCCCCATGGGGAGAGGGCAGGGTGAGGGGCGGGTGCTCGCGACAGACTCGCCTGATGCCGAGGCCATGGCCTCCGTTCCGCCCCTGCGCGTCGTGTTGGACCGTCACTTGCGCACTCCGCCCGACAGCCACGTGCTGGACGACTCGGCGCCGACCCTGTTGTTGCACGGTGTCGCCGCGGCTTGCCCGGACGATCGTTTTTCGCAGGTCGAACGCGCGGTTGTCGCGGAACGGAATGAGGCATTCGACCTGTCTGCGGTCCTCGCCCTGCTGGCCGCCCACGATGTCAACGAAGTGCACGTCGAAGCCGGTCCGACCCTCTGTGGGGCGCTGTTCGCTGCGGGTTTGGCCGACGAACTGCTGCTCTACGTGGCGCCGATCCTGCTCGGAGACAGCGCGCGTCCGTTGCTGAAACTGCCGTCGTTGGCCGACATGGCGGCACGCTGGCGCTTGCAACTGTGCGACCAGCGCATGCTGGGGCAGGACCAGCGCCTGCGTTTTCGCCCGGCGAGCTGAGCGGGACGATCCGGCCCCATGCGCCGGACGCAGCGTTCTCCGGCAGGACACAAGCGGCCGCGGTGGTAGTGCTAGACTGCGCAAGCCGACTTCTGCCGGCATCAGTACGACGTCTTCAGGGCGGGGCGAAATTCCCCACCGGCGGTAGGCCTTTCGAGGCGAGCCCGCGAGCGCCTTCGCCGCAACGCGAAGGGTCAGCAGATCCGGTCGAATGCCGGAGCCGACGGTTGGTAGCGGGTGACCGCTGCCTCATAGTCCGGATAAAGAGAAGACGGTTCGACGCGAGGCCTTGCGGCTTCGCGTCGGCCTCATGCCTTGGGGCGTTCTCGCATTCAACGCGGAGAACGTTTCATGATCACGATTCATCCGAAAGTTCCAGCCACCGCCCCGCGGGAGGTGCGCTGATGTTTACCGGCATCATCCAGACCGTGGGCCGCATCGCGCGGCTTGAACCACGTGGCGGCGACGTGCGTCTGCATGTCGACAGTACCGATCTCGATCTGACCGACGTGCAACTCGGCGATTCCATCGCGGTGTCCGGCGTGTGCCTGACTGCGGTGACGCTGGCGCCGCACGGCTTCGGCGCCGATGTCTCCAACGAAACCCTGGCGCTCACCACGCTGGGCGCGCTGAAGCCCGGCGATCCGGTGAACCTGGAAAAGGCGCTGCGCCTGGCCGACCGGTTGGGCGGGCACATGGTTTCCGGCCATGTCGACGGTCTCGGCAAGGTGGTTTCGATCACCCCGGACGGCCGCTCGCAACGCTGGACCTTCGAGGTGCCGGCGGCGCTGGCGCGCTATATCGCCGCCAAGGGTTCGATCTGCATCGACGGCACCAGCCTCACCGTCAACGAGGTTTCCGGCCTCCGTTTCGGCGTCAACCTGATTCCGCACACGGTCGAGCACACCGCCTTCCGTGCACGACGTGCGGGCGACGCGGTGAACATCGAAGTGGACGTGGTGGCGCGCTATATCGAGCGGCTGCTGTCCGGCGGCGAAGCACCGAAGCTGGACGAGGCGTTCCTCAAGCAGCACGGCTTCGCCTGAAAGCGGGGAGCGAGTGGAGAGGAGTGAGGAGTGAGGAGTGAGAGAAAGTCTCGCACGTGCAGCCTTTCTCTCACTCCTCACTTCTCGTTTCTCACTCCTTCAACAGCGAGCGGCATCAACCTTTCCCGGAATACACCCATGTCATTCAACACCATCCCCGAAATCCTCGAAGACATCCGCCTCGGCCGCATGGTCGTGATCCTCGACGACGAAGATCGCGAGAACGAGGGCGACATCGTCATGGCCGCCGAAAAGGTGCGCCCGGAAGACGTCAACTTCATGGTGCGCGAGGCGCGCGGTCTGTTGTGCCTCACGCTTACCGAGCAGCGCACGCGCCAGCTCGGCCTGCGTCCGATGGTCAGCGACAACACTTCGCCGTACCACACCAACTTCACCGTCTCGATCGAGGCGGCCGAGGGCGTTACCACCGGCATCTCCGCGCATGACCGCGCACGCACCATCCAGGTGGCGGTGAACGCCGACGCGAAGCCGCAGGACCTGGCCCAGCCTGGCCACGTCTTCCCGCTGACCGCGCAACCCGGCGGCGTGCTGACTCGCGCCGGCCACACCGAGGCTGGCTGTGACCTTGCCGGCCTGGCCGGGCTGGAGCCTTCCGCCGTGCTGATCGAAGTGCTGCACGAGGACGGTTCGATGGCACGCCGTCCCGAACTGGAGATCTTCGCCAGGAAGCACGGTTTGAAGATCGGCAGCATCGCCGACCTGATCCGCTACCGGCTGGAAACCGAAAAGACCGTGCAGCGCGTGCACGAGGAAGCCGTCGAGACCGAATTCGGCGCGTTCCGCCTGGTGGCCTATCGCGACGTGATCCGGCGCGGCCTGCATTTCGCGCTGGTGCGCGGTGCGGTGGACGACGGCGCACCCGTGCTCACCCGCGTGCACGTGCGCAATACCTTGTCCGACGTGCTGCACCTGAAGCGCGACGATCTTGGCCTCACCGTCACCTCGGCCCTGCGCCGCATCGCCGATGAAGATCGCGGCGTGCTGCTGGTGCTGTCCGGCGAAGACACTTCCGAAGCCCTGCTCGCGCATCTGCAGCGCCAGCCGCTGCAAGTGGCACCGGAAGATGCCCAGCAACAGGAGTGGCGCCAGCACGGTCTGGGCGCGCAGATGCTGGCCGACCTCGGCGTGCACCAACTGCGCGTGCTCGGCACGCCGCGCAAGCTGGTGGGGCTGGGTGGTTTCGGGCTGGAAGTGGTGGAGCACGTCTGACGCACTGCCGTACATGATGTGTGTAGGAACCCGCTAGCGGGCGATGCTCTTGCTCTGACGCTCCCGTAAGCGGAAAGCAAAAGCATCGCCCGCCAGCGGGCTCCTGCCGCAGCAATGGCTGCATTGGCCGACGCAGGACATGGTTTGGCCATGCAGCGACATGCTTGTCGCCGCATAATCCGGGTTTCTTCCATCGAGCGAGTCCATGCCCGCCATCCAGATCCAACTGATTGCTCCGTCGGGCTATCCGCATGATCGCGCCGCACTGGCGCGGGGCGTGGAACGGCTGCGCGGAGCCGGTTGTGCGCTGAGTGGCCTGGACGTGCTTGAACGCAGCGAGCTGCGCTTCGCCGGCAGCGACGCCGAGCGGTTGGCAGATATCAACCACCTGGCCGATTTGTCGACGCTACCAGACCTGGTACTGACCACCCGCGGCGGTTATGGGGCCTCGCGACTGCTGCCGCATTTGCGCTACGACGCGTTGCGCGAGCGCCTCGCAGAAACACCGATTCCGCTGGTCGGCCACAGCGATTTCACCGCCTTGCAATTGGCACTGCATGCAAAAAGCGGTCTGTGCACTTTCAGCGGCCCGCTGCTGGCGGACCTGGGAACGGATGCCCACGACGACGACTTCAGCTGGCGGCACTTCTGGTCCACGCTGACGTCATCGTCGACCACGCTGGCATGGGCGGACGCAGGCGTGGCCGACGTCGACGCCAGCGGGCCGTTGTGGGGCGGCAACCTGGCCGTGTTGTGCAGCCTGCTTGGTACGCCGTATTTCCCCGGTGCAAAGGGTGGCGGGATCGACGGCGGCATCCTGTTTGTCGAGGATGTCGGCGAGCCGCCGTTCCGCATCGAACGGCTGCTGTACCAGCTGCATCTGTCCGGCGTGCTTGGCCGCCAGCAGGCGCTGGTGCTGGGTGGCTTCAGCCATTGCCGGCCCGGCCCCAACGACAACGGCTACGATCTTGCCGCGGCGTTTGCGCAGATCGAACGAGTCGCGGGCATTCCGGTGGTGCATGGCTTGCCGCACGGCCATGGCGCGCGCCAGCTCACCCTGCCGTTTGGTGCGCCGGCGCGGTTGCGGGTGGAAGGCGGGTCTGCGCGGCTGGATTTCCATGGCTATCCGCATTTGCCGCTTGGCTCCTCCCCAGCCGTCCCCGGCAGGCAGGGGAGGGAGCAAGGGCAAGCAGGATCAACGCCAAACCCGTAAAATGGCCGGTCTGCATGGGCCGTGCGTCCAACCAAGGAAATCCGCAATGAAGATCATCGAAGGCGATTTCGCCACGCCCAAGGGCCGTTTTGCCATCGTCGCCGGCCGTTTCAACGGCTTCGTCGTCGAGCCGCTGGTGGCCGGTGCCCGCGACGCGCTGGTGCGCCACGGCGTGAAGGACACGGCGATCGACCTGGTGCGCGTGCCGGGCGCGTGGGAAATCGCGCTGGCGGCGCACAAGCTGGCCAACTCCGGCAAGTACGCGGCGGTGATCGCGCTGGGTGCGGTGATCCGCGGTTCCACCCCGCACTTCGACTACGTGGCCGGCGAATGCGCCAAGGGCCTGGCCCAGGCCGCTTACAGCGCCGGCGTGCCGGTGGCGTTCGGTGTGTTGACCACCGACAGCATCGAGCAGGCGATCGAACGTTCCGGCACCAAGGCCGGCAACAAGGGCGCCGACGCCGCCATGGCCGCGCTGGAAATGGTCAACCTGTACGGTCAGCTGTGATGAACAACCGCCCCGAGGGTATCGATCTCGCCGCGCGCTCGCGCGCCCGGCGCCGTGCATTGCAGGCGCTGTACGCATGGCAGTTGAGCGGCAGCCACATGAACGCGGTGATCGACCAGTTCCGCCACGAGCAGGACATGGAGATCGCCGATCTCGAATACTTCGAAGACCTGCTGCACGGAGTGGAGAAGAACGTCGACGTGCTCGACGAAGCGCTGCGCCCGCATATCGACCGCGAAGTCGCCCAGATCGATCCGATCGAGCGCGCCGCCCTGCGCCTGGCCGCGTATGAATTGAAGTTCCGTCCCGACGTGCCGTACCGGGTCATCATCAACGAGGCCATCGAAGTCACCAAGCGCTTCGGTGCCGACCATGGCCACAGCTACGTCAACGGCGTGCTGGACAAGCTGGCGACCGAACTGCGCGCGGTCGAGAAGCGCGGCTGATGCAGCGCGCCGGTGCGGGGTCCGCCGTGGATGGCCTGGTGCCGGTGCTGGAAACCGAGCGGCTGCGCCTGCGTGGCCATCGCGCTGAAGATCACGAGGCACTCGCCGCGATCTGGGCCGATCCCGAAGTGATCCGCTACATGGGCGGTACGCCGTCCAGCTGGCAGGAATCGTGGATGCGCCTGTTGCGCTATCCCGGGCTGTGGGCGCTGCTCGGCTACGGTTTTTGGGCCATCGAAGAGAAGGCCAGCGGACGCATGATCGGCGATATCGGCTACACCGATTTCAAGCGCGAGATCGAGCCGCCGCTGGATGGCATGCCCGAGCTCGGCTGGGCACTCGCCCGGGACACGCAAGGCAAGGGCTACGCCAGCGAAGCGCTGGCCGCCGTGCTGGCCTGGGGGCGGGTCCACTTCGGGGCGCACCGCGCCACCTGCATCATCGATCCGGACAACGCCGCATCCATCCGGCTTGCGACCAAGGCGGGGTTCCGCTTCTCACACGCAACCACGTATCGCGGCGACCCCACCCACGTGTTCGTTCGCGACGAAGCCTGACGACGCGACGCCGATGGAATTCCGCCTGATCGATCGCATCCGCGAACTTACCGGCCAGCCGCGCGACGACGTGAAGCTGGGCATCGGCGACGACGGCGCCGTGCTGGCCATGCCGGCCGGGCGGGAGCTGGTGATGGCCATCGACACCATGGTCGAAGGCACGCATTTCCTGCCCGGTACCGCAGCGGCCGACCTGGGCTGGAAATCGCTGGCGGTGAATCTGTCGGACCTGGCTGCGATGGGTGCCGAGCCGGCCTGGGCCATGCTGGCGCTGACCTTGCCGCGCGCCGACGCGGATTTTGTCGAGGGTTTCGCCGAAGGCTTCGCGCAACTAGCCGGCCGGTATCGATTGGCCCTGGTCGGCGGCGACACCACCGGCGGGCCGTTGTGCCTGAGCGTGGCCGTGCACGGTTTCGTGCCGCCGGGACAGGCGTTGACCCGTACCGGTGCGCGGATCGGCGACGAAGTGATGGTCACCGGCACGCTGGGCGATGCGGTGGCCGGGCTGTTTGCGTTGCGCGATCCGCCGCTCGACGACGCGCACCGCGCCGCGTTGCGCCAGTCATTGGTCGACCGGCTGACTCGGCCGGAACCGCGGGTTGCCGCGGGTATCGCCTTGCGTGGGCTGGCCACGGCCTGCGTGGATATCTCCGATGGCCTGCTGGCCGACCTCGGCCATATCTGCGAAGGCAGTCGCGTGGGGGCGGAGCTGGAGGCGTCGCAGTTGCCGCGTTCGGCCGCACTGCGCGAACTGCATGGCGACGATGAGTCGCTGCAACTGGCGCTGGGCGGCGGCGACAACTACGAACTCTGCTTCACCGTGCCGCCCGAACGGGTGGCGCAAGTGCAATCGACACTGGCCGGCATCGGCTGCCCGATGACGCGGATCGGGCGTATCGTCGACGGCGCTGGCGTCCACGTGCGCGCGGCGGATGGCAGCCCGCAGGCCATCACGATGAAAGGCTGGGAGCATTTCGCATGAGCGCCAGGAAAACACTGAGCCCCGACCAGCGCCGCGCCTTGCTGGCCACGCCGGCCGGCTGGCTCGCCTGCGGTTTCGGTTCCGGCCTCACGCCCAAGGCACAGGGCACGTTCGGTTCGCTGGCGGCGTTGTTGCCGTGGCTGCTGCTGCGCCATCTTTCGCTGCCGCTGTATGTGCTGGTGCTGCTGCTCGGATTCGGCGTGGGCGTGTGGGCCAGCAACGTGGCCAGCCGCGCGCTTGGCGTGGCCGATCACCGCAGCATCGTATGGGACGAATTCATCGGCCAGTGGATCGCCCTGATCCCGTTGCTGCTCCCGGCCTTCCAACCAAGCTTCCAGTCAACGAGTCTGACGACGTGGAGTCCGGCGACGTGGTGGAGCGTCGCCGCCGGCTTCGTGCTGTTCCGCCTGTTCGACGTATGGAAGCCGTGGCCGATCAGCTGGCTCGACCGCCGCGTCAAGGGCGGCCTCGGCGTGATGATCGACGACGTGATCGCCGGCATCTTCGCCGCGGTGGTGCTGGGGATCGCGCTGCATTTCCTCGGCTGAATTCGGCCTCGGGACGGCTTCTTTGACACTCCCGGAAATACCTTTCGACGCTGGGTAGGAGCGCACCCTGTGCGCGAACGCCCTGACGCCCGATCGAAGCCAAAAGCTTTCGCGCACGGGTGCGCTCCTACCAGACTCGTCACTTTTCGTTGTGTCCCGGTCCGTAGCGATGGTCGGGGCCACGGTAAGCCGCTACCCGGGCCAGCCGTGGCGTGCCATAGCCGAATTCCAGCGACAGGCGTAGTTTGCGGGTGCGCACCGGGTCCATCCGGGTGAGCTTCTTGTGGCCGATGGTGGTGCCCCAGCACAGCGGCTTCCAGGCATCGTTCTCCCAGTGTTCGACGAGGTGGTTGGCGATGTTTTGCCCGTGCGCGATCGCTTCGCCCAGTTCCAGCGTGTCGAACTCGATTTCGCGGGGCAGCTCGAATTCCAGCCAACTGTCGCGGGCCGTTGAAGCCGCGCTCCAGTACGTGTCCGGGTCGGCGTCGAGCACATGCGCGGGAAGGTTGGGCGCGACGCTGCTGCTGGCGCGCACGTGGGCGCCGCGCAGCAGGTTGTGGGCGAACAGCGCCTCGCGTTGCGCGGTGAAGCCTTGCAACGTGGCAATGTCTTCGCTTTCGAACAGGCCGTCGCGATTGGGCGGCACGTTGAGCAGCAGTTTGCTGTTATGGCCGACCGAACTGAAATACAGCGCCATCAGGTTGTCCGGCGTGCGCACCTGGTCGTTCTGGTCGGCGTGCCAGAACCAGCCGGGACGGATCGACACGTCCGATTCGCCGGGCCGCCATGCACTCCCATGCGGATCGCCGTGGCCGAGCAGGTCGCCGACCCAGGGGCGGTCGTAGCCGGGGTAGGGCACGCTGGCGGGGTCGACGGTGGACCAGCAGGTGTCGGCGGCCTTGCCTTGTTCGTCGCCGATCCAGCGCACGTCCGGTCCGGCGTCGGAAAACATGATCGCGTCGGGCTGCAGTCGGCGCACGGTGGCGTGGATGCGCGGCCAGTCGTAAGCCTGCTTGCGGCCGTTCGGGCCTTCACCGTTGGCGCCGTCGAACCACACCTCCACGATCTTGCCGTAATGCGTCAGCAGTTCGGTGAGCTGGGCGATGTAGAAGTTGTTGTAGGCCTCGCCGGTGCCGTAGCTCTTGGCGTTGCGATCCCATGGCGAGAGGTAGAGTCCCGCGCCGAGGCCCTCGGCATGGCAGGCATCGACGAACTCGCGCACCACGTCGCCCTTGCCGTGTTTCCACGGGCTGCTCGCCACCGAGTGCGTGGTGGTTGCCGTGGGCCACAGGCAGAAGCCGTCGTGGTGTTTGGCGGTGAGGATCATGCTGCGGAAGCCGGCGGCCTTGGCCGTGCGTGCCCATTGCCGCGCGTCGAGCTTGCGCGGATTGAAGATCGCCGGTGATTCCGTGCCGTCGCCCCATTCCTTGCCGGTGAAGGTGTTCACCGTGAGATGCACGAACATCGCCAGTTCTTCGCGTTGCCAGCGCAGTTGTTGTGGGGAAGGGCGAGGTCGTGCGCTCGTCGGTGCGGGTGTCGTTGCGGCGGCGGTGGCCAGGCGTGAGCCACTGGCACCCAATACGGCGACGGCCGAGCCGGCAAGCAGAAAACGGCGACGATCCATGCATCTCTCCCGAGTTGGCTGCCCGCGGGGTTGCGACGGACACTCGGTGGAATATAGTCCGATTTAATCGACCCAAAAACCGCATGAGCATCGGTCGGGCGTGGACGACAACGTCTTTGCCCGGCATGCTCGCCCGTTACCTGTATCGATGAAGGATTTCCCCATGCAATACCGTCGCCTTGGTCATTCCGGCCTGCAACTGTCCGCGCTGTCGTTCGGCGCCTGGGTCACCTTCGGCCAGCAGGTGGGGCGTGCGCAGGCGCGCGAACTGCTGGCGCTGGCCTACGACAACGGCGTCAATTTTTTCGACAACGCCGAGATCTACAACCATGGCGAAGCCGAGCGGGTGATGGGCGACGTGCTGGCCGACCTGCGCTTCCCGCGCGACAGCTATTGCGTGTCCAGCAAGGTCTACTTCGGCGCGGTGAAGGACCCCAAGCCGACCCAGCGCGGGCTGTCGCGCAAGCACGTGATCGAGGCCTGCCACCAGGCACTGGAACGCCTGCGCATGGAGCACCTGGACCTGTATTTCTGCCATCGCCCCGATCCGGATACACCGATCGTCGAGACCGTGGCGGCGATGGACATGCTGGTGCGCCAGGGCAAGGTGATGTACTGGGGTACCAGCGAATGGCCGGCCGAGGCGATCCTCGAAGCGCATCGCGTGGCGAAGGAAAACCATCTGGCCGCGCCGACCATGGAGCAGCCGCAATACAACCTGCTGCACCGCGAGCGCGTGGAAGTGGAATACGCCTCGCTGTACGACAGTTGCGGCATGGGCACCACGATCTGGTCGCCGCTGGCCTCCGGCGTGCTCACCGGCAAATATAACGACGGCATCCCCGGCGATGCGCGTTTGTCGCAACCGGGTTACGAATGGCTGCGCGAGGAAGTGTTGGGCAAGGGCGATCGCATCGCCAAGGTGCGCCGCCTGCAACCGATCGCCGACGATCTGGGTGTAAGCCTCACCCAACTGGCCATCGCCTGGTGCCTGCTCAACCCGCACGTCTCCACCGTGATGCTGGGCGCCAGCAAGCGCGAACAACTGGAGCACAACCTCGGCGCGCTGGAGATCCTGCCGAAGCTGGACGAAGCGGTGCAAAAGCGCATTGAGCAAGCAGTGGCCTGAACCGGGATCGAGCCCGGACCTTGGCCTGGCTCGCGGTTTTTTTTGAGTTTGCGGGCGTGGCAGTTTTTCAACCTCCATTGCAAGATGACCCTGCGAGCGGCTCGCGGATGATGCGATCAAACCTGACGGATTTCGGCATGCATGACTGACGAACTGGCCATTGAAACCCATGGTCTGACCAGGCACTACGGCAAGGTCGAGGCGGTGCGTGGCCTGAGCCTGGCGGTGGAGCGTCAATGCATCACGGGGTTCCTCGGGCGCAATGGTGCCGGCAAGAGCACCACGATCAAGATGCTGCTCGGCATGATCCGTCCCACGGCCGGCACCGGCCGGGTGCTGGGGTACAACATCGCCGATCCCGCGCAGAGTCTGCAGATTCGCCGACGCATTGCCTACGTGGGCGAAGACAAAGGCTTGTACGGCTACATGACCGTTGCCGAACTCATTCGTTTCACGCGCTCGTTCTATCCGGATTGGCAGCCGCACATCGAGGCGCATCTGCTCAAGGCATACCAGTTGCCGCCGGGGCGCAAGGTCAAGGCGATTTCCAAAGGCATGCGCACCAAGTTGGCCCTGCTGCTGGCGCTGGCGCGACGGCCCGAACTGATCATCCTCGACGAACCTTCGGAAGGACTCGATCCGGTTTCCATCGAGGAGCTGTTGCAAACCTTGCAGGAGGTGCGGGCCGGCGGTACCAGCGTGTTCTTTTCCTCGCATCAGCTGAGCGAGGTGGAGCGGATTGCCGACCGTGTGCTGATGATCGATCACGGGCAACTGGTCATGAATGCCCGGCTCGGCGACCTGCTCGACAACTACCGCAACATCGTCATGGAGTTCGGAGCGCAGGCCCCGGTGCCGACGGCGTTCGCGCTTGCGGGGGTCGAGCGGTTGCGAATCAAGGGGCGGCAGGTCTGGGTGCTTGCCAGCTCCAACGTCGAGGGCATCGTGGCCCATGCGCGTACGCTTGATGCCACCGTGCAGGTGACGCCCGTGAACTTGCGCGATGTCTTCCTCGACCTCGTCAGGGAAGCGCCCTGATGCTTTGGTACAAGATGTGGCGAGAGAGCCGGGTTCGCTTCGCCATCAGTGCGGTGGCCTTGTTGTGGATGTGCGGCGCCGTGGTGCTGTTGCAACAACAAGTACGCGCCCATGCCGATGAACCCTTGAGCTATGTGCGCTATATCTGGCATGCGGTTTACAAGGCCAACGCGCTGGATCTGTACATCCTGTTGGTGATCGTGCTCGGACTCGGCGGCGTGCAGCAGGAGCGTGCCCAGGGTACGGCTGGATTTACGCTGTCACTGCCGCTGAGCCGGTGGCGATTGGTCGCCACCCGGGCCGTCACGGGATGGGTCGAGGTGGCAGTGCTCGCGCTGTTGCCGGCGTTGCTGATCCCGTTGCTGTCGCCCTGGGTCGGACAAACCTTTCCGTTCCTGCGTGCCTTGCAGTTCAGCGTGCTGTGGGCCGGTTGCGGCATGGTGATCTTTGCGCTGACGTTTTTCTTCTCGACCGTTCTGGCGGGGGCCTATTTGCCTGCGATCGCTTCCGTGGCGGCGGTGGTCGGGTGTTCCATGTCTGCGGGGCTGCCGCTGTTTGAGCGCTTTCCGGCGCTCGATTTGATCGACACCATGCACGGCGCGCAGCTGCTGCTCTCCCCGGGCAATGCATCGCTGGGCGCCTTTGCCGTTCCACTGCCCTGGTTGTCGCTGGGTCTGTATGCATTGCTGGCGTTGTGTCTGACCGGAGTGGCCGGCGGCATCACGGCACGTCGGGATTTTCCATGAATGCCATGATGCCTTTGCTGTTCAAGGCCTGGCGCGAGAGCCGGGGGCGGTTCCTGCTCAGCGTCGCGTTGCTGGCGACAATCTGCGCCGCCGGCGTCATCTTTCGCGGCAGCCTGATGAAGGTGTTTGTCCCGAACGCGTCGTTTGTCGGCGCGCCCTATGTGGGTTACATCTACCGCCTGGTCTACGGCGGCGCGGCGCGCGGCTTGTTTACCATCCTGGTCATGGTGCTTGCGTTGGGCGGCTTGCAGCGTGAGCGCCTGCATCGAGTGGTGGGATTCACGCTGGCGCTGCCCGTGAGTCGTGCGCAGCTGGCAGGTGCGCAGGCGCTGCTTGGACTGGGGCAGGTGGCGGCTCTGTCGGCGCTGCCGCTGATCGTGCTGGGCGTGGGCTCACGGCTGGTGCACGTGTCGTATCCGTTGGAGCAGATGTGGCGCTTCGGCCTGCTATGGCTTGCCGGCGGGGCGGTGTTTTTTGCCGTGGCGTTTCTGGCCGCGACGCTGTTTCGCAGCGAATATGCCGCATTGGCCGTGTCGTTCGTTTTCATGATCTTTTATCCCGTCACGGTGATGTTCCCTCCATTGAATCGGTATCCGTTGAATCTCCACCACATCATGTCCGGCTTGGCCATGCCGTATTTCGATGCGCGTCATGCGCTGCTGGTGGGGGCGCCGCCGTGGATGTTGCTGGTTTCGATGATGGCGGTGGCCGGCGCGTTGATCGTGCTGGCGGTTCAAATCACCAGGCAACGCGATTATTCGTAGCGATGGTTGCGTCGCTGGGTGCGGTGGAAAGCATCGCGGCTGAAACCAAGGAATGCAGCAGTGCGAGCCCCGACCCGGGAGCTGTCGCGGAAAGGCTTGACAGTCAAATGAGAATCATTATCATCAACTCCGCCCCTGACTGATGCGGAGTCCAGCCATGTCGCTGTCCACCACCTTGAGCCTTCCCCTCGAAGCGGCCAGCTTGCCGCGTTCGTTCCGCCTGTTGTCGCTGAAGCGTTCCCCAACCCGCGAGCCGGAGAGCGACATCAGGCGCATTTCCAGCCAGTCGCTGTTGGCTGGCGAGCGCGAGCTGGTGATCCAGCACCAGGGCAACGAATACCACCTGCGCCTGACTCGCAACGACAAGCTGATCCTGACCAAGTAAGTGCATGGCGGGCAGGGATGCCCGACTCTTCGCATGGCACGGCTCTGTGCCGCGCCTCTTCCTTCTTCCTTCCCCGACCAAGCCGATACCGCCCCCAGCGGTTGCCAGCCGGGCCATCCATGCATCCGTGGAGGTTTCCATGTTCGGCTGGCTGGCAACTCATCCCGTGGCGCTGTGTCGGCGTGCCTCTGCGCCACCGGTGCAGCGACGCTGCTTCCGCATGTCGCCCCTGCAACTGACCGAACATCTGCCGCGGCTGGGGCAGGTGCTGTACGTGGCCGATGCGCGTCCACTCGCGGCGCTGGACGAGCCACCTCCTGGCTGGCTGGTGGAACAGTGCGAACTGGCCCCGTTGCTGCACACGCACTGGTTGATGGCCGCCAGCATGGTCAGTGACGACGGTCCGCGCGAATGGCTGGAATGCCTGGATCGTCGCGGCAATGCCTGTGCCCGGCTGCATCTGCTGCCCGATACTGATTATCTCGCGTGGGACGCCTTGCTGGCAGCGGCTGCACCGACGCCGGAAGCTGCGCGCGGACGCCACGCATTGCGCGCGGGCGATGCCTGCGTGACACGTTTTCGTCGCCGCCATCTGGCCGGGCTGCTGGCACTGGGGCGCGCGGCGGCCACGCCGATTTCGGCCCTGGGGCGGGATATTGCACTGCGCATTGCGCAGGCCGAAGCGGTGAAGCTGCAGTGGCCCGCGATCTGCTGAGATCGGCTTTCGCTTTCCCTGCGGAACATGTGCCGCCGTCCAGCCTTCAGGCTGGCGGCGGCCATTCGATCAAGTCGCGGGTACCGGCTCTGCTGTTGCAGCGATGACCGGCATGCCCAGCCGGCGCAGCAGGCGGTAGTGCGACGCGATGCCGGCAGCGAACGTGCGGTTCTGCAGGTAGGGAATGCCGAACTCGTGGCAAGTCTCTTCCACCACGCGCGAAATCGCCGGGTAGTGCACGTGGGAGATGCGCGGAAAGAGGTGGTGTTCCACCTGGAAGTTCAGACCGCCGACCAGCCAGCTGAGTACACGATTGTCGCGGGCGAAATCCACGGTGGTTTCCAGCTGATGAATCGCCCACGGCGTGTCCATCTGCATGCGGTCGGCCCGTGGCTCCGGAAAGGCCGCCTCTTCCACGACATGCGCCATCTGGAACACTAGCGCCAGCAAGATGCCGGCGACCGCAGCCGTCACTGTGTAGAAAAGCAGCACCACGCCGATGGGGTGAAAGACCAGTGGCAGGCCGAAGGCGAGCGTGAAAAACACCAGCTTGCCGAGCACGAAGATCACCAGGTCCCGGCCACGCGGCCGCGCGAACGGGCGCTCGCCGATGGTGCCGGTGATGATGTCGCGGAAATTGCCATACAAGTGCCAGCGGATCGCGGTGACACCGTACAGCGGCCACAGATAGAAGTGCTGCCAGCGGTGCCATGGCCGTCGCGGCTGTCGTGGCGACAGCCGCCCCAGCACGCCGAGGTCGATGTCGCTGTCGTGGCCGGCAACGTTGACCCAGGTGTGGTGGAAGCGGCCGTGCTTCCACTGCCAGAGGTAGGAGCTGCCACCGACCATGTCCAGCGTGACCGCCGTTGCCTGGTTGATCCAGCGGTGCTTCGAATACGCCTGGTGGCCGCCGTCGTGCATGATGTTGAAGCCGATTTCCGCCATCGCCACCCCGAGCACGATGCTTAGTGGCCAGGCCTGCCATCCGCGGGTGGCGAAGAACACCAGGGCGATGTAGGAGAGCGCGAATACGCCAAGGATGATGGCGGTTTTCAGGTACATCCGCGCACTGTCGCGCTGGCTGTGTCCCGTGCGCTTGAGCTCAGCATCGACGCGCCGTCGCAGTTCCTGATGGAAGGCGTTGTCACCACTGAATTTCAGTGGCTTCTCACGGGCGCTGGAGGGGGCGGCGACAGGGTCCCCGCGATGTGGCGAATCGAGGGGCATGAGAAAACCTGACGGACGATACGCGCTGATCATACCTTGTGGTGCATAACGTGCGTGTTACGCATGTCGGCACGCGCCGGAAGCATCATGTCCATCGCGTGGCGGCTGCGGCATCGCTCGGGCAAACCCTGTGATGTGCTTGCCGGGGAGTCGTCCCGGCCGCGGCGGGTCAGACGACTGGCCAGCGTTCTTCCCCTTGTCCGATGACGGTATGGCGGACGTCCGGCTGTCCGCGAGAGTGTCCGCGGACGCCGAATGGTGCCCGGGGTGGTTTTCCAAGTGGATGATCTGAAAGAATTTTATGGGCGACGTCAGGCTGGCACGCGGATTGCTGTAGTGAGTGTGGGGTCGCACGGTATGCGGCCGGGACTGCATCATGATTCGCGACACCTCCGCTCAAGACCGCATGGTCGAGGTCAAACCCAACCGCAAGCGCCGCTTGCTGTTCATCGGTATCGGCGTGGCCGTGCTGGTGGTGCTGGGGCTGGCGATGCCCGGCATCCTGCGGCTGTTTTCCGCCCAATCGTCGGTCAGCGCGTCGCGCCTGGCATTCGCCACGGTCGAGCGCGGCCCGTTCGTGCGCGACATTGCCGCCGAGGGCAAGGTGGTGGCGGCCAACAGCCCCACGCTGTATGCCACGTATGGCGGTGCCGCCGTGCTGAAGGTACGTGCCGGCGACACCGTGAAGAAGGGCCAGATCCTCGCCGTGATCGACAGCCCGGAGCTGCACAACAAGCTGGCGCAGGAACAGTCCAAGGCCGATGCGATGCAGGTGGATTACCTGCAGGCACAGGTGGATGCGCGCACCAAGCGCGGCGACCTGCAGAAGTCCTTCGACAACGCGCGCATCGACGAGAAGAGCGCCGAGACCAATCTCGACCGTGAGCAGAAGGCGTTTGCCGCCGGCGCCGCCACCGGGGTGGAAGTCGACCAGGCCAAGGACGCGCTGGAGAAGGCGCGCATTGCGCTGTCGCATGCCAAGTCCGACCTGGGCATGAACAACGATAGCCTGAACTTCAACATCCAGGCGAAGAAGCTGGCGCACGACAACCAGATGCTGGTGGTGCAGGACCTGCAGCGCCAGGTGAACGACCTGGACGTGCGCTCGCCGGTGGATGGCCAGGTCGGCCAGTTGTTCATCGCGCCGCAGGCCACCGTGGCCAAGGACGCCCAGTTGCTCAGCGTGATCGACCTGACCGCGCTGGAAGTGGAAGTGAAGGTGCCGGAAAGCTTCGCGCGGGATCTGGCCATCGGCATGACCGGCGAGATCAGCGGCAACGGCCACACCTGGAAGGGTCTGGTCAGCGCCATCTCGCCGGAAGTGGTCAATGGCGAAGTGGCTGCCCGCGTGCGCTTCGATGGCGCCACCCCGAAGCAGCTGCGCCAGAACCAGCGCCTGTCCGTGCGCATCGTTCTGGATCATCGCGACAACGTGCTCACCGTGCAGCGCGGCTCGTTCGTGGACGAATCCGGCGGCAGCTATGCCTACGTGGTGAAAGACGGCATCGCCACCAAGACACCGATCCGCGTGGGTGCGTCGAGCATCGACAAGGTGGAGATCCTGCAGGGCCTGAAGGAAGGCCAGCAGATCGTGATCTCCGGTACCGATAGCTTCAAGGGTGCTGACCGCGTGGCGATCAGCCGGTAACGATTTTTCCTTCTCCCTCCGGGAGAAGGTGCCCGACCTGCAGGCGCAGGATGCGCCTGCGGAACAGCGAAGCTGGCCCCGCAGGGGCGAGCGACAGGGATGTCGCGAGTAAGGGCGGATGAGGGTTCGGACGAAGCGCAGTGTTTCGTTCCAGCCGGACCCTCACCCCAACCCCTCTCCCAGTGGGAGAGGGGCTCCAAAGATCCACCACCACCAAGGAACGCCAACCATGCTGAAGATGACCCACCTGTCCAAGGTCTACCGCACCGAAGTGGTGGAGACCTACGCGCTGCGCGATTTCAACATCGACGTGAAGGAAGGCGAATTCGTCGCCGTCACCGGTCCGTCCGGCTCGGGCAAGACCACCTTCCTGACCATCGCCGGCCTGCTGGAAACCTTCACCGGCGGCGAGTACCACCTCGACGGCATCGAGGTGAGCAACCTCAACGACAACGCCCGTTCGAAGATCCGCAACGAGAAGATCGGCTTCATCTTCCAGGCGTTCAACCTGATTCCCGACTTGAACGTGTTCGACAACGTGGAAGTGCCGTTGCGCTATCGCGGCATGAAGGCGCCCGAGCGCAAGCAGCGGATCATGGACGCACTGGAACGCGTGGGCCTGGCCTCGCGCGCCAAGCACTACCCGGCCGAACTGTCCGGCGGCCAGCAACAGCGCGTGGCGATTGCCCGTGCACTGGCCGGCAGCCCGCGCCTGCTGCTCGCCGACGAACCGACCGGCAACCTGGATACGCAGATGGCCCGCGGCGTGCTGGAACTGCTGGAAGAAATCCACCGCGAAGGCGCCACCATCGTGATGGTCACGCATGACCCGGAACTGGCCGCGCGTGCACAGCGCAACGTGCACATCATCGATGGCCAGGTGGTCGATCTGGCCGAAGACCCGCGCTTCCACGGCAGCGTGGTGGCCGCGCGAGAAAACACCAACCCGGCCTGAGTGCCGGCATTGCCCGTCTCCGTGATCCCCGTCTGCGAGAACCACCCATGCGTGTGAAGTTGCTGCCCGTTCTGCTCCTGCTCGCCGTCGCCCCGTTTCCGGGGCACGGCGAGGACTTGATGGACGCCTACCACCAGGCCGTTGCCAACGACCCGGTGCTGGCGACCGCCAATGCGCAACGCCTGCTGGTGGCCGAAGGCGTGCCGGTGGCGCGTTCGGCGTTGCTGCCGCAGTTGTCCGCCGGGCTGGAGCTGGACCAGATCCACAGTGGCGGGAACAGCCAGACCACTGACGGCAACGGCAACATCGTCAATACCGGCGGCGGTGGCCATACCCGGGATCGCAGCCTCAGCGGCACATTGAGCCAGCCGATCATCAACCTCTCCGCCTTCGCCAACCTGCGTGCCGCGCATGCCGCCAGCGACGCACAGGACCAGACCTATCGCGCCGCCCTGCAGAACCTCTACGTGCGCGTGGCCTCGGCCTACTTCAACGTGCTGGTGGCGCAGGATTCCGTTGACATCAACAGTGCCTACGAGAACGCCTACAAGCAGGAATACGACCAGACCAGCACGCGCTTCAAGAATGGCCTGGCGATGGCGGCGGACGTGGCACAGTCGAAGGCGTACTACCTGTATATCAAGTCGCAGCGGATCAGCGCGCAAGACCAGTTGAAGGATGCGCGCCGGGCGCTGGAGCAGATCACCGGCCAGCCGGTCGGCACGCTCAAGAAGCTGCGTGACGACCTGCCGATGCAGCCGCCCAAGCCTGACGATGCGAAGGCCTGGGTGGATGCGGCGCTGAAGACCAACCCGGTGATCCTGGCTGGCCGCTACACGGTCAGTGCCGACGAGCACAAGGTTTCGGCAGCGCGTGCGCAACACCTGCCCACGCTCAGCGCCGGGGTCGGCTACAACAAGTTCGGACAGTGGTCGAACGCCATGCCAGGCACTTCCGCCTACGGGCCGGCAACCACCACGGTGGGGCTCACGCTCACCGTGCCACTGTTCAGCGGCGGTCTCACCCATGCGCAGGTGAAGCAGGCCATCTACCAGCGCGATGCCGACCAGGGCACGCTGGAAAGCCAGCGGCGCCAGGCCGCGCGCGACGCCAACAATTACTTCAACCTGGTGGTGGACGGCATCGAGCAGGTGGACAGCGCACGCGGATCGGTGGAGGCGGCGAAGAAGTCGCTGGCCTCGATGCGCGCCGGCTACGCCATCGGCACCCAATCGCTCACCAACGTGGTGTTCGCCATCCAGACGCTGGCCAACGTGCAAAGCCAATACACCGTCGTGCGCCACCAGTTCATCCTCAACAAACTGCTGCTGAAGCAGGCCGCCGGCACGCTCGACGTGCAGGACCTGCAAGCCGTCAACGGGTTGCTGCAATGAACGGCACATGCTTGCCGAACCCTGTCCGCAGCTTCCCCTCTCCCTCCGGGAGAGGGTGTCGGCAGGCGGGTGAGGGTACGGGTGAAGCGTGGCGCCTCACTTCGGCCGAACCCTCACCCCAACCCCTCTTCCGACGGGAGAGGGGCATGAGCGCGAGGAGCTAGGAATATGTTTGCCTACTACCTTGAACTTGGCCTGCGCAGCCTGCGCCGCAATCCCGCGCTTACCGCACTGATGGTGATGGCGATCGGTTTCGGCGTGGCTGCGTCGATGACCACGTACTCCGTATTCCGCGCCGTGTCGGGCAACCCGATTCCCGACAAGTCGGCGCAACTGTTCACGCCGCTGGTGGACAACTGGGGGCCGCAGCAGAACAACCGGGGCGAGCCGCCGGATGCGCTGGATTACGTGGATGCGATGGCGTTGATGCGTGCGCATGAAGCGAAGCGCCAGACGCTGTTGTATCAGGTGCAGATGTCGGTGATGCCGGGTGGCAACCGCGATCTGCCGCTTTCGGCGAACGGCTACGCGGTCTACGGCGACTTCTTCCCGATGTTCGAAGTGCCGTTCCAGTATGGCAGCGGCTGGAGCGAACAGGATGACAAGGCGCGCAGTGCGGACGTGGTGATCAGCGGCGAACTCAACCAGAAGCTGTTCGGCGGTATCGACAGTGTGGGACGCACGGTCAACTTCAGCGGCCACGATTATCGCGTGGTGGGCGTGACTCGCCCCTGGAATCCCAAACCGCGCTTTTTCGATCTGTTCAACACCAGTGGCTTCAAGGACGCATCGGATTTCTACATGCCGTTCACCCGCGCCCAGGATCTGCAGATGTACAGCAACGGCGGCAACAGCTGCCGCGGCAGCCTGACCTTTACCAGTTGGGAAGACTATCGGCAGAGCAATTGCGTGTGGATCACCGCATGGGTGGAGCTGAACAACGCCGCCGCCGTCACACGCTATCGCCATTTCCTCGAAAGCTATGCCGCCGATCAGCAAAAGGCCGGCCGTTTCGCCTGGGCACCCAACGTGCGATTGCGCGACGTGATGCAATGGCTCGACTTCCGCCAGGTGGTGCCGCCGGAAAGCCGCATCTCGCTGCTGGTGGCGCTGGGCTTCTTCGTGATCTGCCTGGTCAACACCATTGGTTTGCTGCTGGCGAAGTTCATGCGCCGTGCCGGTGAAATCGGCGTGCGGCGTGCACTGGGCGCTTCGCGCCGGGAGATCTACACGCAGTACCTGATCGAGGCTGGCACGGTGGGTCTGGCTGGTGGCGTGTTGGGGTTGCTGCTGACCGCCATTGGAGTGGCTGGCGTGGGCGTGCTGTTTCCGCCGCAGATCGCGAAGCTGGCGCATCTCGATGTCTCGCTGGTGGGGCTGACCCTGCTGGTGGCGATCATCGCGACGGTTCTCGCGGCGTTCTATCCGGCCTGGCGCGCGGCGCACGTGCAGCCGGCCTGGCAGCTGAAGTCGAACTGAGGGGGCAGTGATGAACATGCAGATCAAACCCATCCTCATCGCACTGCGCCGACACAAGGCCGGTACGCTGCTGATCGCGCTGCAGATTGCGCTGACCCTGGCGATCGTCTGCAATGCGCTGTTCATCATTCACCAGCGCCTGGCCAACCTGTCCGAGCGCAGTGGCGTGGATGAGGCCAACGTGTTCGTGATCCAGAACCAGTGGGCTGCCGAAAGGTCGACCCAGCAGATCGATGCGCAGGTACGCGCCGACATGCTTGCGTTGCGACAACTGCCCAGCGTGCGCGATGCGGCCCCTTCCACCGGTTATCCGCTGCAGGGTGGTGGCTGGGACAACTTCGTCACGATGACACCCGACCAGGTCAAGCCGACCACCGACTCGGCGGTGTACATGGGCGACGAGCATCTGCTCCACACGCTGGGATTGCGGCTGATCGCGGGGCGCAATTTCCGCCCCGACGAAGTCCTCGTGATGGGCACCCAGCAGGCGGTCATTCCGCCGGTGGTGATCGTGAGCAAGGCATTGGCCGATCGGTTGTTTCCCGACGGCTCGGCACTGGGCAAGAGCTTTTATGCGATGAGTGCCACGCCGACCACGATCGTCGGCATCGTCGATCGTCTGCACCGGCAGGGTGCGTCCCAATGGGACAAGGCCCATGCCGGACAGTCGTTGATCTGGCCAACACGGCCGGACGATGCACGCGGCATCTTCTACATCGTGCGCGCCAAGCCCGGTCAACTCGCCGCCGCGATGCGCGAAGCACCCAAGGCGCTGTACGCACAGAGCCGCATGCGCATCATCGATCCGAAGGACGGCATCCAGGACTATGCCGAGATCCGCCATCGCGTATTCGACAGCGACCGCGGCATGGCCATCCTGATGGGCATCATCAGCGCGGTGCTGCTG
This sequence comes from Rhodanobacter sp. FW021-MT20, assembly GCF_041107475.1. NCBI lineage: Bacteria > Pseudomonadati > Pseudomonadota > Gammaproteobacteria > Lysobacterales > Rhodanobacteraceae > Rhodanobacter > Rhodanobacter sp. FW021-MT20. The sequence goes on along the minus strand of NZ_JBGBPX010000001.1, from coordinate 347,110 downwards.
GCGATCACTGCGGCCGGCATTGTCGGACTCACCAGTTTCTGGGTGGGCCAGCGGCGCAAGCAGATCGGCGTGCGTCGTGCACTCGGCGCTACCCGGCACGACATCCTCAGTTACTTCCTCACCGAAAACCTGTTGATCGGCATCGCCGGCGTGGCCGTGGGGACGGTGCTCGCGATTGGCATCAACCTGTGGATGGTGACGCGCTTCGAGATGGACCGGATGTCGATGGCCTACGTGGGTGTCGGCGTGATCGTGCTGTTGTTGTTGGGCCAGGGCTCGGTGCTGGCGCCGGCGCTGCGCGCCTCGCGCGTGTCGCCGGTGGAGGCAACACGTTCGGTATGAAATTTCCCCTCTCCCCTTGGGAGAGGGTGCCCGCAGGGCGGGTGAGGGTACGGGCGAAGCGCGATGTTTCGGCCTCGTCGCACCCTCACCCCAACCCCTCTCCCGACGGGAAAGGGGCGTTGCCATCTGGAGAGACGGAATGTTTGGCTATTACCTTGAATTGGCAATACGCAGCCTGAAACGCAGTCCCGGCCTCACCGCGCTGATGGTGCTGGCGATCGGTTTCGGCGTCGCCGCGTCGATGACTTCGTGGTCGGTGTTCCGCGCGGTGTCGGGCGATCCCATCCCGTGGAAATCCTCGCAGCTGTTCGTGCCGCAGATCGACGCGTGGGGGCCGAACGGTCGCAGCGCCGATGGCGATCCTCCCAATGCGATGGACTACACCGACGCGGTGGCGCTGATGCGCGATCACCGAGCCAAACTGCAGTCGGCGATGTATGAGATATCGCCCTCGATCGTGCCTGCCGATGCGGCCAAGCATCCGATCAATGTCAGCGGCCACGCGGTGTACAGCGAGTTCTTTCCGATGCTCGATGTGCCGTTCAAGTACGGCACCGGCTGGAGCGCCCGCGATGACCAGAATCGCGCCCAAGTGGTGGTGATCAGCAGCAAGCTCAACCAGAAGCTGTTCGGTGGCGCCAACAGCGTGGGCAAGAGCATCAACCTCGAACGCCAGGATTACCGCGTGGTCGGCGTGCTGAACGACTGGAACCCGCAGCCGCGTTTCTACGACGTGGTCAACAGCGGCGGTTTTTCGACGGAAGGGGACGCGGTGTTCATGCCGTTCCAGACCGCCATCCAGGCAGCCATTCCGAACGATGGCAACACCAATTGCAATGCGGTGCCCAAGGAGTCGGGTTTCGTCGGATTGCAACATTCCTCCTGTGTGTGGATCGCCTACATGGCCGAGCTGGACAGTGCATCGGCGGTGACGGCCTACCGCAATTATCTCAATGGTTATGCACGCGACCAGCAGCAGGCGGGCCGCTTCAGTTGGGCGCCGAACAATCGCCTGCGCAACCTGCCGGCATGGCTGGACAGCCAGCACATCGTGCCCAGCGATACCAAGGTGTCGTTGCTGGTGGCGTTCGGTTTGCTGCTGGTGTGCCTGGTGAACACGGTGGGCCTGTTGCTGGCCAAGTTCCTGCGTCGCAGCAGCGAAATCGGCGTGCGCCGCGCGCTGGGGGCACCACGCGCCGCGATCTATACGCAGTTCCTGACCGAAGCCGGCATCGTCGGCGCGGCCGGAGGCGTGCTTGGCCTGCTACTGACGGCGGTGGGCGTGGCCAGCGTGGGCTGGGTGCTGCCCAAGGACATCGCCGCGCTGGCGCGGCTGGATGTCTCGCTGCTGCTGCTGACCCTGCTGGTGGCGGTGATCGCGACCATGCTCGCCGGCCTGTATCCCACCTACCGTGCCTCGCGCGTGCAACCCGCGTGGCAGTTGAAGAGCAATTGAGGATGACGGCCATGACTTTTTCATCGCTCTCGCCATCTGCAGGAGCTCGCTTGCGGGCGATAAAGCAGGATGGAGAAAAGCATCGCCCGCCAGCGGGCTCCTACGGTTCGAACTGCGTCCCGTCGGTCCCGTTCAAGGAAACACAGCCATGAAACTGCATCCCATCCTCGCCGCATTGCGCAAGCACAAGGCCGGCACGGTGCTGATCGCGCTGCAGATCGCGCTGACCCTGGCCATCGTGTGCAATGCGATCTTCATCATCGGCCAGCGTGTCGAACGGGTGAACCGTCCGACCGGTATGAACGAAAGCAACCTGTTCCTGATCAGCCAGCAGTGGGTGGGCGCACCCAGCGCGGATACCCCCGATGGTGTGGAGAAACTCGACGCGCTGCAACGCGAGGATCTCGCCGCGCTGCGCAATCTGCCCGGAGTGGCCTCAGTGGCGCCGATCAACTCGTTGCCGCTGCTCAACTCGTCCTGGACGGGTTCGGTGTCGCTCAAGCCGAGCGCTACGATTGGTGACAAAACCGGTACCCGTACCGCGTATTACTTCACCGATGCGCAGGTGTTGCCCACGCTGGGCCTGAAGCTGGTCGCCGGCCGAGCGTTTAATGCCAGTGACGAGCATCATCAGGGGCTTCGTGACAGCCCGCCACGGTCCATTGTTATCGTCACCAAGGCGCTGGCCGACAAGCTGTTCCCGAAGGGCAACGCCGTTGGCAAGGCGATCTACTGCGATGGCCGTAGTTCGCCGAGCACCATCGTCGGTGTGGTTGCACGCATGCAGACGCCAGCTAGTGGCAGCTGGGGCAATGATTTCGCGTGGTATTCGACGCTGGTGCCGACCCGCATCGATGCGAACTTTGCGCGTTACGCCGTGCGTACCAAACCCGGCCAGCTGGACGCAACCATGCGCGCGGTGACGCCGCTGCTGTACAAGGTGAACCCGTTGCGCGTGCTTGACGACCATAGTGTCAGGCCGTTCTCCGAGATTCGCGCCAGGGCTTACCGTGCCGACAAGGGCATGGCGGTGCTGATGGGCGTGATCTGCCTGATCCTGATCGCGGTCACCGCTGCAGGCATCGTCGGCCTCACCAGTTTCTGGGTCGGCCAGCGGCATCGGCAGATCGGTGTGCGCCGCGCGCTGGGCGCACGCAAGATCGACATCCTGCACTACTTCCAGATCGAGAACCTGCTGATTGCCGGCGCCGGCGCGGTGATCGGTGTGGTGCTCTCGATCGGCCTCAACCTGTGGCTGATCACCCGCTACGAGATGGACCGGATGCCGGTGCTCTACGTGCTGGTCGGCGTGGTCGCGATGCTGATCCTCGGCCAACTCGCGGTGTTCGTGCCGGCACGGCGCGCCTCGAACGTGCCACCGGTGTCGGCGACGCGGGCGGCGTGAACTTGCTTTGCTCCCTCCCCTGCGACCGAAGGAAGTCCCTTTGGGACGCGCAGGGGAGGGCTGGGGTGGGGTGCTCTTGCCGCGAGGAAAAGCCGCCCATCCCGATCTCTACCTTGCTTGCAGGGGGAGGAGACAACCACGGGGAAAGGGAATGTTCGGCTACTACTTCAACCTGGCCATGCTCAGCCTGAAGCGCAACAAGGTGCTGACGGCGCTGATGGTGCTGACCATCGCGCTGGGTATCGGCACCAGCATGACCACGTTGACCGTGATGCACGTGCTGTCAGGCGACCCGATTCCGCAGAAGAGCGCGCAACTGTTCCGCGTGCGCATGAACGTGTTTCCCGATGACGCGTTCAAGCGTGGAGACAGGGTGCCTGACAACCTTACCCGGCGCGATGCCGAAGCATTGCTGCATGATGCGCGCGGCGATCGGCAGGCGGCGATGTCGGCGGGCTCGATGGTGGTCATGTCCGCACAGGGCGATCCACTTAACGTGGAGGCGCGTTACACCAATGCGGATTTTTTCCCCATGTTCGACGTGCCGCTGCGCTACGGCCATGCATGGGGCCGTGGCGATGACGCAGGCCATGCGCATGTGGCGGTGATTTCGGGCTCGCTCAACGAGCAGCTTTTCGGCGGCGCGGACAGTGTCGGCAAGGCACTGCTGGTTGGCGATCAGTCCCTGCGCATCATTGGTGTGCTGGGCGACTGGGACATGAATCCACGTTTCTACGATCTCAGCAATGGCCAGTTCGGCGATAGCGAAGACGTGTTTGTACCGCTGTCCACTGCGCTGGACATGAAGCTGCCAACCAGCGGCCAGACATGGTGTTGGGGCAACAACGGCAATGCACACGACGCCAATGCCCCCTGCATATGGCTGCAGTACTGGGCGCAACTGGATACACCCGCAAAGGCGGTTGCCTACCGTCAGTATCTGCAGAATTACATCGCCCTGCAGCAGAAGGCCGGACGCTTCACCCATTCCGGGCAACTTGAGCTGCAGGACGTGATGCAGTGGCTGGATGCCAAAGGTGTGGTGCCTTCCGACGTACGGTTGCAGATGTGGCTGGCGTTGGGCTTCCTGGGTATCTGCCTGATCAACACGGTGGGCCTGTTGCTGGCGAAGTTCCTGCGTCGTGGCAGTGAGCTTGGCGTGCGTCGCGCGCTGGGTGCGTCGCGCCGATCGATCTTCCTGCAATGCCTGATCGAGGCCGGCATGGTGGGGATGGTCGGCGGCGTGTTCGGGCTGGTACTGGCTGGCCTCGGTGTGCTTCTGGTACGCCACCAGCCCACCGATTACGCCGCCTACATCCACATGGATCTGCGCATGCTGCTGGCCACTTTCGTGCTGGCCTTGTCGAGCAGCCTGCTGGCCGGATTGCTGCCGGCGTGGCGGGCGATGCAGTTGTCGCCTGCCATCGCGATCAAGTCGAACTAGGAGAGCGCTGCATGCATTTCCGCCACATTCTCAGCGCGCTTGGACGTCATCGCATCGCGGTATGCCTGCTGGTGCTGGAGATCGCCTTCACCTGTGCGGTGGTCTGCAACGCGTTGTTCCTGATCGGCACGCGGCTGGAACGCATGCACCGGCCAACCGGCGTGGACGAGGCGCACCTGATCCAAGTAGGCGTGCGCAGTGTCACGCCTGGTTCGGCGGATGCGATCATGGCGCAGACACACACCGACCTGGTGGCGCTGCGCGCCATTCCCGATGTGGCCAATGTGGCCGTCGTCAATCAGACACTGTTTGGCGATAACATCAGTTTCAGCGGTGTCAGCCTCAGTGATGCGCCGCAGGCCCCCAGCGTCCGTGTCGCCCAATACTTCGGCAATGCGCAGTTGGCCGACACGCTTGGCCTGAAGCTGGCAGACGGTCGCTGGTTCAAGCCGGACGAGTTCATCCGTTACGCACAGCTGGAAAACGGCAGTTCGGGTGTGCCCGTCATCGTCACCAAGGCATTGGCGAACCATTTCTTCCCGGGCCAGTCGGCCGTTGGCAAGACCATCCACGCCTTTGGCACCAACCCCGTGGTAGGTGTTGTGAACCGTCTGGTGCAGCCGCGCGATTACGGTCCGGGCGAGCATTACGGCTACGCCATGATGTTCCCGGTGGAGATGCCGTATTCACGAGGCAGATACCTGATTCGAGTCAGGGACGCCTCACAACGGCAGGCGGTAATCCAGGGCGCATTGCACGCGCTGAAGACTGATGGTCCGCTGCGGCTGGTGTCGCCGAAGGATGCCACCACACTTGAAGCGGCGCGGGCCAAGTACTACCGCAACGACCGTGCGATGGCATGGATGCTGGTGGGCGTGTGCCTGTTGCTGCTGATCGTCACGGCGGTGGGCATCGTAGGCCTCACCAGTTTCTGGGTGGCGCAGCGGCGCAGGCAAATCGGCATCCGCCGTGCCATCGGTGCGACCCGTGGCGACATCCTGCGTTATTTCCAGACCGAGAATTTCCTTATCGCCACGTTCGGTATCGCGTTGGGCATGGCGCTGGCCTACGGCCTCAACCTGTTGCTGATGCTGCACTACGAACTGGGGCATCTCCCGGCTTGGTATTTCCCGGTGGGTGCGGTGACGCTGTGGGTCATCAGCCAGATCGCGGTGCTTGGCCCTGCGTTGCGTGCGTCGAACGTGCCACCCGTGGTGGCGACGAGGAGCGTGTGATGAAGCGCGAAACCATGAGCCTTCCCATCTCCGGTAGGAGCCCGCTCGCGGGCGATGCTCCTGTTCCGGTGCGAAGCGTGGGTCTAATCAAAAGCATCGCCCGCGAGCGGGCTCCTACCGAAAGCGCTGCAACTGTTGCAGGAGACTGACGATGTTCGGCTACTACTTCAACCTGGCCATGCTCAGCCTGAAGCGCAACAAGGTGCTGACGGTGCTGATGGTGTTGGCGATCGCGGTGGGCATTGGCGCGTCGATGACCACGCTGACAGTGGTGCATCTCCTGTCAGGCGACCCGATACCGAACAAGAGCAGCGAGCTGTATTTCCCGCAGGTCGATCCCGAGACGCCTGCATCAGCACGCCATCCCGAGCCGTATCCGGCGATGGACTACCGTTCGGCGACCGACCTGTGGAACGCGCATCGTGCAGACCGCCAGGCGATCATCACCGCCAGCGCGGTGAAAGTGCGCGTGCCCGACGGTAGCCACCCGCCGCTGATGCTGAGCATGCTCTCCACCTCGTCGGATTTCTTCCAGATGTTCGACGTGCCGTTCCAGTACGGCTCCGGTTGGAGCTCGGGGGACGACGCCAGCCATGCGCGCGTGACGGTGATTTCGGCTGACCTCAACCAGAAACTGTTCGGGGGCGCCAATAGCGTGGGTCGCATCTTGCGAGTGCAAGATTCCGACATGCGTATCGTCGGCGTGCTCAAGTCCTGGCGCCCGGCGCCGCTTTTCTACGATCCGTGGAGCCAGAACTTCAGCAAGACGGAAGACGTGTTCACCCCTTTCAGCAGCGGCCTGGAAATCAACAAAGGCAATTTTCAGCCTTATACGTGCTGGCAGGTTCCCAAAGATCCGCGTGACATGCAGAACTCGGATTGCGTGTGGGTGTGGCTGTGGGTGGAGCTGGACAGCCCGGCGAAGGTGCGCGATTACGCGCGTTTCCTGGGCGGATACGCGGACGGACAGAAGGCGCTTGGACGGTTTGCGATAGGTCGGGAGCATGTCCGGTTGCGCAACGTGATGACGTGGCTTGAAGCCCGCGGCCAGGTGCCTGGCGATGTGCGCTTGCAGGCATGGCTGGCGTTTGCGTTTCTCGTTATCTGCCTGTTCAACGCGGTAGGCCTGCTGCTGGCGAAATTCCTGCGCCGCAGTGGCGAGATCGGGGTGCGACGTGCGCTTGGCGCCAGTCGACGAGCAATTTTCTCGCAATGCCTGGTCGAGGCCGGCGTGATCGGCTTGCTGGGCGGCATTGGTGGCTGGCTACTGACGCTCGGCGGCTTGTGGCTGGTGCGGCAACAGCCGGTGGATTACGCCCACCTGGCGCATCTGGATACCGGCATGTTCCTGGTCACCTTTGTGATGGCGGTCGGGACCAGCCTGTTGGCGGGAGTGATCCCTGCATTGCGTGCCAGCCGGGTGGTTCCGGCCTGGCAGCTCAAGGCGCTGTGAGGAGGATGACCATGCAGATTCGACCGATACTCGCCGCCCTGCGCCGCCATCGACTCGCCACGTTGCTGATCGCGATCGAAATCGCGCTGGCTTGCGCGGTGCTGTGCAACGCCTGCTTCCTGGTGGCCCAGCGCTGGAAAATGATCCAGACAAAAAGCGGCGTCGACGAAAGCTCGTTGGCGGTGCTGATGGTCAATGGCTTCGAGCCGACCCAGGCCACGGATGTCAACGCACGCATGCTGGCGGGTCTTCAGGCCATTCCAGGTATGAAATCGGTGACCTTGATCAACGAGGTGCCATTCGGGCCGCAGGCGGGTGCCGCGGGCGTGTCGCATGACCCAGGAAGCTTCAAGAACATCATTGGCGTAGTGGATTTCGTACTGGGTGGGCCGGGCACGTTCAAGGCGCTGGGTTTGAAGCTGGTCGCGGGCAGGCTGCCGCAACTCGACGACTATCAACCTGCCATCAGCTTCGTCCCCAATGATGCGCAAGTGTTGGTCACTCGTGCGCTGGCGGAACATGCATGGCCGAACGAAGACCCGCTGGGCAAAGATTTTTGGTGCGACAAATTTCACTTCCGCGTCATCGGTGTAGTGGATCACTTTGCGCGCGCGCAGCCGCACCAGTACGCCATGTCAGAGGCACAGTGGACGGTATTCACGCCGACGGCGCCGGGTGGCACGTTGTCTGGCACCTACTTGCTGCGGGCCAAGCCACAGGACGTGCGGCGCGTGTTGCAAGCCGCGCGTGCCGCCGTAGCGAAAATTGCTCCAGACGTGGTGTTGGATCGTGAAGATAGCCAAACGCTGAGCGAGCTGCGTAGAAGTTACTTCAAGTCCGACCGCGTCATGATCGATCTGTTGATCGGCGTGGTCCTTACCCTGCTCGGTGTCACCGCATTGGGCATCGTCGGTCTGACCAGCTTCTGGGTCGCGCAGCGACGCAAGCAGATCGGCATTCGTCGCGCGATCGGTGCGACACGTGGCGACATCCTGCGCTACTTCCAGACCGAGAATTTCCTGATTGTCTCGTTCGGCATCGCCATCGGCATGCTGCTGGCGTTCGTATTGAACGCGGTGCTGATGAAGTTCTACGAGCTGCCGCATTTGCCGCTGTATTACCTGCCGATCGGGGCGTTGGCGCTGTGGGGATTGGGACAGCTGGCGGTGCTGGGACCGGCCTTGCGTGCGGCGGCGGTGCCGCCGGTCGTCGCAACGAGGAGCGTGTGATGAGGCCGGGAACCGGTAGGAGCGCACCATGTGCGCGAAAACAATCTGCAGCAGTGTCGCAACGTGCATTCGCGCACAGGGTGCGCTCCTGCGGACCATGCGGAACAGGAGTGATGGGATGATGTTCGGTTACTACCTCGACCTGGCCTTGCGCAGCCTGAGGCGCAACAAGGTGTTGACCACGCTGATGGTGCTGGCGCTGGCGCTGGGTATCGGCGCGTGCATCACCACGCTGACCGTGCTCAAGCTGCTGTCGGGCGATCCGATTCCGCAGAAGAGTGCGCAGCTGTTCTATCCGCAACTCGACCCCTATCCGGCGAACCAACCCTTCTCGCGCAGCGGGAAGCGGTTGCCGTTCCTGATGAGCTATGTCGACGCGATGAACCTGATTCATGCGCACAAGGCGGAGCGTCAGGCGGCGATGGCCATGTCGCAGGTCAAGCTGATGCCGCCATCGGGCGAGGGCAAGCCGTTCTACGCGCAGGGCGTGCTGGCTACGGCAGACTTTTTCCCGATGTTCGACGCGCCATTCCAATATGGATCGGGGTGGACGGCGGCGGACGATGACAGCCGCGCGCAGGTCGTGGTGATCGCAGGCTATCTCAATGACAAGTTGTTCGGTGGCGCGAATAGCGTGGGAAAGATGATCCGCATCGAGGATCACGACTTCCGCATCATCGGAGTGTTGCGCGCATGGGCGCCGCAACCGCGCTTCTATGCGCTGCACCTGGGCGGGCGCAGCTACGGCAAGGGTGATGCGGTGTTCCTGCCACTGCAGGGCGCGCGCGCCGATGGACTGATGCCGAGCGCGATGATGGGCTATGGCAAGTCGATTGATGTGGATCACCTGGAGTCGGCCGAGGCGATCTGGCTAGGTCTGTGGGTGCAGTTGCCGAACGCTGCCGCTGTCTCGACGTATCGATCATTCCTGGGCAATTACGCCAGGGAGCAGGTGAGTCTGGGCCGATTCCGGAAATCGCATACGGCGCTTTCCGGCCTGATGGAGTGGATGCGCAGCGAACATGTGGTGCCCGAGGACGTGCGCCTGCAGGCGGGTTTGGCCTTCGGCTTTCTGCTGATCTGCGTGGTGAACACGGTGGGTCTGCTGCTGGCCAAGTGTTTGCGGCGCTCGCGCGAGATCGGCGTGCGTCGTGCGCTGGGGGCATCGCGCGGAGCGATCTTCGCGCAGTTCATGGTGGAGGCGGCCATCGTGGGTCTGGCCGGCGGCGTGCTTGGCCTGTGCTTCGCGGAACTCGGCCTGCTCGGCATCCGCCATCAGCCGGCGCAGTACGCCAGCCTCGCGCACCTGGATCTGTCGATGTTCCTGTTTACCTTCGTGGTGGCACTGGCCGCCAGCCTGGTTGCTGGCCTGCTGCCCGCGTGGCGCGCCTGCGTGGTGGCGCCCGCCCCGCAACTGAAAGACGCCTAAAGGAGAACACCCATGGAAATCCGTCCGATTTTCTCCAGCCTGCGTCGGCATCGCATTCCGGCCCTGTTGATCGTGCTGGAGATCGCACTGGCCTGCGCGGTGCTGTGCAATGCGGTGTTCATGATCGGCCAGCGCATGGCGAACATCCATTGGCCCAATGGCATCGACGAGGCCGGCATCTCGGTCATCACGGTGAACGGCACCGATGCCAAACTCGCCGCCAGCAACATTCCGCGTGACCTGGCTGCCCTGCGTGGCGTTGCCGGCGTCACGGCGGCTGCAGCGGTGACCAGCATGCCGCTGGATCAGAGTCCGGCCTTGACCGGATTCACCACGACACCAGACGGCAAGACCACAGTGAACACGTCGGTGTATTTCATGGGGCGTGGCGGCGAGCAGGCGCTTGGGCTGCATCTTCTGCAAGGGCGCTTTTTCAACGCCGAGGAATATGCGGACAGCGGCTTGAAGGATTTCCAGTCCACTGCGCATGTCGCGCTGGTGACTGCCAGTGATGCGAAACGGCTCTGGCCCGGCAAGGATGCGCTGGGCAAGCAGCTGTATGCCAACGGCAAAAGCTGGACCGTGGTCGGCGTGGTCAGCGATGTGCTGGCGATGGATCCGACCACCAGTGGCCCCGGAGGTCGCTATTCCAGCGTGTTCTATCCGTCGCAACCCGACGGCATGATGGGCAACTACGTGGTGCGCAGCGCGCCGCAGGATCGCGACCGCATCGTGCGCGAAGCGGTGCAAACCATCAGCGCCCTGAACCCGGGAGCGGTGGTGGAAGGCAAGACCTATGCGCGGATGCGCAGCGACTATTTCGCCAACACCAGCTCCATGGTGTGGATGCTGGTGCTGGTGTGCGCGGTGATGCTGGCGGTGACCGTGTTCGGCATCGTCGGGCTCACCAGCTTCTGGGTGGGCCAGCGTCGGCGTCAGATTGGCATCCGTCGCGCCGTGGGCGCCACGCGCGGCCACATTCTTCACTACTTCCAGACCGAAAATTTCCTGCTCAGCACGGGCGGCGTGGTAGTCGGCATGCTGCTGGCCTTCGGCATCAACCTGTACCTGATGCAGCACTACGCGATGACGCGCATGCCCTGGTACTACCTGCCGGGCGGTGCGGTTGCACTGTGGTTGATCGGTCAACTCGCGGTACTTGGGCCGGCGTTGCGCGCCGCAGCGGTACCGCCGGTGGTGGCGACGCGGAGCGTGTGATGTTTTCCCTTCTCCCTCCGGGAGAAGGTGCCTGAAAGGCGGATGAGGGTACGGGTATAGCGTGGCGTTGCGCGTTGGCCGAACCCTCACCCCAACCCCTCTCCCGACGGGAGAGGGGCTTTGAATCAAATGTGAGGAGTAAGCGGATGTTCGGCTATTACCTGGATCTCGCATTGCGCAGCCTCAGGCGCAACAAGGTGCTCAGTGCGCTGATGATGCTGGCGATTGCGCTGGGCATTGGTGCATCGATCACCATGCTGACGGTGCTGCACAATCTGTCGGGCAATCCGTTGCCGCAGCGCAGTGGCGTACTGTTCCATCCGCAGGTGGATCCGCGACCGGCGAATCTTCCTGGTGCCTCCAAAGAGCCGCCGGACGGCCTCACATATCTCGACGCGGTGAATCTGTATCAGCTCGGCATCGCGCCGCGTCGCGCGGTGATGAGCGCCAACTGGCTACCCACGCGGCTCGATGCGCCGGACAGTCCGCTGGCGATGCGTACCGACCGCGCGACCACGGCGGATTTCTTCGCCATGTTCGACGTGCCGTTCGTCTACGGTTCGGCGTGGTCGGCACAGGATGACGCGAACCATGCGCAAGTCGTGGTGTTGTCGAAGGCGCTGAACCAGAAGCTTTTTGGCGGTGCCGACAGCGTGGGCAAGACGCTGGTGATTGCGACCAAGACCTTTCGCGTGGTCGGCGTGATCGGCGCATGGAACCCGCAGCCGCGCTTCTACGATATCAACGATGGCCCCTTCGCCGATGCCGAGCAGATGTACCTGCCGTTCTTCACCTGGCTGGACCTGCCGCAGGATTACGGTTACGGGCCGATGCGCTGTTGGGGCAATGATCCTGGTGCCGGCGTGCACAACCCCAAGGCGCAGCAATGTACCTGGGCACAATTCTGGGTGGAGCTGGATTCGCCGGCACAGGTGGATACCTACCGCTCCGCCTTGAAGCAGTACAGCGAACAACAGCATCAGCTCGGTCGCTTCCAGCGCGCGCCCAACGTGCGCTTGCGCGGCTTGCTGGACTGGCTCGACTACAAGCACGTCATCCCGGAAACGGTGCGCATGCAGACATGGATCGCCTTCGGCGTGCTGCTGATCTGCATGATCAATACCGTGGGCTTGATGGTGGCCAAGTTCCTGCGCAAGTCGGGCGAGATCGGCGTGCGTCGTGCGTTGGGTGCCTCGGGTCGTGCGGTGTTCGTGCAATGCCTGGTCGAGGCGGGCGTGGTGGGAGTGGCCGGTGGCCTGCTTGGCTTGCCGCTGGCCTGGCTTGGATTGTGGATGGTGCGTCAGCAGCCGGTGAGCTTCGCCGCTTCGGCCCATCTTGACCTCTCCATGCTGGGCGCCGCGCTTCTGCTGGCGCTGCTGGCCACGCTGGGAGCGGGCATCTGGCCAGCGTGGCGCGTCTCACGCGTGGCGCCCGCCTTGCAGGTGAAGTCGCTATGAGAACCTTCCGACAGATCCATCCCATCCTGGCCGCACTGCGCAGCCACAAGACCGCGGTGACCCTGCTGGTGCTGGAGATCGCGCTGACCATGGCGATTCTCGGCAACCTGGTGTTCATCGTCTACGGTACACTCCAGCGCTCGCATACGCCGACCGGCGTGGCGGAAAGCCGGATCGGTTTGATCCAGAGCATCGGTGTGATCGGTGAGGACAGCTCCGGCACGCTTGCCGCTGATCTTGCAGCACTGAAAGGCACACCCGGTGTGGATGATGCAGCTTACGGTGCACCACCACTGTGGTATGCGAGCACTTCGCCACTGTTCCTCGACCCTGGCCGCTCGCATGCGGCAGCCAGCGCCTATGAGTTTCTGGGCAGCCAGGGACTCAGCGACACGCTGGGTGTCCGCATCGTCAGCGGCAAGAATTTCACGCTTGAGGAATTGCCCGACGCCAGTCAGTGGGGGCAAATCAAGGAACTCCCGGTGCTGATTACGCGTGCACTGGCGCAGAAGCTTTTTCCGACGGGTCATGCGCTTGGACAGATGTTCTATGACGGCAACACGGCCATGCGCGTGACTGGAGTGATTGAGCATCTGCGTGGCGAGATCACCGGGCGAGAGACCGATGACTATTCGGTGATCATCGAGTACCGGGTGGGGGTGCAGGACATGGGCGGCGGCTTCCTGATTCGCGCTCACGATGCCACGCAGTTGCCGCGGGCGTTGCGCGCCGCCGCCGCCGCCCTGCAAAAAATCAATCCTGCTCACGTGCAGAGCCAGGTAGTCACCATGCCGGAGCTGCGCGCCAAGTATTTTCGCAGTGACCTGGCTACTGGCCGCATGCTGGTCGCGATCATCCTGATCCTGCTGGTAGTCACTGCGCTTGGCGTGAGCGGACTGGCCAGCTTCTGGGTGCAGCAACGTCGTCGGCAGATCGGCATGCGCCGTGCGCTGGGTGCCACCCGCGGCGACATCCTGCGTTACTTCCAGATCGAAAACTTTCTCATCGTCACTGGCGGCGTGCTGCTGGGCGCACTGTTCGCCTATGCGTTGAATCTGTTCCTTATGCATCGCTTCGAGTTGGCACACCTGCCGGCGAACTACATGCTGGCGGGGGCCGTGGCGTTGTGGCTGCTCGGGCAGTTGGCGGTATTGGGGCCAGCGCTGCGTGCGGCGGCGGTACCGCCGGTGGTGGCGACTAGGGGCGTGTGATGGCAACCGGAAACGCGGTGATTCCCGTGATGGCAGGAGGCTCATGATGTTCGGTTATTACCTCGACTTGGCGTGGCGCAGCCTGAAGCGCACGCCCGTACTCACTGGCCTGATGGTGCTGGCCATCGGCCTGGGCATCGGTGCGTCGATGACGATGCTGACGGTGTTGCACGTGATGACTGACGACCCGATGCCGGGGCGCAGTGCGCACTTGTACACGCCACATCTGGATCCCTTGCCGCGGGACTACAAGCTGCGGGACGGCAGTCCGAACCCCACCGACGACATGACCTGGCCCGATGCGATGGCGCTGCTCAAGGCGCATCGCGGTGTGCGGCAGGCGGCGATTTCGGGCGGCTCGTTGCTGCTGCGTCCGGCGCGCGCGGATCTGCGCCCGTTCTACGTGAGCGGGCGCTACGCCACGACGGATTTCTTCGCGCTGTTCGGCGTGCCGTTCGAGCAGGGCAGTGGCTGGAGCGCGGCGGATGACGCGGCCGGTGCACAGGTGGTGGTGCTGTCCGAGACACTGGCACGCAAGCTGTTCGGTACGGGCAAGGCGGTTGGCCAGACCGTGCGCCTGGGTGAGCACGACTTTCGGGTAATCGGCGTCACTGCCGATTGGGCGCCCAAACCGGTGTTCTATGACGATCAGACTGGCACCCAGTACAGCGATGCCGATCTGTTCTTCCTGCCGCTGTCGGTGGCAGTGGACGAAAAGTTGCAGGTCAGCGGCAACCAGTCCAGCTGGGGCAAGCACGATTTCTCGTTGACCAGCCCGACCATGAGCTGGCTGCAGTTCTGGGTGCAACTGGACACACCGGCCCAGGTGGCGGCGTATCGGCAATACCTGGTCGACTACTCCGCGCAGCAGAAGGCGCTGGGCCGTTTCCAACGCCCGCCTACCAACGCCAAGCTGTACGACCTGATGGGTTGGCTGGCGCACGAGAACCTGGTGCCAGGCGACGTGGACCTGCAGTTGTGGCTGGCGCTGGGTTTCCTGTTCGTGTGCCTGCTGAACATCGTGGCGTTGTTGTTGGCCAAATTCCTGCGCCGCAGCGGCGCGATCAGCGTGCGTCGGGCGCTGGGTGCGCGGCGACGCGACATCTTCGTGCAGCTGGGCATCGAGTCCGCGCTGATCGGCGTGGCCGGTGGCGTGCTGGGCCTGGCCATCGCCCAGCTCGGCCTGTGGAGCATTCGTCAGCGCCCGGACGACTACGCCAAGCTGGCGCAGATGGATATGTCGATGCTGCTGGGCACGCTGGGGCTGGCCGTTCTCGCCAGCGTGTTGGCCGGCCTGCTGCCGGCGTGGCGTGCCTGTCGCGTGCCGCCGGCACCGCAACTGAAGGGAGGCTGAGACATGCCGATTCGACCGATTCTTTCCACGCTGCACAAGCACAAGCTCACCGCCACCTTGCTGACCCTGCAGGTGGCCTTCACCTGCGCCATCGTCTGCAACGTGGTGTTCATGGTGGCGCAGCGCGTGCAGCGCATCAGCGTGTCCACCGGCATCGCTGAAAGCGAGCTGTCGGCGATCCACAGCCGCGGCATTGAAAAAGGCGAGAACCCGCAGGCACGCCATACGGCCGACCTGGCGGCCTTGCGCGCGATTCCCGGCGTGCAATCCGTGGCGGCGGTCAGCTATGCGCTGCCGCTGGACCAGAGTGAATCCTCCAGCGGCATCTGTCCCAGCAAGGAGGCGCTGGACCGGGCCATGCAGCGCAACTCGATCGACGGCAGCGGCTGCGTGCAGCCTGCCTGGTACGACGGCACGCCGGGCCTGGTCGCCACGCTGGGCCTGCATCTGGTGGCGGGGCGCGATTTCCTGCCGGAGGAGTACGTGAGCAAGGGCAAGCCCGCGGTGGCGATCATCACGCGGGCCCTGGCGCAGAAGATGTATCCGGGGCAGGCGGCGCTGGGGAAGGACATGTATGACGGAGACAACTTCATCCGCGTGATCGGCATCGTCGATACCCTGTTGCGGCCGGCCCCGCGCCAGCCGGGCACCGCCGACGACAGCATGATCTTCCCGCAGTTGCCCGATCATGCCAGCGCCACTTATGTGTTGCGCAGCGCGCCCGGCGATCGCCAGCGCGTGCTCAAGGCGGCCGAGGCCGCACTGCTCAAGGCCAGCCCCAACCGCATCATCGATCCGAAACAAATGGAGACCTACAGCCAGATCCGCGCTGAATATTTCCAGCGCGATACCACCATGATCGGCCTGTTGATCGCCTCGGCGCTGGGTTTGCTGTTCGTCACCGCGCTGGGCATCGCCGGGTTGGCGAATTTCTGGGTGCAACAGCGCACGCGCAGCATCGGCATCCGCCGCGCGATTGGAGCAACACGCAGCGACATCCTGCACTACTTCCAGGCCGAGAACTTCCTCATCGTTACCGCCGGCGTGGTGCTGGGCGTACTGCTGGCGATCGGCCTGAACCTGCTGCTGATGACCCACTACGAATTGCCGCGCCTGCCGTTGTGGTACTTGCCCGTGGGGGCACTGGCGCTGTGGGTGCTCGGTCAGCTTGCGGTGCTGTCGCCGGCGCTGCGCGCCTCGAACGTGCCACCGGTGGTGGCTACACGCAGCGTGTGAGAAGGCCGCGGCCACGAAACCCGGGTAGGAGCTCGCTCGTGGGCGATGCTCATGCTCTGCTGCATCCAGGCAAAGGCATCGCCCGCGAGCGGGCTCCTACGCCAAGGGAACAGGACAAGGAGACGTAATGTTCAACTATTACCTCGATCTGGCATGGCACAGCCTGAAGCGCAACAAGGTGCTTACCGCGCTGATGGTGCTGGCCATTGCACTGGGCATCGGCGCAAGCATGACGATGATCACGGTGCTGCACGTGATGACGGCCGATCCAATGCCGGGGCGTAGCGGAAAGCTGTTCTACCCGCAGCTCGATCCGCAGGGCATGGATGGCTACATCAAAACCAGCGATCCGCCGGACGAAATGACCTGGATGGATGCGATGAATCTGTTGCACGCACACAAGGGTGTGCGTCAGGCGGCGATGTCGGGCGGGCGCGTGACCGTGGTGCCGCCACAAGGGGCAACGCATGCTTTCATGGCCGATACCCGTTATGCCACGGCGGATTTTTTCCCGATGTTCGGCGTGCCATTCGTTGATGGGAGTGGCTGGACGGCCGACGACGACGACAAGCATGCGCGCGTGGCGGTGATCGCCCGCGAGCTGGCCGACAAGCTCTACGGCACGCCGCATGCGGTGGGCCAGACGCTGCGGCTGGGCAAGTACGATTTCCGTGTCATCGGCGTGATCGACCGCTGGAACCCGGCGCCGCATTTCTACGATCTCTCGATGGGCAGCTATGCCAAACCCGAGCAGGTGTTCCTGCCGTTCGAGACGGCGATGGAGCTGAAGCAGGGCATTCGGGGCAGCATGATGTGCTGGGGAGATTTTCCGGCGGATGGCAACATGACCAAGGCCAATGGCTGCGCCTGGGTGCAGTTCTGGGTGCAACTGGATACGCCGGTGCAAGTTGCCTCCTATCGCGACTTTCTCGTCAACTACTCGGCGCAACAAAAGGCGCTGGGTCGCTTTGCACGACCGCCGAATGTACGGCTGCGCGACGTGATGCAATGGCTGGACTACAACCACGTGGTACCGGGCAGCGTGCAGTTGCAGACCCTGCTGGCGCTGGGCTTCCTGCTGGTGTGTCTGGTCAACACGGTGGCGATGCTGCTGGTGAAGTTCCTGCGTCGCGGTGGCGAGCTCTCCGTGCGGCGTGCCATGGGCGCGTCGAAGCGCTCGGTGTTTGCGCAGTTGCTGGTGGAGGCTGCACTGGTGGGACTGGCCGGTGGTGTCGTGGGGCTGCTGCTGGCGGCCTTCGGCCTGTGGGTCGTGCGTCAGCAACCGGTGGAATATGCAGCGTATGCGCACATGGACGGATCGATGCTCGGTGCCACCGTCGTGCTGGCCGTGTGCGCTACCTTGCTGGCGGCCTTGTTCCCGGCGTGGCGTGCCTGCCGCCTCGTGCCCGCTCGCCTGTTGAAGACGCAATAAGGACATCGCCCATGCATCCCATCATTTCCGCATTGAAGCACCACAAGACCACGGTCGTGCTGGTGGCGCTGGAAATCGCGCTGACCTGCGCCATCGTCACCAATGCGCTGTTCCTGATCGGCGACCGGCTGGCGGCCATGCGTGTGGCCACCGGCGTGGCCGACAACGAGCTGGTATGGGCGCGCACCACCGGCCTCGATCTGGGGCAAGGCACCAAGATGGGTACCGATACCGACGCCGATCTGGCAGCCCTGCGCGGCATGCCCGGTGTCGAGTCGGTGGCGATGGCCAACTCGCTGCCGTTGAGTCGCAACTACATGAGCGTGGGGGCTTGGCGTCGTCCCGGCGACAAGAAAAACGAAATCGACAACGTGGTCGAGTACGTGGGGACGCCCGGCATGCTGCACACCTTGGGCATCAAGTTGTCGGCGGGGCGCGATTTCCGGCCGCAGGAGTACGTACCCTACACGCCAGGCCTCTTCGGCGGTCCGGACAGCAAGGCACTGCCACCGACGGTCGTCATCGTCACGCACACGCTGGCCGAAGCGCTTTGGCCCGGTCAGAACCCACTGGGTAAAACCTTCTGGCTGGACAGCGACGGCAAGGAGTCCGTGCAGGTGGTGGGGGTGACCGACCATCTACTCAATCCGAGCATCACCAAATATCAGGGCGCGGATCGCAACATGATCCTGCCGTCGACCAAGGTGGTCGGTGGGGCGTACGTGTTGCGCGTGAGGCCGGACATGCGCGGTACGGTCGTGCGCGACCTTCCCGGCGTGCTCACCCGCATCGACCCCATGCGCATGGTGCAGGCGAAGATCTATGCCGACACGATCTCGGATTACTACCACGGCGACCGCGCCATGATCTGGGTGTTGCTGGTGGTCACCGGCTGCCTGCTGGCGCTGACCGCGCTAGGCGTGGTTGGCCTGTCCAGCTTCTGGGTGCAGCAGCGCACTCGGCAGATCGGCATACGCCGTGCGATAGGAGCAACGCGGCGCGACATTCTCCGTTATTTCCAGGTCGAGAACCTGCTGATTGTCGGCGCGGGCATCGTGCTCGGCTCGCTCGGCGCGGTGGGGCTGAACCTGTGGCTGATGAAACGCTACGAACTGGCGCACATGCCGTTGGCCTGGCTGACCTCGGGCGCCATCGTGTTGTGGCTGCTCGGCCAGCTCGCCGTGCTCGGCCCCGCGCTGCGCGCAGCGGCAGTGCCGCCGGTGGTGGCGACGCGCTCGGTGTAGGAGCGCACCCTGTGCGCGATGGCTCGTGTGCTTGATCGAAGTCGGAAACGTTCGTGCACGTGGTGTGCGCCAACGATGAAACGAAACAAGGAAGACGGGATGTTCGACTACTACCTGCGACTGGCCTTGCGACGCTGCCGGCAGAACCTGCCGATGGTGGGATTGCTGGTGCTGACCATGGCCATCGGCATCGCCGCGACGATGACGGCGATGACGATCTTTGGTGCGCTCGCCGGCGAACCGTTGCCGGGCATCAGTTCGCATCTGTACGTGGCGACGATGGACGCGCGCGAAGCGGTGGACAAGGACAATCCGGACTACAAGCAACCGGACAGCCTGCTGAAGTTTTCCGATGCCAAGGCCCTGGTGGATGCGCACCATGCCATGCAGCAGGTGGCGGTGGCGGCGAGCCTGACGCAGTTCGCCCGGCCTGACGGCAAGCGGTCAGAGAAAGCGTATGGCTTGATGGCTTACGGCCCGGTGCTGCAAGTGCTCGGTGTGCCGTTGCGCCATGGGCGATCGTGGACCGAGGCCGAGCAGGCATCCGCTGCGCCGGTGGTGGTGATCGATACCGAGGTGGCGCAGAAACTGTTCGGTACGGAGAACGCGGTGGGTCGCAGCGTGACGCTGGGGCGGCGCGACTTTCGCGTGATCGGCGTGAGTGCACCATGGAATCCGCGTGTGCGGATGTTCGACGTGCGGCAAAACCAGGGCACGGTGATGGGCCAGAAGGAGATGTTCCTGGTGCCGGCGCAGGCGGCGCTGGACGCGGGCGTGGGACCCTTGCTTGCGGGCGAATGCGGCAAGGGCGCGCCGGTGGCCAGCTTCCAGTCCGCCGCGGTGGGGCAGTGCCGCTGGATCGAAACCTGGGTGCGGCTGGACACGCCGGCCACCGTGGCAACCTATGACCGGTTCCTGGCCGGCTATGCGAATACGCAGCATGACGCTGGTCGCTTCGTCTATCCGCCGCAGGCGAAACTGGTCGGCACGCAGGCATGGCTGGCGCTGAACCACGTGGTGCCTGACGACGTGCACCTCAACCTGCTGTTGGCGGGCGGCTTCCTGCTGTTGTGCCTGGTCAACGTGGCAGGACTGCTGGCGGCGCGCTTTCTGCGCCGGCAGGGCGACGTGGCGATCCGCCGTGCGCTGGGCGCATCCAGGCGAACCGTGTTCGTGCAGCATCTGGTGGAGACCGGTCTGCTTGGCTTGATCGGTGGCGTGCTGGCATTGCCGTTGACCTGGCTGGGGTTGTGGATCGTGCGCATGCAGCCGGTGAGTTATGCGGATGCGGCAAAGTTCAGCCCCGGCGTATTCGGTGTCCTGTTCGCGCTTTCGCTGATCGTGGGGCTGCTGGTCGGCATCCTGCCGGCGTGGCGCGTGTGCCGGCTGCCGCCGGCCTTGCAGATCAAGCTGGGTTGAAGGAGCTATCCATGCGACACATCGTCAAGCCCTTGCTCCGCCATCGCATGATGCCGCTGCTGGTGGTGTTGCAGGTGGCACTGGCCTGCGCCATTGCGTGCAACGCGCTGTTCCTGTTGCAGCAGAAGCTGGTGCCTCTCCTCACGCCCGATGGCGTGGGGCAACCGCGGCAGCTGGTGGTGGCCTGGAACCTTGCGCCGCGCGGCCAGCCTTGGCCGGTGAGCACGCTGCGCCAGACGGCGGCGGAGCTGCGCGCCATTCCCGGCGTGACCGTGGTGAGCCTGGCCGGTTCGTGGCCGATGGAGACCATGGCGCAAATGACCGGTACCGTCCTCGCGGATGGCAGGGATGGCAAAGCCGATGCGGTGATCTATATCGGCGACCATCTGCGCAGCACGCTGGACCTGAAGCTGGTGGCCGGGCGCGATTTCAGCGCCACCGAGGATGCCGTGGTCTACAAAAACATTGGCATTGACGATGATGGGCCGACGATCATCACGCGGGCACTGGCCAATCGTCTGTTTCCCGATGGCCATGCGCTGGGCAAGGTCATCCGCATCGGCGACCAGGCGGATGCCGGGCGTCGCACCGTGGTCGGCGTGGTGGCGCACCTGATGCGCAACAAGTTCAGCCAGGACAACCGCGAGGACATCGACTACAGCATGCTGTTCCCCGGCACCCCGTCGAACTGGCCGGTACCGATGTTCGGCGTGCGGGTGCGCTCGGCGGCGGAGGTGGCCGGCGTGCTCAAGGCGGTCAAGGCCACGGTCCAGCGCGAGCTGGGTCCGAACATGATCCAGGGCATCGACCCGGCCTACGAAACCTATGGCGACATGCGCCAACGCATGCTGGCCCAGCCCAGGGCCGCCGTGTGGCTGCTGTCCGGTGTCAGCCTGATCGTGCTGCTGGTGGCGCTGGTCGGGATCATGGGCATGACCAGTTACTGGGTGCAACAACGCACGCGGCAGATCGGCATTCGCCGTGCGCTGGGCGCGAAACACAGCGACATCCTGCATCACATCCAGTGGGAGAACCTCATGGTGATGAGCGCCGGCATCCTGCTGGGCATGGTGTTGGCGTATGCGGTCAACCTGTGGCTGATGCGGCACTACGAATTGACGCGCCTGCCGTGGCAGTACCTGCCGCTGGGCGCCGTGCTGATGCTGGCGCTGGGGCAGTTGGCCGTGCTGTCGCCTGCCTTGCGCGCGGCGAAGGTGCCGCCGGTGGTGGCGACGCGCAGCGTGTAATCGTTTGGCTCCCACCTTCCGCCTGCGGGAGATGGGAGTGGCATGAGGCCTTTCCCGTCAGTGGGTGGGGAAGTTCGCGTTTCAAGGAGCGATGGATGTTTGCCTACAACCTCGAACTGGCATTGCACGGTTTGCGCCGTTTTCCCAGAAGTACGCTGTTGGTCGTGCTCACGGTGGCGCTCGGTCTGGCCGCTTGCATGACCACGCTGACGTTGCTGCACGTGCTCAGCGCCGATCCATTGCCGGGGCGCAGCCAGCATCTCTATCTGGCATGGGTGGATACGGTGCTGGCCAAACCAAAGGGCAACGGCTCGACGGACATGGCCCTGGATGGCATTTCTTATAGCCAGGGCTACGAGCGCATCAAACTGGCCGACGCACAGGCGTTGCTGGCGGCGCACCGTGCTCCGCGGCAGGTGGTCGTGACCGACATGATTGCCGACATCGTCTCGGAAGACGGCAAGCATGCGCAGAACCAGCAGTTGATACTCGCCACCAGTGCGGACTTCATCCCGATGTTCGGTGTGAGCCTGCGTTACGGGCGCAACTGGACCGCTGCGGAAGATGCCGCGCATGCCCCCGTGGCGGTGATTGATACCGACCTGGCGCGTGAGCTGTTCGGTACGGCCGATGCGGTGGGGCGCGGCGTGCGCCTGAATCACACGGTGTTCCGCGTGGTTGGCGTGATCGTGCCGTATGCGCCGCAGCCGCGCTTCTACGGGTTGAATTTCGGTGCCTACAGCAGCGACGGCGGCGAGGGTCTGTACCTGCCGTATACGGCGGCGTTGGACGCGGGGCTGATGCCGCCGGACGCCGATGCATGCGATGCCGCGTATCAGGATGCGCACCATGGCATGTCGGGCGATCCGAAGCACTGCGCCTCGCTGAATGTCTGGGTGCAGCTCGATACGCCACATCAGGTCACGGATTACCGCCGTTTCCTGCAGAACTACGTGGAACAGCAGAAAGCGCTGGCCGGTTTCGGCAAGCCGGCACGATCGACACTCACGGACGTGGCCGACTGGTTGAAGCGCAACGATGCCGTGCCCGACAGCGCGCGCCTCAACGTATGGTTGGCCGCGTCGTTCCTGCTGTTGTGCATGTTCAATGTGGTGGGCCTGCTGTCGGCGCGCTTCCTTCGGCAGAGCGTCGAGGTCGGTATTCGCCGCGCACTGGGTGCGCCCAGGCGTGCGATCTTCCTGCGCCATGTGCTGGAGGCAGGCTTGGCTTGCCTGGTCGGTGGCGTGCTGGCGCTCCCGCTGACCCTGTTGGGCCTGTGGGTATTGCGCCAGCAGGGCGACGAGTTTTCAGGTCTGGTGCGGCTCGATCCGACGATGTTCGGCGCCTTGTTCGCGCTAACGCTGGCGGTGGGCGTGCTGGTGGGATTGGTGCCGGCGTGGCGGGTGTCGAGGGTCGAGCCCGGCCTGCAGGTCAAGAGCGAATAAGGAGGTTTGCCATGTCGATCCGCGTTCTTCTGACCACCTTGCGTCGGCACAGCCTGATGCCCTTGCTGGTGCTGCTGCAGGTGGCATTGGCCTGCGCCATCCTGAGCAATGTGCTGTTCCTCGGCTGGCTGCAGCTCCAGCCCATGCTGGCGCCCAGCGGCATGGATACCGCGAACCTGATCTTCGTCGATCACCTGGATGCTGGCACCGGCGAGTGGACGGCCGCCGAGGTACGCGCGGGAGCGGAGGCCTTGCGCGAGGTTCCGGGTGTGCGTGCGGTCAGTGCCGCCAACAGCCTGCCGATGACCTCCGGCATGATCTACGCCTATGGCGCACAGGGGCCCAGCGGAATCAAGGTTGGCGTCAACGCGTATACGGGCAACGGGTTGCTGCATACGCTGGGTATTCGGCTGATCGCCGGCCGTGACTTTCTGCCGGACGAATACCGCAACGCTGGCGACTACAAGGGAGTGCCGGAGCCGATCATCATCACGCAGGCGTTGGCGCACAAGCTGTTCGACAAGGCCCGGGCACTGGGCCGACGAGTGGCCGACCCCGAGAACCCGACTGGTGCCGGGTACCTGGTCGTGGGCATCGTGCGTCACCTGCTGCGCAACCAGCTTGGGTTGGCGACGCGCGGTCGTGCCGACGACACCATCCTGTTGCCGGAACGCATCGCGAAAACGCCGGTGCTGCTGTATGCCGTGCGGGTCGACCCTGCCATGCGCAAAGCGGCGTTGCGTGGCGTGCGCAAAGCCATCCAGCACCAGTTTGGTGCCCGGTTGCAGACGGGTGCACAGCCGAAAGTCGCGTTCTACGACACGCGCAGCAGTCAGGCTTTCAGCGGCCGACGCGCCGCGCTGTGGTTGTTCCTCGGCGTGGCATCGACGGTGTTGGTGGTGACCCTGATAGGCATCATGGGCCTTACCGGCTTCTGGGTGCAGAAGCGTACGCGGCAGATCGGCATCCGCCGCGCGCTGGGCGCGCGGCGGGCCGACATTCTCGTGCATTTTCTCACCGAGAACGCCTTGATCGTGGGCGCCGGCATCGTGCTCGGCATGCTGCTGGCCAGCCTTGGCAACCGCTTGCTGATGCATTACTACGAGCTGCCGCAATTGCCATGGATCTGGCTGCCGGTTGGTGCGGCACTGATGCTGGCCCTGGGGCAGCTCGCTGTACTGTCGCCGGCGCTGCGCGCTTCGCGTGTGCCCCCGGTGGTGGCGACGCGGAGTGTGTGATGCGCAGATATTTTCGTATACGTAGGCTGGTAGTCATGGCAACCTTTTGGGCCCGGGATGCATCCATCCCGGCATGTGCAGGAAAATCATGAGAAGCGTACTCATCATTGACGACAACCCGGGCGTGGGCGAGGCGCTGTCGCTGCTGCTTTCGCTGCACGACATCCGCCCGCTGGTGGCGCTGAATCCCGATGAGGGCATGGCGATGCTGGCGCGCGAGCGGGTGGACGTGGTGATCCAGGACATGAATTTCACCGCGGACACCACCTCGGGCGAGGAGGGCGTGGAACTGTTCCGCGCCATCCGTGGACAGTATTCCGACCTGCCGGTGATCCTGCTGACCGCGTGGACGCACCTGGAAACCGCGGTGGAACTGGTCAAGGCCGGTGCCGCCGATTACCTGTCCAAGCCGTGGGATGACAGCAAGCTGCTGGCGACGGTGGAGAACCTGCTGGAACTGTCCGAATCCAGCCGCGAGGTGAGCCGGACCCGGCGCGAGCGTCGGCGCCGGCGCGAGGCACTGGAGGGCAAGTACGAGCTGGACAGCCTGGTGTTCGCCTCCGACGCGATGGCGCGCACGCTGGAACTGGCTTGCCAGGTGGCGCGCTCGGACGTACCGGTGTTGATCACCGGACCCAATGGCGCGGGCAAGGAGCGCATTGCGGCGATCGTGCATGCCAACTCGGCGGTGAAGAAGGGTCCGTTCGTGGCGGTGAATTGCGGCGCGTTGCCGGGCGAACTGATCGAGGCGGAATTGTTCGGCGCCGAAGCCGGTGCCTACACCGGCGCGAACAAGGCACGTGAGGGGCGTTTCGAGCTGGCCGATGGCGGCACATTGTTCCTCGACGAGATCGGTAACCTGCCGCTGCCCGGCCAGATGAAGCTGCTGCGCGTGCTGGAAACCGGCCAGTTCGAACGGCTCGGCTCCGGCCGCACGCGGCAGGCGAAGGTACGCGTGCTCAGCGCCACCAATGCCGACCTCAAGGCGATGATCCGCGCTGGCAGTTTTCGCGAAGACCTGTATTACCGCCTCAACGTGATCGAGGTGAACTTGCCGTCGCTGGCCGAGCGTACGGATGACATCCTGCCGCTGGCCGAGCATTTCCTGGATGGCCGCGCCGAACTCGGTGATGTGGCGCGTGAAGCCCTGCTCAACTATCCGTGGCCGGGCAATGTGCGCGAGTTGAAGAACGCGATCGAACGCGCCGCATTGCTGGCCGGCGACGGTCCCATCACTCCCGAGCTGCTCAACTTGCCGCAGCACACCGCGGTGGGTACGCGCAACCTGGACGAACCCAGCCGCGAGGCCGTGGAAGTCGCCTTGGGCAAGGCCGGCGGCGTGGTCAGCCGGGCGGCGCAATCGCTTGGTCTGTCGCGGCAGGCGCTGTATCGGCGCATGGAACGTTACGGGCTGAGTGGGCAGGGCTGACCAAAGCTGCCAGTCGCGCCTTTCGGCAGTGGGCATCCAGGGCCGTCCCGGTGTAGAACATCACGAGCCGTGGCACGAGGAGAGCAGGTCATGCGAAATTGCCGGTTGATCATTCTTCCCCTGTTTTTGCAGATAGGCGATGCGTTGGAGCAGACCGCGGCGTCAGATACCCGTATGCAAACGCACGGGCTGATGATGGGCGCCGGCAGGGTGGATGCGAATGGTCGCCCGCCGATGGGTTGCCAGCGCACCCCGGTGGATCGGCAATGCTGCTGATGCCGGTGTCACGCACAAGGCGTCGCGCATGCGCCGGCTGAATTCGCTGGAAGGTCGCCTGACCGGTCTGCTGGCACTGGCCGGCTTGTGCGGGGCGCTGCTTTACGCGGGGCTGACCGAGTGGCCGTTGCCGCAATTGCTGGCGTGGGCGCACGATGACCTGAAGCTGGACATACCCGGCCTCGCAGCGATGGGGACTTACGGCGCACTGCTTCTTTGCCTGATCCTGC
This sequence comes from Rhodanobacter sp. FW021-MT20, assembly GCF_041107475.1. Taxonomy (NCBI): domain Bacteria; kingdom Pseudomonadati; phylum Pseudomonadota; class Gammaproteobacteria; order Lysobacterales; family Rhodanobacteraceae; genus Rhodanobacter; species Rhodanobacter sp. FW021-MT20. Next base: position 320,681 of record NZ_JBGBPX010000001.1, on the reverse strand, counting down.
TGTTGCCGCTGGCGTGGTGGCTGGCGCACGGGGTGATGGGGCCGCTGAAGCGATTGCTGCGTGCACTCGAGGGTGCGGTGGCCAGCTATCGCGATGGCGATTTCAGCTTTTCCATCGCGATGCGCCGGCGCGACGAGCTGGGCGACCTGATCCATATGCACAACGCGCTGGGCCAGACCTTGCGCGAGCAACGCCAGCATCTGGCGCAACGCGAGTTGCTGCTGGACACGGTGGTGCAGAACACGCCGGTGGCCCTGGTGTTGACCGATGCGATCGGCCGCGTGGCCTACGCCAATATCGCCGCGCGCCATCTGTTCAACGAGGGGCGCAGCCTCAACGGGCTGGACTTCGCCAATCTGCTGGCCGGCGCGCCCGAGGCATTGCGCACCGCCGTCGATGGCCACGAGGATGCATTGTTCACGGTGGACATGGACGGCAGCGAGGAAACCTTCCACCTGTCGCAGCGCGCCTTCCGCCTGCAGGGACGGCCGCATCGGTTGCAGTTGTTCCGGCGCATGACCCGCGAGCTGTCGCGGCAGGAAGTTGCGGCATGGAAGCGGGTGATCCGCGTGGTCAGCCACGAGCTCAACAATTCGCTGGCGCCGATTTCCTCGATGGCCCATTCCGGTGCCGAGTTGGCGCGCCGAGGCAATCTGGAGCGCCTGCCTGGCGTATTCGCCACCATCGGTGAGCGTGCGCGGCACCTGCATGGCTTCATCGACGGCTATGCCCGCTTTGCCAAGTTGCCGACACCACAGGTGGTGCCGGTGGCGTGGCCGGCTTTTCTCGACGGGCTGGCGCTGCATTGCCGCTTCCGCTTGGTCGGCGAGCTGCCCACGCAGCAGGGCTGGTTTGACCCGGCGCAGATCGAGCAGGTATTGATCAACCTGGTGAAGAACGCGCACGAGGCCGAGGGTGATGCCGATGAGGTAACGCTGACGATCGGTGTGGTCAGCCGTGACGTGCGCATCGAGGTGGCCGACCGCGGCCCCGGCATGAGCCAGAACGTGCTGGCACAGGCGCTGTTGCCGTTTTATTCCACCAAACGCTCCGGCACCGGGTTGGGCCTGGCGCTGGCGCGCGAGATCGTCGAAGCCCATGGCGGTCGCATCGCCTTGGCGAACCGCGCCGAGGGTGGCCTGCGGGTAAGCCTGCTGTTGCCGCTGGCGCCGCCATAGCGCGCTTTCCCGGGCGCGTTACGTAATCACGTAACCGTCCCCGGCGCGTAGCTCGCCTATACTGCGTGCTTTCAACGGAATGTGGGGGCGGGTCATGGGAAGCTTGTTTGCGCTGGTGGTGGTCGTGGTGGTGGTGATCGTGCTGGCGAAGCTGGTGCGCATCGTGCCGCAGGGTTACGAATGGACGGTGGAGACGTTCGGTCGCTATACGGGCACGCTCTCGCCTGGGCTGCATTTCCTGATTCCGATCTATCAGGCCGTGGGCCGCAAGATGAACATGATGGAGCAGGTGCTCGACGTGCCCTCGCAGGACGTGATCACCAAGGACAACGCCGTGGTGCGTGTGGATGGCGTGGTGTTCTACCAGGTGCTGGACGCGTCCAAGGCCGCCTACGAGGTGGCCAATCTCGAGCAGGCTTCGCTGGCGCTGGTGATGACCAACATCCGCACCGTGCTCGGCTCGATGGACCTGGACGAGAGCCTGAGCAAGCGCGACGAAATCAACGCGCGGTTGCTGCGCGTGGTCGACGAGGCCACGCATCCGTGGGGCGTCAAGGTCAACCGCATCGAGATCAAGGACATTGCGCCGCCGCGCGACCTGATCGATGCCATGGCGCGGCAGATGAAGGCCGAGCGCGAGAAGCGCGCGAACATCCTGGATGCGGAGGGCTTCCGCCAGGCAGCCATCCTCAAGGCCGAGGGCGAAAAGCAGTCGGTGATCCTGTCTGCCGAAGGCGAGAAAGAGGCCGCCTTCCGCGCTGCCGAAGCACGCGAGCGTTCGGCCGAGGCCGAAGCCAAGGCCACCACCATGGTGTCCGACGCCATCGCCGGCGGCAATGTCAACGCACTGAACTACTTCGTGGCCAACAATTACGTGGAAGCGTTGAAGGTGATGGCACAGTCGCCCAACCAGAAGCTGTTGCTGCTGCCGGTGGAAGCCACCGGCGTGCTCGGTTCGCTGGCCGGTATCGCCGAGCTGGCCAAGGACGCGCTGAGCCAGCAGCCATCGCGCGGAACGCCTCCGGCGAAGCCGGCGGGAACGCGCATTCCGCCCCCGATCGGTTGACCTTCGCGCCCCGCTTCCGATGCTGGAAGCGGGGCCATTGCTTACCCACGGATATTCATCATGACCGGACATTACCTGTGGTGGATCCTGGCGTTGGTGCTGATCGCCATCGAGGTGGCCGTGCCCGGCTACTTCATGCTCTGGATCGGTATTGCCGCCGCTGTCACCGGCGCCTTGTTGTGGGCGATGCCTGACCTGTCGCTGTTGTCGCAGGCGATCGCATTCGCGTTGCTGACGTTCGCTTCCTGCGCGGTGTACGGCTTCTGGCTGCGGCCCCGGCTGCGACGCAGCCAGCCTGGTGCGGAACGCTTGAACCGGCGTGCGGAACAGATGATCGGTCGTCGCTACGTACTGGTGGAGGCGATCGTCAACGGTCGCGGCAAGGCGCAAGTGGGCGACGGCCAATGGCTGGTCAGCGGACCGGATCTGCCGATCGGCAGCGCGGTCGAAGTGCTGTCGGTCGACGGGACCACCTTGCTGGTGCGCGCTGCAGTGTGAATCGCGAGGGCAACGGGCATAGGCATGGACGTCCAAATCGGTTTTACTAGTCGCATGCCTTTCCGCCCACTCCCTCGTCCACGCATGGTCCCCACCGCCTTCGGGCCGGATCGGGGGAGCATGCCGTCATGCCCATGAACGAGCCGGTCCACGTCATATCGCCGGCTTCCGCTGCGCTCAATACCCGCATTGCGTTCCTGGTCGAGCTGGCGCGTCGGCTGCACAAGTACGGCACCTCGGCACCGCGCCTGGAGATGGCGATCTCGGGCGTGGCGCAACGGCTTGGCCTGATCGCGGAAGTGTGGTCCAGCCCCACCGCCATCATCATCTCCTTCGCCGACCAGGGGCAGGGCGAGGAAGGCCTGGCCCAGGTGACCCAGGTGGTGCGGCTGCTGCCGGGCGACGTGAATCTGGAGCGTTTGTGCCGGGCGGACGATATCGCCGACCAGGTCATCGACGGCCAGCTCGACCTGCGCGAGGGCTTTCACCAGTTGCGCGCGCTGGACTTGCCGGATACGCGGCGCGACCAGGCCAATGTGATCATCAGCTACGGGCTGTCCGCCGCCTGCATCGCCGCACTGTTCCTGCACAGTTCGTGGGTGGACATGGTGGTGGCCGGGGTGATCGGCCTGCTGATCGGCGGCATCACCATCCTTGCGTCGACCCGGCCGCGCCTGTCGGTGGCCAGCGATGCCATCAGCGCCCTGGTGGCGACGATGATCACCATCGTGGTGAGTGCATGGATTGTTCCGCTGGCGATCAAGTCGGTGATCCTGTCCAGTCTGATCATCCTGATTCCGGGCATGTCGCTGACCACGGCGGTGCGCGAAATCTCCAGCCAGCACCTGGTATCGGGCATGGCGCGCATGGGCGGCGCCATGTCCACTCTGCTCAAGCTCGGCTTCGGCACGCTGGCGGCGAGCGAGGTATGCAACGCACTGGGCATCCATGCGCGCGATTTCGTGCTTCCGCCCTTGCCGAGCTGGACGGATTATCCGGCCTTGCTGATAGCCGCAGTCGCGTTCGCGATCCTGTTCCGCGCGGCCAGACGCGACTGGCCGGTGGTGATTTTCGCAGTGGTGGTGGGGTACTTCACCACGCGCTGGGGCGGCGAAATTGCCGGTCGCCTGCCCGCCGCGCCCTTCGGCGTATTTCTCGGTGGCCTGGTATTGAGTGCCTTGGCCAACCTGTATGCCCGTTTTGCGCATCGGCCCGGTGCCGTCATTCGCGAACCCGGCATTCTGCTGCTGGTGCCGGGCAGCGTGGGTTTTCGCAGCGTATCCTATTTGCTGGAGCGCAGTACGAAGCTGGGCATGGATACCGGGTTGTTGCTGATTACCTTGCTTATTGCACTGGCCGCCGGCCTGATGTTCGGCGAATTGCTGGTGGCCCCCAGGCGATCCCTGTAAATAGGGGCTTCCTGAAACAAAGGCGGTCGCGATCCTTCAAGCCTGCAGGTAGCCTCGTGTCCGCCAGGAAAACGAGCCCGCCTGGCCCATTCGGCCCCTTTCCTCACCGAGGAGAGTGTTGGGGTGAGGGGGCAATCCAGCGCAACTTTTCTTTCTCCCGCCATTCATAAAAAAACGCCGGCTTGAAGCCGGCGTTTTTTATGTTCGTTGGCAACGATGAATCAGATCGCCAGATCCTTTTCCTTCTTGCCAGCCTTCAGTGCATCGTTGAACCAGCGCGGGCGCTTGCCGCGGCCGGACCAGGTCTGCTCCGGATCGGCCGGATTGCGGTACTTCGGAGCCACCGTGCCGGTGCTGCGACGCTTGCCGCGAGTGCTGCCGAAAATGTCCTCGAAGCTGTAGCCCTCGGCCTTGATCAGGGCATGCACCTTCTCGCGCAGCTTGACGACTTTTTCCTTGCGCAGTTCGTTCTGGCGCTGCTGCGCCTTGCCAATCAGGTCGTTGAGCTGATTGTGATTGAGATTCTTGAGATCGACGGCCATGAATGGCTCCCGTTAATGGTGGACAGTGGGATGGAGGAATGTTGGAAACGCCCGGTCCATCGGTGCGCCGATTCTTGCTCAAATAATGGCGAATTGCAAAGCGGAATTAACGATCGGCGTCATCCCGGTGCAGAGTTTGTCAGGATTATGTGATGAGATTCCACATAATCGATCAGGGTGCGGCGTTATTACCGTGGCACACCGTACGAACGAAAACGGCCGCGGATAGCGGCCGTTTTCATGGAGCACGAGTCAGTATCAGTCGAGCAACTGGAACAGTTCGTCGCGGGTAATGGCGCGATTTTCTTCTGCATCGCGTGCGCGGTATTCCAGCGTGCCGGCAGCGAGTCCGCGCTCACTGACGACCACGCGATGCGGAATGCCGATCAATTCCATGTCGGCAAACATCGAGCCAGGGCGCAGGCCGCGATCATCCAGTACGGCTTCGATGCCGCGCTCGGACAATTCCCGATACAGCGACTCGGCGGCGGCGGCGATGTCCGGATTGCGCTTCGGATTGATGATGCACACGGCCACGCGCCACGGCGCCATCGCTTCCGGCCAGACAATGCCAGCCTCGTCATGGCGTTGCTCGATGGCGGCGGCGACGATGCGGCTGACGCCGACGCCGTAGCAGCCCATCAGCATGACCTGCGCCTTGCCCTGTTCGTCCAGCACCGTGGCACCCAATGCCTGTGCGTATTTGCTGCCGAGCTGGAACACATGGCCCACCTCGATGCCGCGGGCGAATTGCAGCGTGCCGTTGCCGTCCGGCGAGGGGTCGCCGGCCACCACCTGGCGAATGTCCTCGACCCGGGTGAGGCGGGCGTCGCGCGCCCAGTTGGCGCCGCTGTAGTGGGTGTCGTCGGCGTTGCCGCCACAGATGAAGTCGGCCAGTACGGCAGCGCTGCGGTCCACGATCACGGGGATCGAATCGGGCAGCCCGACCGGGCCCAGGAAGCCGGGACGCGTGCCGGTGGCGGCGAGGATTTCCTCTTCGGTGGCCAGGACGGATTCGTCCGGCAGCTCGGCCAGCTTGGCGGCTTTCACCTCGTTGATCTCGTGGTCGCCGCGCAGGCACAGTGCAACCAGTCCGTCGCGACCCTTCACCAGCAAGGTCTTGAGCACGCGATCGGGCGATGTGCCGAAGTGCGCGGTGACATCGTCCACGGTGCGCACGCGCGGCGTGTCGACCCGCTTCAGTTCGGCGGACGGAGCCGGGCGCGCCATGGCCGGTGCGAGGGCTTCGGCTTTCTCGATATTCGCCGCGTAATCGGAGCCATCGGAAAACACGATGGCGTCTTCGCCCGAGTCGGCCAGAACCTGGAATTCATGGCTGGCATTGCCGCCAATGGCGCCGGTATCCGCCTGCACGGCGCGGAACTTCAATCCGAGGCGCGTGAATATGCGCGTATAAGCCTGATACATCGCCTCGTAGGTCTCGGCCAGCGACTCCTGGGTGAGATGGAAGGAATAGGCGTCCTTCATCAGGAATTCGCGGGCGCGCATGACGCCGAAACGGGGACGGATCTCGTCGCGGAACTTGGTCTGGATCTGGTAGAAATTGACCGGCAGTTGCTTGTAGCTGTTGAGCTCGTTGCGCGCGAAGTCGGTAATCACTTCTTCGGCGGTGGGCGCATAGCAGAATGCCTGCTCCTTGCGATCATTGATCTTCAGCAATTGTGGGCCGAATTTCTGCCAGCGGCCGGTTTCTTCCCACAGCTCTTTCGGCTGGATCGTGGGCATCAGCATTTCGAGTGCGCCGGCACGGTTCATTTCCTCGCGCACAATGGCTTCCACCTTGCGCAGCACGCGCAGGCCCAGCGGGCTCCAGGTGTACAGGCCGGAGGCGAGCTTGCGGATCATGCCGGTGCGCAGCATCAGCTGGTGGCTGGCGATCTCGGCGTCGGCGGGGACTTCCTTGACGGTGGCCAGGTGGAATTGGCTGAGGCGCATGAGCTTGTAATCCGGCGTTTTAAAGCGCCGATTATAGCTTTCGGCGCCACCGAATTACGTCGATGGCGCAGGTATTTGCAACGAAAAAGCCCGGGGGCGGATCAGCTGGCGCAGTAACGCTGGTATTGCGCCTGGGCGTTGCTGACCTGCTGCTTGCGCTGGGCCGCGTCGATGACTTTCTGCTGCCCGTTGACTTGCATGACCACCGGTTGGTTGCCCTTGAGCGTATTCAAGTTGCTTTGCAGCGATGCGCAAAGCTTCTTGCGGTTGGCCGGCGTATCGGCCACCGGCTGCGGGGCGGCCGCAGGCGCGTTGTCCGCTGACGTTTCGGCGTTGGCTTCGTGGCTGGGCGGCGTTACCGGATCCACCGTGCCATTGACCGTGACGCGGCTGTACTTGGTCCCTGTCGCCGGCGGCGTCTGGGAGTAATGCACCGTGCCGTGGGCGTCGGTCCACTTGAAGACCTGGGCGCATGCCAGCGGCGCGATCAACAGCAAGGCTACAGCGAGGGACAGGCGACGCATGGCATTCTCCAAAAGTGGCAAATCGGTCCATTCCGGGCGCTTGGCGCCTGGAAGGTCTTCCGACGGCACGAAACGGTGTCGCGGGGCTGGTCACCCACCTGCTTGCGCGGAGCGGCTCCCGTGGTGTTCCCGGACCCTGTCTAGTTAACAACCGGGCCGCTCCGGACTCAAGCGGCGAATGGTTTACACTGCGCGCATTCCGTCACGGATTGATTCATGAGCGACGATACGCCCGTCCGGCGGCCGCGACACCGCGGCATCTATCTGCTGCCGAACCTGTTTACCACCGCGGCCATGTTCGCCGGTTTCTACGCGATCGTGGCCAGCATTGGCGGTCGTTTCAGCGAAGCCGCCATCGCGGTGTTCGTGGCCGCCTTGCTGGATGGCCTGGATGGCCGCGTGGCACGGCTCACCGGCACGCAAACCGAATTCGGCGTGCAGTACGACTCGTTGTCCGACCTGGTCAGTTTCGGCCTGGCACCGGCCCTGGTGATGTACAACTGGGCGTTGGCCGGGCTGCGCGAATATGGCCCGCTGTGGGGCAAGGTGGGTTGGGCGGCTGCCTTCATCTACGCCGCCTGCGGCGCGCTGCGGCTGGCCCGCTTCAACACCCAGGTAAGCGTGATCGACAAGCGTTATTTCCAGGGATTGGCCAGCCCCGCGGCGGCAGCGGTGTGCATGTCGTTCGTGTGGAGCATGGACAAATCGGGCATCAGCGGCGACGACCTGTGCTTCGTGATGCCGTTCTTCGCGGCCATCGTTGGTTTGTTGATGGTCAGCCGGTTTCGTTACTACAGCTTCAAGTCGCTGCCGGTGGGCGGTCATGTGCCATTTGCGTGGATCGTGGTGACCGTGCTGTTGCTGGTATTCCTGTTCCTGGATCCGCCGCGCGTGCTGCTGGCGGTGTTCTCCGTCTATCTGTTGTCCGGCCCTGCGGTGACCCTGTGGGGTGTGGCTGCGCGGCGGCGCCTGCATCATCGGGGCGCCGCGTGAACGTGGTCGCCACCACACCGGCGCATCGGGTGCGCGTGCTGCATGCGCTGGGCATCACGCCGTGGCGTCTTCGCGGCGTGGCGGCCTCCGTGCCGGAGGTCTCCGTGGCGGATGTCGCGGCGACATCATCCACGACGGCAACTGACTGCGTGGTCGTGGTGCCGGCCAGGTGCACTGCGCGCGAGCTGGATCTGCTTGGTCGCGCCTTTTGCGCCTTCGGACCGGGGCTGGCCCGGGCGGCGCGCATCGAGGTCGGCGCCGATTCGACACGGATTCCCCATGCGCGGGCCTACCTGGTGCTCGGCGAAGCACAGGCGCATGCGCTGGGCCGCGACTTGCCCGCCGACGTGATGCACCGGGCCCATATCGTGCTGGCGGATACGCCGGCGGAAGTGTTGTCGGGCGGTGCGGGCAAGCGCCGCTTGTGGAGCGCCCTGCGCAACCTGCGCCGCGTGCTGGCGGCACCGGAGAACTGACCCGTGGCCGCGGTGGCGCACCCGGCGACGGAAATGCGGCTGATGCGTCGCGAAGACCTGCCGACCATCAACGCCATGGAAGCGGCGTCCTACGAGTTTCCCTGGACCCCCGGCATCTTCGCCGATTGCCTGCGCGCGGGGCATCCGTGCTGGGTGCTGTGCGTGGATGGCGCGATTGCCGGCTATGGCGTGTTGTCGATCGGTGCCGACGAGGCACATGTGCTGAACATCTGCATCGGCCCGGACTGGCGCGGCCAGGGGTTGGGCCGCCACCTGCTGCGGCGCCTGCTCGACATTGCCCGCTGGAACGGTGCGCACCAGATATTCCTGGAAGTGCGCCCGTCCAATCCGGTGGCGCATGCGTTGTACGTGTCTTTCGGATTTCGCGAGATCGGTCGGCGTCCGCGCTATTACCCGGCGAAGGATGGCCGCGAAGAAGCGATCGTGATGACGATGGAGCTGACCCGGCCGGGCCCGCTGCCGGTGATGTAGGGCGCCCATGCCGGGCGACCCCACGGGGATGACGCGCAAAATCAGACCATCCTTACGTCGACAGCTTGCCTGCCTGCTCGCGCAAGGCGGCCAACTGGGTGTTCCAGTCGGTGATGCGCTGGCGCTCCTGCGCCACCACCTCGGCGGGCGCGTTGGCGACGAAATTGGCGTTGCCGAGCTTGCCTTCGCACTTCTTGATCTCGACTTCGATGCGGGTGATTTCCTTGGCCAGCCGTGCTTTCTCGGCGCCAAGGTCGATCAGCCCGGCCAGCGGAATCAGCACGCGTAGCGAACCGACCACCGCCGCGGCCGTGGCCGGTTCGTCGGCGCCGGTTTCGATCCACCGGGGTGTTTCCACGCGCGCCAGGAAGGCAATTTGCGCGGCGAACTTGGTGGCGCGGGTGCGGTCCGCGGCATCGCCGTCGGCCAGCAGCAAGGGGATGACCTTGCCTGGTGCGATATTCATTTCCGAGCGAATCTTGCGAATGCCCGACAACACCGCCTTGAACCACTCGATTTCGGCACTGGCGGCGGCATCGCTCGCGAAATCCGCGGGGCGCGGGTAGGGGCGCGCATACACGTTGATTTCGACCAGGCCGAGCCGCGGCGCCACATCCTGGTAGATCTCCTCGGTGATGAAAGGAATCACCGGGTGCAGCGCGCGCAGCACGGCTTCGAGCACTACCAGTAGCGTGTGCCGCGTGGATGCCGCGGCCTCGGTGTCATCGCCGTTCAATGCCGGCTTGGCGAGTTCGAGGAACCAGTCGCAGTACTCGTTCCAGACGAATTCGTACAGCGCCTGTGCCAGATGGTCGAAGCGGTACGAAACGAAATGCTGCTCTACCTCTGCCAGTGTCTGCGACAAGCGCGTTAGAATCCACCGCTCGGCCTCGGTCGCCGGCTTGCTCCCTTCTCCCGTGGGGAGAGGGGATGAAACATTCATCAGCACGAAGCGCGCCGCATTCCACAATTTGTTGCAGAACGCCTTGTAGCCCTCGGCGCGCTTGATGTCGAAATTGATCGTGCGGCTGTAGCTGGCCAGTGCGGCGAAGGTGAAGCGCAGCGCGTCGGTGCCAATCGCCGGGATGCCGTCGGGGTAGTCCTTGCGGATGCGCTTTTCGACCTTGGCACGCACCTGCGGAATCAGCAGCGACCTGGTGGATTTGGCTACCAGCGGTTCCAGCGCGATGCCGTCGATCAGGTCCAGCGGGTCCAGCGTGTTGCCCTTGGACTTGGACATCTTCTGGCCTTCCGCATCACGCACGATGGCGTTGATGTAGACCTCGCGGAACGGGATCCGGCCGGTGAAGTACTTGGTCGCCATCACCATCCGCGCGACCCAGAAGAAGATGATGTCGAAGCCGGTGACCAGCACCGCGCTGGGCAGGAAGATCTTGTCGTGCTGCCAGTCGGCAACCACGTTGCCGTGAGCATCCTTCACCGGACCATCAAGCGGCCAGCCCAGCGTGGAGAACGGCCACAACGCGGAGGAGAACCAGGTGTCGAGCACGTCGTCGTCCTGGCGCAGCGCGCCGACCGGCTCGCTGGTGGCGTTGGCGCGCGCATCGGCCTCGTCCTCGCCCACGAAGATGTTGCCGGCCTCGTCGTACCACGCCGGAATCCGATGACCCCACCACAGCTGGCGGCTGATGCACCAGTCCTGGATGTTGTCCAGCCACTGCGTGTACGTGTTGGCCCAGTTTTCCGGCACGAACCTGATCTCGCCCGAACGCACCGCATCCAGCGCCGGCTCGGTGATTTCCTTGCGGCCCTTGTCCGAGGTCAGGTCGACGAACCACTGATCGGTCAGCATCGGCTCGATCACCGCATCCGAACGCTGGCTCACCGGCACCTGCAGTTTGTGCGGTTTGGTTTCGACCAGCAGGTCGAGCGCTTCGAGGTCGGCCAGTACCTGCTTGCGCGCGTCGTAACGATCGAGCCCTTGGTACTTCGCCGGCGCGTTGTCATTGACCTTCGCGTCCAGCGTGAAAATGGTGATCGGCGGCAACTTGTGACGCTGGCCGATGGCGTAATCGTTGAAGTCGTGCGCCGGGGTGATCTTCACGCAGCCGGTGCCGAAATCCTTGTCGACGTAGTCGTCGGCGATCACCGGGATCTCGCGATCCGAGAGCGGCAGCTTCAGCGTCTTGCCGACCAGGTGGGCGTAGCGCTCGTCCTCCGGATGCACGGCCACCGCGACATCGCCCAGCATGGTTTCCGGGCGCGTGGTGGCTACTACCAGCGATTCGTCGCTACCGCTGACCGGGTAGCGGATCGACCACATGTGGCCGTCGCGCTCGACGTTGTTCACTTCGAGGTCGGACACGGCCGTGCCCAGCGCCGGGTCCCAGTTCACCAGCCGGTTGCCGCGATAGATCAGGCCTGCGCGATACCAGTCGATGAACACCTTGCGCACCGCGGCGGACAGGCCTTCATCCATGGTGAAGCGTTCGCGCGACCAGTCGGCGGCGGCGCCGATGCGGCGCATCTGGTGGGTGATGGTGGAGCCGGACTCCTCCTTCCACTTCCACACCCGTTCAACGAAGGCATCACGGCCCAGGTCGTGGCGGGTCTTTTCCTCGACCGCCAGCTGGTTCTCCACGATCTTCTGCGTGGCGATGCCGGCGTGGTCGGTGCCCACCTGCCACAGCGTGTTCATGCCGCGCATGCGCTGGTAGCGCACCAGCATGTCCATCACCGTCTGCTGGAACGCATGCCCCATGTGCAGCGTGCCGGTGACGTTCGGCGGCGGCAGCAGGATGCAATACGGCTCGCCCTGGCCCGACGGCTTGAACGCACCGCTGGCTTCCCAGCGTGCGTACCAGGTGGATTCGATCTGGGCGGGTTCGAAACTCTTTTCCATCAGGGGCTCGCGATGGCACGCCCGGGCAGGCGCGCTGGTGTGGACGGTAAAGCGGCCATTGTACGGGCCGGGGGCAGGGGCTGCCAAAGGCGGTCCCCGTTCACGTTGAGCGTAGTCCGCGCAGTGGGCAGAGTCGAAACGCCCGGCCAGAGAGCGCCGCCGAAGACGCACAATCACGGCCGAGTCACCTGATTGCCCTTGCGTCGCCCGATGCCCGTGCTGTCATGCCCGTAACGACTGGTGCGAGAATAGCCGGATGAATCTGCTAGCCATCGAAACCGCCACCGAATCCTGTTCCGTTGCCTTGGTGCATGGGGACATGGTGATCGAGCGCAGCGAGATTGCCCCGCGCAGGCACGCCGAGCGGGTGCTGCCGATGGCCGACGAGCTGCTGGCCGAGGCCGGTTTGGGCCGACATGCGCTGGACGGGATCGCCGTGGGCCGTGGTCCCGGCGCGTTCACCGGTGTCCGGCTGGCGGTGTCGCTGGCGCAGGGCATGGCGCTGGCGCTGGATCTGCCGGTGGTCACCGTGTCCTCGCTTGCGGCGCTGGCGCTGGAAGCGCCCGACGATGATGCCGCGATTCTCGCGGTGATCGACGCGCGCATGGGCGAGCTTTACGCGGCCAGCTACCGGCGCGACGAAAATGGGGGTCTGGTTCCTCTCGATGAAGAACGGGTGTGCACGGCCGAAGCCTTGGTGCTGCCCGCTGCCTCGGCATGGCACATCGTGGGCAGCGGCTGGACCACCTACGCCGATAGCTTGCGCGATTGCCTCACCGGCGAGCTGCGTTCAGCCGAAGGTGGTTGTTATCCGCAAGCTCGCCATGTCGCCGAGCTGGCCGTGCGCGAATTCCGCGCTGGTCGTGCGCAGGATGCCCAGCACGCGCTGCCGGTCTATCTGCGCGACAAGGTGGCGTTGACGCTGGCGGAGCAGGGCAAGCCACAGCCGTAAGTCCATTGAACGGGATCTCCGGGCCCGACCTGCTGGCCAAGCCCGGAAATGGGTGTCTCTCTGCTCGCCGGGGCCACGTGTCGCGACCTCGGGAGAATGCGTCAGAGCTGCCCGATGACCAACTGCACCAGCAGGCTGCTTACCGAAACCGCTGCCCACACGCCCAAGCCGAGCAGGATTGGCTTCGCGCCGCTGGCGATCATCCGGCGCAGGTTGGCGGACAGGCCGATGGCGGTGAGCGCCACGATGATCATGAACTCCGCCAGGAAGTGGATTGTCGGCTGGATGGCGACGGGGATCCAGCCGGCCGTGCGCACGGCCGAGGCCACCAGGAACCACAGGATGAACCAGGGAAAGATACGGCGCAGGCTGAACTGGGTGGCGCCGCCGTTCTGCTTCGACGCGCGCTTTTCGCGCCAGGCCACGGCGAAGGCCAGGATCAGGCAGACCGGGATGATCAGCGTGGCGCGGGTCAGCTTGACGATGGTGGCGTAGTCGCCCGCCGCGTGGCTGTAGCTGTAGCCGGCCGCCACTACCGACGAGGTGTCGTTGATCGCGGTACCGGCCCACAGGCCGAAGCCCAGGTCGCTCAGGTGCAGCAGGTGGCCAAGCAGCGGGAACAGCAGCACCGCCACCACGTTGAACAGGAAGATGGTGGAAATGGCGAAAGCAGTGTCGTGGTCGTCCGGGCGGATGATCGGCGTCACCGCGGCGATCGCCGAGCCGCCGCAGATTGCGGTGCCCACGCCGATCAGGATCTGCAGCTTGCCGTGCACCTTCAGCATGCGTCCCAGCATCAGCGCGCTGACGAAGGCGACGGTCATCGTCACCAGGGTCACCGACAGTGACTCCAGACCGGTCTTCGCCACCTGGGTCAGGCTGAGGCCGAAGCCCAGCGCGATGATCGACCATTGCAGGATCTGCTTGCCGCCGAACTGGATGCCCGGCGTGAACTGCGCGCCGGGCGAAAGCAGGTTGCGCACGGCAATGCCCAACACGATGCCGAACACCGGACCGCCGATCACCGGCACCAGTCGACCCAGCCACAGGGCGAGCAGCGCAATGCCGATGGCCAGCAGCAGGCCGGGTGCGCGGGTGCGCAGGGTGGGGTGGGTAGCGGTGGCGATCGAGGTGGTGCTCATGGGGACGGCACGTGGTGGTGGGGTGGCGTTATTGTCCCCGCTGCCGGTTATTAGGAAAACTTGGAATATCTAATGCGGCGTATAAAATAAGCTGATGATCAACATCAGCCCGCGCCAACTCGAAGTGTTCGTGCAGATTGCCTTGCACGGCAGCGTGCGTGCCGCCGCCGAGCAGCTTTACCTCACCCAGCCGGCCGCCAGCATGGCGCTGGCCGAGATGGAGCGGCAGCTCGACGCGCCGGTGTTCGCACGCGAACGCGGCCGCCTGCGATTGAATGCTCGCGGCCGTGAATTGCTGCCGCTGGCGCAGGAACTGCTGGAGCGCTATGCCGAGTTCGGCCGCTTGGGGTCCGGTGGCACGCAGACCCTGGTGGGCGAATTGCGCATTGGCGCCAGCAATACGGTGGGCAACTATCGCGTGGGCGAGCTGCTGGGCACGTTCGTGCGTAGCCACCCGCAGGTGGCCGTGCGCTTGCGCGTGGCCAATACCGACGCGATCACCGCGGCCATGCTCGATCACAGCCTGGACGTGGGCTGTGTCGAGGGGCCGGTGGCGCATCCGTTGCTGGAGTCGCGGCCATGGCGGGACGACTCGCTGGTGGTTTGCGCGCCGCCCGACCACCCGCTGGCGCGCAAGCGCCATCTCAAGCCGGCGGATTTTGCCGGCGCACGCTGGGTATTGCGCGAACCCGGGTCGGCCACGCGGGCGACCAGCGAACGCGTGCTGGCGCAATTGCCGGCGGGCGAAACCGTGCTGGAGCTGGACCAGATCGAGGCGATCAAGCAGGCCGTCGCCGCCGGGTTGGGCATTTCCTGCCTGCCCGAAGTGGCGGTGGCCGACGCAGTGGCTACCGGCCGCCTGAAGGCGCTGAAGACGCCCTTCCTCGACCTCACGCGCAAGCTCTCGTTGCTGCTGCACCGGGAAAAATACCGCGGGGCGGTGCTGGAGGCGTTCCTGGACGCGTCCGACGCCTGAGATTCGCGACCTCGGGGTACCCGGCGTTATCACCGGGACAGTTGCCCGATGACCGGCACTGCGTCGCGCACCATCCACGGGAGATCACGGGTGCATCTCCTGTGCGCGGCGCGCTTCGACGTGTGGCGCACGCAAAAGCATCGCCCACAGGGTGGGCTCCAGGGAAGTGTGGGGGTTCGGTGAGCCGGGGCGCGATCAGGCTCGGCTGGGTGCGAAGCCCGGGTCCAGGTGCGTCAGCAGGGTTTCCACGTCCTCGTGGGTGTGCGCGCGCAACAGGCTGGGCGCGCGATGGCGCAGCGCGGCGTGGTCGAGCGCGGCAATCCGATCGCGCACGTGCAGCAACTGCCCCGGATGCATGCTGAATTCGGCCAGGCCCAGCGCCAGGAGCAGGGCGGTGAAACGGGTGTCGCCGCCGATCTCGCCGCACAGGCTGACCGGCTTGCCAGCGCGCCGGCCGCTGGCGATCACGTAGGCGATAAGGCGCAGCAGGGCCGGTTGCAGCGGGTTGTAGATGTTTTCCAGCGCATCATTGCCGCGATCGGCGGCGAGCACGTACTGGGCCAGGTCGTTGGTGCCGATGGCGAGGAAGTCGGCGTGATCCAGCAGTGCGCGCACGTTGAGTGCAGCGGCGGGGACTTCGATCATCGCGCCCAGCGGCAACTTCTCCGGCAGGTCAACGTTCTCGCGCTTCAAGTCGGCGCGCGCCAGCTTGAACAGCGTGCGCACCGCGATCAGCTCGTCCGGCTGGGTGACCATCGGCACCAGCACGCGCAGCGGGCCATAGCAGGCAGCGCGCAGGATGGCGCGGATCTGCGTGGTGAACACCGCGGGATAGCGCAACGACAGCCGCACGCCGCGCACGCCGAGCGCGGGGTTGTCCTCGCCGCGCAGGGCCAGCCCCGCGGCATCGGCCTTGTCGGCGCCCAGGTCCAGCGTGCGGATGGTCACCGGCAAACCGCCCATGCCCAGCACCAGGTCGCGGTAGGCGATGAACTGCTCGTCCTCGGAGGGCAGGCCCTTGTGGCGCAGGAACAGGAATTCGGTGCGGTACAGGCCCACGCCGTCGGCGCCGCGCGAACGGGCCAGCGCCACGTCGGCTACCGACTCGGCGTTGCCCAGCAGGCGGACGTCGATGCCGTCGCGGGTACGCGTGGGGGCATTGGCGAGAGTGGCCAGGCGACGGCCTTCCAGTGCTGATTCGCGCTGCCAGGCGCGATAGCGCGCCAGGTCCTGCGCAGTGGGATGCACGATCGCGTCGCCGCGCTCGGCGTCGAGCAGGATCAGGTCGTCGTCGTGGATGTTCGCCAGCGCGTCGCGCGTGCCCACCAGCATCGGCAGGCCGAGGCTGCGCGCCAGGATGGCGCTGTGCGAGTAGGGACTGCCGGAACTGGCGACCACGCCGAGCAGGCCGTTGCCGGCCAGGTGTGCCATGTCGGCCGGGGCGATGGTATCGGCGATCAGGATTTTGCCCACGCGCGCGGCCAGCTTGCGTTCCTCGACGCTGGTCTGGCGCTGCAGGGCGGAGATCACCCGCGCGATGACCTGGTCGATGTCTTCCTTGCGGCTGCGCAGGTAGGGATCGTCCATGGCCTCGAATACCGCGGCGAGCTTGTCGCGCTGTTTCTTCAAGGCGGCACCGGGCCGGTAGTGGCCAACCTTCACCAGGTCGTCCAGGCCGCGCAGCAGCTCGGGATCATCCAGCAGCAGGCTGTGCGCGTCGATGAATTCGTTGACCTCGCGCGCCAGCGCGCCGTGCAGCTTGCCGCGCAGTTCGCGCAGTTCCTGCCGGGCGGTATCCAGCGCCAGATGCAGGCGGGTCAGTTCGCTCTCGATCTCGTCGTCGGCCAGCGGGCGGGTGTCGACCGCATAGCGGCTGGGCTGCACCAGTCGGGCGCGGCCCAATGTCATGCCCCTGGCGGCGATGGTGCCGGGAAGGATATGTCTCATCGCGGTGCCCCAGCAGGGCATGCAAGCGAGGCGTGGGCCCGCGAAAGAGGCAGCGGCAAACGAACGCGGCTCGGCGTGCGTCGCCGCGCGAGGCCTGGGTGGCTGCCCGTTGTCCGATGTCCGATGCCCACGCGAATCATGCTCCTTCGTCGAACTTGCGCTCGAACAATGCGATGACCGCGTCCAGCGCGGTGTCTTCGTCCGGCCCTTCGGTGCGCACCGTCAGTGGCGTGCCGAGGCCGGCGGCCAGCATCATCACGCCCATGATGCTTTGCGCATTCACTTCGCGACCCTTGCTGATCAGCCATACGGTGGACTTGAAGCCCTGTACCAGTTGCACCAGCTTGGCCGATGCGCGTGCATGCAGGCCGAGCTTGTTGGAAACCACGATTTCTTTCTCAAGCATGATGGACGTCAGGCATGGTCGATGAAAATTCCCCCGCGGCCACCGGCGGCCGCGATCTCGGCCAGTTCGTCCAGTGGTTTTTCCGCATAGTTGAGTACACGCAGCAGCATGGGCAGGTTGAGTCCGGAGACACATCGTAGCCGCACGCCGAGCGAGCCGAGCGACAGGCCGATATTGCATGGTGTGGCACCGTACAGGTCGGCCAATACCAGTACGCCGCCGCCCTCGTCCAGCTCGCGGGCGTGGTGCGCGGTGAGCGTGCGCATGACGTCAGGATCGGCCTGCGCCGGCACTTCCACCGCGGCCACTTTCAACGGCAGCTTCGGCAGCACGTGGCGGGCGGCGGAGATCAGCGCCTGGCCGACCGCCTCGTGCGTCATCAGGAGGATGCCGACGCTCATGGTTGCGTGGCTTTCCGATGGATCGGCAGGTTCATTCGAGTTCCCGGTGGAAGGTCAGCACGCCTTCGCGGCTGGCGCGAAAATGCGCGGCGAGTTGTTCGACCAGGTACACCGAGCGGTGACGGCCGCCGGTGCAGCCAACCGAGATGGTGACGTAACTGCGGTCGTCCTGCTCGAAGCGGGGCAGCCACGCATCCAGCCAGCGCGCCGTGTCGGCCAGGTATTCGCCAACCACCGGTCGTGTTCCAAGGAAATCGCGGATCGGACCGTCCTTGCCGGACAGCGGACGCAGCTTCGGATCCCAGTGCGGGTTGGGCAGGCAGCGGGCATCGAAGACGAAGTCGGAATCCAGCGGCAGGCCACGCTTGAAGGCGAATGACTGGAACATCAGGGTCAGTCCTTCGGTGGTCTGTGCGTAGCCGGTGGCGATCAATCGGCGCAACTGGTGCACGTTGAGGTCGCTGGAATCGATCACCTTTTCGGCGATCGCCATCAGCGGACGCAGCAGCCGGCGCTCCTCGACGATGGCGTCGGCCAGCGACACGCCGCGTTGCGCCAGCGGGTGGCGGCGGCGGGTTTCCGAATAGCGCTTGATCAGCACCGCGTCGTTGCAGTCGATGAACACGAGGTGCACCTGCACCCCCTTGCCGGCCGGTTCGGACAGCACCAGCGGCATGTGCCGGAAATCCTCGCTGCGGTTGCGCACGTCCACGCCCACGGCAATGCGCCGGCGCTTGATGCTGCTGCGCATGGTGGCGTCGACCAGCTGCGGCAGCAGCGTCGAGGGCAGGTTGTCGACGCAGTAGAACTCCAGGTCCTCCAGCGCGCGCAAAGCCACCGTCTTGCCGCCACCGGACATGCCGGTGAGCACGATCAGGTGCACGGCATCGGGGTCGTTCACTACGGGGGATTCGGACGGGTCACGTTCGTTCATGCGGTCACCATGGGGGGAGGCGGCGCATCTGGTGCGCCTGGCGGTCGATGAAGGTCTGGGCAGGGTCGATGCCCTTGCTCTTGAGCATGTGGCTGCGTACGGCGGCTTCCACCAGTACGGACAGATTGCGGCCCGGTGCCACTGGCAAGGTGATCATCGGCACCGGTACCTCGAAGATGTCGCGATGGCCGGTATCGCCGGTGATACGGGTCAGCGCGTCTTCCACTTCGCCGTCACGCCAGGGCTTGAGGTGGATGATCAGGCGCAGGTACTTGGATGGCTTGACGGCAGTGTGGCCGAACATCTCCAGCACGTTGAGCACGCCCAGCCCGCGTACTTCCAGCAGATCCTGCAGCAGCTCCGGGCAGGTGCCATCGATCACGTCGGGAGCGATCAGGGTGAACTCGGGTGCGTCGTCGGCGACCAGGCGATGGCCGCGGCTGATCAGTTCCAGCGCCAGCTCGCTCTTGCCCGAACCGGCTTCGCCGGTGATCAGCACGCCGATGGAAAACACTTCCAGGAACACGCCGTGCAGCGTGATGCGCGGTGCCAGCATGCGCGCCAGGTGGTATTGCAACCAGGTCAGCAGTTCGTGGCCGCGCTTGGAGCTGTTCCACAACGGCGTGCCGGTTTCCTCGGCGATATCGCGCAGATCGGAAGGCACCGGCTGGTCGTGGGTAACGATCAGTGCCACCGGTTCGCTGGCGGCGATCTTGTGCATCGCTTTCCAGCGCTGGCGCGAATCCAGCGCATCGAGGTATTTCAGCTCCTCGCTGCCGATGATCTGCACCTTGTTCGGATAGATGACGTTGAGGTAACCGATCAGCGATGGTCGCCGGGTCTGCGTGGCGCCGGGATCGAGCGCACGCGATTCGCCGCGCATGCCGGAGATCCAGCGCAGCGCCATGCGCTCGTGGACACCATCGTAGAGTTGTCGGGCAGTAAGCCGGTCCAAGCTGGATTCCTTGACGTGAAGGCCCGTTCGGGCGATCGCGACAGGCATTGTGCCAGTTTGACGGTAGGGGCGTGTTCAGGGAGTGTGGTGATGGCGCGTTGCGCGCGCGGTCGCATGCGTGCCGCCGCCTTTGGCGACGGAGGTTTCGACCACCTGCCGGTGGCCGGTCACTTTCTCTCGCTTGCCCGAGAGAAAGTAACCCAAGAGAGGGGCACCCTGCGTTCGCGCCCACCGGCTCTTCGAGCCGGCGGGTCCGCGCACGGCTGCGGGGGTTCGCCGACAGCACATCCTGTGCTGGCGTCGAACTGGCTGGCATCTCTGCCAGCCACCCTGCGGGCCTGATCCTCCGCCGCGCGCCGCTTCTCGAAGGGTTGGAAGAGCCGCACACCGCAGCGTCGAGTTCGATCACGCGAGCCTGCTCTTCCTAACCCTCGGTTTTCGGTGACGGCGCGGCGTGGCCGTGCGTGTAACAGGAAGTGTCACGCAGGTTCCAAACACCTCGACCGCCAAGGCTTGTAGGGTCGGCGGGTCCCATAGGCCCTTTCTCTGGGTTACGTCTCTTTGGGCCAGCAAAGAGAGGTAACTCGGGCGCCGGCAGGCGCTCGAAAGCCCGCCGCAGGCGAGCCACCCATCGACCACGCCAGCGCGAGCAAAAGCCCGCCGCAGGCGAGCCACCCATCGACCACGTCAGAACGAGCGAAAGCCCGCCGCAGACGACGCATCGGGCGACACCCAAAGACAAAACGAGCCCGCCCCGCCCGAAGGCGAAGCGGGCCCGCGAGCATCCTCGATCAACCGTACTGGCGCTCTTCGCGCACTTCCTTCTGGTGCTTGTCGCTGATCTTCTCGCGATGGCGGCGCAGCTGGCTGACCAGTTTGTCGAACAGGGTGTCGATGGAGGCGTACATGTCCGCTTCGGCGGCTTCGGCGTGGAGGGTGGCGCCGCTGGTCTTCAGGGTGCCGTCGGCGCGTTGCTGGAGCTTGTCCAGCGAAAGCACGACATTGAGGCCGAGCAGGCGATCGTCGAGGCGAGTCAACCGGTCGAGCTTGGCTTCCACATGGTCGCGAAGGGCCGGGGTGACTTCGATCTGCTGGCCACTGAGTTGGAATTGCATGATGCGCCTCCTCTGGTGTGCCGCCGTAGCGGCGTGGGTCGATGCATTGCCTGGTGGCGATGCATCCTCAAACCGACACTTTCAGATATTGGGACGCCTGCACGCAGGGCAAGTTCCCGCTCGTTCATGACGGCGGGTCAGCCGGCGCGCTGGCGTTCGTTGGAACTGGGGATTCGCAGTGCCTCCCTGTATTTGGCGACGGTGCGGCGGGCCACCTGGATGCCCTTGCCGTTCAGCTCTTCGGCCAGCGACTGGTCGGACAGCGGCTTGCGCGGGTCTTCCGCGTCGACCAGCTTGCGCAGCATGGCCTGGATGGCGGTGGCCGAGGCGCTGCCGCCATCCTCGGTGGATACGCCGCTGGAAAAGAAGTGCTTCAGCTCGAAGGTGCCGCGTGGCGTGTGGATGTACTTGCGCGTGGTGACGCGCGAGATGGTGGACTCGTGCATGCCCACTTCCTCGGCCACTTCGCGCAGCACCAGCGGGTGCATCGCCTCGGGACCGTAGTCGAGGAAGGCGCTCTGCCGGCGCACGATGGCGTCGGCCACCTTGATCAGGGTTTCGGCGCGCGATTCCAGGCTCTTCAGCAGCCAGCGTGCCTCCTGCAGCTGGCCGCGCATCCAGCTGGCGTCGTTGCCGCGGGCCTGGGCGATCAGGCTGCAGTAGTGCTGGTTGAGGCCCAGCTTCGGCTGGCTGTCGGGATTCAGGCTGACCTGCCAGTAGCCATTGAGCTTGCGCGCGTAGACATCCGGTGCGATGTACTCCACCGGGGTGGTGTCCAGCGCCGCGCCGGGACGCGGGTCGAGGCTGCGGATCAGCAGGGCGGCGGCGGCGGTCTCGTCCTCGCTGGCACGCAGGCGGCGGGCCAGCCGGGCGATGTCGTTGCGGGCCAGCAGGTCCAGCTCGTCGTTGACGATGCTCAGGGCCAGCTCGCGTTGCGGCGTGGCCGGGTCGAACTGCTCCAGCTGGGCACGCAGGCAGTCGCGCAAGTCCAGACTGGCCACGCCGGTGGGATCGAAACCTTGCAGCCGGCGGCGTACCGCGTCGACGTCGTCGAGCGTGGCATCCAGTCGCGGCGGCAGCGCGGCGAGCATGGCATCCAGGCTGTCGGTGAGGTAGCCGTCGCTGTTGAGCGCATCGATGAGCACGGTGGCGATGGCCTTCTCGCGCGCATCGAACGAGCTCAGGTTGAGCTGCCACATCAGGTGTTCCTGCAGCGTCTCCGGGGCGGCATTCTGCGGCTCCAGGCCGTCGTCGTCGCGTGAGGAATTGCCTGAACTGCTGGAACTGCTGCCGCTGGAGGAGAAGTCGATCGGCTGCTCGCTGCTGCCGCTGTCGGACCATTCGGTGGCATCGGACGGGTCGCTGTCGACGGCCGGCTCGGCGGCAGCCGTCGGGGCCGTGTAGTTGGCTTCGGCGAATTCGCCTTCGTCATCCGGATCGGGTTCGGCATCCTCGGCGAACTCGAGCAGGGGATTGCTCTCGGCAATCTGGCGCAACTCGGCCTCCAGCTCCAGCTGCGAGAGCTGCAACAGGCGGATGGCCTGCTGCAACTGGGGCGTCAGGGCAAGTTGCTGATGGAGGCAAAACTGCAGACCGGTTTTCATGCCTGCCCGTGGAAATGAACTCGGCGCCATCGTACCCCGTCGTCAGCGGAGCGACCATAGTTCGGTTGGCCGATGGCCATCCCGGGTGGCGTGGACGTGACCGGGCTCTCGGCGTGGCGGCATGGCCCGGCCGAGTCTGCGACGACGGCCGCCCTCAAAGCTGGAATTCGCGGCCCAGGTAAACCTCGCGCACCTTCTCGTCGGCGAGAATGTGCGCCGGGGTGCCGCGCGACAGCACTTCGCCGTCGTTGAGGATGTAGGCACGGTCGCAGATGCCCAGTGTTTCGCGCACGTTGTGGTCGGTGATCAGCACGCCGATGCCGCGCTCCTTCAGGTGGCGCACGATGCGCTGGATCTCGCCCACCGAGATCGGATCGACGCCGGCGAACGGCTCGTCCAGCAGCATGTAGCGCGGCTGTGCGGCCAGCGCGCGGGCGATCTCCACGCGACGGCGCTCGCCGCCGGACAGGCTGACGCCTTTCTGCTCGGCGATGTGCGCGATCTTCAGCTCGTCGAGCAGGCTTTCCAGCTCGGCGGCGCGCTTGCGGGCGTCCAGGCCTTCGCGCAGTTCCAGCACGGCGAGGATGTTGTCGGACACGCTGAGCCGGCGGAACACCGACGCTTCCTGCGGCAGGTAGCCGATGCCGAGCTTGGCGCGCGCGTGCATCGGCAGGCCGGTGATGTCCTGCTTGTCGAGCTTGATGGTGCCGCCATCGGCCTCGATCAGGCCCACCACCATGTAGAAGCAGGTGGTCTTGCCGGCGCCGTTGGGGCCGAGCAGGCCCACCACTTCGCCCTGGCGGATCGAGAACCCGAAATCACGCACCACCTGGCGCGACTTGAAACGCTTCTGCAAACCTTCGGCCGAGAGCATGGGTCAGTGCTGCCCTTGCGGTGTGGCGGCGGAGCCGGCGTGGGCGGGCGTGCCGGCAGGTGGATTGGCTGACGTCGGCGCGGCGGTCGATGTCTTGGCTGGCTGAGTCGAGCCCTTGGCGGCCGCAGGCTTGGGCTTGGGTATGAAAGTCATGTGCACGCGACCATCATCGCCGCTGACGCCCGTCATCTCGCTGGTCTGGGTGTTGTAGGTGAGCTTGTCGCCGTGCGCTTCGCCGCGGCCCTTCTGCTGGATGAACGCGTGGCCGGTGAGGACGGCTATGCCGGAGTTGTTGTCGTAGTCCAGCTGGCTGGCGTGACCGAGCATCAGGTTGCCGCTGTCATCCATTTCCTGGATGTGCGCGGGTGCGCCGGTGATCAGGACGTGATCGACGTTCTGGTCGCCGTCGAAGTGCACCACCGCCTTGTCGCCGGTGACCTTCATCGTGCCCTGCGTGATGACCACGTTGCCGTAGAAGGTGGCCGTGCTGTTGGGTGCGTACTTGCCGTCGAAACGTTGCGCGTTCTCGACGTTCATGGGCTTCTGGCGGTCATCCTTCCGCGCGAGTGCCGGCTGCAGAACGAGCAGACCCAGCGCCAGTGCGCCGAGACGCAGCAGGCCGCGGGTGCGGAACGAAGGTGCCGTGGACGTCATGGAGAAGCTCCAGATGGTTATCGGTAAGTTCGGCGCGCATGCCGACGCCGCTCATTCTACTGTCGCCCTGCGTCATCTGTGCCGGTGCCGCGGTTTCCATGCGGTTTTCCTTCGGCCATGCGGTGACATCGGAGGTATCCAGCGTGGCGGCGGCGACGTTGTCGTAGGCGGGGCGCTGCATCTGCACCGGGCCCTGCAGCTTGAGCAGGGTGCCGGCGTGGTTGACCCAGCCGTACAGGGAGTGACCATGCCAGTCGGGCACGCCGGGTTTCTTCGCGGCCAGGGTGAATTGCGGGGTGATGATATAGAGCGAATCGTCGCCCTCGCGACGGTCCAGCCGCGGCGAGACCATGCTGAAGCTGGGATGGCCGAGCTGGTCGTACGACCACATGTGGAAGTTGATCAGGGTATAGCCCGAACGCGGCGGGCCCACGAAGTCGTTGGTCTTCGGCGTGGGCGCCACCCACCACATGATGGTCTGCAGGGTGCCGACGACCAGCGCCAGCAGCACGATGCCGCTGGCGACCTTGCGGTCGCGCACGTATTCGCGCAAGCGCGCAAGAGGGCTCACCGCCAACGCTCCCGTTCCGCATCGGCCTTGCCCTGGGCATGCAGGATCAGGTCGGCGACTTCGCGCGCCGCACCCATGCCGCCGGACAGGCGGGTCTGCCAGTGCGCGGCTTCGGCCACCCAGGGATGG
Source organism: Rhodanobacter sp. FW021-MT20 (assembly GCF_041107475.1). NCBI lineage: Bacteria > Pseudomonadati > Pseudomonadota > Gammaproteobacteria > Lysobacterales > Rhodanobacteraceae > Rhodanobacter > Rhodanobacter sp. FW021-MT20. Next base: position 296,024 of record NZ_JBGBPX010000001.1, on the reverse strand, counting down.
GCGTTGGCTACCGCCACGGCCAGCCCGGCGATGTGCATCGGCGGCAGGTCGGGCAGGTCGTCGCCGGTGAAAGCAGCTTGCTCTGGGCTCAGGTTCAGCGCTTCCAGCAATTGCAGCAGGCAGCTGCGCTTGTCGCGCTGGCCCTGGTAGACGTGGGCGATGTCCAGTTCCTCGGCGCGCAGGGCCACCGGGTGGCTGATCCGTGCGGTGATGAAAGCCACCTGCACGCCATTCGCCTGCAGCCGCTTCAGGCCGAGGCCGTCGTGCACGTGGAACACCTTGGTCTCGTGGCCGCCTTCGCTGTAGTGCAGGTGGCCGTCGGTGAGGGTGCCGTCCACGTCGAACGCGGCCAGCCGAATCTTGGCGGCGCGGGCGAGCAGGTCGGGTGGGAGGTTGGTGAGGTAGGGCACGGGGTTTTCGGCTTGGTGATGTGAGAGCAACAGCAAGAGCGGGGTGTCTGATTCGTCGAGACGAATCAGGCGGAGACGAATCAGACCACCCGCGCGCGCAGCAGATCGTGGATGTTCAGCGCGCCGACGACGCACTGGGATTCGTCCAGCACCAGCAGGGCGTGGATCTGGTGTTTCTCCATCAATTGGGCTGCCTCGATCGCCAGTTTGTCGGCGCCGATCGATTTCGGATGGCGGGTCATCAGGTCGGCGACCTTCGCGTTGCGCAGGTCCACGCCGTCGTCGTCCAGCGCGCGGCGCAGGTCGCCATCGGTGAACACGCCGAGCAGGCGCCGATCGGCATCGACCACCGCGGTCATGCCCAGGTGTTTGTGGGTCATTTCCATCAGCGCCTCGGTGAGGCTCGCATCAGGGCCGACGGCGGGAATGCCATCGCCGGTGTGCATCACGTCGCCGATGTGCAGCAGCAGACGACGCCCCAGGCTGCCGGCGGGGTGCGAGCGCGCGAAGTCTTCCGAGGTGAAACCGCGCGCTTCCAGCAGGGCGATCGCCAGCGCATCGCCCATCACCAGCGCGGCAGTGGTGCTGGCGGTGGGCGCCAGGCCCAGCGGGCAAGCTTCGGCCGAGATACCTGCGTCCAGGTGCACGTCGGCCTGGCCGGCCAGCGAGGATTTCGGGTTGCCGGTGATCGCGATCAGCGGAATGCCCTGGCGCTTGATCACTGGCAAGATGAACAGCACCTCGTCGGTTTCACCCGAGTTGGACAGCGCCAGCACCACGTCCTGCGGCAGGATCATGCCCAGGTCGCCGTGGCTGGCCTCGCCCGGATGCACGTAGAACGACGGCGTGCCGGTGGAGGCCAGGGTGGCGGCGATCTTGCGCCCGATGTGCCCGGATTTGCCCATGCCGGTGACCACCAGCCGCCCCTGGCAGCCCAGGATCAGCCGGCAGGCCTCCACGAATTCCGCCCCGATGCGCGGTTCCAGCGCACGGATTGCCGCCGCCTCGGTGGCGATTACCGTACGCGCGCTGCGCACGATGACGTCGGCATCCATCGGGGTGGATCGGGTCGTGGCGATGGGTGCGTTCATGCGTCCTCGTGGGGTGTCGGGGAGGGGGCGTCGGAGCCAAACCGGGCGGTGTGTCGTTTCTGCGACAGCAGATTTCCATTAACATGGCATATTCGCATTCTATCGTGATGCCTGACGCCAATGGTTTCCGCCCCGGGAGCCGGCGTTCAGGATCACTTCCAGTGGACGACCCCATGGACGCAGCCAGCATTCAGTCAATGATCGAAAACGGCATGCCCGGCGCCCGCGCGAACGTGCGCGGCGACGATGGCGTACATTTCGAGGCTGAAGTGGTGGCCGCGCAGTTTGCCGGGAAATTGCCGCTGGCCCGCCACCGGCTGGTATATGCCACGCTGGGTGACCTGATGGGCGGGGCGATCCACGCACTGGCGCTCAAGACGCTGACTCCCGAGGAAGCCGCCGCGCGCCGTTGACGGCTGCCGCGGTTATCCCGGGCCACCTGTTTTCCAAGGACTTTTGATGGCCAAGATTCTGATCAGTGGTGGCGAGCCGCTTCGTGGTGAAGTCGGCATCTCCGGTGCCAAGAATGCCGTGTTGCCGATTCTCGCGTCCTGTCTGCTCGCCGACGAGCCGGTGACGATCAGCAACGTGCCACACCTGCACGACGTCACCACCACCATGGAACTGCTCGGCCAGATGGGCGTGCAGCTGGTGCTGGACGACCGCATGAAGATCCAGGTCGACCCGCGTCCCGCCGACCGCTACTTCGCCCCGTACGAGCTGGTGAAGACCATGCGCGCCTCGATCCTGGTACTGGGACCGCTGGTGGCGCGTTTCGGCCAGGCCGAAGTGTCGTTGCCCGGCGGCTGCCAGATCGGTTCGCGCCCGGTCGACCAGCACATCCGTGGCTTGCAGGCGCTGGGCGCCGACATCGTGGTGGAAAACGGCTACATCAAGGCCAAGGCGAAGCGGCTGAAGGGCGCGCGCATTGCCATGGACATGGTCACCGTCACCGGTACCGAAAACATCCTGATGGCCGCGGTGCTGGCCCAGGGCACCACGATCATCGAGAACGCCGCGCAGGAACCCGAGGTGGTCGACCTGGCGCATTGCCTGATGGCCATGGGCGCGCAGATCGACGGCGCCGGCACGTCCACCATGACCATCCAGGGCGTCGAACGCCTGCATGGCGCCGAATACGAAGTACTGCCCGACCGCATCGAGACCGGTACCTTCCTGGTGGGTGCCGCGATGACCGGTGGCAAGGTGCGTGCCCGCGGCGCGCGCGCCAACACCATGGATGCCGTCCTGAGCAAACTGGAAGAAGCGGGTGGACACATCACCACCGGCGACAACTGGATCGAGCTGGACATGCGCGGCAAGCGCCCGAAGGCGGTCAACATCACTACCGCGCCGTATCCCGCATTCCCCACCGACATGCAGGCGCAGTTCACCGCGCTCAACTGCGTGGCCGAAGGCGTGGGCGTGATCACCGAGACGGTGTTCGAGAATCGCTTCATGCACGCGCACGAATTGCAGCGCCTGGGCGCGGACATCCGCCTGGAAGGCAACACCGCCGTCATCCAGGGCGTGGAGCAGATGAGCGGCGCGCCGATCATGGCCACCGACCTGCGCGCCAGCGCCTGCCTGGTGCTGGCTGGCCTGGTGGCGCAGGGCGACACCACCGTCGACCGCGTGTACCACATCGATCGCGGCTACGAGAACATCGAGGAAAAGCTGGGTGTGCTCGGCGCGAAGATTCGCCGCCTGCCGACCTGAAGCGGCGGTCACGGCTACTCCCGGGCATCGAGTTGACTCTTGTACCTTGCATTCGTTCGAGCGCAGACTTGGAACTGGTGGCAGGGGGCCGAAAAAGCCCAAATTTGCGGCGGAGGCTGCATGAACTGGCAGCGTTGGTGGTACGGCCCAATCTTCAGTGTTCCCGAACTGTGTGATTTGCCGCCGCGTCGGCAGCATGCGCTTTGGAACGAGGCAGTGCGCCGTGGCGTTCGGCCAGCGCGCATGTTGGCGTTGCTGATGGTGCGCTTTGTCGTCGCGATGACGTTCGCCACCCTCGCCTTGGAGCTGGGGATGGCAGAACAGGCACTTTGGGTGGGGTTGCTGGCGCTGGTCAGCAGCGGTTTCGTGGCCGATGCGCTGATGACACGTCCCGTGGCCCGCCGCTGGCTGCGCGAGCACGCACACGAGCTGGATCGCTACGCCACGTCCTGACTACGGCTGGCGATAGCCGATCAATTGCAGGGTGAGGTTGCCGCCGTCGCTCTGCGCCAGTTTCACCGGTACCGGGTATTTCCGCGGGGCGTACCAGGCATCGAAAGACTTGTCCGAATCGGTGCGCTCGACGCGTTCGGCCTGGAAGCTGCCGGCGGGCACCTTCACCGTCTCCTTGCCCTTCACCTGGAATTGCTGGCTCTCGATCTGCTGCTTCACGCCGACCGGCAGGGTCACGCTGCGCTTGTTGTCCTGCAGCGCGAGGCCCAGCGCGAGCGGCAGTGTGTTGCGATCGACCATGCCGGGCGCGGTGGCATAGCTGAAATGCTTGCCGTTGTCGGTGACGCCGACCTGGTGCGTCGACCAGTCCGCTTGCAGATGGCGCTGCTTCTGCTTGATCGCCGTCTCCATCTTGTAGTCGTAGGTCAGCGTTTCCGGTACGCCGCCGGTCCAGCGGAAGCGGGTGGTTTCGCTGGAGCTGGCGCCGAGCATCGCGGCCAGGCCGGAGGTGCCCTTCACGTCGTTGCTGTACTCGTATTGCCCGTCGCCGACGGCCTTGAGCTGGATCGTGGCCTGGCCGATTGCCTCGCCATCGCGCAGCACTTGATAGGTGGCGGTGAACGGCTGGGGCGGCGTGGCGGCGAACGCGGCACTGGTGGCGAGAGCCAGCACGAGGCCAGCGACGAATGTGCGGGATGGGGAAAAAGTGGACATGCGACCCAGTCTACGCAAATTGCCTGAACGCGGCGTGGCGATGCCGGCGCATGTTCAACGGCTCAGTTGAAAGCCACTCAGGTTCAGCGGCCGGGTCAGGGGCGAGCCGTCGAGCGTGATCCCGTTCGGACCCAATGCCAGCCGTTGCGCGGCGATCAATGCGATCACCGCCGGCAGCAGGCGATGTTCCAGCGGCAACAGACGTTCGGCGAGGGTGTCCTCGTCATCGCCGCTCTCGATCGAGATGCGCGCCTGGGCAATCACCGGCCCGCCATCCAGCTCGGCGGTGACGAAGTGCACGCTGGCGCCGTGTTCGGCATCGCCGGCTTCCAGTGCGCGGCGGTGCGTATGCAGGCCACGATATTTCGGCAGCAGCGAAGGGTGGATATTGACGATGCGCCCGGCCCAAGGCTCCAAGGCCGCGCCGTCGACGATGCGCATGAAACCGGCCAGCACCAGCAGCTCGGCGCCGCTGTCGGCGATGCGTGCGAACAGGTCGAGGTCGAATGCGCGCCGGTCCGGATAGCTGCGTGGAGACAGCGCCAGCGTGGGAATGCCGGCGGCTTCGGCCAATCGCAGCGCGCCGGCACTGGCCTTGTCACTGGCGACCAGGGTGAACTCCACCGGCAAGGTGCCGGCGTCGCGCGCGGCGATCAGTGCGGCAAGGTTGCTGCCGCGGCCGGAGGCGAGGACGGCGATGCGTAGGGGAAGGGTCATGGTCCGGAAGGTGTTGGGGGCGTCATTCCGGCAAAAGCCCACTGCTGTCCGGAATGATCCGTGACAGCCGCAGCAATGCGCGGGGCATGCCGCCGCGATGCGTTTGCTCGTCATTCCGGCACAGGCCGGAATCCAGCAGCGACCACGCTTGCCCAGGCCCTAAAGCCACGGGATTCCGGCCTGCGCCGGAATGACGGTGAATCAAGCGAACAGGCGTATTTGAGCTGGCCGGCATCACCCGATCCGCACGCGCTCGTCGCCCTGTGCGGTCACCACTTCACCGATCACCGCACTGGCCAGGCCGTGCCGCGCCAGCAACGCCGAGGCGGCGTCCACCGCGTCGCGCGGCAGGATCACGGTGAAGCCCACGCCGCAGTTGAACGTGCGCCACATTTCCTCGCGCGCCACGTTGCCTTCGCGCATCAGCCAGTCGAACACCGGCGGCAGCTTGATCGCGGCGGCGTCGAGCGCGAGGCCCAGGCCGTCGGGCACCACGCGGATGATGTTTTCCTTGAGGCCACCACCGGTGATGTGGGCCATGCCGTGGACGGCCGAGCGCTGCCCGGCCAGCAGTTCCAGCATCGGCTTGACGTAGATCGTGGTTGGCGCCATCAGCGCATCGACCAGCTTGACGCCGCCGAGGTCCAGGTCGAGGCCGCCGTTGTCTAGCGTGGCGCCGGCACGTTCCAGGATGCGCCGCACCAGCGAATAGCCATTCGAGTGCGGGCCACTGGAGGCCACGCCCAGAACCACGTCGCCGGCGGCGATGGCGTCGCCGGTGAGCATGGCGTCCTTTTCCACCACGCCGACGGTGAAGCCGGCCAGGTCGTATTCGCCGGGCGGGTACATGTCGGGCATTTCGGCGGTTTCGCCGCCGATCAGCGCGCAACCGGCCAGCTCGCAGCCCCTGGCAATGCCGCCAACCACGGCTGCGGCGGTATCCACGTCCAGCTTGCCGGTGGCGAAGTAGTCGAGGAAGAACAGCGGCTCGGCGCCCTGCACCAGCACGTCGTTGACGCACATGCCGACCAGATCGATGCCGATGCTGTCGTGGCGGTTCAGCATCTGCGCCAGCTTCAGCTTGGTGCCGACGCCGTCGGTGCCGGACACCAGCACCGGCTCCTTGTATTTGCCGCCCAGGTTGAACAAGCCGCCGAAGCCACCCAGTCCGCCCATGACCTCGGGGCGGAAGGTGCGCTTGACCAGCGGCTTGATGCGTTCGACGAGGGCATTGCCAGCGTCGATATCGACCCCAGCGGCGCGGTAGGTGAGGGCGTCGGACATGGCGGAAACCGGCCTTGGAAAACGCGTAATGATAGACGTTGGGGGCCGGATTGGGCAGACTTTCCCTGAGTTTCCCCCAAGGTCCACCCCGTCATGCGCCTGTCGCGTCCGCTGATCGCCTTCCTGCTGCTGGGCTTTGCCGCGCTGTCGCCGCTGCGCGCGCTGGCCCAGTCCACCTCGCCCTACACCGTCGTGGTGCCGGTTTCCGACACCAGCGAGGCGCAACGCGACCAGGGCTTTGCCACGGCGTTGGCCCAGGTGCTAGCACGGGTTTCCGGTGGCCAGGACCTGCGCAGCAAGCCCGGTTACGCCGATGCCTTGAAGCATGCGCCCGGCATGGTGCAGCAATACCAGTACCAGCGCGGCACCGGCACCCCGCCGGGTTTGCTGCTGCAGGCGACCTTCGACAGCGGGGCGGTGCGTCGGGCGATCACCCAGATGGGTGCCAGCAGTGCCGGCGTGAAACCACCCGTGCTGCTGGTGGTGCGCGATGCCGGCGGCAAGCTGCTGGGGCAGGGGGCCTTGGCGGCGCTGGCCTCGGCGGCCGGCCAGCGCGGTTACAGCGTGGTGTATGCCAACGCTGCGGCACTGCCCGATCCGGCCAAGCTGGCGGCGGCCGATCCGGCGGCGCTGGCGGTGGTCACCAGCCAGTATCACACCGGCCTGGTGCTGTTGGGCCAGTTGAAACAGGGTGGCGCCGACTGGACCCTGGTCAGCGGCGGCAAGACGCAGCAATGGACGGACCAGGCGCCCGGCACCGACATCCTGCTGGGCAATGCCGGCAACGCGATGGCGGACCGTGTCGGTCGACAGCTCAACGTGATCGGCGGCGGCACGGTCGAAGGCAAGTTGTGGGTGTCGGGGCTGAACTCGGCAATGGATTACGCCAACATGCTGGCCACCTTGCGCGCCGATCCCTCCGTGCTCAAGGCCACCACGCTGGGCGCACAGGATGACGGCGCCCTGCTCGACGTGAAGATCAACCTGCCGTTGTCGGCGCTGGCCGCCGATCTCACGGCCAACGGTCGCCTGTTGCAGGCGCCGGTCCACGACGGCGCGGATGTCAGCCTGCGCTGGTTGCACTGAGCCGGGACGATGTCCGCGGCATCGTGTTGGCCGTGGCGTCCACTGCCGAGGGGCGCTTCGCTGCGGTTTGCGGGTGCGATGCGGTGAACGCACTGAATGCCGGTTCGGGCGGATGCTGACCGGGCTGATCCGGGCGCAACCCGGCTGGCTGCTCCAGGCCCGCGGCGTATCGTCGATTGTTCATGTGCCGGTGGCCGGGAGTACTCCCGCCCGCGTCGCGGCTGCAGCGGGTGGCGACACGGTACGCCACGAGTCGGCCGGACGGTGCATGGCGCATGTCCGGTCCGGCACGCTGACACGCACCCGCCGCATCGGCGACACTTCGATACCGCATCCGAGAGCTTGCCCATGAACCACGATCTTTCGCCAGACGCTTCGCGTCGCTGGCAGTTGCTGGCGATCACGGCCGTGATCGTCTGGCTGATCTGGTTGCTGGCGCCGGTGATCATGCCGTTCGCGATCGCCGGGATGCTGGCCTATCTCGGCGATCCGCTGGCCGATCGACTGGAAAAGTACGGCATGGGCCGCACGCTGGCCGTGAGCATCGTGTTCATCGTGCTGGTGCTGGTGGCGGCCGGCGCACTGCTGTTGCTGGTGCCGCTGATCGCGCGCCAGATCGAGAGCGTGGTGCAGAACTTCCCGAACTACCTGGCATGGGCGCGCGACACCGCGTTGCCGTGGCTGCAGCACAAGCTGCATCTGGATCCGCATGCGCTGGACAGCGACCGCCTGATGGCGGCGCTGAAGGAGCACCTGGGCTCCATCGGCAGCGTGCTTGGCAAGCTGTCGCGCTCGGGCGTGGGTGCGGTGATGTGGCTCACCAACCTGGTGCTGATCCCGGTGGTGGCGTTCTACCTGCTGCGCGACTGGGACCGACTGGTGGCGTGGATCGATCGCATGCTGCCGCGCTCGGTCGAGCCGACCATCGCGCATCTGGCGCGCGAGTCCGATGCCGTGCTCGGTGCCTTCGTGCGTGGCCAGTTGCTGGTGATGCTGGCGCTGGGCATCTTTTATGGCGTGGCGTTGACCCTGGTCGGGATCTCGGTCGGTCCACTGATCGGCATGGTCGCCGGCCTGCTCAGTTTCGTGCCGTACCTGGGTTTCATCACCGGCTTTGTCGCCGCCATCATTGCCGCGCTGGTGCAGCACGGCGACTGGAGCCATGTGCTGATGGTGGTCGGCGTGTTCGTGGTCGGCCAGTTGCTGGAAGGCTACGTGCTGGTGCCGCGGCTGGTGGGCGAGAAGATCGGCCTGCATCCAGTGGCAGTGATCTTTGCGGTGCTGGCCGGCGGCTATCTGTTCGGCTTCCTCGGCATCCTGCTGGCCCTGCCGGCGGCCTCGGTGATCCTGGTGGTGCTGCGTTACCTCAGCGAGCGCTACCGACAGAGCGAGCTGTATACCGAGTCCGGGCCGGACGACCCGGCGCTGACCGAAGTGGACGTCACCGTTACCACCGACAAAGGCAGCGTGGAGACGACAACCGTCATGGCCAGACCCGACGACAAGGGCGCCGACACCCCGACATGATTCCGCAACTCCCGCTTGCCCTGCGCTGGCCCCGTCGCCAGCGTTTCGAACATTTCCACCCCGGCGCCAATGCAGTCGCCTTGGCCGCCGTGCAGGCGCTGGCGCATGGGCCTGGTGCGCCGTGGGTGTATCTGCAAGGCCCTGCCGGTAGCGGCAAGAGCCACCTGCTGATGGCCGCCTGCCAGGCGGCCAGCGAGGCCGGGCGCATGGTGCAATACCTGCCGCTGGCGAAGCTGGGCGACAAGGTTGCCGCGCTGCGTGGCGTGGCCGGCAGTGCGCTGCTGGCGCTGGACGACCTGGGCGCCATTGCCGGCGAGCGCGAGGCGGAACACGCCTTGTTCGACCTGTACAACCAGGCGAAAGCCGAAGGCGCGGCGTTGCTGTTCGCGGCCGAAGCGGTGCCGACGCAACTCGGCCTGGGCCTGCCCGACCTGCGTTCGCGCCTGGGTGCCTGCACGCAGTTCCCGCTCAAGCCGCTGGATGACGGCGAGCGGCGCGAAGTGTTGAAAAGCCAGGCGTCGACGCGTGGCATCGAGCTGGACGACACCGTGCTGGACTGGCTGTTCGCCCGCTATGCGCGTGATCTCGGTGCGCTGCTCGACCTGTTCGATCAATTGGACCGGGCCTCGCTGGCCGCGCAGCGACGGATTACCGTGCCGTTCCTGCGCGGCTTTCTTCGCGAGGCGGGTCAGGAACCGGTTTGAGCCGGCTGTATCGAGCCATGGCCGGCAGACGACAAGTAAAAACGACAAGGGCGCCCATCGGCGCCCTTGTTGCGTTCAACCTGACAGCTGGGTTCAGGCCTTGAGCAGTTCCGGCGTCGCGTGCTGGCCGATGGCGTCGACCATCGCCTTGGCCACGTGCAGGTTGCCGGCGATGATGTTGCCGCTGGCGGGGATGCCGTCGCGGCCGGCGAAGTCGCAACAGCGGCCACCGGCCTCGCGCACCAGCAGCACGCCGGCAGCCATGTCCCAGGGCTTCAGGCCCAGCTCGAAGTAGCCGTCGTAGCGGCCGGCGGCGGTGTAGGCCAGGTCCAGCGCGGCGGAGCCGGAACGGCGGATGTCCTCGGCCTGGCCAAGCAGGGCGCGGGTCATCGCCAACTGGGCGTCCAGGTGTGTGCGCTGGCGGTAGGGGAAGCCGGTGGCGATCATCGCGCCGCCCAGGTTTTCGCGCTTGCCGATGCGCATGCGGCGATCATTGAGGAAGGCACCGTCGCCCTTGCTGGCGGTGTACAGCTCGTCGCGCAGCGGGTCGAATACCACGCCGTATACCGGCACGCCCTTTTCCACCAGTGCGATGGAAACGGAAAAATGCGGGATGCCGCGCAGGTAGTTGTGGGTGCCGTCGAGCGGATCGATCACCCAAGTGTGCGTGCTGCTCTTGCCGATCGCACCGCTTTCCTCGGCGAGGATGGCGTGGTCGGGATAGGCGCGGCGCAGTTCCTTGACGATTTCGGCCTCGGCCAGCTTGTCGACCTCGGAGGCGAAGTCCATGCGCTGCTTCTCGACGACATGGAGGCCGTCGATGCGGTTCATGTAGCGCAGGATCACGTTGCCTGCGGCGCGCGCGGCGCGTACCGCGATGGTGACGGCGGGTCTGGTCATGGCTTCGACTTTCAAAAGAGCGGGTTGCGGCGGGGGATTCTAGCAGAGCATGGGCGCGGCGGCTTGCCACGCGTGCCCGAAGGCTTGTCGAATGCCCGACCCGGGCGATGCATCGGCTATGCTCATCGGCTGTTCCACGCCCATGCCATGCCCATGAATACCGCTGTCGACCTTGCCCCCTTGTTCCGCTTCGTGCTGGTGCGCACCTCGCATCCGGGCAACATCGGCAGTGCGGCGCGGGCCATCCGCACCATGGGTTTCACCCGGATGGAACTGGTGGCGCCGCACCGTTTCCCTGATCCCGAGGCTCATGCCCTGGCGGCAGGCGCGGATGACGTGCTGGAAGCGGCCGGCGTGCATGCGGAGCTGGTCGACGGTTTGGTCGGCAGCACGTTCGCGCTGGGGCTTTCGGCCCGCCGGCGCGGGGTGAACCTGCCCGAGCTTTCGCCCCGCGAAGGTGCCGAGCAGGCGCTGGCCGCCGCTGCGCGGGGGGAGCAGGTGGCGCTGCTGTTCGGCAACGAGCGCACCGGTCTGGAAAACGACGAGCTGGCGCGTTGCCACGCGATGGTGCGCATCCCCAGCGTGGACGATTTCAGCTCGCTGAACCTGTCGCAGGCGGTGCAGGTGATGGCCTATGAATTGCGCACGGTCATGCTGGGCGATGCGCCTTCCGAAGCACCCCCCGAACACGACCGCCCGCTGGCCGACGCGGCGCAGATGGAGCGCTTCTACGAGCATCTCGGCCAGACCCTGGACGACATCGATTTCCACAAGGGGCGTTCGGCCGAAACGATCATGTTGCGCCTGCGCAAGCTGTTCCAGCGTGCGCAGATGGACGAGCGCGAATTGCGCGTGCTGCACGGCATCCTGGCCGATGCGCAGCGCATGGCGATGCTGGCGGGGAAGGGCGGGAAGTGAGTGGAGAGAAGTGAGGAGTGAGGAGTGAGGAGTGAGGAGTGAGGAGTGAGGAGTGAGGAGTGAGATGAAGAGCTGTAGGCTCTCTCGCCTTTCTCCATCGTCCCGTGGATCCTTGGAGACGGTTTGATTGATCGGTTTTTGCGCGTCATTCCTGCGGCTCTACAACGGCCGAGTGAGCTTTCGCTGGGATGACGAGTAAAATCGGACCTTCCTTGGTTGAGGCTTTTCAGCAGAAGCGCAAAGCAGAGACGAGGCGTGAGGAAGCCGGGAAACCTTGCAAGCTCGCGGGCTTTCTCTCACTCCTCACTCCTCTCCACTCACTTCTCGCCTAGCCGGTTTCCTCGTCGCCGGTTTCTTCGCTCGTCGGTGCCGGTGTGACCAGCAGCTTGTCGATGCGGGCGCCGTCGAGGTCGACGACTTCGAAGCGGATGCCGCGCCATTCGAAGATTTCGCCAGCCAGCGGGATATGCCCCAGCGCTGTCATCACCATGCCGGCGGCGGTATGGAAATCGTGCTCGTCCTCGCCGGGCAGGCTGTCCACGCGCAGCAGTTCGCGCAGGTCGTCGGTGGGCAGGCTGCCGTCGACCAGCCAGCTGCCGTCCGCGCGCACCACGATCGGCGCGCTTTCCTCGCCATTGCCATGGCCAAGCTGGCTGGCGCCGACCACGGCGGCGAGCAGGTCGTTGAGCGTGACCAGGCCTTCGATGTCGCCGTATTCGTCCACCACCAGCGCCATCGGCGTCTCGGCGTCGCGGAATTCCTCCAGCAGGTCCAGCGCGCGGGCGGTGGCGGGCACGAACAGCGGCTTGGCCAGGGTGCGGAACAGCTCGGGTGTGCCTTGCACGATGCCGCCGAGCAGGCTCTTCACCTCGACCACGCCGACGATGTCGCTCTCGTCGCCACGGTAGACCGGATAGCGCGAGTAGGGCGTGTCGCGCATCACTTCGACGTTCTCGCTGCGCGGTGCGGCGATGTCCAGCCACGCTACGCGCATGCGTGGCGTCATCACGCTGTCGACCGTGCGGTCGCCCAGGCGCAATACCCGGTTCACCATGGCCTGTTCGTCGATGTCGAGCACGCCCTGTTCGGTGCTTTCGGCCACCAGCAGGCGGATTTCTTCCTCGGTGACCGCGTCGCGGCCCTTGTCGCTGATCCGCAGCAGCCGCATCAGCAGGCCGCTGGAGGTGTTCAGCAACCACACGAAGGGCGCGGTGGCGCGCGACAGCACCAGCATCGGCATGGCCACGATGCCGGAGACGCGCTCCGGCGCCGCCAGCGCCAGGCGCTTGGGTACCAGTTCGCCGATCACGATCTGGATGAAGGAGATCAGCACGAAGCCGAGCACGATGCCGACGATCCGGGCGTACGGCGCCAGCCAGGCCAGGCCACGGCCGTGCAGCAAGGCGGCGATGTGGCTGCCGAGGACATCGCCGGCCACCGCACCGGTGATCAGCATCACCACGGTGATACCCACTTGCACGGTGGACAGGAAGCGCTCGGGCGCCTCGGCGTGGCGCAGGGCGACGCGGGCGCGGCGGCTGGTGCGCGCCATTTGCTTCAGGCGGCTCTTGCGCGAGGCGACCAACGCCATTTCCGACAACGCGAAGAAACCGTTGCACAGGGCCAGGACGAAGACGAGCGCGATTTCGGTCAGCATCGCGGCAGGCAGGGTGGGGGCGACATGGGGTGAGTGTAAGGCCTGTCGCGCCGGTCTTCACGCCAAGAGGGCATTTCCGGAAAACCGCCAGCCTGGTTTTCGCCGGGCGGTGAATCCGGCACGTGCCCGGAATCGTCCCGCCGGGCGGGCGCTTGCGCCGCCATCATGCCGGCTTGTCCGGCGTCGAAACGGTTCTCCACGCTGCATCGAGGCGTCCCGAATGGTGCGGTGCGGGGGACCTGTCCTGTAACATCACGGTAACCACGATTCCATCCAGGCATAGCCCGCATGTTTTCATTGCAGACCATCTTCGGCAAAGGCGACAAGTTCTACAACTTGCTGGAACAGAGTGCCGCCGCGGCCCACGAGAGCGCCAAGGCCCTGCACGGGCTGGTGACCCAGGCCGACCACACGCCGGTGATGGCGGAATTCGCGGCCGCCCGTGCGCGCGAGAAGGCGCTGGCGGCGCAGATCAGCGAGGAACTGGTGAATACCTTCGTCACCGCGCTGGACCGCGAGGACATCGAGGCGCTGAATTCCGCGCTGTACAAGATTCCCAAGACGGTGGAAAAATTCGCCGAGCGCTACGAGATCGTGGCCCAGCGCCTGGCCGGGGTGGATTTCGCCCAGCGCGCGATGGTGCTGGAGCGTTCCAGTGCCGTGGTGGTGGAGATGATCGGCGAGTTGCGCCGCGGCCTGCGCATCGATCCGGTGAAGAAGCTGCAGGATCGCCTGCAGACGCTGGAATCGGAAGGCGACCGCATGCTGCTGGCGCCGTACCGCACGCTTTACGTGGAAGGCAATGACGCGATGCGCGCGATGCTGGCGAAGGATCTCTTCGAGTTGCTGGAGAAGGCCATCGACAAGTGTCGCAACGTCGGCAACATCGTCTATTCGATTGTGCTGAAGAATTCCTGAGGGTCCGCACATGCCGATGTCGAATCGCGGATTGCGCATGCTCCGGGGAGATCGTGCATGACGATCGGACTGGTTGCCGTGGTGGTGCTGATCGCACTGGTCTTCACCTACATCAACGGATTCCACGACACCGCCAACTCCATCGCCACCGTGGTGGCGACCAAGGTGCTTTCACCGGGGCAGGCGGTGCTGCTGGCGGCCGTGACCAACATGATCGGCGCGCTGTGGGGAACCGCCGTGGCGGCGACCATCGCCGCGGGCATCGTCAATACCGGGGTGATCGAGGCCGGCCCGCAGTTGCTGGTTTGTGCCTTGCTGGCGGCGATCGTGTGGAACCTGATCACCTGGTGGCTGGGCTTGCCGTCCAGCTCCAGCCACGCGCTGGTGGGGGCGCTGGTGGGCGCGGCGATTGCCGGTTCCGGCGGCCGCTTCGACGCGGTCATCTGGTCCCATGGCGGGGCCCATTGGTGGCTGGGTAATGGCGTCATTCCCAAGGTCGTGGTGCCGATGGTGATTTCGCCGTTCATGGGCTTCCTGCTCGGTTTCGTGCTGATGGGGGCGCTGTATGCACTGCTGTCGTGGTTTTCGCGCCGGCAGGGTTTCCTGCATCGCTTCGGTCGCACCCCGTTCGTCAACAGCTTCTTCGGCAAGGCGCAGATTGCCTCGGCCAGTGCCATGGGCCTGGCGCATGGCATGAACGATGCGCAGAAGAGCATGGGCATCATCGCGCTGGCGTTGGCCGGTGCCACCGCGGCGGGGCAGTTCGATCATCTGCCGGACTGGCTGCACTTCCTGCGCATCAACGAATCCGCTGCCGGTGGTTTCGTGGTGCCGGCATGGGTGGCGGTGGTGTGCGCGCTGACCATGGCCGGCGGCACGGCCGGCGGTGGCTGGCGCATCATCAAGACGCTGGGCCACAAGATGGTGAAGCTGCACCCGATCAACGGTTTCGCCGCCGAGGGCAGTTCGGCCATCGTGATCCTCGTCGCGTCGGCGTTCGGCCTGCCGGTGTCCACCACGCACGTGGTGTCTTCGTCGATCATGGGCGTGGGCACGGCCAAGCGTTCCAACGCGATCCGCTGGAGCGTGGTGCAGCGCATGGTGTGGGCGTGGATCCTGACCTTGCCGATCACGGCGCTGATCGCCTACGGCTTCGTGCGGCTGGCGCAAGGACTCATCTGAGCCGGTGACGCCGGCCAACCAGCGCCAGACAGCTTGCTAGAGCGCGTCGTGCTAGAGCGCGTCGCCGTCGTCGGCGATGGCGCGTTCGAGCTGGTCGCCGAGCAGGCCAATCTCGCCGATCAGGCGTTGCAATTCGGCTTCGTCCAGCAGTTCGTAAGGGCGGTTCTCGCACAGGTGCAGGAACGGCGAGCCGTCCAGGTCGGTCACGGCCAGGAAACCGCAGCGCTGTTCCCAGTTGAAGCGCAGGCAGCGATGCGGGTCGGTGCCGGCCAGCGGCCCGATCGGCGTGGACACGCGCAGGTAGCGTCGCCCGCCCTCGTCCTCCAGTTCGGCCAGGTAAATGCCCTGGTTGCGACCTTGCGGCAGCCGCAGGTCGAAGCTGATCAGGTAGGGATCGTTCTGGCGTAGCGTGTACTGGCTACCGATATGCGAACGCACGGCTTCGAAGTGACGCATGGTGCGGCTTCCTTGTTGAACTGCCTGGCCGGCGATATCCCGATGGTACCCTGTGCGCCTTCCGTCACCCAAATGATTGCCATGCAGGACAGCCACGCGCGCGTGTACGCCGCCATCGCCGCGATTCCGCCCGGTCGCGTCGCCAGCTATGGCGCCATCGCCGCGCGAGCCGGCTTGCCGGGGCGTGCACGATTGGTGGGCAAATTGCTCGGCGAAGTGCCTGACGGGATGGAGCTGCCGTGGTTCCGCGTATTGCGCTCCAGCGGCCATATCGCGTTGCCTGCGGGCAGTCGTGGCTTCCGTGAACAATGTCGGCGATTGCGCGCGGAAGGGGTAGAGGTGAAGAACGGACGGGTCGCGCTGAGCGCGTTCGGACTGGATGCGGATACTGACCGCGTCCTGTGGGGCATGCCCGACGCCTGACGCGGGTCGGCCCGACAGGCGCCATCGTCGTGGACCGGTCGCCGCCCGTGTCCGGTTTGCTAGCATGTGCGCAATGCAGTCCTCCCCCCTCGACATCCTCGAAAGCGTTTTCGGCTATTCCAGTTTCCGCGGCGAGCAACAGGCCATCGTCGAACACCTGGCCGAAGGCCACGATGCGCTGGTGCTCATGCCCACCGGTGGCGGCAAGTCGCTGTGCTACCAGATTCCCGCGCTGCTGCGGCAGGGCACCGGCATCGTGGTCTCGCCGCTGATCGCGTTGATGCAGGATCAGGTGGATGCCTTGCGCGCCGCCGGCGTGGCCGCGGCCTACCTCAACTCCAGCCTGGATGCCGAAAGCCAGCGTGAGGTGGAACGGCAGTTGCTGGCCGGCGAATTGAACCTGCTCTACGTGGCGCCGGAGCGCCTGCTCACGTCGCGCTTCCTGGGGTTGCTGGAACGCATGGAACCCGCGCTGTTCGCCATCGACGAAGCGCACTGCGTATCGCAATGGGGCCACGATTTCCGCCCCGAATACCGTGAGCTGACCCTGCTGCACGAGCGCTTCCCGCACGTGCCGCGCATCGCGCTTACTGCCACCGCCGACCCGCGCACGCGCGAGGAGATCGTCGAGCGGCTGGCATTGCAGGATGCGCGCCAGTTCATCTCCAGTTTCGACCGTCCGAACATCGGCTACCGGGTGATGCTGAAGCACAACCCGCGGACGCAGCTGATGCGTTTCATCGAGGAGCATCGTGGCGAGGCCGGCATCGTCTATTGCTTGAGCCGCAAGAAGGTGGACGACACCGCCGCATGGCTGGCCGAGGCCGGGATCGAGGCGCTGCCGTACCACGCCGGGCTCGACGCGGCCACGCGCGCGCGGCACCAGCAACGCTTCCTGCGCGAAGATGGCGTGGTGATGGTGGCCACGGTGGCGTTCGGCATGGGTATCGACAAGCCGGACGTGCGCTTCGTGGCCCACCTGGACCTGCCGCGTTCGATGGAAGGCTATTACCAGGAAACCGGTCGCGCCGGTCGCGATGGCCTGCCGGCCGAGGCGTGGATGGTCTACGGTCTGTCCGACGTGGTGACGATGAGCCAGATGATTGCGCAGTCCGAATCGGGCGACGAGCGCAAGCGCGTCGAACGGCAGAAACTGGAATCACTGCTGGCCTATGCCGAAGCCACGCGTTGCCGGCGCGAGCTGCTGCTCGGTGCCTTCGGCGAGGCATTCCATGGCCCCTGCGGCCATTGCGACAACTGCGTCGAGCCACCGAAAACCTGGGACGCCACCGTGCCCGCGCAGAAGGCGTTGTCGGCGGTGTATCGCAGCGGCCAGCGTTTCGGCGCCGGCCATGTCGTCGACATCCTGCGTGGCGTGGACAGCGAGCGCGTGGGCCAGCTCGGTCACGACAAGCTCAGCACCTTCGGCATCGGCGCCGACATGGACGAGAAGGGCTGGCGCTCGGTGTTCCGCCAGTTGCTGGCCGCCGGCCTGCTGGCCACCGACGCGGAAGGCTACGGCACGCTGCGGCTGACCAAGGCCAGTCGCGAAGTGCTGGTCGATGGACGACGGGTATTGCTGCGCGAGGATGCCAAGCCGGTGCGCTCCACGCGCCGTCGCCGCGACAGCCAGCTCGTCACCGGGGCCAGCATCGGCATCGAGGCGTACGAGCAGCCGTTGTGGGACGCCTTGCGCGCCCTGCGCACGCAACTGGCGAAGCAGCAGGGCGTGCCGCCGTATGTGGTGTTCCACGATGCCACGTTGCTGGCCATGCTGCGCGCGATGCCGGCCAACGAGGACGAACTGGCCGAGGTCAGCGGCGTCGGCGAAGCCAAGCTCAAGCGCTATGGTCGCGATTTCCTGGCGGTGATCAACGCGAAGGAATGACTCGCGCTGGCGCCGCGCGCCCGTTCAATAAGCGGTGCACCAGCGCGGCAAGGGCGTGCATGAGGCGCGTGCGAAGGATGGCTTCGACGGACAGCGCCACGCATCCAGCGATATCGGCAGCCGGGCCTGCGGCCAGGTGTTGCGCAAGGTTGCCAGTGCGATCTCCGCCGAGTCGTGCCTGCCGCATTCGATGCGGTCGTGCAGGGCGCGCCAGCGACGGCCGTGCTGCACGATGCGGAACAGCCCGAGCTTCGAGGGGAACACGTATTGCGTCAGCATGGCGGCATCCTCCGGGTGGGGTGGGGAGGCATGATGCGATCACTGCATGACGCAGCGGTTGCCGTGGCGGGACGGCGCGATGGCAGGCACGGGGCAAGTGTCTGACCAAGGGGCCTGATGCGCGAACCGGCCCGCTTCGTCAGGGCGCGTGGCAGGCCACGCCCGGCGCCGATGCGTAGGTTTCCCCCGGCTTGAGTGGTGCGAGGGAGGCATCGTGCATGCCCTTGGTCCACCACTGCCAGGTGTCGCCAACGTAGCGCGCGCCATCGGCGGATCGGGCGATGTGCAGGCGATGGGCATGCCCGGCGAGCGTCAACACGGCGGTATCCGCGTCGGGGTAACTGGCCTGCACGCTGCGACCGTCGTCGCAGCGGTAGCTGAATGTCTTCGCCGTCACGCCAGGGGCGGGCGTCTGGCAGCCGGCAAGCAGCAGGGCCGGGATGATCAACAGGGTGCGTGGTGGCTTCATGCGGGAAACTCCTGCGAAATCCGATCGACAGCAGCATGCCTGTCGCCGCGTGACGCGGAAGTCACCTCAGGGATGCGTCGTTGCGGCCCGGAATGGCGTCATCGAATAGCTGGACGGTTTGCCGCCGGCGCCGCACAGGTGGCCGGAAAACGCGGAGGACACCGCTTCCTTGCCGATCATCAGCGTGATGAATGCCGGCGATTCGCAGTGACCGTGGTCGTAGACGTTGCCGGAAACCCAGCGCATGTCGCTGGTCACCGTTGCCCCGGGCGGCACCACGACGGGCAGCAGCACCGGTCCCGGATGCATCCCCACCGTGGTTTGCATGACGATGTCCAGCGGCTGCCGGCCGCTGTCGGTGAATTGCGGCAGCGGGCGTGCCGGCATCGTGCACGGCGCCTTGCCGTGGTTGCGCAGGACCAGCATGGTGCCGGAGTGCGACATGCCGTTGAACCGCCCGTCACCACCATCGAGGCCGAGTGCGAGTTGCGTTGCGCTGCATGGGCCGGCTTGTGCGGATGCCGACACCGCCACGGGTGTCGTGGCGGTGTCGTGCGAGCGCGGCGAGCAGGCCGAAATGGCCAGCAACGGCAGGCTTGCGGCCAGAACCGTGGGGAAGCTTCGCGTGAACCTGTTCCGCAGCGCCATCGATTACGGCGCCTTGCCCGCCTGCAGTTTCTGCACGATGGCCAGCGACTTCGTCACGTGCTGGTCCGGCCGCAGGTGGTCGGCTTCCGATGAAAGCGCAGCGACGATGTGGCCGTCGCGGGCAATCACGAAGGTGGTGCGCGGGATGAAGCCGTGGTCGATCGCCACGCCACGCACGTCCTTCATGCCGGCTTGCGACGCCATTGTCTTGAGGTCGTAGGACGCGGCGATCTTGCCGTGCGCGTCGGAAGCCACCGGGAATTTGCCGGCGCAGTATTTCGGGTCCGCCGAGAACGTGTTCAGCCGCTGGATGCTGTCCGCCGACACGCCGATGATGGTGGCGCCCGCCGCATCGAATTTGTCCTTCTCGGTGGCGAAGGTATGCGCCTCGAGGTCGCAGCCGCCGGTATAGGCCGACGGGTAGAAATACACCACCACCGGCCCCTTCTTCAGGGCTGCCTTGAGCGAAAAGGTGAAGTCATGGCCGGCCCGGCTGGCCTCGGCCGTGAAGTCCGGCGCCGTGGCGCCCGGTTTGAGCGCCGCCAGTGCCGGCGTCGCCAGAAGCAGTGCCATCAAAGCACCCGTTGCCATCGATCCCGCAAACCGCCTGTTCATGTGCGCAATCCTCTGGAATGGGGAAACACACGCTAGCACGCGCGAAGTGGCGTGTCAGTCGACAGGAACTGGCCGTGACCATGCGCATAACGAAAAAGCCTATCCGGAGAGGACAGGCTTTTTGCAAGAATCTATGGTGGCCGGGGACGGAATCGAACCGCCGACACGGGGATTTTCAATCCCCTGCTCTACCAACTGAGCTACCCGGCCAAGGGTGGACGACCGCGCGGGTCATCGGTGTTGCGTGGAGCCGCGCATTAAAGCGGATGTGCGGTTGGGCGTCAAGACTTGGCGTCGGGGGCGACGTAGCCCGGGACCGGGGAAAGCTCTCCGCCGAACAGGAATTTCTCCATTTCGCCGGCGAGGAATTTGCGTGACTCGGGATCGAGCGGATTGAGCCGGTTTTCGTTGATCAGCATGGTCTGGTGGGCCAGCCATTGCTGCCAGGCGGGCTTGGAGATCTCGGCGTAGATGCGCTGGCCGAGCGGGCCGGGCCAGGGGGCGAAGTCGAGGCCTTCGGCGTCGATGCCGAGCTTCGCGCAATGGACGGTGTGGCTCATGGACAACAGTTCCTCAAAGACTTTGCAGCAAGCTGCGGACGGGGGCCGGC
This sequence comes from Rhodanobacter sp. FW021-MT20, assembly GCF_041107475.1. Lineage (NCBI taxonomy): Bacteria > Pseudomonadati > Pseudomonadota > Gammaproteobacteria > Lysobacterales > Rhodanobacteraceae > Rhodanobacter > Rhodanobacter sp. FW021-MT20. Next base: position 275,356 of record NZ_JBGBPX010000001.1, on the reverse strand, counting down.
AGGCCGAGCGAGGCCAGTTCACCAGCGCCGCACCAGCGCAGATGGGGATTATCGGCGATCGCGGGGTGTGCTGTCGCGCCGTCGAACAACAGTGGCTCGATCCGCAGCCGATAGTGACTGAAGACGTGGACGAAGGGTGTCAGCGCCTGCGCGTCGTCGATGACGGCGTGCTGTTGGGCGATGCGCCACGCGGCATCGTTGTCGCCGGCTTCGGGCAGGCTCCACAGGCCCGACCAGACGCCTTGCGGGCCGCGGCGTTCGAGCAATATCTTGCCGCGTGCGTCGCGCAGCACCAGCATCACGGTGTCGCGTTCGGGAATGGTCTTGCGCGGCTTGGGGCTGGGCAGTTGCGCGGTGAGTCCATCGCGCCGGGCCACGCAGTCCGTGGCGAGCGGACAGGCGTCGCACTGCGGCCGCGAGCGCACGCATACAGTGGCGCCCAGGTCCATGATCGCCTGCGTGTAGTCGGCTACGCGTTGGCTTGGCGTGTGGGCATCGGCATGCTGCCAGAGCTGTTTCTCCACGGCGCCCTGGCCAGGGTGGCCATGGATGCCGTGATAGCGGGTCAACACGCGTTTGACGTTGCCGTCGAGGATGGGAAAGCGCAGCCCGTACGCCTGCGCGAGGATCGCCCCGGCGGTGGAACGACCGATGCCCGGCAGCGCAACGAGCGCGTCGAAATCGCGTGGCAATTCGCCGCCATGCCGAGCCACGCATTCTTGCGCGGCGCGTTGCAGGAAGCGTGCGCGGCGGTAGTAGCCCAGTCCGGACCACAGCGCGAGCACCGTGTCTTCATCGGCCGCGGCCAGGTCGCGCAGCGTGGGCAGGGTTTCCACAAAGCGCTGGAAGTAGGGAATGACCGTGGCGACCTGGGTCTGTTGCAGCATGATTTCGGACAGCCACACGCGGTAGGCGTCGCGTGCATTGCCGGGTCCGGCATGTTGCCAGGGCAGGTCGTGGCGGCCGTGGTGGTCGAACCAGGCCAGCAGGGGAGCGGCGATGTCGCTCACTTTTTCTTCGGCTTCGGCGCGTGTTTTGTCTTTGCCGGTTGAGCTGGCGTGGCGGTGCTGGATGCGGCCGCAGGCACGGCGTCGCCTGCGCGCACGCTGAGGCCTTCGATATGCATCCCGCCCACGTCAAGACTGGCCACGTCGATGCTGCCGTTGGCGGGTGGCACGGTCAGTTGCGGCGCGGAGGTCGTGCTGCCCAGTTGGGTCCACCAGTGCGCCAGTGCCAGTGGCGGCAGGCGCAGGTCGACGTGGTTGTCCGTGCCATCCAGCTTCAGTGCCAATAGCAGCGGGCTGTTCTGATCGGCCGGAGTCAGCGTGAGCGACGTGCTGTAGTCGCCGCGATCCTTGTCGGCCAGCGTGCCGTGCAGTTGCAGCGAGGCGTTTGCCGCGCCCTGCCAGCGTGCGGTGCCGGTCAGTTGCAGCGACAACGTGCTGCCGTGCGCGATGTGCAAGGCGATGTCATCGAGTTGCAGCGAGTTGCCCTGCATGCGCGGTGTGGCGGACAGATGCCATTGAACCGGAGTGTCGTCGGCGGTGCGGGCGGTGACGTCGAGCAGGAACGGCTTGTTTGGAATCAGGCTGCCGGCGTTCAGGGTGACCTGGTTCAACAACAGGTGGTCGCCGCTGACCACGCTGCCCTGGGTGATGCGTACGCCGGTGTCGATGCGCGGTACTTGCAGCGGCGCGCTGGCCGGGCGTGGCGGCAGCGCGCCGAGCCAGTCCTGCAGTGCGCCAAGGTCCACGCGAGGCGAGTCGATTTCCAGCTGCGAAATGGCGGTGGGACCGCCGAAAATGGTGCGCCAGGGCAGTGCCAGGCGCCCGCGCGCGGCAAGCAGGATCGGCGTGCTGGCGCCTTGCGCGGTCAGCGTCAGCCCTTCCAGTTCGAGCGAAGGGTAAGGGAGCAGGGTCGGGTGGGCAGGGCTGGCCAGGCTGAGTTCCAGCCCAGCACCGTGCGCCTGCGACTGCAGCATGGCGGTGAAGCGATCCGGCTGCAGTAACAGATACAGCGTCACCAGCACGGCCAGCACCAATACCGACACCACGCCGGCGCAGGCGATCAGTGTCAGGCGCAGCCGGCGCGACAGGGTCATGGCTGGCCGAGGCGCGGAGGCAGCAGGCCGTCGACGAAGGCCTCGGCATTGAAGGTGCGCAGGTCGGTGGCACCCTCGCCGAGGCCGACATAGCGGATCGGCAGGCCGAACTCGCGGGCCAGCGCGAATACGACGCCGCCCTTGGCGGTGCCATCCAGTTTGGTCACCACCAGGCCGGTGACGCCGACGATCTGGCGGAACTGGCGCAACTGGCTGAGCGCGTTCTGGCCGGTGGTGCCGTCGATCACCATCAATACCTCGTGCGGCGCCTCGGGGTCGAGCTTCTTCAGCACGCGGGCGATTTTGCCCAGCTCGTCCATCAGACCGCCCTGGGTGTGCAGGCGGCCGGCGGTGTCGGCGATCAGCACGTTGGTGCCGCGCGCACGCGCAGTCTGCAGGGCATCGAAGATCACGCTGGCCGAATCGGCATCCTGGCCCTGCGAGATCACCGGCACGCTGTTGCGTGCACCCCAGGTCTTGAGCTGTTCGACGGCGGCGGCACGGAAGGTATCGCCGGCGGCCAGCAGCACTTCGCGGCCTTCGTCGCGATAGCGGCGCGCCAGCTTGCCGATGGTGGTGGTCTTGCCGACGCCATTGATGCCCACGGTGAGGATCACGAACGGCAGGCGATCGCCCATGTCCAGCGGCTTTTCGACGGGCGCCAGTCGCACCAGAAGGGCCTGGCGCAGCGCTGCCAGCAGGGCGTCTGCGTCGGCGAACTCGCGCTTGTGCATGCGTGCGCGCAGGTTTTCCACCAGCTCGGTGCTGGTTTCGATGCCGACATCGGCGGTAATCAGGATGGTTTCCAGCTCATCGAGCAGGTCGTCGTCGAGCTTGGGGTGGCGCACGAACAGCGAGCTCAATCCACGCGCGAAGCCGCTGCCGGACAGCCGGTCACGCCAGCCGCGCCGGGTCGGTTCGGCGGGTGCCGCCGGGGCCTCGGGAACCGGCTCGACGACAACGGGTTCGCTCGCAACCGGGTCCATGCCCGGCCCGGGCGCGGGCTCAACCGCCGTTATCGGCGTGACGGCAGGGGTTTCGGCAACGCTTTCGTTGTCCTCGACGGATGGCGAGGCGGGCGCGTCGGCAGGCTGCTCGGGCGTCGTGCCGGCGGGTTTTTTCTTCCAGAACTTGAGCATTGCGGCGGCGATTCAAAGACAATGGGCGGCATGCTAACACTCCCTTCCATACCGGCCGCTGAGCCGCGGCAAGAAGCCCGGGCGGCATGAACGGCAGGGCCGGACGCATCCGCATCATCGGCGGCAGCCTGCGCAACTCCCGACTGGACGTGCCCGACCTGCCGGGCTTGCGGCCCACGCCCGAGCGCGTGCGCGAAACCCTGTTCAACTGGCTTGCCCCGACCATCGCCGGCGTGCAGGCGCTGGACCTGTGCGCGGGGACAGGTGCACTGGGCATCGAGGCGTTGTCGCGCGGTGCGGCCGGCGTGCAGTTCGTGGAGCGCGACGCGGCGGCGGCGAGGGCATTGCGCGAGAACCTGGCCCGGCTCAAAGCACCGGGCGGGGCGGTTGCGGCAACTGATGCAGCCAGCTATCTGCACGGCGCGCCGCGAACCTTCGGGCTGGTGTTCATGGACCCGCCCTTTGCGCTGGAGCTGTGGGCGCCCCTGGCGCGGCAACTGGAACAGGGCGGCTGGTTGACGCCGTCGGCGCAAATTTACGTGGAATCCCCGCGCAACACGCTGCCGGCGCTGCCCGCGAACTGGCAGGCATGGCGCGAGGGGGCCGCTGGCGACGTGCGCTTTGCCCTGTATCGCCGGGCTGGTGACCTTCCGTTAAGCTAGGCGTCTCCCCCACAGGTGTTGCCCCGTTCCGTGAACAAGCCACCCGTCAACACTCGCCTGGCCGTCTATCCGGGTACGTTCGATCCGATCACCAACGGGCATGCCGACCTGGTCGCCCGTGCCGCACCGCTGTTCGAGCGCATCGTGGTGGCGGTGGCCGAGAGTCCGAACAAGGGCAAGGGGCCGGGTTTCAGCATCGGCGAACGCATTGCGCTGGCGCGACTGGCGCTGGCCGACCTGCCGAACGTCGAAGTCCGCGGGTTCGATTGCCTGCTGGCCAGCTTCGTCACCCAGATCGGCGCCGGGGTTATCATCCGGGGGCTGCGCGCCGTGTCGGATTTCGAATACGAATTCCAGCTGGCGAGCATGAATCGCCACCTGATTCCGCAGACGGAGACGCTGTTTCTCACGCCGGCGGAGCAATACAGTTTCATTTCCTCGTCGCTGGTGCGCGAGATCGGACGCCTTGGCGGCGATATTTCCGGCTTCGTGCATCCAGCGGTACAACAAGCCATGCGCCAACGCTGGCACAAGAAGTCACCCGAAACCGAAGGGGATCATCATGCGTAAATTCGCCTATCTCGCCACCGCCCTCGCGCTGACCGGTTGCCTGGCCCTGACGGCCTGCAACAACCAGGACAGCAACCAGCAGGCCACCGCGCAGGTGCAGAAGCTGACCAAGCCGACCAACCCGAACGACACCAAGGCCTGGGGCGCTTACCTGACCCAACTGGTGCGCAGCAACCTGCAGGGCATGACCGCCGCCCAGCCGTACCCGTACCTGGTGCCGGCCGGTGACGACGATGCCTCCAAGGCCGGTTACCAGCGCCAGCTGGAAAATGTGCAGGACACCGTGGCCCGCGGCGTGCTGCCGGGCAACCTGCTGGCCTTCGCCGGTCCCGATTCCAGCAAGACCGCCGACCTGATCGTCGCGGCTTTCCAGGGCGCCAAGCCGGGTTCGTTCAAGGGCGTGATCGTGCTGTTCATCGGTGACAAGGCCGATGAGCAGCGCGTCGAGACTGCCGTCAATCCGACTGGCGCTACCGTGCGCTTCGTGCAGATGTAAGCGCCAGGAGTGAGCAGTGAGAAGTGAGGAGTGAGAGAAACAGCCGGGTATGCGGCGAGTTCTTGCTTTCTCTCACTTCTCACTCTTCTTCACTCACTCCTGCCTTGATGTCATGTCCCTGAAAATCCTCGATACCTGCGTCAACTGCGACGTCTGTGAACCGGTTTGCCCGAACAAGGCGATTTCGCTGGGTGAGGAGTACTACGTCATCGATCCGGCCCTGTGCACGGAGTGCGTCGGTCATTACGACGAACCCCAGTGCGTCGAGGTGTGCCCGGTCGAATGCATCCTCGTTGATACCGATCTTCCCGAGTCGCGTGCCGACCTCGAACTCAAGTACCGCCATCTGATGGAGAACAAGCCATGACTGTTGCGTTGCGCTGGCGCATCGTGCTGCTGGGCGCAGCCCTGGTCGCTGCCCCGGCATTCGCCGCTGCCGATCAGGCACCGGCGCAGGCCCATGCCGCCGCTGCCTCGCAGCTGGCCTTGCGTCCCGGTCACGCAGCCATTGCCAGCGCCAATTTCCTGGCGACCAATGCCGGTTTCGAAGTACTGGCCAAGGGCGGCAATGCCTTTGACGCAGCCATCGCGGTGGCTTCCACGCTGTCGGTGGTGGAACCGGAAAGCTCCGGTCTCGGCGGTGGTTTCATGGCCACGCTGCATATCGCCAAGAGCAACCGCAACGTGTTCCTGGACGCGCGCGAAGTGGCGCCCGCGGCGGTGAACCCGAAGGACTACGTGAACCCCGACGGTTCGCCCAACCGCGATGCGTCGCTGAAAGGGCCGCTGTCCGCCGGCATTCCGGGCGAACCGGCCGGGCTGGTCTGGTTGGCGAAGCATTACGGCAAGCTGCCGTTGAAGACCTCGCTGGCGCCAGCGATCCGCATCGCCAGCGACGGCTTCAAGCCCGATCCGCGCCTGCTGTCATCGATCGCGGGCGAGCAGAAGAATCTCGAACGCTGGCCGGCCTCGGCCGCCAAGTACCTGCCGAACGGCAAGCCGCCGGTGAAAGGCGCGATCTGGCGTGATCCCGGCCAGGCACACACGCTGGAGCTGATCGCCGCCCACGGCGACGCGGGCTTCTACCACGGTGAAGTGGCGCAAAAGCTGGTGGACGCGGTGCGCGCGGCCGGCGGCAACTGGACGCTGGCCGACCTGGCCAACTACCGCGCCAAGGAACGCACGCCGATCACCATCGACTATCGCGGCTATCACATCATCACCGCGCCGCCGCCGTCTTCCGGTGGCGTGGCGATGGCGGAGATCTTCAATATCCTGTCCGGTTACGACCTGAGCAAGATGGACAAGGCCCATCGCGTGCACTACATCGTCGAGGCGATGCGTCGCGCGTTCCGCGACCACAACGATTACCTCGGCGATCCGGACTTCGTGAAGATGCCGCTGGCGATGCTGCTGTCGCCGTATTACGCCGATGGCCTGCGCCAGAGCATCCTGCCCGACAAGGCCACGCCGTCGTCGATGCTGCCGCATGGGCCGACCCACGATCCGGGCATGCACACCACGCATTTCTCGATCATCGACAAGGACGGCAACATGGTGGCGATCACGTCCACCGTGAACTACATCCTCGGCTCGACCTTCGTCGCCAAGGGCACCGGCATCCTGCTCAACGACGAGATGGACGATTTCGCGCTGGTGCCGAACAAGCCCAACGTGTACGGACTGCTCGGCAGCAAGGCGAATGCGCCGGCGGGCGGCAAGCGCATGCTGTCGTCGATGTCGCCGAGCATCGTGATCGGACCGACACGCACGGCAGTGATCGGCTCGCCGGGTGGTTCCACCATCATCACCCAGGTGATGGAAGCCGTGCTGCATTTCGTCGATGGCCAGAGCGCGCAGCAGATCGTCGCGGACAAGCGTTTCCACCACCAGTTCCTGCCCGATGTGGTGGACGTGGAGGACGGCACCTTCGATCCGGCGACCAGTGCCGCGCTGGAAAAAATGGGCTACACGCTCAAGCCGCGCGAATCCTGGGGCTTCATGAACGTGGTGACCTGGGACCGCAAGAGCAACACGCTGGACGCGGCCAGCGATCCGCGTCGCCCGTCCGGGCTGGGCAAGGTGGAGTAATTTTTTCTCGTCATGCCGGCCTGCATCGGCATGAAGGGCGGCAGGGTTGGAGTCAGCATGGAATTCTGGTCGTTACTGGGTAACTCGCAGCAGCTCGATGGCGGTGCGATGTTCGGCAATGCGCCGAAGGCGCTGTGGTCGCGCTGGATCGCGCCGGATGCGCAGAACCGCATTCCGCTGGCCTGCCGCTGCCTGCTGGTGAAGCATCTCGACGGGCGCAACGTGCTGTTCGAGACCGGCATCGGCGCGTTCTTCGAGCCGTCGTTGCGCGAACGTTATGGCGTGGTCGAGTCGCATCACGTGCTGCTTGATTCGCTGGCCGAGGCGGGGCTGAGCCACGAAGACATCGACGTGGTGGTGCTCTCGCACCTGCACTTCGACCACGCCGGTGGCTTGCTTGCCGCGTGGGAGGAAGGGCAGGCGCCACGCCTGCTGTTCCCGAAGGCCCGTTTCGTGGTGGGCGCCGAGCATTGGCAGCGCGCATTGAAGCCACACCCGCGTGATCGCGCCTCGTTCATTCCCGAACTGCCGGCGCTGCTGGAACAGAGTGGTCGGCTGGAGCGGGTCGATGGCGCGCACTCGCGTACCCTGGGCGAGTCGGTGCGCTTCCATTTTTCCGATGGCCACACGCCGGGCCTGATGCTGGCCGAAGTCGGCGGCGTGGTGTTCTGCGCCGACCTGATCCCGGGCCGATTCTGGGTGCATTTGCCGATCACGATGGGCTACGACCGCTACCCGGAGAAGCTGATCGACGAGAAACGTGCGTTCCTCGACGACAAGCTGGCACGCGACGTGCAACTGTTTTTCACGCACGACCACGAATGTGCGCTGGCCCGGGTGCATCGCGATGAACGCGGCCGCTACGGCACCGTTGACGAACAGCGTGACCTGCGCGGGTGGCACGCCCGCTGACCACCGAAGCTGGAGATTCGATGAGCCATCGCCGCAAGCAAGCCCAGGCCCGCAAGCCGCAACTGATCCTGCTGGTGGTCGGAGCCCTGCTGGTGCTGGCAGGCGTGGCACTGGTCGCGCTCACCGAGCAGGGGCTCATCGGCTTTCGCAGCGCCGCCGAACGGCATGGCGGGCAGATTCTCGACCTTGGCAGCAACGGCCAGCCCCAAGGCGCCGACCAGGGCTACATGGTGCGGGTGAGCGGGCCGATACGCGTGGTCGAGGCGCCGCTGGACGTCCAGTTCAACCAGCAGGCGTCAACACCGGTGCTGATGCGTCACGTGGAGATGTTCCAGTGGCATGAGATACGCGCAGGCGGCCCGCCGATATACGAGCAGGACTGGGAAGATCATCCGGTCGACGCCAGCCACTTCGCTCCCGGCCACGGCAATCCCGCGCATTTTCCCCTGCAGTCGCAAGAGTTCGATGCCGGGCGAGTCAATATCGGCGCCTTCGTGTTGTCCCGGGCGATCCAGCGTGCGCTGCCCGGCAGCCAGGCGGTGGTGCCGGACATGCGTCGCCTGCCGGTCAACCTTGCTGCCAGCTTCAGCTTTCATCACGATGCGCTGGTAACCAGTTCGCGCCCGACCAGCCCGCAACTGGGCGACCTGCGGGTGAGCTGGAGCGCGGTGCCGACGGGAACGGTGACCGTGGTGGCCCGGCTCGACGGCAACCGCCTGGTGCCGGCCGCTGGTGCTGCGGACGGCAAGGGCTTCGACGTGGAAATCGGTGACCGTCCGCTGCTGGCGATCTATCCCGATTTGCCGGTGCCGCCGGAATTCGTGTGGCCGCGGCGCGTGCTGGCGCTGTTGCTGGCCATGCTCGGTGCCGGAGTGCTGTTGTATGCCAAGTCGAGGCGGATCGAGGCCGTGCTGGCAGGAGCCAGCGGTGCCGTTGCGGTCGGAGCCGTGGCTGGCGTGCTGTGGTTGGGCGATGACATGGGTACCGCCATCGCCTGGTTCGGCTTGACCGTGCTGGGCATCCTGCTGGCGGTTTGGCGATTGCGGGCGCGCAGCCTGGGTTAATTACTCGGCTTGGTCGCCAAGCCCGTGTTCCAGGAACCACAGCCCGGCGAACAGTTTCGGGTCGATGGAGTAGCCTTCGGCCGCGCGGGCGAACAGCCATGCGCCGGCTTCGTGGCGGGGCACTTCGTGCACCACGATGTTTTCGGTCTCGTCGCCGCCACCGGGGCCGACCTTGACCAGGTCGAGGGCGCGCACGAAGGCGATGTTCTCGGTGCTCATGCCTGATGACGACGGGCCGGCGTGGACGAAGGTCACACGGCCACAGCGCCAACCGGTTTCCTCTTCCAGCTCGCGTTGCGCGGCAAGCAGGACGCCTTCCTGCTCCTGCCCGGCGACGTCGCCGACCAGTCCGGCCGGCATCTCGATAGTGAACTGGCGGATCGGCACGCGGTATTGCTCGACGAACAGCACGCGATCTTCGGGCGTCACCGCCACGATGATCACCGCGCCGCCGGGATTGTTGCGTTCCACGTATTCCCAGCGACCGCGCTGGCGCAGGCTCAGCCAGCGGCCGGCGTGGAGGGTTTGCACCGGTGCGTTGGCGTCGGCGGGAATGCGGTGGTCGGTGGAGTCCATGGCGGTCCGTCAGCGTGAAAGATGCCGACCATGGTGACGCGGGCCCGGCCTGGCGACAACCGGCGGGCAAGCCGGCGTTCGCCGAGGTTGGTTGATCAGTTGTCGGCCAGTGCGCTCAGCCGGCTGCGCGTGAGTGGGCCGAAGCGCAGGCGTTCGCACAAGGCTTCAAGGGCTGCGGCATCACCGCGTTGGCGGCGCAGTGCATCCGCTTCGGCAGGCACGGGCGCATCCAGCGCAATGCGGGTGAGCCGGCGGTAGAGCCGGGCGGCTTCGCCGTGTTCGCGCAGTCGGGCGGCGCAGCTGGCAGCGCCGCGCAGGCGCAGGTAGGCGACTTCATCCACCCGGTCGAGCAGGTCGTCGAGAGTGCCGAAGTGGGAAAGCAGGGCCGCCGCGGTCTTGGCACCGACGCCGGGTACGCCGGGAATGTTGTCCACCGCATCGCCGCACAGCGCCAGGTAGTCGGCGACCTGATGCGGCATCACGCCCAGCTTTTCGTGCACGCCGGACGGGCCCCAACGCAGGTTGCGCGCGTAGTCCCATTGTTCGTCGTGCTCGCCCAGCAGCTGGCCGAAATCCTTGTCGGCCGACACGATCACGCTGGAGAGGCCGTGACCCCGCAGGCTCCACAGTGCGCTGCCGATCAGGTCGTCAGCCTCGTAGCTGTGGTCGATCAGCACCGGAATGCCGAGCGCGGCAGTGACTTCGCGGCACAGCACGAACTGGTGCTCGAGATCGGCCGGCGGCAATTCGCGGTTGGCCTTGTAGGCGGGGTAGATCGCGTTGCGGAACGAGGTGGTCAGCGAGGCGTCGAAAGCCACTGCGACATGTTCGGGGCGTGCCTTTTCCAGCAGCTCGCAGAGAAAACGCGTGAAGCCGTGCACGGCATTGACCGGGTGGCCGTCGCGGTCATGGAATTCGTCCGGCATCGAGTGCCAGGCGCGGAACACGTACAGGCTGCCGTCGACCAGGTGGGCGGCCTGGCGCGGGATGCCCGCGGTGACGTTCGCGTTCACGGCGCCCACGTGCTGAGCAGGTCGCCCAGAGCGGGGCGGTCGCGGTCGGGCACGTCGATGCGCGGCGTGCCGATATGCACGAAGCCGATCACGTGTTCGTGCGCACCCAGGCCGATGATGCGAGCGGCCTCGTCGTCGTAGGCGGCCCAGCCGGTCAGCCATTGCGCGCCATAACCCAGTGCGTGGGCACCGAGCAGCAGGTTGCAGGCGACGTTGCCGGCGCACAGTTTCTGCTCGATTTCCGGCACCGAGCTGTCCGGGTGCAGGCAGGCCACCACCACGATCACCAGCGGGGCGAAGGTGTAACGCAGGCGTTCCTTCTCCTGCTTGGATTCGGGCAGGTCCGGATCGCGTGCGATGGCGCGTTCGGCCAGTCGTTCACCGAATTGCAGCTTGGCTTCGCCACGCAGTTCGATCAGCCGGAACGGCACCAGTTTGCCGTGGTCGGACACGCGGATGGCGGCCTGCAGCAGGGCGCGCAGGGTGGTGTCGTCCGGCGCCGGTTCGCCGAGTTGGCGCGAGGGCACGGAGTGACGCTGGTTCAGCAGGTCGAGCGGAGCGGACATGGGGAACGGGCTCAGCGGGGGAACGTGCATGTTAACGCGCGGGGAAAATCGGCATCAGCCTTGCCGGGGCTCCAGCCGGAACGCGCCGGGCAGCAGGTCGGCCACCGTGGTCTGTTGCATCTTTCCGCCGAGATTGCCCAGCCAGACCGGCATGTCGGCATCGCACAGTTCGGCCAGCACCTGGCGGCAGGCGCCGCACGGCGAGACCGGTTCGGGGGTGTCGGCGGTCACCGCCAGGGCGGCGAAATCGCCCGGTTTGCAGCCGGCGGCGATGGCGCTGAACAGGGCGGTGCGTTCGGCGCAGTTGCACAGGCCATAGGCGGCATTCTCGACGTTGCAGCCGCCGAAACGGCGCCCGTCGCGAGTGAGCAGGGCGGCGCCGACCAGGAAATGCGAATAGGGAGCGTAGGCGCGTTCGCGTGCCTGGCGGGCTTCGTGCAGCAGGGTTTCGGCAGTTTCGTTCATGGGCATCCGGGTCGTCGGGGCGGTCCATCCCCGACGCGTGCCATGCAAACCGACCGGCGGTCCAGTCTACTCCCGCCACCATATTGACGGGCAAGCATCCGGCCAGCGTCGATGTCATAAGCGATGCGCTTGGTTTCTCGCCTGCGGACTTCTACGATGCATGGACACCTACGCAGGGGATGCACGATGTCGATCACCGTGGCTGCATTGCGCGAAACCGCCGCCGCCGAGCGGCGCGTGGCGATTACACCCGAGGCAGCGAAGAAGTGGCGCGGCAAGGGCGTACGCGTATTGCTGGAGCACGGTGCGGGCGAGGCCGCCGGTTTCCCTGACGCCAGCTATGTCGATGTGGAATTCGCCACGGCGGATGCGGTGCTGGCCCAGGCCGACCTGTTGGCCTGCGTGTTGCCGCCGGAAGACGCCGTGTTCGAGCGGTTGCGCGACGGTAGCGTGGTGGTCGGGCAACTGCGTCCTTACGGCGCCGACGCACGCCTCGCCGCGTTGTCTGCACGCAAGCTCACCGCCTTCGCGCTGGAGTTGCTGCCGCGTACCACCCGTGCGCAGGCGATGGATGTGCTCAGTTCGCAGGCGGCGGTTTCGGGCTACCGCGCGATGCTGATCGCCGCCGAGGCTTGCCCGAAATTCTTCCCGATGCTGACCACCGCGGCCGGCACCATTCGCCCGTCGAAAGTGCTGGTGATCGGTGCGGGCGTGGCGGGCCTGCAGGCCATCGCCACGGCGCGCCGGCTGGGCGCGCAGATCGAGGGTTATGACGTGCGCCCGGAGACACGCGAACAGGTGGAGTCGCTGGGTGCGAAATTCCTTGATCTCGGCGTCAGTGCCGCCGGTAGCGGTGGTTATGCGCGCGAGTTGTCGGCCGAGGAGCGCGCCGCCCAGCAACAGGCGCTGGCCGATCACTTGAAGTCATTCGACGTGGTGGTGTCCACCGCCGCGGTTCCCGGCCGTCCTGCGCCGAAGATTCTCAGCCAGGTGATGGTGGAAGGCATGAAGCCGGGTGCGCTGATCGTCGACATGGCCGCCGAAAGCGGTGGCAACTGCGCGCTGACCCGTCCGGGCGAGCGCGTGGTGCATGGCGGCGTGACCATCCTGGGACCGCTCAATCTGCCGGCGGGTGCGCCATTGCACGCCTCGGAAATGTATGCGCGCAACGTGCAGCATTTCGTCGAGCTGCTGGTTCACGACGATGCCTTGCAGCCGGATTTCGACGACGAACTGGTCGCGAAAAGCTGCCTGGTGCGCGCGGGCGAACGGATTTTCCAGGGCTGACGCTTGCGTCACCCGGATATCGCATCGGGTTGCGGTGTCCGGCGGGCGGATGAGGTCGGTGCGCCATTCGCGAGGTGCCGGTATCGGTTCCGGCGCCTGCGCTTACGGATGCCCCCGTCTTCCGAACGCGCGCATGCTGGGCGGCGGAATGGCACCGCCGGGTCCCATGTGGTGAACCCACTGCTTGCGCTCGGCGGGCGTCTTCGATTGCCACTGTTGCAGCAGTTGTTCGCGTTGCGAGGGCGGCAATTGGTGGAACCGTTCGAAGGCTGCGCGCAGTTGTTGCTGGCGTGCCGGCGGAAGTCGATGGAACCGGGCCATGGCCTGGCGCGTTTCGGCGCGTTGCTCGGGTGTCATGTTCTGCCAGCGGGCGATGCGCTCGCGGATCTCCTCGCGTTTCGCGGGCGGCAGGGTGACCCACTGCGTGGTCTTTTCCAATAGGTGATCCTGCCGATGCGCCGGCAGGGTGTTCCACTTGTCGCGCAGTGGCGACAGCAGATCCTGTTGCGCCGGCGTCAGGCTTTGCCACGGGTACGCCGCGGTTTGCGCGTGCAACGTGCCGGGCAGACCGAACAGCAGAGCCAGTGACAGGAGCAGGACGAGGCGAAACATGCTCATGGATCAGTGCGTATCCGTCGTCTGGGCCTTGGTGGACGCCAGCCAGCTGTAGAAATCGAGATTCTGGTACAGCTTGGGGTCGTCGTGGCCATCGAGGTCCGGCGGCAATTCGTTGCTGGCGGGCGAGCTGATGGCGGACATGGCGTCTGCCGGAGCCGACACGTTGCCGCGCTGCAGCGGCTGCCACACCATCAGTGCCGCCAGCGCCACCGCGGCCAGTGCGCCGACCGGCAGCAGCGTACGCAAGCGATGGTGCGCGGGAGCTTGTGCCGCCTGCAGGGCGGTGCGGCGCGCGGCGCGCAGGCGCCCCGCGGTGGCGGGGTCGAGTTGCCGGCTGGCTTCGTGATAAAGCGCGCGGGCGCGCTGTTCGAATGCCTTGTCGGACGCGTTGTTCATCGCCAGTCCTCCAGTTGGTCGCGCAAGCTGTGCATCGCGCGCGACAGATGGGTTTTCACGCTGCCTTCCGAGCAGCCCATGGCCTGGGCGGTTTCCGCCACGTCCAGGCCTTCCAGCACGCGCAGCATGAAAGCTTCGCGTTGGCGCTGGGGCAATTGCTTCACCGCAGCAGCCATGTCGGCCCAGGATTGGGCGTCATTCAACCGGTCCAGCGGCCCGGGGCCGGTGTCGGCCGGCTCCCAGGCAGGCAATTCGTCGCCCTCGGCATCACGACCACCGCCCAGCCAGCCGATCATGATCGAGCGCACCTTGCGGCGACGCTGCAGGTCCACCACGCGCCGGCGCAGGATGCCCCAGAACAGTGGCGCCCATTCCGCGGCGGGCTTGTCGCGGTAATGCCTGACCAAGCGCAACATGGCGTCCTGCACGGCATCCATCGCGTCCTCGCGATGGCCAAGATGCATCTCGGCCATGCGGAAGGCACGTCGCTCCACCTGGGCCAGGAAGGCGTCCAGCGTGGCGGGCGTGGCCTGTTCCTCGCGCGCCAGCAGCTCCGCCTCGCCCAATGCGGGGGCAAGACTGTTCACGGCGCTGTCTTCCGTTTCAGGCGGGGGCGCATGGTCGGGGTCCATCGGTCCGGTTTCCACGTTCAACGCGGCAGGCTCGTACAGGTTGACCCCGGGGTGTCCTGGCGGCCACCACGACCACGCCGGCCCTGATCACCCGAATTCGAATATCGAGGTGATGCCTTGGCGTTAAGCAGGCCATCGCTTGTACCGTATGATGCGGTGACAACGGCGAAATGGCAGGGGAAGCACATGCTCGACGGGTTCCTGGCGCTGTACATTTTCATGCTGGCCGCATTTACCGGCTACGAGATCATCTCGCGGGTGCCGGTGATTTTGCACACCCCGCTCATGTCCGGTTCCAATTTCGTGCATGGCATCGTGCTGGTTGGGGCGATGATAGCGCTGGGCCATGCGCAAACGCCGCTGGGCATCGGCATCGGCTTCCTCGGCGTGCTGCTGGGCGCCGGCAATGCGGCCGGTGGCTACGTGGTCACCGAGCGCATGCTGGAGATGTTCAAGTCCAGCAAGAAGCCGGGAGACAAAGCATGAGCTGGCTGCCGACGCTGATCAAGGCGTGCTATTTCCTCGCCGCCCTGCTGTTCATCCTGGGTCTGAAACGCATGAGCTCGCCACGCACCGCGCGTGGCGGCATCGTGTGGGCGGGCGTGGGCATGCTGCTGGCGGTGCTGGCCACCTTTGCGCTGCCGGGCATGCATAACCGCGGGCTGATTCTTGCCGCAGTGGTGATCGGCGTGAGCGCCGCCTGGTGGACCGGTCGACGCGTGGCGATGACTGCGATGCCGCAGATGGTGGCGCTGTACAACGGCATGGGCGGTGGCGCGGCGGCGGCAATCGGGGCGGTGGAGTTGCTGGGCTTTGCCGCCGCCGCCCATGTTTCCTTCGCGATGTCAGCGCAGGTGGGTGGCGGCGTGAGCGTCGGCGACACCTTCAGCTATCGGCAACTGCCGGACGCCGCGCCGTTGTGGCTGGCGCTGGTGGGGGCGCTGATCGGCGCGGTGTCGTTCTCCGGTTCAATGGTGGCTTTCGCCAAGCTGCAAGGCTGGATGGACAAGCGTTTCGTGTTTCCCGGCCAGCGGCTGCTCAACTTGGCGGTGCTGGTGCTTGCGGTGGCCTGCCTGGTGGCGATCGGCAACGACTTGCTGCTGCCCTGGCTGATCGCCGCGTTCTTCGTGCTGGCCCTGCTGTTCGGCCTGATGATGACCTTGCCGATCGGCGGCGCCGACATGCCGGTGGTGATCTCGCTGTACAACGCCTTCACCGGACTGGCCGTGGCCTTCGAGGGCTTCGTGCTGGGCAACGAGGCGATGATCATCGCCGGCATGGTGGTTGGCGCGGCCGGCACGTTGCTGACCCAGCTGATGGCCAAGGCGATGAACCGTTCGATCGGCAACGTGCTGTTCGGCAGCTTCGGCGCGGTCGCCGGTGGCGCCGCGCAAACCATCGAGGGCGCGCAGAAGCCGATCGAGGCCAGCGACGCGGCGGTGATGATGGCCTACGCCGAGCGCGTGGTGATCGTGCCGGGCTACGGCATGGCGGTCGCGCAGGCGCAGCACAAAGTATGGGAATTCGCCAAGTTGCTGATTTCGCGCGGTGTGAAGGTGAAGTTCGCCATCCATCCGGTGGCCGGCCGCATGCCCGGGCACATGAACGTGCTGCTGGCCGAGGCCGGCGTGCCGTATGACCTGATCGCCGACATGGACGACATCAATCCCGAATTCCCCAACACCGACGTGGCGCTGGTGATCGGCGCCAACGACGTGGTCAACCCGGTGGCCAAGACCGATCCGGCGTCGCCGATCTACGGCATGCCGATCCTCGACGTGTCGCTGGCAAAGAACGTCATCGTCATCAAGCGCGGCCGCGGCACCGGCTTCGCCGGTATCGAGAACGCGCTGTTCTATGCCGACAACACCCGCATGCTGTACGGCGACGGCCAGGCTGCCGCCGGCGAACTGGTGACACAGTTGAAGTCGGTCGACGGCTGACAACCTGTTTAAAACCTTTCCATGTGAATACACGGATGGGTAGCCGGAGTGACCTGTAGGAGCCCGCTGGCGGGCGATGCTCTTGCTTTGATGCTGTGCAGATCAAGAACAACGGCATCGCCCGCCAGCGGGCTCTACAGGCCGTTCTTCAAGGGTCGGACAAGATTTTGAACAGGCTCTGGAACCGGCGCTCAGTCTTGCGCGGGGCGTCGGGTCGGCCGTGCGCCAAGGATGGCTGCGAGCACGATGCCGGCGAAAAACCAGAGGGCCGTCCCACGGGAAAGCCCCAGCCGGGCCAGTTCCAGCAGCATGCCCACGCCGGCGGTGCGCAGCGCCTCGACCAGGCCGATGCCCATGCTGCCGGCGATCCGCGCGGCGGCGATCAGCACGCTGACGTAAATCGCCGCGAGCAGGGTGGCCGCGGCCGCCAGGGTGGCGGCGCCGAGCCGATGGCCGGGATAGACCCAGTGTCGCATCGCCGTGGCCAGCAACCAGCCGGCCGGCAACGCCAGCCAGGCGGCCACCTGGCCCAGGGAAACCGCGGCCAGCATCCACACCGCACCGGCCGCCAGACCGAGCATGGCTGCGCAGAACAAGGCAAAGATGGTGCCGGCAAGCGAGCGCAATCTCATGTCCGACGCGCGGCGGAAAACGGAGCGATGGTCATCTGGATTCCCTTGGAAAAGCAGCCATTTTAACCGGATTGGTCGATCCGGCCCTTGAGACAAAACGTCGCCGACCTGATCTGGAACAGGGCAGGCCGGGCGTGCGACCGGCATAATAGACAATCGGGCCGTCACCTCATGGCGGCCTGTCCCCAATGATCGGCAGGATGGCATGAGCGGTTTCAGTCTGAACAGCGAACCTTTCACTCTCACGCGTGATTGCACGGTGATCATGGTGCCGCAGGGCGAAAGCGTGACCCTTCCCGCAGGCCAGATCGGCTATATCACCCAGGCCCTGGGCGGCAGCTTCACGGTGTACGTGGAGGGCAACCTGTTCCGTGTGGCGGGCGATGATGCCGACGCGCTGGGCAAGGAACCGCCACCGCCGCTGGAACTGGCGGCCGATGCCAGCGATGCGGATGTGGAAAAGCTGGTGTGGGACCAGTTGCGCACCGTGTTCGACCCGGAGATTCCGATCAACGTGGTGGAGCTGGGGCTGGTCTACGACGTCAGCCTGGACCATCTCGACGATGGACAGCGCAAGGTCTACGTGAAACTCACGCTCACCGCACCCGGCTGCGGCATGGGCGACATCCTGGTGGATGACGCGCGCACCAAGCTCGAAATGGTGCCCACCATTTCCGAGGCGGACATCGACCTGGTGTTCGATCCGCCGTGGAACCATTCGATGATGTCCGACGCGGCCAAGCTCGAAACCGGCATGCTTTGAACGCGCGGCGCATGGGCACAGGAAACAGGCTTCGAATGGCGTAATTTGTTGCGTGTCGGCCCGAATTCTGGGGCCGCGCCCTCACCGCGGCGCGATCGCCCCGCAGGCCCATCAAACACGTGGTCATCTTGCGAAATGCCGCTGAATACAGCGGCATTTCTGCATTGCGATCTGTGAAGCCGTACCGGATTTCCCTCGTGACACATGGATGCATCCGTGATGCCTATCACGCGTTGGAAAAAACGAATTGTCATAAGAGATCGCAAGTAATAACGTTTTTTAATCCGCCATCTGGGAGGCTGGCGGATGATCCTTTGGCGGCGTGAGCGCCGTTTTGCAGTTACGCGTCCGCGTGCTGTTCCTGCATGGAAAGCGGGGGGGAGGAAGCCGCTTATGGGCGTAGTTGGGGATCGTCGGATAGCAGACGAATAGCGCGTCGTGCCTTGCACGACATTTCTCGCATGTGGCCGTACGGCTGCATCGGGCCCGTTTGTCCCTTCGTTTTGTCCAGGAGTTTTACTGACATGGTTAATCATCTCCGCTTGAAACTACTCGTGGCCGCCATCGGCATGGCCACCGGCACGGTCGCCACGGCCGCCACCACACAAACCCTGCGCGCCCAGAACCTGGGTGCGGTGCCGGCCAGTTCGCTGGCAACCCAGCTGAATCTTGGTCCGCAGATGTCGCTGGCGCCGCAAAGTGCGGTAGCAGTGGCGAATGGGCGCCACGTGGTGCGTCAGCAGCAGATGTATCGCGGCGTGCCGGTGTACGGTCGCAGCATCGCGGTGCTGCAGGATGCGCAGGGCAATGCCTTGCGTGCCACCGGTGAGCTGATGCAGGAATCGCAGCCCGGGCTGCTGTCGGTGGTGCCGAAGTTGAGCGCGGATCGCGCCGTGGCCGCATTGCGCGCGCATGCGCACACCATGCTGACGGGTGGTGCGACGATCGAAAACCGGAAGACCGACCTGTTCGTCTACCCGCAGGAGAATGGCCCGGCGCGCCTGGTGTATCGCGTTTCCTATTTCGTCAACGGTGCCAACCCGAGCCGGCCCACCGCCATCATCGACGCCAATACCGGCGAAGTGGTCAAGAGCTGGAATGGCCTGACCGATGCGACGGCCAATGGCCCGGGCGGCAACCAGAAAACCGGCAAATACAATTACGGCACCGACTACGCGGCGCTGGACGTGACGCAGTCCGGCAGCACCTGCTATCTGCAGAACGCCAACGTGAAGACCTACAACCTCAACCATGGCAGCAGCGGTGGCTCGGTGGTCAGTTTCATCTGCCCGACCAGCAATACCGACGCGATCAACGGTGCCTATTCGCCGGTGAACGACGCCCATCATTTCGGTGGCGTGGTGCACGACATGTACCAGTCCTACACCGGTGCGCCGCCGCTGAATATCCAGCTGCTGATGAAGGTGCATTACCAGTCCAATTACGAAAATGCATTCTGGGACGGTTCGGCGATGTACTTCGGTGACGGTGCCAGCACGTTTTATCCGCTGGTTTCGCTGGACGTGACCAGCCACGAAATCAGCCACGGTTACACCGAGCAGAACTCCGGCCTGGAATACACCGGTCAGTCCGGCGGCATGAATGAAGCCTATTCGGACATCGCCGGCGAAGCCGCCGAATACTTCGACCGCGGCTCGGCCGATTTCCTGGTCGGCGCCGACATCGTCAAGGCCAGCGCGGGTATCGGCCAGGCGCTGCGCTACATGTGCAACCCGACGCAGGATGGCGGCTCGATCGACAACGCCGCGGATTACAACTCCGGCCTGGACGTGCACTATTCCAGTGGCGTCTACAACAAGTCGTTCTGCCTGCTGGCCAAGACCAGTGGCTGGAACGTGAAGAAGGCCTTCCAG
This sequence comes from Rhodanobacter sp. FW021-MT20, assembly GCF_041107475.1. Lineage (NCBI taxonomy): Bacteria > Pseudomonadati > Pseudomonadota > Gammaproteobacteria > Lysobacterales > Rhodanobacteraceae > Rhodanobacter > Rhodanobacter sp. FW021-MT20. The sequence continues at coordinate 255,556 of NZ_JBGBPX010000001.1, read as the reverse complement.
GTCTACGCGCTGGCCAACAAGGCGTATTGGACGGCCAACTCGACCTTCAACTCCGGCGCCTGTGGCGTGGAGTCGGCCGCGACCGACCTGGGTTATGACAAGAATGCGGTGATCGCGGCGTTCAACGGCGTCGGCGTGACCTGCCCGGGCAGTGGCGGTGATCCGGGCAACGGTGGCACCACGGAACTGCAGAACAACGTGGGCGTAACCGGCGTGGCCGGTGGTTCGGGTGCCGACAACGATTACTTCATCACCGTGCCGGCCGGTGCCAGCAACCTGGTGATGTCGATCTCCGGCGGCAGCGGCGACGCCGACCTGTACACCAAGTTCGGCAGTGCGCCCACCACCAGTAGTTACGATTGCCGCCCATGGAAGACCGGCAACTCGGAAAGCTGCAGCGTGCCGTCGCCGTCGGCCGGCAAGTACTACATCAAGGTGCACGGCTACTCGTCGTATTCCGGCGTGACGGTAAAGGCCAGCTACAGCACCGGCGGTGGCAGTGGCGGTGGCACCACCGACAGCGTGAGCCTGCCGACAGTGACTTCGGGCAACTGGTCGCAGACCTACACCGAGACGGTGCAGGCCGGTCACACCGTGACCTTCGCGATTTCCGGCGGCACCGGTGACGCGGATTTGTACGTGCGGGCTGGCGCGGCACCGACCACCAGCGCCTACAGCTGCCGTCCGTACAAGACCGGCAGCAACGAAAGCTGCACTTTCACGCCGTCGGCAAGCACCACCTATTACATCAAGGTGCGTGCGTACCAGACGTTCTCGGGCGTGACGTTGACCGAAACGCTGAACTGATGCCGGCCCGGAGCTGTGCCGAGTAACCGGTGCAGCTCCGCACGGCGCCAACGAAAACCCCGGCTTCGGCCGGGGTTCTTTTTGCCGGTGATGGCAGCGTCAGGGTGCCTCGCGACGGGTCAGTTGGCCTCTTCGAAGCGGTTCGCAGCGCGGTTCTTGCGTACATGTGCCGGATCCCACACGCGGCCGTTCATGGTGATGTAGACACCGTCGGGCAGGGTCTGCACCGCGGCCACGGCGCAACCGACGTTGAACACCGCGTCCGAGCCCTGGAACCGCGCCGGGTTCAATGCGCCGGTCAGCACGATCACCTTGCCGGGAATGCTGGCCAGCACCTTGGCGGTTTCCACCATGGTGTCGGTGCCGTGTGTCACCAGCACGTGGCGGTGCGGCTGTGCCTCGATGGTGGAGCGGATCAGCGCGCGGTCCTCGTCGGTGACATGCAGGCTGTCCTTGCGCAGGATCGGGATCACATCGAACTGGAACGCCACGCCGAGCTGGCCGAGGATGTCGCCGATCTGCGGCGCACCGATCTTGTAATCCGACTTGTCGTCGAAATAGATCTTGTCGATGGTGCCGCCGGTGGTGACGATGGTCAGGTGCTGCATGTCGTTGGGCCGTGGTGGTGGGAACGCGCTATTTTAGCCCGTAGGCAGAGACCGCGGGTCGCGCGGACTTGATACGGGCGCAACGGTTCATGGTGCCGTAGGAGATTCTATGTTGGCTGGTCAAGCCACCTGAACGACCTTTGGTACGTAGTCAGATTGAGTTTTGAGCAGGGCGAAGGCGATGCGTGCGAGTTTGCGCCCGAGTGCGACCAGTGCCTGGATGCAGCTCAACCCGCGCGCCAGGGCCCGCTCGTAGAAGGGTTTCCACGTGGAGGATCGGCAGGCCGTCATGGCGGCCATGTAGAGCAACCGGCGCAGTTCCGGATCGCCCTTCTTGGTCAGCTTGCGCCGCCCACTGAAGGTGCCGGACTCGCGCACGCGGACATCCAGGCCGATGAAGGCGATGTAGGCATCGGCGCTCTTGAACGCGCCGCGGTGAAAGATCAAGGTGAGCGCTGCGGCAGTGATCGGGCCGATGCCTTCGATGCCTTGGCAGCGTCGTACATCGCCCTTCCAGCCCTGACGCTTCAGGGTTTGCGCCAGGCGTTGGTCGATGAGGTGTTGCATGTGCTTCATCCGGGCCAGCATGGCTCGGACGGAAGCCTTCAGCTCCGGCAGGCATTGCAGGCTTTGGCGCAGGGTCGTTTGCGTCTGGACCAGCACTGAGCGACGTCGCAGCAAGCGCTGGACGGTGGCGTAGCCGGCCGGCGGCGGGGTCCACGGCCGTAGATCGTTCTTTTCATGCGTGAGGTAACGCAACAGCAACGCCGCGTCCGACGCATCCGTCTTGGCCCGTCCGCCAATGCTTTCGCGGTAGCGCTTCAAGCGCAGGCCGTCGATCACATAGACGGCATGCCCCAACGCGTGGGCCCGCTCGATCAGCAGGACGTGAAAGATGTTGGTCGCTTCGACCGCCAGGCACACGGGGCCCGTCAACGCCTTGAGGTAGCTGTCGATCGCTTTGCGCTCATTACCCAGTTTGACCAGGTTCGATGACCAGGATTGACGAATCACCAGCTCGGCCTTGGACACATCCACACCGATCAACGATGGTTCAACGTGCATTGCCATGAGGAACTCTCCCGCGTAGCTTCAGGGTGCTTGCCGGGAACTCACCTGCGCTGGCTTGCCACAAATCGTCGGTCTCTAAGCCGATAGATTCCTTATGGGCGCTGGTGGTGAGGGGCGGGACGAAGTCTCCTACCGTCTGTGCCTTCGGCCAGATGCCAGCTTGGTCCCTCCACCCCGGCAGGCTCTTTCTCGCTTGCCGAGGTCAAACATACAAGCCCGCTGGCGGGCGGTGCTTTTGTTTTCCGCTTACGGGAGCGTCAGAGCAAGAGCATCGCCCGCCAGCGGGCTCCTACAAAACTTGTTGGCTTGGTAGCCGCGTTGAACAACGTCGTCAGCCCAGCAGCAGCGCGGTATTGCCGGCATCGGGCGTAACCAGCCGGTCGAGGCCCAGTGCGATGAAGCGCTGCAGTGCGGCGGCGGGGCGGCGGTCGGCGTGATTGGTCGACCAGGTTGCCTGCCGTGCCAGCAAGGCGGCCGCGGCGCAACGTGCCAATGTGAAGGCGAGCCCACGCGCGCCGGCTTCCAGCATGTTGCGCTGGGCGGCGTGCTGGTCGAGCCAGCGTGCCGCGGCGTCCAGCGTTTGCCGGATCGCGCTGGCGGCGTGCATGTCGTCGTTGCCTTCCAGCCAGCACGTCGTGGCCGTGCGCAAGGCGTCGAACCCGTCACTGGCCAGCGCACGCAGGTTGTCCAGCGAGAGCACGTTGGTGGTGCCTTCCCAGATGGCGTACACCTGCGCGTCGCGCAGCAGTTGCGGCAGGCCGGTGTCCTCGATGTAACCGGCACCGCCGAAGCATTCGATCGCTTCGGAACAGGTCTGTACCGCCAGCTTGCCGGTCCACAACTTGGCCAGTGGCGTGAGCAGGCGCAGCAGGGCGACTTCGTGTGCAGCGGTGGCAGCGTGTTCCACGCGACCGAGCAGATGCGCCACTTCGAAAGCCAGTGCGAATGCGCCCTCGAATTCGGCCTGCATGTCGGCCAGCGTCCGTGCATGCAGCGGTTGTTCGATCAACGGGCGGCCGAACGCCTGTCGCCGCGTGGCGAAGTCGCGTGCCAGGCTGATCGCGCGCGACATGTGCGACACCGCGCCGATGGCGTTCCAGGTGCGGGTGACGTTGAGCATCGGCGCCACCTGGCGCACGCCATGCGCCAATTCGCCCAGCGGCCAGGCGGGCAGGCCATCCAGGTGGATTTCCGCGGTGGGCAGTTCCTGCGTGCCCAGCTTGTCCTTCAGGCGATCGATGATCAGCTCCGGCTTGCGCTCGGCGCCATCCATCGTCTCCACGTAGAACAGTGCCAGTGCACCGGTGCCGCTGCCCGCGCCTTCCGGTCGCGCCAGCGCCAGCGCGGCTTCGCCGACCACGGCCGAACTGAACCACTTGCGGCCGTACAGGCGCCATTGGCCGTCCGCGTCCTGTTTCGCCACGGTCTCGGTGTTGCCCACGTCGGAGCCGCCGTGGGTCTCGGTCATCCACTGGCCGCTGAGCCAGAACGTGGCCGGGTCGCGACTGAGGAAATGCGGCAGCGCGCGTTCGATCAGCTCGCGATTGCCGGAGGCTTTCAGCGCGGTTGCCGCGCCATCGGTCATCGCCAGCGGGCAGGTGTAGAACTCGCTGGCCACGTGGTACAGGTAGACGCGCGCGAATTCTTCCAGCCGCGCGTGTTCGTGGTCTTCGTGGCCGGCAGCGAGCACGGCATGGCCGGTGGTGATGATCGGCCCTTCCTGCCATGCGGTGGTCAGCTCGATGCGGTCGACCCGGCGTCCCCACGCATCCCATTGCGTCAGCACCGGCTTGCGCCGCGTGCTGATGCTGGCACGTTGCCAGGCCATCACGGCGTAATCGCCGAGAACGTCGAGGTCGGTATCCAGCGCGGCACGGCGCTCGGCGGGCAGGGCGCGATCGAGCAGCGCGTGCAGCAGGCGATCGCTGCGCCAGGGGTGCGGCAGTTGCGGGGCGGTCTGCAGAAATCCCATGGCTGGCTCCCGTGCAAGGAAAGCCATTATAGGAAGGATCGCGTTGCCTGTCGGTCAAGGTGCCGGCAAGACGGGACGCCACCTGGGCGACGTCCCGTCTTGTGCCCGCTCAGAACCGCGCGGTCAGTCGTGCATACCAGAAGGCGCCGTTGAAGCCGAATGGCGAGGTGAGGGCGTACTTCGCACCGAGGAACTGCAAGGTCGCGTTCTGCTCCTTGTCCGGATAGGTGTTGAAGACGTTGTTGCCGCCCACCGCCATGGTGAAGGTGTCGTTGAAGCGGAAGCTCGCTTCCAGGTCGAGCAGCGTCTTGCCACCGTAATGCGCCACATCGGCCGGCGGGTTGTTGCTGCCGAACACGCCGGCCGTGGTGCTCCAGCCGTCGTAATGGTTGATGCGCGCGACGGCGTGGAACCGGTGCAGCCCGTAATCGAAGCTGAGCACCGAACGGCTCCCGGGCACCTGGTGTTCGAGGTCGTAGACGAAGTCGCGGTTGAGCGTGTCGGGCTTGACCCTGACCACGTCCTGCACGTTGCGGTTGTAGCGCAGGTCGACGTTCAGCGTGCCGCTGCCCAGCCGGTGCCGCGTATCCACTACGAAGTCGATGCCATGCACGACCGAGCCGAACGCGTTGCTGAAGTAGCTGGCATCGCTGCCGAGCAGCAGTTGCGCGTTCGGATAACCATCCGCGGCGAGCTGGTCGACGTTGGCCTGGGTGACGGTCTTGCTGACTAGGCCGATGCGATCATGGATGTGGATGCGGTAGTAGTCGAGCGTGGCGGTCACGCTGTCGATGGGCGTCCATACCGCGCCGATGGTCAGGCTTTTCGATGTTTCCGTCTTCAGTGGTGTCGAGCCAAGTGTGCGTGCCACCGGGTTGTTCACGGGATAGGTGCCACTGGGGATCAGCTGGCCTTGTGCGTTGGCCGTGGTGGTGACATTGAGCGTATTCGCCTGGCCCGGTGTCGGCGTGCGGAAGCCGGTGTTGTAGGTGCCGCGCAAGGCGAACTTGTCATTGAACGCATAGCGGCTGGACAGCTTGTACAGCACCTTGGAACCGTAGTTGTTCGCGTGCTCGTAGCGAACGGCCGCGGCCCCCGACCACTGGTCGGTCAGGTTGGTTTCGGCGTCGAAGTAGGCCGAGTCGCTGTCCTGGGTGAAGCGGCCCGCCGCGCTGGTCGGGAAGCCCTGGAAGGCATCCGAGCCGACACCGAAGACCGACGCCGTCGGTCCCACCTCGATCGAGCCGGCATCGCCGGGATGGATGATGTAGGTTTCCGACCGCCATTGCGCGCCGAACGCCAGCGTGAGCGGTGAGTCGTCGAACGAACGGACGAAGTCCGCGCCGGCGCCCTGTTCGCGCTGGGTCAGTTTGCCGGGATGGAAGTTCGTGGGCGACAGGCTGCCCAGGCTGGGGTTGATCGAGCCTTCGAGCCGGTAGTCGATCTCGTTGCTGCCGGTGCGGTAATGCGCATCCCACTGCAGGTTGCTTTGTGCGCCGCCACGCACGCCACCGACGATCTGGTGATCGGCAATGTCGGCGCCGAAGAGCGGGCTGTAGCCGCCGGGGAAGGCCTTGTAAACCGGATTGAGCAAGGTCCAGCCACTCGGGCTGGAAGCGCTGGAGGTCAGGTAGTTCGCGGGGTTGCCGCCACCGGCGACGATGCTGTTCACCAGCGATTGCGGCGCGTTGGCCGGCACCAGGCTGCCGTTGGCATAGCTGACTAGCGTCGACCTGCCGCTGACACCGTATTGCGGCGGCAGCACCGGGTTGCGATAGAAGAAACTGGACAGGACTTTCTTGTCCATGTAGCTGGCATGGCCATACAGCTCCACGTCGCCCTCCAGCGGCAGGCCGGCATTGACGAAAAGCTTGTTCGCCGTGGTGTCCGGATCGCCCCAGCGCTGGCCCAGGCCGTGGTAGGGCACCAGGTTCACGCCTACCGCCGCGGCGACGGTGGCGGCGTCGTGCTGCGCGACTCCGCGCGAGGTGGGGTCGGTGGTTTCACGCTCCAGGCTCACGTGGACAAAGCCCTTGGCGCCAAGCGGGAAACCCGCGTCGGCGTCGTAGCGGCGCATGTCGCCGTCGCCCTTGCTGTATTGGCCCCATTGCGCGCTCACCGTGGCGCCTTCGCGGGCTTTCTTGAGGATGACATTGACCACGCCGGCGATCGCGTCCGATCCGTACAGCACCGACGCACCATCACGCAGCACTTCCACGCGGCTGATCGCGTTGGACGGAAATACGGAGAAGTCGACCGCCTGCGCACCCTGGTTGAAGGTGCCGAGCGGGTCCAGTTGCAGGTTGACCAGGGCCGAGCGGTGGAAGCGCACACCGTCCACCAGGACCAGGGTCTGGTCGGGCGACAGGTTGCGCAGCGAGACCGGCCGCACGAAGGCGGTGCCGTCGGCGATGGGAAAGCGCTGGGTGGTCAGCGACGGCACGATGTTGGTCAGCGAGTCGGTCAGGTTCGCCGAGGGCTGGTTCGCGATCTGGCTGCCGCTGAAGGTGTCGATGGGCGACACCGATTCGGTCGGTGAAAGGCCGGCGCGGTGCGTACCGGTGACCACGACTTCCTGCAGGTTGGTGGGGGTCTTGTTCTTGCCGCCGTTGGTTTGTGCCGGCGTCGACGCTGAGGTTTGGGGATGTTCCGTCGTGTCCTGTGGCCGTGCCTGGACCGACCATGCCACCAGTGCGGTGGCGGCGAGCGCCATGCGTATCGCGCGCGCAAGCATCACGTTGCAACCCGTGTGTTTCGGCATTTGCTGTTCCTTCCATGTGCCTGATGTCTTCCCCTGCACGGCCAAATTACAGTGGCGCGGCCGAACGGAATGCCGGGTTTTTCGCAAATTTGGCGATCGACATCCGCGATGTCGCAAACGGGGGCGACATGGAAATGGGTGGCGCGATGGTCAGGCTGGTGCGGGAAAGACTTTCCGTGCGGGCATGGTGCGGCGCTGGATCGATCAGGTGCGTGGGCGGCGCACGCCTGCGCCGAGTGTGCCGATCAGCAACAGGGTCAACACGATTTCCAGTGACGCGATGGCGCGCTCGCCGGGTGCGCTCCACGCTTCGGCCACGCCATGGCAGAAATAGAACAGGCTGAGGATGCCGGTCCACAGCAATGCACGGCGTACCTTGCGCAGGGCGGACAACGGCAGCAGCAGCGGAACCACGGTAATGGCCAGCGCCAGCCATATCGGCATCGTTTGCGGCGGGAACAGCCAGCCGTGCCAGGCGATCTGCAACAGCCCGAGTGCAGCCCATGCGCCGAGGCCGATGCGATCGGTGTTGGTGACCGGGCTGCTGTTCATGCGTCGGCGGCCAGCTTGCGCGCGGTCACGGCAAGGCGGCGTCCCAGCGCGCGGGCCAGTTCGCGTTCGTGCTCGCTGATGGCTTGTTCGCCATTCGACCCGGCGACATGGCTGGCGCCGTAGGGCGTGCCGCCGCTGCGGGTGGCGGTGAGCGCTGCTTCGGTGAACGGAATGCCGAGCAGCAGCATGCCGTGATGAAGCAGTGGCAACGCCATCGTCAGCAAGGTGCTTTCCTGGCCACCGTGCTGGGTGCTGGTGGAGGTGAACACCGCTGCCGGTTTTCCGCTGAGCGTGCCGCTGGCCCATTCGGCACCGGTGCTGTCGAGGAAGTATTTCAGTGGAGCGGCCATGTTGCCGAAACGGGTCGGGCTGCCCATGGCGAGGCCGACGCAGTCGTGCAGGTCCTGCTTGGTTGCGTAGGGCGCGCCGTCTTCGGGTTCGGGTGGCTGGGCGACTTCGGTCACCGGCGCCACCGGCGGCACCTGGCGCAACCGTGCGCGCATGCCGGGCACTTCCTCGATGCCGCGGGCGATCAGTCGCGCAAGCTGTGCGGTGTGGCCCGAGCGGCTGTAGTAGAGCACCAGGATATCGGACATGCGTGGCGGTTCTCGGTTCGTGTGGGTAGGCCGTTCACGGGCGAATGTGCAGCCGATTCCTCATAAGCCCGGCAGGCTGTTAGTGTACCGGTCGATCTCCGCGATGTTGCCGAGCCGTCCATGACCCAACGTTTCGACCGCGACCGCGCAGCCACTTTCAGTCGCTTCCTGTGGCAGCGCTTTGTCGACGACAAGTGCTTCGAGACCGCCGGCGCGCTTTCCTATACCACGCTGGTGTCGCTGGTGCCGCTGATGGTGGCCGGCCTGGCGATGTTCTCGGTATTTCCGGTATTCGCCGGTGCGCGCGACACGCTGCTGGATTTCGTGTTCCGCAACTTCGTGCCCGCGGCCGGCCATCACGTGCAGGATGCGTTGCAGGAATTCTCCAGCAACGCCAGCCAGCTCACCGGCATCAGCATCCTGGTGATGCTGTTCAGCGCGATCTCGATGATGGTGAGCATCGAGGATCGGCTCAACCGCATCTGGCGCGTGCATCAGCCGCGTGGCTGGGGTTCGCGCCTGCTGCTGTACTGGGCGGCGTTGACGCTGGGGCCGATCCTGGTGGTGGGTGGTCTCGCTGCCAGTTCCTACATCACGGCGTTGCCGCTGCTGCATGGAACGGCAGACCAGTTCGGGCTGGGCGAGGTGGTGCTGCGCGTGCTGCCCTTCGTGGTGACGCTGGTGACGCTGTGGCTGCTTTACACGATGGTGCCGAACTGTCGCGTGTCGCGGCGCGATGCGGCGGTGGGGGCCGTGCTCGGCGCAGTGCTGTTCGAAATTGCGCGTTGGGGTTTCCGGTTGTTCGTGCATGGCGCGCACACCTATCAGCAGATCTACGGCAAGGCACTGGCGGCGATCCCGATCTTCCTGCTGTGGATCTACCTGTCGTGGATCATCGTGATCCTGGGCGCGTCGATTGCCGCGTCGATCTCGTCATTCGAATATCGCCCCGCGGCGAAGGCGATGCCGAAGGACGCCGAGTTTCTCGGCCTGCTGGTGGTGCTGCGGCACTTCGTGACGGGACAGCGAGAGGGAAAACCGGTGGATCCGGCCTCGGTGCAACTGGCCGAACCGGCCATGCACAGCACCGCCATCGCGGCTTGCTTCGATGCGCTGCAGCGCGCAGACCTGATCCAGCGCAGCGAGGCCGGGGGCTGGCTGCTGGCGCGCAGCCTGGACAGTACCGATTTGTTGCGCGTGTATGTCCACAGCGGCTATCGCCTGCCGCTGGAGCCGATGAAGGATGTCGCCGAGTTGGATGTCGAGCTTCCCGATGAATTGCTGGCCCTGCTTGACGAGATGGCGCAGACACTGGCATCGACGCTGGGAACGCGCCTCGATCAGGCTTATCCTGCTTCGACCCCACCCCCCGCTGTCGAGGAATCCGCTCCATGAAGTCGCGCAAATGGCTGGCTCCGGCCTGGGCGTCGCTGTTGCTTGCGCTGGCGGTGACGCCTGCGTTCGCCAGCATGCCCACGCATCCGACGCTGAAAGTCACCACGCTGGATGGCCAGCCGTGGAATCTGTCCGCGCAGCGCGGGCACTGGGTGATCGTGAATTTCTGGGCAACCTGGTGCGTGCCGTGCATCAAGGAAATGCCGGACATCTCGGCCTTCGTCAGCAAGCATGCGAACGTCCGCGCGATCGGACTGGCCTATGACGACAGCCCGGCAGCGGATATCCGTGCCTTCCTGAAAAAGCACCCGGTGAGCTACCCGGTGGCACAGGTGACGCTGGACAAGTCGCCGAAGGATTTCGACGAGCCGCAGGGTCTGCCGACGACTTACCTGATTGCGCCGGACGGTACCGTGGCCAAGCGTTTCATCGGCCCGATCGACGCCAGCGTGCTCGGCCATGCGATCCCGGCGGGGAAGTGATGCACGCGGCGCGCTTCCTTGTCAGTGGCCGGGTGCAGGGCGTGTTCTATCGCGCCAGCGCGCGTGAACAGGCGCACGAGCTTGGCCTGGCCGGGCATGCCCGCAACCTGCCCGATGGGCGGGTCGAGGTGCTGGCCTGTGGCGACCTGGCGGCGCTCGACGCACTCGAGCGCTGGCTGTGGGACGGCCCGGCCGCGGCCACCGTGGAGTCGGTGACGCGTGAACCGGCGGAATCGCCGGGCCACACGGATTTCCTGATCAGCTGACGCAGCGCGCGAACGCTACAGGTCGTGGTCGGCCGGCGGCCGGCCGATGCGATGGCGTGCGCTGATCCATTGCACGGCACGCTCGAAATCGGCAGCGAAGCCCGCCATGTCGAACAGCGGGTTGCCGTCGCGCTGCTGCGCCAGGTAATGGCGCAATGCCACGCGGGCCAGGCGATTGTTGCCCAGTTGCACGGCGGTGGCGATGAAGTTTTCCTCGTCGTCCACCACCAGCTCGGGCAGTCCGATGTGTTGCAACAGACTGGCGGCCACGCGCCCGGCGAAGGTGTCGCCGCACCAGCTGAGCACGGGGCAGCCGGCCCACAACGCATCCGATGCGGTGGTGTGGGCGTTGTACGGCAGCGTGTCGAGGAACAGGTCGGCGTGGGCGTAGCAGGCCAGGTACTCGGCATGCGGCAAGTGCGGCAGGAACACCAGTCGTTCCGGCGCCACGTCCAGCGCGGCGGCCGCGGCGCGCAGGCGACCGTTCGCCCCGTCCGGCCCGGAGAGCAACCACAGCACGCTGTCCGGCACCTGCTGCAGGATCAGCATGAAGCGCGCGAACGCGGCGGGGTTGATCTTGTAACTGTTGTTGAAGCAGGCGAACACCATGCCTTCGGCAGGCAGTCCGCAGTAGGCGCGGGTCAGTGGCTCGCCGGGGACCCGGGTCGTGTCGCTGGGCTGGTAGCAACGCGGCAGGCGCAGCAGTTTCTCGCTGACGTGCGGGCGCAGGGCAGGGGGCAGCACCACGGCGTCGGCCAGCAGGTAATCCATCCACGGCGCCCCCGATGTCCCCGGGTAGGCCAGCCAGTTCACCTGCACCGGTGCGGGGCGCAGCGACATCAGTTCGGCGTTGTCCTTGCCGCAGTAGCCGTTGAGGTCGAACAACACCTCGATGGCCGCCGCGTGGATGCGCTGCGCGGATTGCGGCGCGTTCAGTCCCGACAGGTCGTGCAGCGTGGCGGCGGTGGCGAGGCGGCGACGGATCGCGCCATCGTCGTCGGGCGTGGTCGCGAACAGGTGGATATCCAGCCCGCTGTCCGCCAGTGCCTCGATCATCGCCACCAGCAGCAGCCCGGTGGCGTGTTCGCCGAAGCCGTCGGCGACCAGGCCGAGGCGAATCGGTGCGCCGGGTGCGGGCAGGGTGTGTTTCAGGTCGAGCTGGCGGCGTATCGGCGCGGTGCGCTGGGCGATCAGTGTCGCGTAGCTGGTGGCGCACAGGTGTTGTGCGGCGGCATCGGCATCCTCGGCAAGGAAGGCGAACGGGCCGATGCCGGGGCGGCGCTCGGCGACGGCGCTACGCACGCGTTCGGCGAGCGCGTCCAGCTCGTGCCAGTCGCAACGGCGACGTTGTGCGAACAGCCATTGACCCAGCGCCGGCGTGATCTCGGGATCGATGTGCAGCGCGCGCTTCCACGCCGCGGCGGCTTCGCCAAGGCGACCGATCTCGTCCAGCATCAGGCCGGCCTCGTAGGGATAGACCGGGTTGCGCGGTGCGGCGCGCTCGGCGTGCAGCCATGCTTCGGCTGCTTCGCCGGGGCGGTTCTGCGCGCGCAGGGTATAGCCGAGCAGGGCATGCGCGGCATCGAGCTCCGGCGCCATTTGCAGCGCTTCGCGCACATGCGTTTCGGCTTGGGCGGGATGGCCCAGCTCCAGTTCCGCCGCCGCCAGGTTGAGACGCAGACCGGGATGCTCGGGTGCACCATGGGTGGCCATGGCGAACGCTTCGCGGGCCTGCTCGAAGCGGGCGGCGGCCATCAGCGAAGTGCCGAGCCCGTGCAGGATCGCCGGGTGGCCGGGCGTGCGGCGCAACGCGGCACGCAAACGCTCGATCGCGGCATCCACCTGGCCGTCTTCCAGCGCCAGCGTGGCGAGGTTGCATTGGATTTCGACACTCTGTGGCGCCAGCTCGGCGGCACGATTGAGCGCCAGGCGGGCGTCATCGCGGCGGTTGCAGCGAAGCAGCGCAATCGCATGCAGGCGGATCAGTTCGTGCGCCACCGGGAAGTCACGCCGTGCGCGTGCGGCGAACGCCAACGCCTGGGCATCCTCGCCGCGCTGCAGCAGGTCGGTCAATTGCTGCAAGGTGTTCGGGAGGTTGGCGGGAATGGCGATGTTCATGCGGGAACGTTCGTCGGAGTCGTTGGCATCAGGTACCGGCCAGCGATTTCAGTTCGTCGGCCTGGTGTTCGCGCACCAGCGCGTCGACCAGTTCGTCGAGATCGCCGCCGATCACCTCGGGAAGCCGGTACAGCGTGAGGTTGATGCGGTGGTCGGTGATGCGTCCCTGCGGAAAGTTGTAGGTGCGGATGCGCTGGCTGCGGTCGCCCGAGCCTACCTGAAGGCGGCGCTCCTGTGCTTGCGCTGCAGCCTGTTTTCCCTGGGCCTCGTCGAGCAGGCGCGCCTTCAGCAGGCTCATCGCGCGGGCGCGGTTCTTGTGCTGGCTGCGCTCGTCCTGGCATTCCACCACGGTGCCACTGGGCAGGTGGGTGATGCGGATCGCCGAGTCGGTCTTGTTGACGTGCTGGCCGCCGGCACCGGAGGCGCGGAAGGTGTCGACCTTCAGGTCGGCGGGATTGATCTCGATGTCGTTGATCTCGTCGATCTCGGGCAGGATCGCCACGGTGGCGGCGGAGGTGTGGATGCGACCCTGCGATTCGGTTTCCGGCACGCGCTGTACGCGATGCGTGCCCGACTCGAACTTCAACCGCGAGAACGCACCCTTGCCTTCCACGCGTGCCACGATTTCCTTGTAGCCGCCGTGTTCGCCGGAATTCTCGCTGAGAATTTCCACGTGCCAGCGCTTGCGTTCGGCATAGCGCGCGTACATGCGGAACAGGTCGCCGGCGAAGATCGCCGCCTCGTCGCCGCCGGTGCCGGCGCGCACTTCCAGGAACAGGTTGGCCTCGTCGCGCGGATCGGTCGGCAACAGCAGGATCTGCAGCTCGTCGTCCAGGTCGAGCAGGCGCTGCTCCAGCCGGGTGACGTCATCGGCCGCCATCTCGCGCAGTTCGGGGTCATCCAGCATCGCGCGCGCATCGACCAGCTCACGGCCGGCCTGTTCGTGCTCGTGCAGGGCGCCGACCACCGGTTCGAGCTGGGCGTATTCGCGCGACAGTTGGCGAAAGCGCGTGTTGTCGGTGAGCACGTCGGGCTGCGCCAGCAGCAGGCCGATTTCCTCGTGCCGTTCGGCAAGCGCTTCCAGTTTGCGGCGAATCGAAGGAGTCATTGAAACGAGGAGTGAGTGGAGAGGAGGGAGAAGAGAGTAAAGGATGAGATGATGCTTTCTCTCATCTCACTCCTCGCCACTCGTTTCCTGATCCAGCCCATACAGCCGCTCGGCAGCGTGCAGCAGGTCCAGGTCGCCGCTCATCGTGGCTTCGCGCAGGCGTGCGCTGGGGTGGTGCAACAGCTTGTTGGTGAGGGTGTTGGCGAGGAAGGCCAGGGCCTCGTCGGCCGGTTTGCCGCGCGCAATCATCGATTGCGCCTTGGCCAGCACCTCGTCGCGGTACAGCTCGGCGTGATGGCGCAGATCCAGTGCCGGGTTCTTCAGCGTGAGCGCGCGGCGCCACGCCATGTAGCGTTCTACTTGCAGATCGATGATGGCATCGGCCTCGCGCGCGGCGGCCTCGCGCGAGCGACGGTTGTCGTCGATCACCTGGCGCAGGTCGTCGATGCCGTAGAGGAACACGTCGCTCAGTTCGCCCACGCTCGGCTCGATGTCGCGCGGCATGGCGATGTCGACCAGGAACATCGGGCGACGGCGGCGCGCGGCGATGGCCCGCTCGACCATCGCCTTGGTGAGGATGGGCTGTCGCGAGGCGGTGGAGGCGATCACGATATCCGCCTCGGCCAGGTGCTGCGGCAGGTCGGCCAGCGAAATGGCATAGCCGCCGTGGTGGCCGGCCAATTCCTGGGCGTTCTCCAGCGTGCGGTTGGCCACGATCAGTCGACGCACCTGCTTGTCGACCAGGTGGCGCGCGGCCAGTTCGATGGTGTCGCCCGCGCCCAGCAGCAGCACGCAGGCCTGCTTAAGGTCGGTGAATACCTGTTCGGCCAGGCGCACCGCGGTGAACGCCACCGACACGGTATGCGCGCCGATGCGGGTATCGGTGCGCACGCGCTTGGCCACGGCAAAGGTGTGCTGCAGCAGCCGGTCCATCGGCGCCTTCAGTGCCTGCGCGTCGCGCGCGATCTGGTAGGCATCCTTCACCTGGCCGAGGATTTGCGGCTCGCCCAGCACCATCGAGTCCAATCCGGTGGCGACGCGGAACATGTGCCGCACGGCGGCGTCCTCGTCGTGGCGATACAGGAACTCGTCCAGCTTGCCCGGGGTCAAGTGATGATGACGATTGAGCCAGTGCTCCGGTACCTGTTCCGCCCCCGCCGCCACGCTGACGTACAACTCGGTGCGGTTGCAGGTGGACAGGATCATCGCCTCGTCCACGCCCGGTTCGTGCGCCAGTTCACGCAGCGCCGTGCCGGCGGCGTCCGTGTCGAACGCCACTTGCTCGCGCAGGCTGACCGGCGCGGTAAGGTGATTGAGCCCGAGGGCGATCAACGGCATGGTGCGTGGCGACTCAAGGCGACGGGCATCCGGCAGCGTAGACTTCAACGAGGCCGACTGGGCCGAAACCGACGGATGGATGGGTGAATAGTGTGCTGAGCGGTGTCTTCAAGTTCAAGCAACTGCGGCATTTTGCGGCCAGTGGCGCGGTTTTCGTCGGGCTGGCCGGCTGTGCCGCCGTACCGACCACGTCGCCATCCCGGGCGCCGATACCGCCACAACCTCTGGCGCGGCTGACCGTGGCCACGCCCGATGCCGATCATAGTCTGATGGCACAACTATTGACCGGTGAGATGGCGCTGGCGCATACCGATCTCAAGGCAGCGGCCGCGGCCTACGGCAAGGCCATGCCGCTGTCCGACGATCCTCGCGTGGCCGGGCAGGCCGCCGCGCTGGCCATTGCCGTGCATGACAACGCCGGCGCGGAGCGGGCGCTCGATCGCTGGCAGGCGCTGGGCGCCAAGCCCGCGCCGCTGGCCCAGATGCGCGCCCAACTGGCGTTGAACGAGGGCCGCACCGACGAGGCCCGGCATCAGCTCGAATTGCTGACCAGTAGTGGTGACAAGGACGCCTGGCGCGATTTCGGCCGCGTCCTGCTGGGCAGCCGCGATCCGGCCGCGGCGGGCCACCTGCTGGAATCTCTGGCCACGCCGGCGCGCCTGCCAGCCGACCCGAAGGCGTGGCTGGCGATGAGCGAGATGGGCGAACAGCTCGGTCGACACGCCTATGCGCAAAACATCGCCGATGCCGCCATGCAGCGCTTCCACAGCGCCGAAACCTATGCCTGGGCGGCGCAGCTGAAGTTCAAGGCCGGCGATCGCAAGGGCGCCATGGCGCTGTTCCGCCAGGCGCAGGCGAAAGATCCGAAGGACATCCACCTGCGCCTGGCCTACGCCACCTTGCTGAATCAAAGCGGCGACCCGGCCCAGGCCGCTCGCGTACTGGAAAACGGCCCGCAGGATACCGACACCTACGCCATGCGCGCGGGCCTCGCGGCGCGGACCAAGGATATGGCCCAACTGAAGCGCATCTATGCGCAACTCAGCCAGTCTCCCGACGAGCAGCGCACCGAGGGTGCCTACCTGCTCGGCCAGTTGGCCGAGACGCTGGGGCATCCGGACGATGCGCTGAAGTGGTACAGCCAAGTGAGCGACGATGATCCGCACGCCTTCGATGCCGACCTGCGCAGCGCCGTGCTGCTGCAGCAACAGGGCAAGTCGGCCCAGGCGCACGAGCAGCTCGCCCAGATGCAGGCCGATTACCTCGATCAACCCAAGCAACTTCGCCAGGCTTATGAGGTGGACGCCGACCTGTACATGCGCGAGCAGCGCTATACCGAGGCGATCGATGCCTTCAGCCATGCCTTGCAAGTCGTGCCGAACGACCCCGGTCTGCTGTATGGCCGGGGCCTGGCTTATGCCGAGGCCGGCAAGACCGATCTGGCCATTGCCGACCTGCGTCATCTGCTGAAGATCAAGCCGGGCGACGTGGATGCCAGCAATGCGCTGGGCTTCACCCTGGCCGATACCAACCGCGACCTGCCCGAGGCCGAGAAACTGATCGCCGTGGCCCGCGCGGCCAAGCCGGATGATCCGTCCATCGCCGACTCCTGGGGCTGGCTGCAATACCGGCTGGGTCACCTCGATCAGGCCGCCACCGTGTTGCGTGGTGCATGGAAGGCGGCTCGCAACGCCGACATTGGCACTCATCTGGGCGAAGTGCTGTGGAAGCAGGGACATCGCCAGCAGGCGAAGCAGGTGTTCGCCGAGGCGCACAAGCTGGATCCGCACAACGCCACCCTGCAAAACGCACTGAAACGGCTGCACCCATGAAGAACGCTTTCCGTTTGCTGGCGGCGAGCCTGCCGCTGTTGCTGGTGGCCTGTGCGCCGCGCCAGGCCGTCCGGATCAAGGGCGATGCCGCCCTGCTCGGGCAGCAGCAGGCCCGCGAGAAGCAGTTGGCGGACGCCGACCACTGGACCCTGGAGGGCCGGCTCGGCGTCTCCGATGGTCACAATGGCGGCAGTGGCAGCCTGACCTGGACCCAGGATGGCGACCACTACGATTTCGTGTTGCGCGGTCCGGCGCTCAGCGGTGTCAGCTTCCATCTCAGTGGTGGTCCGGATGGTGCGGTGCTGGACGGGTTGCGTGGCGGCCCGCTGCGCGGTCCCGATGCGGAGGCGTTGATGCGCCGTGCGCTGGGTTGGGACGTGCCGCTGCACGATTTGCGCGCCTGGATACTCGGCCTGCGTGCCGACAGCGGTCCGGCCGTGTTGCGCTTCGGCGAGAACAGGCTGCCGTCGCTATTGCAGCAGGATGGCTGGGCGGTCGACTACCGCGCCTGGGACACCAGTCGCCAGCCGCCCTTGCCCAGTACCGTTTTCGCCGCCAAGCCGCCGTACAAGGTGCGGTTGTCGGTGGAGAGCTGGGACTTCACGCCGCCCGGCGCGAAAGAATAGGGCGGGCGCACGCGTGGCTGGCGTAGCGGCCGGTTCGCTGCGCCCGCCGCGCCTGGTTTCTGCGCTCCGACTGGCTGCTAGACTTCGCGCTCCTGCCGCAGGCTCCGCGGCACGCCGGCAGTTTCAGCCCATGGCCTGTTCCATCGTTCCCGCCCGCCTCGATCAGGTCGATACGCTGCGTGACATCGAGTGTGCGGCGCTGGAATTGTTCCGCGGCCACCCCGCGTGGCGTTCGTATGCCGCCAGCACCCCGAGCGATCCCGAGACACTGGCCGACGCGATCGGTCGCGGTCGCGTGTGGGTGGCGCTGGACGAGGCCGGTCATGCGGTGGGTTATGTCGGTGTCGGCGTCGAAGCCGGCGAGGCGACCATCGCCGAGATGGACGTGCTGCCCAGCCACGGTCGGCGCGGCATCGGTACCCGACTGTTGGAGCACGCCTGTGCCTGGGCGGCCGAGGCAGGGTATCCGTCGATCGTGCTGGGGACCTTGTCCGACGTGCCCTGGAATGCACCGTTCTACGCGCGCCACGGCTTCGAGGTGACCGAGCCGACGCGCGACACCCCGGCCCAGGCGGCCCACCGCGAACATGACCGCGAACGCGGCTTTCCGATGCACCTGCGGGTGCACATGCGCCGCTATCTGCGGCCGTCGACCGAAGGCTGGACGCGCTGGCCGGCGCCGGCCAAGCTGAATCTGTTCCTGCGCATCACCGGTCGTCGTGCGGACGGGTACCACGACTTGCAGACGGTGTTCCGCCTGCTCGACCGGGGCGACGAAGTACGCCTGCGCGTGCGTGCCGACGGGGTCATCCGTCGCCGCACCGAGGTGCCCGGCGTGGCCGAGGCGGACGATTTGCTGGTGCGCGCCGCCAGTCTGTTGCGGCGGCATTCAGGCGTCGCAGCCGGGGTCGACATCGAGGTGGCCAAGCGCATCCCGATGGGCGGCGGCCTGGGTGGCGGCAGTTCGGATGCCGCCACGATGCTGGTGGCGCTGAATCATCTCTGGGACGCCGGGCTGGACGAGGATGCGCTGGCCGCACTGGGCCGCGAACTGGGCGCCGATGTGCCGGTCTTCGTGCGTGGCCGTTCGGCCTGGGCCGAGGGGGTGGGCGAGCAGCTCACGCCGATGACCTTGCCGCGGCGCTGGTATGTGGTGCTGAATCCCCGCGAGCACGTGCCCACCGCGGCGCTTTTTCAAGCGTCTGAATTGACACGAAATGCGCCGCCAGCGACAATTTCGTCCTTTGCTTCCGGCGAAACGGTAGAAAACGCCTTCGAGCCCGTCGTGCGAGCTCGCCATCCCAGTGTGGCGGCCGCTCTCGACTGGCTCGGTGCTTTCGGGCGTGCGCAGCTATCCGGCAGCGGCGGTTGCGTGTTCCTGGAAATGGTCTCGCGCGAACGCGCGGAGGCGGTGGTCAGGCGATGCCCGGCGCAATTCGATGTCTGGGTGGCCGCGGGCGTGGGGCTGTCGCCCCTGCACGAGGCACTGGCAAGGCATCGCAAAGCGGTTTGAGCCGGCACGGGTCGGAAGCGGACAAGAGTCATACTGGGGCGTCGCCAAGCGGTAAGGCACGGGGTTTTGATCCCCGCATTCGCAGGTTCGAATCCTGCCGCCCCAGCCATTCCAAGCCAAGAACCCCAAAGTTCAGAGGAAGTCACTAGTGGATACGCCAGCCCCGATGCTGTTCACCGGCAACGCCCATCGCGCCCTGGCCGAGGACGTGGCTCATCGGCTGGGCATTCCGCTGGGCAAGGCGCTCGTCGGCAAGTTCAGCGACGGCGAAGTGCAGATCGAGATCGAGGAGAACGTCCGCCGCCAGGAAGTGTTCGTGCTGCAGCCGACCGGCGCGCCGAGCGCGGAAAACATGTTCGAGATGCTGGCCCTGGTCGATGCCCTGAAGCGGGCCTCGGCGGCCAGCGTCACCGCGGTCATGCCGTATTTCGGTTATGCCCGCCAGGATCGCCGCCCGCGTTCCGCGCGCGTGCCGATCACCGCCAAGCTGGCGGCGAAGATGGTTGGGGCCGCAGGCGTCGATCGCGTGCTGACGGTGGACCTGCATGCCGACCAGATCCAGGGGTTCTTCGATATCCCGGTGGACAACGTCTACGCTTCGCCGATATTGCTGGCGGACATCTGGCGCCACCACTCGCTGGACGACCTGATCGTGGTGAGCCCGGACGTGGGCGGCGTGGTGCGCGCGCGCGCCATCGCCAAGCGGCTGGACGACGCGGACCTGGCGATCATCGACAAGCGCCGTCCGCGCGCCAACGTGGCCACGGTGATGAACATCATCGGCGATGTGGACGGCAAGACCTGCGTGATGGTGGACGACATCGTCGATACCGCCGGCACGCTTTGCGCGGCGGCGGCGGCACTGAAGGAGCGCGGTGCGCGCAAGGTCATCGCCTACTGCGTGCATCCGGTGCTGTCCGGTGCCGCGATCGGCAACATCGAGGGCTCCCAGCTTGACCAGCTGGTGGTGACCAACACGCTGCCGTTGCGGCCCGAGGCGCAGTCGTGCGCCAAGATCCGTCAGCTTTCGGTGGCCGAGCTGCTGGCCGAAACCATTCGCCGCATCGCCTTTGGCGAGTCGGTCAGCTCGCTGTACGTGGATTGAGAATTTGAAAGTCCGCTCAGGATGAGCGGTGCTTGATGTTCGGCTTTTCGCGGCATGGATGTCGCGTGGAAATGGCTTGAAAGTCCGCTCAGGACGAGCGGTTTTGATCCCTGGCTTTTCGCGGCATGGATGTCGCGTGGAAGTAACGGGCTTTCCTGGTCGCGGGAAAGTCACATGGTCGCCGCGAGGCGGCAAACATCAACCTAGGTAGTAAAGCAATGTCCCAGACACATGAAATCAAGGCGCAGAGCCGCAAGGACGAGGGGAAAGGTGCGAGCCGCCGCCTGCGTCATGCGGGCTTCGTGCCGGCCGTCGTCTACGGTGCCGAGCAGGCGCCGCAGAACATCCAGATCGAGCACAACACCATCCTGCTTGCCGCCAAGCACGAGTGGTTCTTCTCGTCCATCCTCGACCTGAACGTCGACGGCAAGGTGCAGAAGGTGCTGGTGCGCGACTGGCAGAAGCATCCGTTCAAGCAGCTGATGATGCACATGGACTTCCTGCGCATCAACGAGAAGGAAGCGCTGCGCGTGAGCGTGCCGCTGCACTTCCTGAACCAGGAAGCGTCGGCCGCCGGCAAGACCTCCGGCGTGGTGATCTCGCACAACCTCACCGAGCTGGAAATCTCCTGCCTGCCGAAGAACCTGCCGGAGTTCATCGAACTCGACCTGGCCGACCTGAAGCCGGGCGACATCATCCATATGTCGCAGATCAAGCTGCCGGCCGGCGTCGAGATCCCCGCGCTGCACCTGGGCGCCTCCCACGACTCCGCCGTGGTCACCGCCAACACGGTGAAGGCCGAGGTCGAGGAAGCTCCGGCTGCCGATGCGGCCGAGGGCGAGGCCAAGCCGGCCGCCGAGGAACCGAAGAAGTAAGCCGCGGCGACCCGCGCCCCTGCCGGGCGCGGGTCGCCTGCGGGTTTCGTCATGGCGGGACTTCGACTCATCGTCGGGCTGGGCAATCCCGGTGCCGAATACCTCCGAACCCGGCACAACGCCGGGTTCTGGCTTGTGGACGCCCTTGCGGCGAGCCAGGGCGAGCGCTGGAGTTTCGACGGCAAGCTGCACGGCGAAACCTCTCGGGTGCGGCTTGGTGGCGAGCCGGTCTGGCTGCTCAAGCCGTCCACTTTCATGAACAAGAGCGGCATCGCCGTCGTCTCGGCGCTGCGCTATTACAAGATCGAGCCGGAACAGTGCCTGGTGGCACACGACGATCTCGACCTGCCTGCCGGCACCGTGCGGCTGAAGTTCGATGGGGGTCACGGTGGCCAGAATGGCCTGCGCGACACTTTCGCCCATCTCGGCCACGGCAAGTTCCACCGCCTGCGCATCGGCATCGGTCATCCCGGGCACCGCGACAAGGTCACGGGCTGGGTGCTTGGGCGGCCATCTGCGCAGGATGAGGATGCGATCCTTGGCGGCATCGGCCGCGCACTGGATGTGCTGCCGCTGGCGACGGACGGGCAGTTCGACAAGGCGATGCAGCAGTTGCATACGAACGAGGGCGGAAGCAGGTAGCCGGGCGTTGCGTTCCGCGCTGGCACTTTCCGTACCCCGATTTTTCATTTTTCATTTCCGGAGCTCCCATGGGCATCAAATGCGGCATCGTTGGCCTGCCCAATGTCGGCAAGTCCACCCTGTTCAATGCGCTGACCAAGGCGGGCATCGCCGCGGCCAACTTCCCGTTCTGCACGATCGAGCCGAACGTTGGCGTAGTGCCGGTGCCGGACCTGCGGCTGAATGCGCTGGCGGCCATCGTCAATCCGCAGAAAGTCATCCCGACCGCGGTCGAGTTCGTCGACATTGCCGGCCTGGTGGCCGGTGCCTCCAAGGGCGAAGGGCTGGGCAACAAGTTCCTGGCGCACATCCGCGAGGTCGACGCGATCGCCCACGTGGTGCGCTGTTTCGAGGGTGACGTGATCCATGTCGCGGGCAAGGTCGATCCGATCGCCGACATCGAGACGATCGACACCGAGCTGGCGCTGGCCGACCTGGAGTCGGTGGACAAGGCCTTGAATCGCGCCGAGCGTGCGGCCAAGGCGAACGACAAGGAGGCGTTGGCGAAGAAGCCGGTGCTGCAGAAGCTGTCGGCCGGCCTCAACGAAGGCAAGTCCGCGCGCAGCTTGGGCCTGGATGAGGAGGAGCGTGCGCTGGTGCGCGACCTGTTCCTGCTCACCCTGAAGCCGCTGATGTACATCGCCAACGTTGCCGACGACGGTTTCGAGAACAACCCGCTGCTGGACGCCGTGCGCGCCCGCGCGCTTGTCGAAGGTGCCGAAGTGGTGCCGGTGTGTGCCGCCATCGAGGAAGAGATGGCGCAGCTGGATGACGCTGATCGCGACGAATTCCTGAAGGACATGGGGTTGGACGAGCCGGGGCTGAATCGGGTGATTCGCGCCGGCTACAAGCTGCTCAACCTGCAGACCTATTTCACCGCCGGCGTGAAGGAAGTGCGTGCCTGGACGGTAAAGCGTGGCTCCACCGCGCCGCAGGCTGCCGGGGTGATCCACACCGACTTCGAAAAGGGCTTCATCCGCGCCGAGACCGTGGGCTACGACGACTTCGTCCAGTACAAGGGCGAAACGGGTGCGGCAGCGGCAGGGCGCCTGCGCAAGGAAGGCAAGGACTACATCGTCAAGGATGGCGACGTGCTGCACTTCCTGTTCAACGTCTGAGCTTCGGCTTGCCGGATGAGAAAGCCCCGCCCGGCAAGGCGGGGCTTTTTTCGTGCGGGTACGACTGCCACAATCGCGCCGTCTCAAATCCAGCGAGGTCGCGCGTGCCGCCACTTGAATTGTCCCTGCGCCTGGGTCAATCGGACGACGCTCGCGCCATCGGCGTGTTGGTGCGCCGCGTGGCGCGTCGCTGGATTTTGCCTGACCAGCCGCACGATGCCGGGGTCGCCATGCTTGAGCGGATGAGTGCAAAGGTAGTTCGCGAGCGGATCGCCATGGGGTGCCGTTTCCATCTGGCTTGGCTGGGCGGCACGTTGGTGGGTGTTGCTGCGATGCGTGACGACAGTCACCTGATCCAGCTTTTCGTCGGAACCCGCTACCAGGGGCGAGGTATTGCTCGCCGCCTGTGGCTGCGGACCATGCGCGACGCCGTCCGGCGCGCGAGCACACGGTGTTTCACACTCAACGCCTCCCGTTGCGCGGTGCCGGTGTACCGGCGGTTCGGGTTTGTCGCGACCGGGCCGGAACGCCTGTCACCGAATGGCGTATTGAGCACGCCCATGCAACTTTTGCTTGATGCGTCGACGGTGACGGGGTTCTGACGGGCATAATGTTGGCCCAGTCCTTGACCCCGCGACGGAATCTACATGCCAGGCCAGCAGAACGAAGTGACTTTCCGCTTTCTCGCCCAGCCCACCGACGTCAATTTCGGTGGCAAGGTGCATGGCGGCATGGCGATGAAGTGGATCGACCAGGCGGGCTATGCCTGCGCGGTGGGCTGGAGCGGGGCGTATTGCGTCACCGTCTCGGTCAGCGGCATCCAGTTCGTGGCGCCGATCCTGATCGGTGATCTGGTCACGGTGCGCGCGCGCCTGATCCATACGGGGCGATCCAGCATGCATATGGCGGTGGACGTGCTGGCACGTGCCCTGCGCAGTGGCGAGCAGCGGCTGGCGACCAGTTGCGTGATGGTGTTTGTGGCACTGGACAGCCCGGACGGCCATCCCACCCAGGTGCCGGTCTGGGAGCCGCGCAACGAGGAGGATCAGCGCCTGCAGGCCTACGCGAAGCAGTTGATGGAGTTGTCCAAGGCCATGGAGCAGCAGGTAACCGCGCTGCGTTCGGCGCCGCTGGTGCAGTAACGACCGGTTGGCAGGTGGCGCTCTGCCAGCGTGGCGCCATGATCCGGGTCGAAATGTGCGTTGTCCGGACATGATGCGCCGGACATGTGACGACGGCCCGGGGTTCGGTGTTCGTGGGCGGATCGTTGCATGCATGGTATGCTGCGCGGCTTCGTTCAGGAGGCGCGTGTTGTTTCGGGTGGTCCGGGTGGCGTCAGATCGATATCCGCGGCAAGAAATTTCCTCGATTTCGTGCTGCAAGTATTGACAGTTTTCCGGGTGCTCACGACAATAGGCGTTCTTTGTTGGAGGGATACCCAAGCGGCCAACGGGGGCAGACTGTAAATCTGCTGGCTTACGCCTTCGGTGGTTCGAATCCACCTCCCTCCACCAGCATGAGTTCCGCGCTTGGCGGGAGTAGTTCAATGGTAGAACATCAGTTTTCCAAACTGATTACACGGGTTCGATTCCCGTCTTCCGCTCCATTGCGACTGCAAGTGTCGGGTGCTGTTGATTGATGCGTTGCTGCATGAGTCGACGCTTTCTTGAAGAGTCCGGCAGGACGCCGGGTTTGTCTGCGTCATCATGGAGGATGGCAACAGTTTTGCTCATGTAGCTCAGTCGGTAGAGCACTTCCTTGGTAAGGAAGAGGTCGCTGGTTCGATTCCAGTCATGAGCACCACTCGCACGATACCGGCGGGTGTCGATCCGGTGTCGATCGGATTGGTTTTTCTTTCACATCAATTCACTCCATCGGGGTTTAGCGCGTATGGCAAAGGGTAAATTCGAACGCACCAAGCCGCACGTCAACGTCGGCACGATTGGTCACGTGGACCACGGCAAGACGACGCTGACGGCAGCACTGACGAAGGTCGGTGCCGAGCGCTTCGGTGGCGAGTTCAAGGATTACGGCTCGATTGACGCGGCGCCGGAAGAAAAGGCACGCGGCATCACGATCTCGACCGCCCACGTGGAATACGAATCGCCGAACCGCCATTACGCGCACGTCGATTGCCCGGGCCATGCCGACTACGTGAAGAACATGATCACGGGTGCGGCGCAGATGGACGGCGCGATCCTGGTGTGCTCGGCCGCGGACGGCCCGATGCCGCAGACGCGTGAGCACATCCTGCTGTCGCGCCAGGTCGGCGTGCCGTACATCGTCGTGTTCCTGAACAAGGCCGACATGGTGGACGACGCCGAGCTGCTCGAACTGGTCGAGATGGAAGTGCGCGAGCTGCTGTCGAAGTACGACTTCCCGGGCGACGACACGCCGATCATCCACGGTTCGGCGCTGAAGGCGCTGGAAGGTGATCAGAGCGAGATCGGCGTGCCGGCGATCATCAAGCTGGTCGACGCGCTGGACAGCTACATCCCGGAGCCGGTGCGTGCGCTGGATCGTCCGTTCCTGATGCCGGTGGAAGACGTGTTCTCGATCTCCGGTCGTGGCACGGTGGTGACCGGTCGCGTGGAGCGCGGCATCATCAAGGTCGGTGAGGAAATCGAGGTCGTGGGCATCCGCCCGACCCAGAAGACCACCGTGACCGGCGTGGAAATGTTCCGCAAGCTGCTGGACCAGGGCCAGGCGGGCGATAACGTGGGTCTGCTGCTGCGCGGTCTGAAGCGCGACGACGTGGAGCGCGGTCAGGTGCTGGCGAAGCCGGGCACGATCACGCCGCACACGGACTTCGAGGCTGAGGTGTACGTGCTGTCGAAGGAAGAGGGTGGTCGTCATACCCCGTTCTTCAAGGGCTATCGTCCGCAGTTCTACTTCCGCACGACGGACGTGACCGGTGCCGTGACCCTGCCGGAAGGCGTGGAAATGGTGATGCCGGGCGACAACGTGAAGATGGAAGTGAGCCTGATCCACCCGATCGCGATGGACGACGGCCTGCGTTTCGCGATTCGCGAAGGCGGCCGCACCGTGGGCGCCGGCGTGGTTGCCAAGGTCATCAAGTAACATTGGCCGTCGCGGCAACGTGATGGAATGAAGGTCGCGAGGGCGAGCGGTTCAGGCCGCTCGCCGTCGTGTTTAAAGCTCAAGCAACGTACGCCAGTAGCTCAATTGGCAGAGCAGCGGTCTCCAAAACCGCAGGTTGGGGGTTCGAGTCCCTCCTGGCGTGCCATCTTCCGAGGAACGATGGCGGAACATTGGTGGGACGGCCCAAGAGTCGTCCGGGCGAATGGCTCCGCACGATGCGCATGAATACCAAGGCGGAACAGACCAAGGGCGCGAGCGCCGGGGATATCGGCAAGCTGACGCTGGCAGCCGTGATCCTGGTGGCTGCCATCGTGGCCTACACGTGGCTGGGTAACGGCAACGTCCCGCAGCCGGTTCGACTGATCGGCCTGCTCGTCGGGCTGGTCGTGGCGCTGGCCATCGGTGCCTTCACCGGGCCGGGGCGGCGTGTGCGCAACTACATTGCCGAATCGCAGTTCGAAATGCGCAAGGTGGTCTGGCCCACGCGGGAAGAGACCATCAAGACCACCGCCATCATCATCGCGGTGACGATCGTGTTGTCGCTGCTGCTGGGGCTGATCGATCTGATCCTGAAGTCGGTCATTCTCGACTGGCTGCTGAAACTGGGCTGACAGAGGTACAAGGCATGAGCAAGCGTTGGTATGTGGTCCATGCCTATTCGGGCTTCGAGAACCAGGTAAAGCGTTCGCTGGACGAGCGCATCAAGCGCGCCGGCATGGAAGAGAAGTTCGGCGAAGTGCTGGTGCCGACCGAGGAAGTGATCGAAATGCGTGGCGGCCAGAAGCGTCGCAGCGAGCGCAAGTTCTTCCCGGGTTACGTGCTGGTGCAGATCGAGACCAACACCGAGGGCAAGGCGCCGCGCATCGATGACGAGTGCTGGCATCTGGTCAAGGAGACGCCGAAGGTGATGGGCTTCATCGGTGGTACCGCCGACAAGCCGTTGCCGATCCGCGACAGCGAGGCTGACACCATTCTCAGCCGCGTGCGCGAAGGCGTCGAGAAGCCCAGGCCCAAGGTGCTGTTCGAGCCGGGCGAGATGGTGCGTGTCACCGAAGGCCCGTTCAACGACTTCAATGGCGTGGTCGAGGAAGTCAACTACGAGAAGAGCCGCCTGCGCGTGGCGGTGCTGATCTTCGGCCGCTCCACTCCAGTTGAACTGGAGTTCGGGCAAGTCGAGAAGGCCTGAAGAGCGAGAAGATAGTCGAGAGGAGTGAGAAGTGAGAGAAAGCCTGCTCTCTCTCACTTCTCACTCCTCTTCGCTTACTCCTGCTCTTTCGGGCACGGGGCTTGCTTAAAACTTGGTCACTCTTTAAACTGCGCGGTTCACGCCGGGATCTTTCGATCCGGCGTGTCCGTGTTTCAGAAATCCGCAGGATGGCGGGTTTCCCTCCCACGCAAGGATGGTTGCCGCGAGGAGCCGCAAGGCGCCTGGACTCGCGAGGAAAAAGCCAATGGCAAAGAAAGTTGTCGGTTACATCAAGCTGCAGGTCAAGGCCGGTCAGGCCAACCCGTCGCCGCCCGTGGGCCCGGCCCTGGGTCAGCGCGGTCTGAACATCATGGAATTCTGCAAGGCGTTCAATGCCGCCACGCAGAAGCTGGAGCCGGGTCTGCCGATTCCTACCGTGATCACGGCGTACTCCGATCGCAGCTTCACCTTCATCACCAAGACCCCGCCTGCAACGATCCTGATCAAGAAGGCCACCGGTGTCGCCAAGGGTTCGCCCAAGCCGAACACCGACAAGGTCGGCAAGATCACCCGCAAGCAGCTTGAAGATATCGCCAAGCAGAAGGAGCCGGATTTGACGGCTGCCGATCTGGACGCCGCGGTGCGCACCATTGCCGGTAGCGCCCGCAGCATGGGCCTTGTGGTGGAGGGTTAAGACATGGCAAAGCTCACGAAGCGTTTGAAGGCGGCCCAGGCCGCGGTGCAGCCGGGCAAGTTCTACGCCCTGGAAGATGCCCTGAAGATCGTCAAGGACAACGCCAAGGCGAAGTTTGCCGAGTCGGTGGACGTGGCCGTGCGTCTGGGCATCGATGCGAAGAAGTCGGACCAGGGTGTGCGCGGCTCCTCGCTGCTGCCGCACGGTACCGGCAAGACCATCAAGGTCGCGGTGTTCTGCCCGGCGGGCGAGAAGGCCGAGGCCGCCAAGGCCGCCGGTGCCGATGCCGTCGGCATGGACGATCTGGCCGAGCGCATGCAGGGCGGTGATCTCGACTTCGGTCGCGTGATCGCCACGCCGGACGCGATGCGCGTGGTCGGCAAGCTGGGTCAGCTGCTTGGCCCGCGTGGCCTGATGCCGAACCCGAAGGACGGCTCGGTCACCGCCGACGTCGCCACCGCGGTCAAGAATGCCAAGGCCGGCCAGGTGAAGTTCCGCAACGACAAGGCGGGCATCATCCACGCCACCATCGGCAAGGCCAGCTTCGATGCGGCCCAGCTCGCGGACAACCTGAACGCGCTGATCGCCGACCTGCTGAAGGCCAAGCCGTCTACCGCCAAGGGCCAGTACCTGCAGAAGATTGCCCTGTCCAGCACGATGGGCGTCGGCGTGACCGTCGATACCTCGTCGCTGTCCACGGCTGCCGCGAAGTAAGGCAAGAACCAAGTCCTGCGTGCCTTGACGGGTGCGCAGGCAGTTTTTGAGGGTAGCCACGGCCAATGCGGCCGCGGCCGCCGTCAAAGACCGCAGGCGCGACAGGCGCGCCACGACGACGGGCAGGGAGCTCGCAAACGGCAGGGAATCGCCGTCGTGGCAAGCGAGGTCGCTTAATCGGGTTCCTCATGGGAGCCGACCTGCGCAGATGGTGCAGTCCCTTCTGGAATGTGTTCGATTTTGTTCTGGAAAGGCCACCACCCGGGATGCTCAAGTGTCCCCGACGTCACGGATGGCGTCGCCCAGGACCGCAAGCGGCAGGAGCCGTGAGCGGAGTTCATTTGGAGGAGTGCAATGGCTCTCAATCTGTCACAGAAGAAAGAAGTAGTCGCCGAGCTGGCAGAGGTTGCCGCGAAGGCTCACTCCCTGGTCGCTGCCGAGTATGCGGGCACCACGGTCGAACAGATGACCGCGATGCGCAAGAAGGCCCGCGAGTCCGGCGTGTTTCTGAAAGTTGTCAAGAACACGCTGGCGTCGCGCGCCGTGGCCGGTACCGAATTCGAGGTCGTCAAGGACGCCCTGGTCGGTCCGCTGCTGTACGCATTCTCGACGGAAGAACCCGGTGCTGCCGGGCGTCTGATCAAGGAATTTGCCAAGGGCAACGACAAGCTGAAGGCGAAAGTCGTCTCGGTGGAAGGCAAGTTGCTGCCGGCCGCGCACGTTGACGTGCTGGCCTCGCTGCCGACCCGTGACGAGGCGCTGGCCATGCTGGCCCGCGTGCTGGCCGAACCGGCCGCGATGTTCGCCCGTGCCGTCAAGGCCGTGGCCGATCAGCAGGGTGGTGGCGAAGTTGCCGCCGAAGCGCCGGCTGAAGCCGAACCTGCCTGATTTCGCCGATTACTTAAAACCGAATCCATTTCCAGAGGTAAATCAAAATGTCCCTGACCAACGAAGAGATCGTTGACGCCGTCGCCGCCAAGTCGCTCATGGAAGTGATGGAGCTGGTGAAGGCCATCGAAGAGAAGTTCGGCGTGTCCGCTGCTGCCCCGGTGGCCGTGGCTGCCGCCGGCGCCGCTGCTCCGGCTGCCGAAGCGCAGACCGAGTTCGACGTGATCCTGAAGAGCCCCGGCGACAAGAAGGTCGAGGTGATCAAGGCCGTTCGTGCCATCACCGGCCTGGGTCTGAAGGAAGCGAAGGACCTGACCGAAGCTGGCGGCGTCGTGAAGGAAGCGGCTTCCAAGGAAGATGCCGAGAAGTTCAAGAAGGATCTGGAAGCTGCCGGCGCCACGGTCGAACTGAAGTAATCGGCGCCCTTGCGCGCTGTCAGTTTGATC
The DNA here is from genome assembly GCF_041107475.1 of Rhodanobacter sp. FW021-MT20. NCBI lineage: Bacteria > Pseudomonadati > Pseudomonadota > Gammaproteobacteria > Lysobacterales > Rhodanobacteraceae > Rhodanobacter > Rhodanobacter sp. FW021-MT20. The sequence goes on along the minus strand of NZ_JBGBPX010000001.1, from coordinate 225,702 downwards.
CAGCGTCAAGCAAGCCTGGGGGCGTAAGCTCCCGGGCTTTGCCTGTTTTTTGAAGGAATGGGGAATGGAGAATAGGGAATCGTCGTCCAGTACGCCGTTGCCGGCCTGACCGATTCCCCATTCTCGATTCCCGATTTCCCAATTTAGCCGGTGCGTGCACCACCGGCGTCACTGCGAACCGAGGCGGTACCCACCATGACCTACTCGTTTACCGAGAAGAAGCGTATCCGCAAGGATTTCGGCAAGCGTCCACCCGTACTGGGCGTGCCGAACCTGCTGACGATCCAGACCGACTCCTACCGGGAGTTCCTGCAAGAACATGTCACGCCCAAGCAGCGTGCCGAGAAGGGTCTGCACGCCGCGCTGAAGTCGGTGTTCCCGATTTCCAGCTATTCGGGCAACGCCGCACTTGAGTACGTCGACTACCGTCTGGGCGAACCTGCGTTCGACGAGCGTGAGTGCCGCAGCCGCGGCATGAGCTACGGTGCGCCGCTGCGCGTCACCGTGCGCCTGGTCATCTACGACAAGGACAGCCCGGCCTCGCGCAAGGCGGTCAAGTACGTGAAGGAGCAGGAGGTCTACATGGGCGAGATTCCGCTCATGACCGACACCGGCACCTTCATCATCAACGGCACCGAGCGCGTCATCGTCTCGCAGCTGCATCGTTCGCCGGGCGTGTTCTTCGACCACGATCGCGGCAAGACGCACAGCTCGGGCAAGTTGCTGTTCTCGGCCCGCGTGATTCCCTACCGCGGTTCGTGGCTCGACTTCGAGTTCGACCCGAAGGATGCGCTGTTCACCCGCATCGACCGTCGCCGCAAGCTGCCGGTGACGGTGCTGCTGCGCGCGCTCGGTTACAACAACGAGGAGATGCTGGGCATCTTCTTCGAGCACAACGTGTTCCATCTCGGCAAGAAGGGTGGCACCACGCTGGAGCTCGTCGCCGAGCGCCTGCGCGGCGAGACGCTGACCTTCGACCTGACCGTGGGCGACAAGGTGCTGGTGGAAGCCGGCAAGCGCATCACCGCGCGCCACGTGCGCCAGCTGGCAGCCGAGAACATCTCGGCGCTGGAAGTGCCGGACGACTATCCGGTGGGCCGCATCCTGGCCATCGACATCGTCGACCCGCAGACCGGCGAGTTGCTGGCTTCGGCCAATGACGAAATCACCGCCGAGCAGATCGAAGCCTTCCGCAAGGCCGGCATCGAGAAGCTGCCGACGCTGTACGTCAACGACCTCGATCGCGGCGCCTACATCTCGCACACCTTGCGCATTGACAACACCAAGACGCCGCTGGAGGCGCTGGTGGAGATCTATCGCATGATGCGCCCGGGCGAGCCGCCGACCAAGGATGCCGCGCAGAAGCTGTTCTACAACCTGTTCTTCACCTTCGATCGCTACGACCTGTCGGGCGTGGGCCGGATGAAGTTCAACCGTCGCGTGGGCCGCAAGGAGATCCTGGGTCCGGGCGTGCTGTACGACCACAAGTACTTTGCCGATCGCAAGGAAGACGTGGCGCAGAACCTGGTCAAGGAGCAGGGCGAAACGTCCGACATCCTGGACGTGCTGAAGGTGCTGATCGACATCAAGAACGGTCATGGCACCGTCGATGACATCGACCACCTGGGCAACCGTCGCGTGCGTTCGGTCGGCGAAATGGCCGAGAACACCTTCCGCATCGGCCTGGTCCGCGTGGAGCGCGCCGTGCGCGAGCGCCTGTCGCTGGCCGAGGCCGATGGCCTGACCCCGCAGGACCTGATCAATGCCAAGCCGGTGGCGGCAGCCGTGAAGGAGTTCTTTGGCTCCTCGCAGCTGTCCCAGTTCATGGACCAGAACAACCCGCTGTCGGAAGTCACCCACAAGCGCCGCGTGTCGGCGCTTGGACCCGGCGGTCTGACCCGCGAGCGTGCCGGCTTCGAAGTGCGCGACGTGCATCCGACCCATTACGGCCGCGTCTGCACCATCGAAACGCCGGAAGGCCCGAACATCGGCCTGATCAACTCGCTGGCCGTGTACGCCCGCACCAACCAGTACGGCTTCCTGGAGACGCCGTACCGCAAGGTGGCGAGCGGCAAGGTCACCGACAAGGTGGACTACCTGTCGGCGATCGAGGAAGGCGACCACGTGATCGCGCAGGCGAACTCGCCGCTGGACAAGCACGGCGCGTTCCTCGAGGAATTCGTGTCCTGCCGTTTCCGCGGCGAGTCCGAGCTGCGCCCGGCGTCCGAAGTCGACTACATGGACGTCTCGCCGATGCAGACCGTGTCGGTGGCGGCGGCGCTGGTGCCGTTCCTCGAGCACGATGACGCGAACCGCGCACTGATGGGCGCGAACATGCAGCGCCAGGCCGTGCCGACGTTGCGTTCGCAGGCGCCGCTGGTCGGCACCGGCATCGAGCGCGCGGTGGCGCGTGACTCGGGCGTCATCATCTCCGCCAAGCGCGGCGGCGTGATCGACCAGGTCGACGCGGGCCGTATCGTGGTGCGTGTGCACGAAGACGAAGTCGGCGACAACGACGCCGGCGTCGACATCTACACGCTGACCAAGTACACCCGTTCCAACCAGAACACCAACCTCAACCAGCGCCCGCTGGTGAACGTGGGTGACATCGTGGCAGTGGGCGATACGCTGGCAGACGGTTCGTCGACCGACCTGGGCGAGCTCGCGCTCGGCCAGAACATGCTGATCGCGTTCATGCCGTGGAACGGGTACAACTTCGAAGACTCGATCCTGCTCTCCGAGCGCGTCGTGCAGGAAGACCGCTACACCTCGATCCACATCGAGGAGCTGGCCTGCGTTGCGCGCGACACCAAGCTGGGCGCCGAGGAAATCACCGCCGACATCCCGAACGTGGGCGAACAGGCGCTGGCGCGCCTGGACGAGTCCGGCATCGTCTACATCGGTGCGGAAGTGAAGGCGGGCGACATCCTGGTCGGCAAGGTCACGCCGAAGGGCGAGAGCCAACTGACCCCGGAAGAGAAGTTGCTGCGCGCGATCTTTGGCGAGAAGGCGTCCGACGTGAAGGACAGCTCGCTGCGCGTGTCGCCGGGCATGGACGGCACCGTCATCGACGTGCAGGTATTCACCCGCGACGGCATCGAGAAGGACAAGCGCGCGCGCCAGATCGAGGAAACCGAGATCAAGCGCATCCGCAAGGACTTCGACGACCAGTTCCGCATCCTCGAAGGCGCGATCTTCAACCGCATGCGCACCCAGCTCGTCGGCAAGCCCGCGATGAGCGGCCCGGGTGGCCTCAAGCGCGGTACCGAGATCACCGATGCCTATCTTGACGGCCTGAAGAAGGACGACTGGTTCAAGATCAACGTCAAGGACGAGGAGGTGATGGAATTCCTCGAGCGTGCGGCCGACCAGGTCAAGCGCCACAAGGAGGAGTTCGACAAGCGCTTCAAGGAGAAGCAGGCCAAGATTACCCAGGGCGACGATCTGGCTCCGGGCGTGCTGAAGATGGTCAAGGTGTTCCTGGCCGTGAAGCGCCGCATCCAGCCGGGCGACAAGATGGCCGGTCGCCACGGCAACAAGGGCGTGGTGTCGAACGTGGTGCCGGTGGAAGACATGCCGTACTCCGCCGACGGCGTGCCGGTCGACATCGTGCTGAATCCGCTGGGCGTGCCTTCGCGCATGAACATCGGCCAGATTCTGGAAGTGCATCTGGGCTGGGCCGCCAAGGGCCTGGGCAAGAAGATCCAGAAGATGCTCGAGGCCCAGGAGAAGGTTGCCAAGATCCGTGCCTTCCTCGACCAGATCTATAACCACCACGTCTCCGGCGCGGTGCAGCATGTCGACCTGAAGTCGCTCACCGACGAGGAAATCTTCACGCTGGCGAACAACCTGCAGGAAGGCGTGCCGATGGCCACGCCGGTGTTCGACGGCGCCGAGGAAACCGAGATCAAGGCGATGCTGAAGCTGGCGGATCTGCCCGAGTCGGGCCAGACCATGCTGTATGACGGTCGTACCGGCGAGGCATTCGATCGCCCGGTCACCGTGGGCTACATGCATTACCTGAAGCTGCACCACCTGGTCGACGACAAGATGCACGCGCGTTCCACCGGTCCGTACTCGCTGGTCACCCAGCAGCCGTTGGGCGGCAAGGCGCAGTTCGGCGGCCAGCGCTTCGGCGAAATGGAAGTCTGGGCGCTGGAAGCCTACGGCGCGGCCTACACCCTGCAGGAAATGCTGACGGTGAAGTCCGATGACGTGCAGGGTCGCAACCAGATGTACAAGAACATTGTCGACGGAAACCACGAGATGTCGGCGGGCATGCCGGAATCCTTCAACGTGCTGGTGAAGGAAATCCGCTCGCTCGGTATCGACATCGACCTGGAAGAAGTCAAGTGAGCCGCGCGGCCACAGGAGATTTCGCATGAAAGACTTGCTCAATCTGTTCAACCAGCAGCGCGTGACGCCGGAGTTCGACGCGATCAAGATCGCGTTGGCATCGCCGGAGCTGATCCGCTCGTGGTCGTACGGCGAAGTGAAGAAGCCGGAAACGATCAACTACCGCACCTTCAAGCCGGAGCGTGACGGCCTGTTCTGCGCCGCCATTTTCGGACCGGTGAAGGACTACGAGTGCCTGTGCGGCAAGTACAAGCGCATGAAGCATCGTGGCGTGGTCTGCGAGAAGTGCGGCACGGAGGTGACGCTGGCCAAGGTGCGCCGCGAGCGCATGGGCCACATCGAGCTGGCCAGCCCGACCGCGCGCATCTGGTTCCTCAAGTCGCTGCCGTCGCGCATCGGCCTGATGCTGGACATGACCCTGCGTGACATCGAGCGCATCCTGTACTTCGAGGCCTTCGTGGTCATCGATCCGGGCATGACCGCACTCGAGCGCGGCCAGATGCTCAACGAAGACCAGTACCTGGAAGCGGTCGAGGAGCACGGTGACGAGTTCGACGCCCGCATGGGTGCCGAGGCCGTCTACGAGCTGCTGAAGTCGCTGGACCTTCCGGGTGAAGTGATCCGCCTGAAGGAAGAGATCGCCTCCACCGGTTCGGAGACCAAGCTCAAGCGCCTCACCAAGCGCGTGAAGCTGATCGAGGCGTTCCTGGAATCCGGTAACAAGCCGGAGTGGATGGTGCTGACCGTGCTTCCCGTGCTGCCGCCGGACCTGCGTCCGCTGGTGCCGCTGGATGGTGGCCGGTTTGCCACGTCCGATCTGAATGACCTGTACCGCCGCGTCATCAACCGCAACAACCGCCTGAAGCGCCTGCTTGAACTCAGCGCGCCGGACATCATCGTGCGCAACGAGAAGCGCATGTTACAGGAGTCGGTGGATGCGTTGCTGGACAACGGTCGTCGCGGTCGTGCCATCACCGGCACCAACAAGCGTGCGCTGAAGTCGCTGGCCGACATGATCAAGGGCAAGCAGGGCCGGTTCCGCCAGAACCTGCTCGGCAAGCGCGTGGATTACTCCGGTCGTTCGGTGATCGTGGTCGGTCCGACCCTGCGCCTGCACCAGTGCGGCCTGCCCAAGAAGATGGCGCTTGAATTGTTCAAGCCGTTCATCTTCGCCAAGCTGCAGGCGCGTGGCGAAGCCACCACCATCAAGGCGGCGAAGAAGCTGGTCGAGCGCGAAGAGCCGATGGTCTGGGACATCCTGGAAGATGTCATCCGCGAGCATCCGGTGCTGCTGAACCGCGCACCGACCCTGCATCGTCTGGGCATCCAGGCGTTCGAGCCGAAGCTGATCGAAGGCAAGGCCATCCAGCTGCACCCGCTGGTCTGTACCGCGTTCAACGCGGACTTCGACGGTGACCAGATGGCCGTGCACGTGCCGCTGTCGATCGAGGCGCAGCTGGAAGCGCGTACCTTGATGATGGCGACCAACAACATCCTGTCGCCCGCCAACGGCGAGCCGATCATCGTGCCGACCCAGGACGTGGTGCTGGGTCTGTACTACATGACCCGCGAGCTGATCAATGCGAAGGGCGCCGGCATGGTGTTCTCCGGCATTGCCGAAGTGCGTCGCGCCTACGACAACCGTGCCGTGCAGTTGCACGCCAAGGTCAAGGTCCGCATCAAGCAGGTGGACATCGCCGAGGACGGTACGCGTACCACTGAAACTGCGTTGGTGGAAACCACCGTGGGTCGTGCGCTGCTGCTCGAAATCCTGCCCGAGGGCTTGCCGTTCAAGCTGGCCAACACGGAGCTGTCGAAGAAGGCCATCTCGCGCCTGATCAACGCCTGCTACCGTCGCCTCGGCCTGAAGGAGACGGTGGTGTTCGCGGATCAGCTGATGTACACCGGCTACCGCTTCGCTACCCGCGCGGGCATCTCGATCGGTATCGATGACATGATCATCCCGGCCGAGAAGAAGGGCATCCTCGAGGAAGCCGAGAAGGAAGTCGTCGAAATCCAGCAGCAGTACCAGTCGGGTCTGGTGACGGCCGGCGAGCGTTACAACAAGGTGGTCGACATCTGGTCGCGCACCAACGAACTGGTCGCCAAGGCGATGATCGACGGCATCGGTACCGAGAAGGTGACCGACGCCGACGGCAAGACGGTCAACCAGAAGTCGATGAACTCGCTGTACATCATGGCCGACTCCGGCGCGCGTGGCTCGGTGGCGCAGATTCGCCAGCTCGCCGGCATGCGTGGCCTGATGGCGCGTCCCGATGGCTCGATCATCGAGACGCCCATCAAGGCGAACTTCCGCGAAGGCCTGAACGTGCTGCAGTACTTCAACTCCACCCACGGTGCTCGAAAGGGCCTGGCGGATACGGCGTTGAAGACCGCGAACTCCGGTTACCTGACCCGTCGCCTGGTCGACGTGGCGCAGGACGTGGTGATCACCACGGACGATTGCGGCACCGAGGACGGCGTCCTGATGCAGCCGATCGTCGAAGGCGGCGACGTGGTCGAGCCGTTGCGCGATCGCGTGCTGGGTCGTGTGGCCGTCGAGGACGTCTACGCCCCCGGCGACGACGACCAGCCGATCGTGCTGCGCGACACCTTGCTGGACGAAGCCATGGTCGAGAAGCTCGACCAGGCCGGCGTGCAGCTGATCAAGGTGCGTTCGCCGATCACCTGCCAGGCCAGCCATGGCGTGTGCGCACTGTGCTACGGCCGCGACCTGGCCCGTGGCCATCTGGTCAACATGGGTGAAGCCGTGGGCGTGGTGGCAGCGCAGTCGATCGGTGAGCCCGGCACCCAGCTGACCATGCGTACGTTCCACATCGGTGGCGCGGCTTCGCGTGCGGCGGCGGTGGACAACGTGTCGGTGAAGACCACCGGTACGCTGAAGTTCAACAACCTCAAGACCGTGCAGCACAACCAGGGTCACCTGGTGGCGGTGTCGCGTTCGGGCGAAGTGTCGGTCATCGACGCCAACGGCCGCGAGCGCGAGCGCTACAAGGTGCCGTACGGCGCCACCATCGCGGTGAAGGATGGTGCGGCAGTGAAGGCTGGCCAGACCGTGGCCAACTGGGATCCGCATACCCATCCGATCGTCTCGGAAGTGGCCGGTACCGTGCGCTTCATCGACTTCCTCGATGGCGTTACCGTGCAGAGCCAGACCGACGAGCTGACCGGCCTGGAGTCGGCGGTGGTCACCGATCCGAAGCGTCGCGGCACCGCGGCCAAGGATCTGCGTCCGATCGTGCGTCTGGAAGATGCCAAGGGCCGCGAGCTGAAGCTGCCGGGTACCGACGTGCCGGCGCAGTACTTCCTGCCCGCCGGCGCGATCGTGTCGATCCAGAACGGTGTCGAAGTGGGCGTGGGCGACGTGGTGGCACGTATCCCGCAGGAAACCTCGAAGACCCGCGACATCACCGGTGGTCTGCCGCGCGTGGCCGATCTGTTCGAGGCGCGCAAGCCGAAGGAGCCGGCGATCCTGGCCGAGCGCTCCGGCGTGATCAGCTTCGGCAAGGACACCAAGGGCAAGCAGCGCCTGATCATCAAGGATGTGGACGGCAACGAGCACGAGGAACTGATTCCGAAGTGGCGTCAGGTCATCGTGTTCGAAGGCGAGCACGTGGAGAAGGGCGAGACCGTGGTGGACGGCGAGCCGAGCCCGCACGACATCCTGCGCCTGCTCGGCGTGGAGCCGTTGGCGGCCTACCTGGTCAAGGAAATCCAGGACGTCTACCGTCTGCAGGGCGTGAAGATCAACGACAAGCACATCGAAGCGATCATTCGCCAGATGCTGCGCAAGGTCGAGATCACCGAGCCGGGCGAAAGCCACTACCTGCGCGGCGAGCAGGTCGAGCGCGTGCGCATCAACGAGGAAAACGACCGCGCCGTGGCCAAGGGCGAGCGTCCGGCGGAGTACCAGTCGGTGCTGCTGGGCATCACCAAGGCCTCGCTGGCGACCGAGTCGTTCATCTCGGCGGCATCGTTCCAGGAGACCACCCGCGTCCTTACCGAGGCGGCGGTCCGTGGTACGCGTGACACCTTGCGTGGGCTGAAGGAAAATGTTATTGTCGGTCGGCTGATTCCGGCGGGTACGGGTCTGGCTTACCACGCGCAGCGTCAACGCCGGGGTGGTCTCACCGCCCAGGAGCTCGAAACGCTTTCCGGCTCCGTTGTGGCCCCGGCTTCCGATGTGGATGCCCCCGTTGGTACAGATGCAGGTGTCGAGTAAACCCGTTCGGGACATTGCTCGCTGAACATACGAAATGAGGTGCAGGGACGCGCCTCGTGTTCGGGTCAGGGATGACAGGGCTTTGCTTGCCTGTGGCGGGCTGCCCATGTTAAATTCCCGCTTCTTGGCAGACCGGATCACATCGGTCTGCCTTTATGTTTCCCAGGAACAGCTTCGCATGACGACAGTCAATCAACTGGTGCGCAAAAACCGCAGCCCGAAGACCTACAAGAGCGCTTCGCCTGCCTTGCAGAGCAGCCCGCAGCGTCGCGGCGTCTGCACGCGCGTGTACACGACCACCCCGAAAAAGCCGAACTCGGCCTTGCGCAAGGTTGCCAAGGTGCGCCTGACCAATGGCTACGAGGTCATCAGCTACATCGGTGGCGAAGGCCACAACCTGCAGGAGCACTCGGTGGTGCTGATTCGCGGCGGCCGCGTCAAGGATCTGCCGGGTGTGCGTTACCACACCGTGCGCGGCAGCCTCGATTGCGCTGGCGTGACCAAGCGTCGCCAGTCGCGCTCCAAGTACGGCGCCAAGCGCCCGAAGGGCTAATCCATTGAAGTGTGCGGCCAGGGTTGGCCGCTTTTCCGGCGGGCACGATGTCCGCAAAAAGATAACGGACTCAACACATGTCGCGTAAAGGTTCACATCCCGCCCGTCTGATCCTGCCGGATCCCAAGCATGGCAGCCAGCTGATTGCCCGCTTCATCAACATGGTGATGAAGAGCGGCAAGAAGTCCGTGGCCGAGAGCATCGTCTACGGTGCGCTCGATCATCTGGGCGAAAAGAATGCCGAGCCGGTGGCTCTGGTCGAGAAAGCGCTGAACAACATCGCGCCGACGGTCGAGGTGAAGTCCCGCCGCGTCGGTGGTGCTACCTACCAGGTGCCGGTGGAAGTGCGTCCGGGTCGCCGCATGGCGCTGGCCATGCGCTGGGCCATCGATGCCGCCCGCAAGCGTGGCGAAACCTCGATGCCGCGCAAGCTGGCTGCCGAGTTGCTTGAAGCTTCGGAAAACCGTGGTGGCGCGATCAAGAAGCGCGAAGAGACGCACCGCATGGCCGAGGCCAACAAGGCGTTCTCGCACTACCGCTGGTAAGTGTTTTTCCCTGCCGCCCCCGTGGCGGCAGGATGAAAACCAGTCATCAGGAAACAAGCCGGCCTCGTGCCGGACTTTTCACAAGAGACGTGGCCACGACGGCTGCTTCAGACAGGGCATGGCAGCCCGGCAAAGGTATAGATTCCCATGGCACGCACCACTCCTATCGAGCGCTACCGCAACTTCGGCATCATGGCCCACATCGATGCCGGCAAGACCACCACCACGGAGCGCATCCTGTTCTACACCGGCGTCAGTCACAAGATTGGCGAGGTGCACGACGGTGCGGCCACGATGGACTGGATGGAACAGGAGCAGGAGCGCGGCATCACCATCACTTCGGCGGCCACCACGTGCTTCTGGAAGGGCATGGATGGCTCGTTGCCGCAGCACCGCTTCAACATCATCGATACCCCCGGACACGTTGACTTCACCATCGAAGTGGAGCGCTCGCTGCGCGTGCTCGATGGTGCGGTGTTCGTGCTCTGCGCCGTGGGCGGCGTGCAGCCGCAGTCCGAGACCGTGTGGCGCCAGGCCAACAAGTACGGCGTGCCGCGCCTCGCCTTCGTCAACAAGATGGACCGTACCGGTGCCAACTTCGACAAGGTGGTCGGTCAGTTGAAGTCGCGCCTGGGTGCGCGCCCGGTGCCGATGGTGGTGCCGATCGGTGCCGAAGACAACTTCGAAGGCGTGGTCGACCTCATCCAGATGAAGGCGGTTTACTGGGACATGGAATCCCAGGGCATGAAGTTCGAGTATCGCGAGATTCCGGATGAGCTCAAGGCCAAGGCCGAGGAGGCCCATGGCTTCATGGTCGAGTCGGCTGCCGAAGCCACCGAAGAGTTGATGAACAAGTACCTTGAGGAAGGCTCCCTTTCCGCCGACGAAATCGTCAGCGGTCTGCGTCAGCGCACCCTTGGCAACGAAATCATCCCGGTCTACTGCGGCACCGCGTTCAAGAACAAGGGCGTGCAGGCGATGCTGGATGCCGTGGTGCATCTGCTGCCGTCGCCGGCCGATCGTCCGCCGGTGACCGGCGTCGACGAGAGCGAGAAGGAAGTGTCCCGCACCGCCGACGACAAGGCGCCGTTCTCCGCGCTGGCGTTCAAGATCATGACGGACCCGTTCGTGGGTTCGCTGACCTTCTTCCGCGTCTATTCCGGCGTGCTCAATTCGGGCGACTCGGTGTACAACCCGGTCAAGTCGAAGAAGGAGCGCGTGGGTCGCATCCTGCAGATGCACTCCAATGATCGCCAGGAGATCAAGGAAGTGCGCGCGGGCGACATCGCCTCGGCGGTTGGCCTGAAGGACGTCACCACCGGCGACACGCTGTGCGCGCAGGATCACGTGATCATTCTCGAGCGCATGGTCTTCCCGGAGCCGGTGATTTCGATGGCGGTCGAGCCGAAGACCAAGTCCGACCAGGAAAAGATGGGTATCGCCCTGGGCCGCCTGGCGCAGGAAGATCCGTCCTTCCGCGTGCGTACGGACGAGGAGTCGGGCCAGACCATCATCTCCGGCATGGGTGAGCTGCACCTGGACATCATGGTCGACCGCATGCGCCGCGAGTTCAATGTCGAGGCGAACGTCGGCAAGCCGCAGGTGGCCTACCGCGAAACGATCCGCCTGTCGGACGTGAAGTCGGACTACAAGCACGCCAAGCAGTCGGGCGGCAAGGGCCAGTACGGTCACGTGGTGATCGAGCTGTCGCCGATGACCGACGAGGACCGTGCCAACCCGGGCGTGAAGGACGATTTCCTGTTCATCAACGACATCACCGGTGGCGTGATCCCGAAGGAATTCATCCCGTCGGTCGAAAAGGGTCTGCGCGAGACCATCACCAGCGGCCCGCTGGCCGGCTTCCCGGTGGTGGGTGTGAAGGTCAAGCTGGTGTTCGGTTCGTACCACGACGTCGACTCGTCCGAAATGGCGTTCAAGCTCGCCGCCTCGATGGCGTTCAAGCAGGGTTTTGCCAAGGCGAGCCCGGTGCTGCTTGAGCCGATCATGAAGGTCGAGGTGGTCACGCCGGAGGATTACGTCGGTGACGTCATGGGTGACATGAGCCGTCGTCGCGGCCTGCTGCAGGGCCAGGACGATACGCCGTCGGGCAAGACCATCGACGCGATGGTGCCGCTTGGCGAAATGTTCGGTTATGCGACCACGATTCGTTCGCTGACCCAGGGTCGCGCCACCTTCACGATGGAATTCGACCATTACGCCGAGGCGCCGAACAACATCGCCGAGCAGGTGATGAAGAAGGCGTAACTCGCGCGATCATCCGTGATCGCACAAGCGAAGGGTGGTCATCCTTGGCCACACTTCCAAAAAAAAGCTGGTGCGATCGTTGGTGATCGCGAAAACAACAGATCAGGCGACCCAAGGTCGCACCATCGGACTAGTTCTCTCAGAGGTTTGAGTCATGGCAAAGGGTAAATTCGAACGCACCAAGCCGCACGTCAACGTCGGCACGATTGGTCACGTGGACCACGGCAAGACGACGCTGACGGCAGCACTGACGAAGGTCGGTGCCGAGCGCTTCGGTGGCGAGTTCAAGGATTACGGCTCGATTGACGCGGCGCCGGAAGAAAAGGCACGCGGCATCACGATTTCGACCGCCCACGTGGAATACGAATCGCCGAACCGCCATTACGCGCACGTCGATTGCCCGGGCCATGCCGACTACGTGAAGAACATGATCACGGGTGCGGCGCAGATGGACGGCGCGATCCTGGTGTGCTCGGCCGCGGACGGCCCGATGCCGCAGACGCGTGAGCACATCCTGCTGTCGCGCCAGGTGGGCGTGCCGTACATCGTCGTGTTCCTGAACAAGGCCGACATGGTGGACGACGCCGAGCTGCTCGAACTGGTCGAGATGGAAGTGCGCGAGCTGCTGTCGAAGTACGACTTCCCGGGCGACGACACGCCGATCATCCACGGTTCGGCGCTGAAGGCGCTGGAAGGTGATCAGAGCGAGATCGGCGTGCCGGCGATCATCAAGCTGGTGGACGCGCTGGACAGCTACATCCCGGAGCCGGTGCGTGCGCTGGATCGTCCGTTCCTGATGCCGGTGGAAGACGTGTTCTCGATCTCCGGTCGTGGCACGGTGGTGACCGGTCGCGTGGAGCGCGGCATCATCAAGGTCGGTGAGGAAATCGAGGTCGTGGGCATCCGCCCGACCCAGAAGACCACCGTGACCGGCGTGGAAATGTTCCGCAAGCTGCTGGACCAGGGCCAGGCGGGCGACAACGTGGGCCTGCTGCTGCGCGGTCTGAAGCGCGACGACGTGGAGCGCGGTCAGGTGCTGGCGAAGCCGGGCACGATCACGCCGCACACGGACTTCGAGGCTGAGGTGTACGTGCTGTCGAAGGAAGAGGGTGGTCGTCATACCCCGTTCTTCAAGGGCTACCGTCCGCAGTTCTACTTCCGCACGACGGACGTGACCGGTGCCGTGACCCTGCCGGAAGGCGTGGAAATGGTGATGCCGGGCGACAACGTGAAGATGGAAGTGAGCCTGATCCACCCGATCGCGATGGACGACGGCCTGCGTTTCGCGATTCGCGAAGGCGGCCGCACCGTGGGCGCCGGCGTGGTTGCCAAGGTCATCAAGTAAGTCGTTTCTTGTGAGAAGCCTGGCATGGATGCCGGGTTGATTCCGCCATCGGGAAGGATGGCTGAAGCGTTACAGGGTGTTGCAACTCGCCCGCAGTCAATGCGGGCGAGGGTTGTGCCGAAGGGCCAGTGCCATTAGTGCTGATCCTTTGGTGGTGGCGTCAGCCACCCGTTTTTTCGTGCGTAGTCAAAAAAACGCGACATTCGCGCGAGAAGCATGTATGATTGTCCGTTCACCATGGCAGAAATGGTCGTGGTGGAATGGCAATTCCCGGATTGTGCGAGGTGGTGAGAAGCCCCTCGATTCACAGTATTTGTTCTTTCGATAACAGGACACGGTTATGGCGAACCAGAAGATTCGCATTCGGCTCAAGGCGTTCGATCATCGTCTGATCGACCGCTCGGCCAGCGAGATCGTCGAGACGGCCAAGCGCACTGGCGCAACGGTTCTCGGCCCGATCCCGCTCCCGACCAAGATCGAGCGCTACACCATCCTCACGTCTCCGCACGTGGACAAGGATGCACGCGACCAGTACGAAACCCGTACGCACAAGCGTGTGCTCGATATCGTCGACCCCAACGACAAGACCGTGGACGCGCTCATGAAGCTTGATCTCGCCGCTGGCGTCGATGTTCAGATCAAGCTCGGCTGAGCGATAGACAGGATACGAAGATGAGTATCGGACTGGTTGGCCGCAAGTGCGGCATGAGCCGACTCTTCACTGAAGATGGACGCTCGATTCCGGTGACGCTGATTGAAGCCACCCCGAATCGCGTCACCCAGCTGAAGACGGAAGATAATGATGGTTACAGCGCAGTGCAGGTTGCGGCGGGCGTCAAGCGTGCCAGCCTCCTGACGCAGCCGCTGAAGGGTCACTACGCCAAGGCGAAAGTCGAGCCGGGTCGTGGCCTGTGGGAGTTCCGCGTGTCCGCCGACGACCTCGGCAAGTACAGCGTGGGCGCCGAGATCAAGGCCGATGACGTGTTCAGCGTCGGTCAGATCGTCGATGTCGCCGGCGTCTCGAAGGGCAAGGGCTTCCAGGGCACGATCAAGCGCTGGAACTTCAAGATGGGTGATGCCACCCACGGTAACTCGCTGTCGCATCGCGCACCGGGCTCCATCGGTCAGCGCCAGACGCCAGGCCGTGTGTTCCCGGGCAAGAAGATGTCGGGCCAGATGGGTAACGTGAACCGCACGCAGCAGGGCCTGGAAGTGGTCAAGGTCGACGTCGAACGTCACCTGATCGCGGTGAAGGGCGCGGTTCCCGGTGCCACCGGCGGCGACGTCATCATTCGTCCGACCACCAAGGGTTGAGGAGAGACGCCATGGAACTGAATGTCATTGGCGCCAAGCCGCTCAGCGTGTCGGACGAAGTGTTCGGCGGCGAGTACAAGAAAGCCCTGGTTCACCAGGTCGTGGTTGCGTACCAGGCCGGCGGTCGCGCCGGTACCAAGGCGCAGCTGAGCCGCGGTGAGATGTCGGGCACCACCAAGAAGTTCAAGAAGCAGAAGGGCGGCGGCGCTCGTCACGGCGATTACCGCGCTCCGATCTTCGTTGGCGGCGGTGTGGCTTTTGCAGCCAAGCCCCGCAGCTATGAGCAGAAGGTCAACCGCAAGGCCTACCGCGTGGCGATTCGCTCGATTCTTTCCGAGCTGAACCGTGCGGGTCGCCTGAAGGTCGTCGAGGGTTTCGGTGTTGATGCGCCGAAGACCAAGTCGATGATCGCCAAGCTGGCCGAGCTGGAAGTGTCCGGTCGCGTGCTGCTGGTGTCGGAAGATGCCACCGAGGCGCTGTACTTGGCTGCCCGCAATATCCCGTACGTGCATGTGCTCGACGTGATGGCGCTGAATCCGGTCAGCCTGGTCGGTTCCGACCACGTGGTGGTGACCGTCGATGCAGTGAAGAAGATCGAGGAGTGGCTGGCATGAGCAACGAACGCATTCTGAATACGCTGCGTGCCCCGCACATCTCCGAAAAGGCCGCGCGCCTTGCCGAGAGCAACCAGTACGTCTTCGTGGTAGCCCCCGTGGCGACCAAGGCCGATGTCCGTGCGGCGGTAGAGCAGATGTTCGACGTCAAGGTCGAGCAGGTGAACCTCGTCAATACCAAGGGCAAGGCGAAGTCCTTCCGTTCCCGCGCTGGCAGCCGCCAGGGCAAGCGCAAGGCCTATGTGCGTCTCGCCGACGGCCAGACCATCGACGTGTCGGCCAAGGCCTGAGCTAGGAGTTTCGTGAGATGGCACTAATCAATCACAAGCCGACTTCGCCGGGCCGCCGCGATGCGGTAAGCGTCCGTACCGAAGGTCTCTACAAGGGTGCGCCGTACGCGCCGCTGGTCGAGGCCCAGTCGAAGACGGGTGGTCGCAACCATTACGGTCGCATCACCGTGCGTCACCGTGGTGGTGGTCACAAGCAGCACTACCGCATCATCGATTTCAAGCGCGACAAGGAAGGCGTCGCCGCCAAGGTCGAGCGCATCGAATACGATCCGAACCGCACCGCGCACATCGCGTTGCTGTGCTACGCCGATGGCGAGCGCCGCTACATCATCGCGCCCAAGGGCGTGGCGGTAGGTGATCGTCTGGTTTCGGGCCGCGACGCGCCGATCAAGGCCGGCAACTGCCTGCCGCTGCGCAGCATCCCGGTCGGCAGCACGATCCACTGCATCGAGATGAAGCCCGGCAAGGGCGCGCAGATCGCTCGCAGCGCCGGTGCCTCCGTGCAGCTGGTGGCCCGCGAGTCCGGTTATGCCACGCTTCGCCTGCGTTCCGGCGAAATGCGCCGCGTCTCGGTCGATTGCCGCGCCACCATCGGTGAAGTCGGCAATTCCGAGCACAGCCTGAAGAAGCTCGGCAAGGCTGGCGCGAAGCGCTGGCTGGGTATTCGCCCGACCGTTCGCGGCGTGGTGATGAACCCGGTCGACCATCCGCATGGTGGTGGTGAAGGCAAGACCTCCGGCGGTCGTCATCCGGTCAGCCCGTGGGGTACGCCGGCCAAGGGTTACAAGACCCGCAACAACAAGCGCACGCAGCAGTTCATCGTGCGTCGTCGTACCAAGTAACGGGAAGCCGACATGCCGCGTTCTCTGAAGAAAGGTCCCTTCGTCGACCTTCATCTCGTGAAGAAGGTGGAAACTGCGGTTTCCACTCACAACAAGCGCCCGATCAAGACCTGGTCGCGTCGCTCGATGATTTTGCCGGAGATGGTCGGTCTGACCATCGCCATTCATAACGGTCGCCAGCACGTGCCGGTGCTCGTCAACGAGAACATGGTCGGGCACAAGCTCGGCGAGTTCGCGGTGACCCGCACCTTCAAGGGCCATGGCGGCGACAAGAAGGGCAAGTGATGAGCACTGAAGCCAAAGCAATCCTGCGCAGCGCCCGCATCTCGGCGCAGAAGGTGCGCCTGGTGGCCGATCTGGTCCGCGGTCTTCCCGTGGGCCGGGCCAGCGACGTGCTGCAATTCACCAACAAGAAGGCCGCACACCTCGTTCGCAAGGTGCTGCTGTCGGCCGTTGCCAACGCCGAGAACAATCTCGGGGCTGACGTCGACGAGCTGAAGGTCTCGCGCATTTTCGTGGACGAAGGTCCGGCGATGAAGCGCATGTTCGCCCGTGCCAAGGGTCGCGGTTCGCGCATCCTGAAGCGCACCAGCCACATCACCGTCGTTGTTGGCGACTGACTGAGGATAGAAGACGATGGGTCATAAAGTTCATCCCACCGGTATCCGCCTCGGCATTGCCAAGGACTGGAACTCGAAGTGGTACGCCAACAAGGGCGAATACGCACAGTATCTTGCCGCCGACCTGCGGGTCCGCGAGATGCTGCGCAAGAAGCTGGCTCAGGCCGGTATCTCGAAAATCCAGATCGAGCGTCCGGCCAAGACCGCACGCGTGACGATCCACACCGCCCGTCCGGGCGTGGTGATCGGCAAGAAGGGCGAGGATATCGAGAAGCTGCGCAAGGAAGTCAGCAAGCTGATGGGCGTTCCGGCGCACATCAACGTCAGCGAGGTGCGCAAGCCCGAGCTGGACGCACAGCTGGTGGCCGAGTCGATCGCGCAGCAGCTTGAGCGTCGCATCATGTTCCGCCGCGCGATGAAGCGCTCGGTCGGCAACGCGATGCGTCTGGGTGCGCTGGGCATCAAGATCAACGTCTCCGGTCGTCTGAACGGCGCCGAGATTGCCCGCTCCGAGTGGGCGCGCGAAGGTCGCGTGCCGCTGCACACCCTGCGTGCCGACATCGATTACGGTTTTGCCGAGGCGAAGACCACCTACGGCATCATCGGCATCAAGGTGTGGATCTACAAGGGTGAAATCTTCGACCTGGCGGCTGCATCGGCCGAGTCGAAAGATGATCAGTCACCATCGCGCCGTGAAGGTGGCGAAGGTCGTCGTGAATCGCGTCGCGAGGGCGGTGAAGGCCGTCGCGAGCGGACGGCGAAGTAAGGAGAGTTGCCATGCTGCAACCCAAGCGAACCAAATTCCGCAAGCAATTCAAGGGCCGCAACGACGGTCTGGCACAGTGCTCCAACCTCGTCAGCTTCGGCGAGTACGGGTTGAAGGCAACCACCCATGGTGCGCTCACCGCGCGCCAGATCGAGGCTGGTCGTCGCTGCATCACTCGTTTCGTGAAGCGTGGCGGCAAGTTGTGGATCCGCGTGTTCCCCGACAAGCCGATCACCAAGAAGCCGATCGAAGTGCGAATGGGCGCGGGCAAGGGCAGCGTCGAGTTCTGGGTCGCCCCGATCCAGCCCGGTCGCATGCTTTACGAAATCGAGGGCGTCGACGAGACCACGGCACGCGAGGCGTTCCGCCTGGCCGCTGCCAAGCTCTCGGTGCAGACCCAGTTTGTCAGCCGGGCGGTGATGTGATGGCTATCAAAGATATCAACAACAAGTCGGTCGAAGAGCTGAACCAGCACCTGCTGGACCTTCGCAAGGAGCAGTTCAATCTGCGCATGCAGAAGGGCTCCGGCCAGCTCAGCCAGCCGCACCAGCTGCGCCGCGTTCGGCGCGACATCGCCCGCACGAAGTTCGTGCTCGGCGGCAAGAAGTAAGGGACGGCGGACATGAGCGAGAACAAAAAGCAGGCACGTACCCTCGAGGGCCGTGTCATCAGCAACAAGATGGACAAGACGGTTACCGTCCTGATCGAGCGTCAGGTGCAGCACGGCCTGCTCGGCAAGATCATCCGTCGTTCCACCAAGCTTCACGCGCAGGATGAAATGGGCGCGAACGAGGGTGACGTGGTGCGTATCGCGGAATGCCGGCCGTTGTCCAAGACCAAGCATCACCGCGTGATCGAAATCATCACGCGTGCGAACGTCTAAGGGAGGGTGCAGACATGATCCAGATGCAAAGCACGCTTTCCGCAGCGGACAACAGCGGCGCCAAGGAACTGATGTGCATCAAGGTGCTCGGCGGCTCCAAGCGC
Organism: Rhodanobacter sp. FW021-MT20; assembly: GCF_041107475.1. NCBI lineage: Bacteria > Pseudomonadati > Pseudomonadota > Gammaproteobacteria > Lysobacterales > Rhodanobacteraceae > Rhodanobacter > Rhodanobacter sp. FW021-MT20. The sequence goes on along the minus strand of NZ_JBGBPX010000001.1, from coordinate 206,962 downwards.
CGTTACGCCGCGATCGGTGACGTGATCAAGGTCGCCGTGAAAGATGCCATTCCCCGCGGCAAGGTGAAAAAGGGCGAGGTGTACAACGCCGTGGTGGTTCGTACCGCCAAGGGTGTGCGTCGTCCCGATGGCTCGCTGATCCGTTTCGACGGCAACGCAGCGGTGCTCCTCAACAACAAGCTCGAGCCAATCGGTACCCGTATCTTCGGGCCGGTGACGCGAGAGCTGCGCAGCGAGAAGTTCATGAAGATCGTCTCCCTCGCGCCCGAAGTGCTCTGAGCGGAGACCAGAACCATGAACCGTATCCGCAAGGGTGATCAGGTCCTCGTGATCACCGGCAAGAACAAAGGTCAGCGCGGCGATGTGCTGCGCGTTGATGGCGATCGTGTATTCGTCTCCAACGTCAACCTGATCAAGCGCCATACCAAGGCCAATCCGCAAGCCAACCAGCCCGGCGGCATCGTCGAGCGCGAGGCTTCGATCCATATCTCCAATGTGCAGCTGTTCAACCCCGCCACGAACAAGGGTGAACGCGTTGGGATCAAAACGCTTGAAGACAAGCGCAAGGTCCGCGTGTTCCGTTCGAATGGCGAGGTCGTGGACGCGTAAGGAACACAAGTCATGACGCGCCTTGAAACGTTTTACAAAGACCAGGTCGTAGCCAAGCTCACCGAGAAGTTCGGCTACGAGAACGTGATGCAGGTTCCCCGCATCACCAAGATCACGCTGAACATGGGCGTGGGCGAAGCGGCGGGCAACAAGAAAGTGCTCGAGAACGCCGTGGCCGACATGGCCAAGATCGCGGGCCAGAAGCCGGTCACGACCAAGGCGCGCGTTTCCGTCGCCTCGTTCAAGATCCGCGACGGCTGGCCGATCGGCTGCAAGGTCACCTTGCGTCGCGCCCAGATGTGGGAATTCCTGGATCGCCTGATCAATATCTCGCTGCCCCGCGTCCGCGACTTCCGCGGCGTGTCGGGTCGCGCCTTTGATGGCCGGGGCAACTACAACTTCGGCATCAAGGAACAGATCATTTTCCCGGAAATCGATTTCGACCAGATCGACGCGATGCGTGGCATGGACATTTCCATCACCACCACCGCCAAGACGGACGATGAAGCCAAGGCGCTGCTGGAAGCCTTCAGCTTCCCGTTCCGCAACTGATTAGCGAGAGATAAGCAATGGCAAAGACCTCGATGGTCAACCGCGATATCAAGCGGACCAAGCTCGTCAAGAAGTACGCCGCCAAGCGCGCCGAACTGAAGGCGATCGTGCTCAGCTCCACCGCCTCGTACGACGAGAAGATGGAAGCCCAGAGCAAGTTGCAGAAGCTGCCGCGTGACGCCAGCCCGGTGCGCCAGCGCAACCGCTGCGCGTTGACCGGCCGTCCGCGTGGTGTCTACAGCAAGTTCGGCCTTGGCCGCAACAAGCTGCGTGAAGCCACCATGCGCGGCGATGTGCCGGGTCTGCGCAAGGCCAGCTGGTAAGAAACCTGCAGGGCGCTAGCGGTTTCGGCCGGTGGCAGCCTTCTCCGGGGACGATGTATCGTCCCCGTGGCGCGATTTCAGCCCCGAAATTCGCTAAAGCCTGGAAATGCTGTTATAGTCGTCGGTCTGCGCAAGGCAGGCTGGCTTCTTGCCGGCACACAATTTGAATTGATTTCCGGTTTTATCGGATATCGGTGCACTCTGAAGGATGTTTTCATGAGCATGACTGATCCCATCGCCGATCTGTTTACGCGTATTCGCAATGCCCAGCTTACGGGCAAGAAGACCGTGAACATGCCGTCGTCGAAGTTGAAGGTGGCCATCGCCAACCTTCTCAAGAATGAGGGCTATATCCTCGACGCCCAGGCCTCCGACATGGAAGGCAAGCCGGTGCTCGAGATCAAGCTCAAGTATTTCGAAGGCCGTCCGGCCATCGAGACCATTTCCCGCGTTTCCCGCTCGGGCCTGCGTGTTTATCGCGGCAAGGACGAGCTGCCGAAGGTGCTCGGCGGTCTGGGTATCTCGATCATCTCGACTTCCGCCGGTCTGCTGACCGACGCACAAGCCCGTGCCAAGGGCCTGGGCGGCGAAGTCATCGGCCAGGTCGCATAAGGAGTCGACGATGTCCCGTGTTGCCAAGAAGCCGGTTTCCCTGCCCAAGGGCGTGGAACTGAAGATCGCCGATGACGGCATTTCCGTGAAGGGCCCGAAGGGCACGCTGTCGACCCATGCCCTGCCGGGCGTGTCGATTGCCCTGGACAATGGGGTCGCCACCATTTCTCTCGCCGAGGGCGCCGACGACAAGTTCGGCGGTACCGCGCGCGCCCTGCTGGCCAACATGGTCAAGGGTGTGTCCGACGGCTACGAGCGCAAGCTGGAGCTGGTCGGCGTGGGTTACCGCGCGTCGATGGCCGGCAAGGCTCTCAATCTCAGCCTGGGCTTTTCGCACCCGGTGGTGTTCGAGGCGCCGGAAGGCATCAGCCTCGAGACGCCGTCGCAGACCGAAATCCTGATCAAGGGCGCTGACAAGCAGCGCGTGGGTCAGGTGGCGGCCAAGATTCGCGGATTCCGTCCGCCGGAGCCCTACAAGGGCAAGGGCGTGCGCTATTCCGGCGAGAAGATTTCCCTGAAGGAAGCAAAGAAGGCGTAACGGTCGATCCGTTTCCAAGGAATTATGACAATGAACAAGAACGAATCCCGTCTGCGTCGCGCCAAGTCCACGCGCGCCCATATCCGCAAGCTCGGTGTGGCCCGCCTGTCGGTGCATCGCACGGGTCAGCACCTGTATGCCCAGGTTTTCGACGCCTCCGGCACGAACGTCGTGGCGGCTGCCTCGACCGTGCAGAAGTCGGTTGCCGAGGGCCTGAAGGGCACCAAGAACTTGGAAGCGGCCGCTGCCGTGGGCAAGGCCGTGGCCGAGCGTGCGCTGGCTGCGGGCGTCGAGAGCGTTGCTTTCGATCGCTCGGGTTTCCGTTATCACGGTCGCATCAAGGCCCTGGCCGAAGCGGCTCGCGAGGCTGGCCTGAAGTTCTGATGTTGCGGCAACCGGGTCGGCCTTGCCGATGCCGGTTGCACCAGAAACACCTACAACTCCAAGCGGCTCAGCCGCAAGCAAAGTCCCGGTTCGCTGGGCATATGGATGGAACATGTCTTCTAACGATCGCGAAAATTCGGACGGCCTGCTCGAGAAGCTGATCGCCGTCAACCGCGTGGCCAAGACCGTCAAGGGTGGCCGCCAGATGAGCTTCACTGCACTGACCGTGGTCGGTGACGGCGAGGGCAAGGTCGGCTTCGGTTATGGCAAGGCGCGTGAAGTGCCGGTGGCCATCTCCAAGGCGATGGAGCGCGCGCGCCGCAACATGGTGAACATCGACCTGAACAACGGCACCCTGTGGTACGCCATCAAGGCCAACCACGGTGCGGCCCGCGTCTACATGCAGCCTGCTTCCGAAGGTACCGGCGTGATCGCCGGTGGCGCCATGCGTGCCGTGCTGGAAGTGGTGGGCGTGAAGAACGTGCTGGCCAAGGCGGTCGGTTCGCGCAACCCGATCAACCTGGTTCGCGCCACCATCAAGGGCCTGCAGGCGATTGCCTCGCCGAAGCAGATCGCCGCCAAGCGTGGCAAGACCGTGGAAGAGGTGCTGGGTCATGGCTAAGAAGAACGAAGGCGCTGCCACCGTGCGCGTGCGCCTGGTCAAGGGCCTGCGCGGCGTGCAGAGCCGCCATCGTCTCAGCGTCAAGGCGCTGGGTCTGAACAAGCTGAACGACGTCCGTGAACTGAAGGATAGCCCGCAGGTGCGTGGCCTGATCAACACGGTCTACTACCTTGTCCGGGTCGAGGAGTAAGCATCATGCGTCTGAATGACATCAAGCCGGCCGCCGGTTCCCGCAAGACGCGCCTGCGCGTCGGTCGCGGCATCGGTTCGGGCCTAGGCAAGACGGCCGGTCGCGGCCACAAGGGTCAGCATGCCCGCGCGGGCGGCACCCACAAGTACGGTTTCGAAGGCGGCCAGATGCCGCTGCAGCGCCGGTTGCCGAAGGTCGGCTTCCGCTCGAAGATGAAGGCCGAAAGCCAGCAGGTGTTCCTGTACCAGCTGGCCAACCTGAAGGCGGATGTGATCGACGTGATCGCCCTGCATCAGGCCGGTCTGATCGACAGCCGCGCCAAGAAGGTCAAGGTCGTCGCCAAGGGCGAGATCGGCCGTGCGGTGAAGCTTTCCGGTTTGCTCGCGACGGCCGGTGCCAAGGCCGCCATCGAAGCGGCCGGCGGCAGCGTGGAGTAATTGACGGTGGCGGCAGCCAAGGGCAAAGCGCTCGGATCGACCGGCAAACTGACGGAGCTGCGCCAGCGCATCTTCTTCGTGATTGGCGCGTTGGTCGTCTACCGTCTCGGCTCGTTCATCCCGGTGCCGGGCGTCAATCCGGATGCGATGACCAATCTGATCGGTCAGAGCGGCGGTCTGCTGGACATGTTCAACATGTTCTCGGGCGGTTCACTGGGGCGCTTCTCGGTGTTCGCGCTGGGCGTGATCCCGTACATCTCGGCATCGATCGTGGTGCAGATGATGGGTTCGGTGTTGCCGAGCCTGCAGGCCCTGAAGAAGGAAGGGCAGGCGGGCCAGCGGACGCTGACCATGTATACCCGCTTCGGCACGGTGGGCTTGTCGGCGTTCCAGGCCTTCGGCATCTCGATGGCATTGATGAAGCAGTCCAGCGGCGGCATGCCGGTGGTCTACATGCCCGGCTACGGCTTCGTGCTGTCCGCCGTGGTGGGTCTGACCGCCGGTTCCATGTTCCTGATGTGGCTGGGTGAGCAGATGACCGAGCGTGGTATCGGCAACGGCATTTCGCTGTTGATCTTCGCCGGTATCGTGGCCGGCTTGCCGGGTGCGGTGACCCATACCCTGGGTATGGCGAACAACGGTGAGCTGTCGGTGTTGAAGCTGCTGATGGTGGTGGGCCTGGTACTGGCGGTAACGGCGTTCTGCGTGTTCATGGAGCGTGCGCAACGGCGCATCACCGTGAACTACGCGCGGCGATCCGGCGGGCAAAAGGCCTACATGAACCAGACCTCGCACCTGCCGCTGAAGATCAACATGTCGGGCGTGATCCCGCCGATCTTCGCGTCCAGCCTGCTGATGTTCCCGGCTACGGCGGCGACATGGTTCAGTGCCGGCAGTCAGTCGCATTGGCTGCAGAATCTGACCCAGATGCTGTCGCCGGGCGAGCCGACGTACGACATCGTGTATTCGCTGCTGGTGATCATCTTCGCCTTCTTCTATACGGCGATCGTGTTCAACTCGCAGGAAACGGCGGACAACCTCAAGCGTTCGGGTGCCCTGATTCCGGGTATCCGGCCGGGTCGTTCGACGGCAGAGTACATCGATGCCGTGATGACACGCCTGACGGGTGTTGGCGCGGTCTACCTGGTGCTGGTGTGCCTGGTGCCGACATTCATGCAGAGCTACTGGCATGTTCCGTTCTACTTCGGTGGCACTTCGCTGCTGATCGTGGTGGTGGTGGTGATGGACTTTACGGCGCAGATCCAGGCGCATCTGGTCAGTCACCAGTACGAAGGTCTACTCAAGAAGGCCAATTTGCGGCGCAGTTGAGTCGGCGGGCAGTTGGTCAAATCGGGGAGTGCGCGGTGCCTGGGTACCGCAGGGCTTTCCTGTCAAGGTAATTCAGGTTAAAATTGCGCGTTTACCGCGCACGAAACGCATCGGAGAAGTACATCATGGCGCGCATCGCGGGTGTCAATTTGCCGGTCCAGAAGCATGTCTGGGTTGGTCTGCAAAGCATTTACGGCATCGGTCGCAGCCGAGCCAAGAAGGTCTGTGAGGAAACTGGCGTGGTCCCGACCACCCCGATCAAGTCCCTCAGTGAAGGCGAGGTTGAAAAGCTGCGCCAGGAAATCGGCAAATACGTCGTCGAAGGCGACCTGCGCCGTGAAGTGGGCATGGCCATCAAGCGTCTGATGGACCTGGGTTGCTACCGTGGCTTGCGCCACCGCCGCGGCCTGCCGGTGCGCGGCCAGCGCACGAAGACGAACGCTCGTACCCGCAAGGGTCCGCGTCGCGCAATCAAGAAGTAACGGATTCCGAATATGGCAAAGCCGGTCAAGACCAAGAAGAAGATCAAGCGTGTCGTCACGGATGCCGTGGCACATGTGCAGGCTTCCTTCAACAACACCATCATCACCATCACCGATCGTCAGGGCAATGCTCTGTCGTGGGCGACTGCCGGTGGCGCGGGTTTCCGCGGCTCGCGCAAGTCGACCCCGTTCGCTGCCCAGGTCGCCGCCGAAAAGGCTGGTCGTGCCGCTGGCGACTACGGCGTAAAGACGGTGGAAGTGCGCATCAAGGGCCCCGGTCCGGGTCGCGAGTCGGCGGTTCGTTCGCTGAACGCACTGGGCTACAAGGTCCTCAACATCATTGACGTCACGCCGATTCCGCATAACGGCTGCCGTCCCCCCAAGAAGCGTCGAGTCTAAGGAGTTACCCATGGCCCGTTATCGTGGAGCTACCTGCAAGCTCGCCCGTCGTGAGGGTTCGGACCTCAGCCTGAAGAGCCCGGCCCGTGCGCTGGATTCCAAGTGCAAGCTGGAGAACAAGCCCGGCCAGCATGGCGCCAACAAGCGCATGCGCATGTCCGACTACGCCGTGCAGCTGCGTGAGAAGCAGAAGGTCAAGCGCATCTACGGCGTGCTTGAGCGTCAGTTCAGCAACTACTACAGCAAGGCGTCGACCCTGAAGGGCAACACCGGTGAGAACCTGTTGCGCCTGCTCGAAAGCCGTCTTGACAATGTCGTCTATCGCATGGGTTTCGCGGTCACCCGCGCCCAGGCCCGTCAGCTCGTGGCCCACAAGGCTGTGCTGGTGAACGACAAGAAGGTCAACATCCCTTCGTACCAGGTTCGCCCGGGCGACGTGATTGCGCTCACCGAAAAGGCACGCAGCCAGTTGCGCGTGCAGGAAGCGGCCACCGTGTTCGACACGATGGATCTGCGTCCGACGTGGGTTGAAGTGGATGCGAAGAAGTTCGCAGGTACCTTCAAGGCGCTGCCTGATCGCGGCGACCTGCCGTCCGATATCAACGAAGCCCTGATCATCGAGCTTTACTCGAAGTAATTTACCGGAGCCTTGCATGGCAGTTTCGTCAACTAGTGTGCTGCGGCCTCGTGGCCTCAGCGTCGAGCAGCTTGGAGCCAACCGTGCCCGGGTGGTGGTTGAGCCGCTCGAACGTGGCTTCGGCCATACCCTGGGCAACGCGCTGCGCCGCGTGCTGCTCTCCTCGATTCCCGGCAGTGCCATCATCGAGGTGGAAATCGATGGCGTGCTGCACGAATACACCACCCTCGAAGGCCTGCAGGAGGACGTGATCGAAGTCCTGCTGAACCTCAAGGACGTGGCCATTCGCCAGCATACCGGCGACGAAGTCACCCTGACCCTGTCCAAGAAGGGCAAGGGCGTGGTCACCGCCGGCGACATCACCGTGGATCACACGGTCGAGATCATCAATCCCGAGCACGTGATCTGCCACCTGACCAAGGACATCGCGCTCAACATGCGCCTGAAGGTGCATCGCGGCGTCGGCTACCAGCCGGCCAGCGCGCGCCAGCACCCGGATGACGAGGCGCGCCCGATCGGTCGCCTGCAGCTGGATGCGTCCTTCGCGCCAGTGCTGCGCGTGGCCTACGAAGTGGACGCTGCTCGTGTCGAGCAGCGCACCAACCTCGACAAGCTGGTGCTGGATATCGAGACCAACGGCACCATCGGTGCGGAAGACGCGGTTCGCAAGGCTGCCGAGATCCTCAACGACCAGCTGTCGGTGTTCGGTGACTTCTCGCGTCGCGAGAGCGCTACCGACAAGGCCGAGAAGAGCGGTTTCGATCCGCTGCTGCTGCGTCCGATCGATGATCTGGAGCTCACCGTGCGTTCGGCGAACTGCCTGAAGGCCGAGAGCATCTACTACATCGGCGACCTGGTGCAGAAGACCGAGGTCGAGCTGTTGAAGACGCCGAACCTGGGCAAGAAGTCGCTGACCGAGATCAAGGATGTGCTTGGTGGTCGTGGCCTCGCGCTCGGCATGAAGCTTGAAAACTGGCCGCCGCCGGGCTTGTCGCACGGCATGCAGCTGGGTTGATGTTGATGCAGCGGCGACCCTTGGGTCGCCGCTGCAGTTACAAACTGGCGGGGGCCTTCGGGCTGTTCCGCCGGATCACGCCGCCACCTGGCTGCGTATTTGGAGCAGTCCCCTTTGACTGCCCGACCAAAGGCCGATCTGGCCTTTCATGCGATCTCCTGATCGCCAGAGCAACAGACGGCCATTCATGGCCGCACTTCTCACAAGGGCCCGTTTTGACAGGGCTTGGAACAGCGGGCAACCGCGGAAAGCCGGACACAGGTGCCGGTTTTTCATAACAACAGACAGAGAGAGTTTTGCCATGCGCCACATGAAATCCGGCCGCAAGTTCAACCGTACCAGCAGCCACCGCGAAGCGATGTTCAAGAACATGGCCTCGTCGCTGTTCAAGCACGAACTGATCCGCACCACCTTGCCGAAGGCGAAGGAACTTCGTCGCGTCGCCGAGCCTCTGATCACCCTGGCCAAGAACGATGGCGTCGCCAATCGTCGTCTTGCCTTTGCGCGCCTGCGCGACAAGGAAGCCGTGGGCAAGCTGTTCGTCGAGCTGGGGCCGCGTTACCGCGAGCGTGCCGGCGGTTACCTGCGCGTCCTGAAGTGCGGCTTCCGCCCGGGCGACAATGCGCCGATGGCGTATGTCGAACTGGTTGATCGTCCGCAGGCGGCCGAGGCCGTCGACGCCGAGTAAGTTTTCGATTCATTCGGACGTCCATGCGTCCATGCAAAACCCCGGCCGGGCAACCTGCCGGGGTTTTGCTTTTTCGGCAGGTGCAAAATGTCGCTGTTGCTGACAGCGTGCGGGCAAGCGGGTAATGTCTTGCCTTCTCCCATCACCCTAGCAAGTCCATGAACCCATTGCGCTGGTCGTACCGTGTCAGTCTTCTCGCCGGCTTCGTGGTCTGTGCCGGCCTGGTCGGCTTCGCGTTGTACGCGCAATACGTGCTGATGATGGACCCGTGCCCGCTGTGCATCCTGCAGCGCGTGGTGTTCATCGTGCTTGGCGTGGTCTTCCTGATCGGTGGCCTGCATGCGCCGCGTGGTGGTGGACGTTGGGTCTATGTGGTCCTGCTGGTACTGATTGCGCTGATCGGCGTGGGTATTGCCAGCCGCCACTTGTGGATCCAGTCGCTGCCGCTCGACGAGGTGCCGAGTTGCGGGGCGCCGTTGGGTTACATGCTCGAGACGCGCGCCAGCCACGGCGGCGTGATCGGCGTGTTGGCCAAGGTACTCACCGGTTCCGGCGAATGCGCCCGGGTGCAGCCGATCCTGGGCTTGTCGATGCCCTGGTGGTCGTTGATCTGGTTCGTGTTGCTCGGGCTATGGTCGGTCCGGGCCGGGATGCGCCGTGCCATCGGGATCCGGCGATGAACGAGTCGATGCGAGCCGGGTCTCCAGCCGCGGACTGGACGCCGTCGTCATGGCAGCGGCGCGAGGCGCTGCAACAGCCTCGCTACGAGGACGCGGAGGAACTGGCGTCTGCCACGTCGCGGCTGGCGCAACTGCCGCCGCTGGTGACCTCCTGGGAAGTGCTGGCGTTGAAGCAGTCGTTGGCCGAGGCGCAGGAGGGTCGTCGCTTCCTGTTGCAGGGCGGCGATTGCGCTGAAAGCTTTGCCGACTGTTCCAGTCCGATCATTTCCAATCGCTTGAAAGTGCTGCTGCAGATGAGCCTGGTGCTGGTGCACGGCCTGAAGCAGCCGGTACTGCGCGTGGGCCGTTTCGCGGGGCAGTACGCCAAGCCGCGTTCGGCCGACACCGAAACCCGCGACGGCGTGACGCTACCCAGTTTCCGTGGCGACGTGGTGAATGGCCCGGCTTTCACCGCTGAGGCGCGCCGGCCTGATCCGCAACGATTGATCAGCGCACATTCGCATTCCGCGTTGACCATGAACTTCGTGCGCGCACTGATCGACGGCGGCTTCGCCGACCTGCGCCACCCCGAGTATTGGGATCTCACCTGGGTCGAGCGCTCGCCGATGGCTGCCGACTATCGGCGCATGGTTGCGGCGATCGGCGACTCGCTGCGCTTCATGGAGACGCTGGCCGGCCCGATCGCGGGTTTCTCCAAGGTGGATTTCTTCACCTCGCACGAAGCGCTGTTGCTGCATTACGAGCAGGCATTGACGCGGCAGGTGCCGCGCCACCCGGGCTGGTTCAACCTGTCCACGCATTTCCCGTGGATCGGCATGCGCACCGCGGCATTGGATGGTGCCCACGTGGAATACTTCCGTGGCATCCGCAACCCGGTCGCGGTGAAGGTGGGGCCGTCGGTGACGCCGGAGCGATTGTTGCCGCTGATCGATGCGCTGAACCCCGACGATGAACCCGGCCGGTTGACCCTGATCCACCGCATGGGCAACGCCAAGGTCGGTGAGGCGCTGCCACCCTTGCTGGAAGCGGTGAAGCGCGAGGGACGACGCGTGCTGTGGGTGGCCGATCCGATGCACGGCAACACTGAGAGTACCTCGAACGGCTACAAGACGCGGCGCTTCGACAATATTCGCGGCGAGCTCGACCAGGCCTTCGACATCCACGCGGCTGCCGGTACCCGGCTCGGTGGCGTGCATCTGGAGCTCACCGGCGAAGATGTCACCGAATGCCTGGGCGGCGCGCGCGATCTCTCCGAGACCGACCTCGAACGTGCCTACAAGTCGATGGTCGACCCGCGGCTCAACTACGAGCAATCGCTGGAACTGGCGATGCTGATCGTGCGCAAATCGGTGGGATGAACCGCTGCGGGTGAATGGCATCGGATGACGAGTGTCATGTCGGTGCCATGCGCCGTGCACTGGGGTGCATTTGCCTCATGCGAGATGATGGCCCCCTCTGGAGGGGAGCCGATTGCATGATGGATAAACGGGTTGCGACACCGCGTATCGACATGTGGACGCTGGTGGGCCTGGCGCTTCTGCTGTTGCCGCTGCTGACCATGGCGCATGAATTGCTGGGGCACGGCCTGGTCTGTGTGGCCAGCGGTCATCGACCGAGCGAGCTGGGGGCGTATTACGTCGAATGTCCTGGTACCGGGGCGTGGAGCCGGCGCACCGTGGCCATGGCGGGTACCGGCGTGGACGTCGTGGTGGCCGTGCTGGCGGTCCTGGCATGGCGGTTCGTGCAGCGACCCCTGCCGAAGCTGGTGCTGTGGATCGTGTTCACCGTGAAAGGCATGGTCGCGGCAGGCTACTGGATGTTTTCCGGCGCCACCAATCTGGGCGACTGGGGCCCGGCGGCAGGTGGCGGCATCGGGCCGTTGCCGTGGCCCTGGTTGTGGCGCGCGCTGATGTTTGCGATCGGCCTGTGCGCGTACATCATGGTGGTCAAGCGATCGATCCGGATGATGTTCGCGATGCTCGGCGGTGGCGAACAGGCGCGCCACGTGCAACGCAGGGCCGCCATGACGATCTACCTTGTCGGTGGCGCGATGGCGGTGCTGGTCAGCCTGTTCAATCCGCTGGGGATCGTGATCACCCTGATGTCGGCCGTCGCCTCGTCGTTTGGCGGCACGGCCGGCCTGTTCAATGTGGCGTGGTCTCGACCGTGCACGGAGCCGCCACGCGATTTCACCGTCGGCCGGAACTATGCCATCGTCATCCTGGGCGTGCTGGTGACGCTGGGGTTCGCCGTGGTGCTGGGGCCGACGGTCTACCTGCACTGAGGCTTGGTCACGCGGGCTGGTGCGGCGGAAGGAATCGCTTCAGCGGGCTCAGCCGCAGCACGGTTTTTGCAACTGCACCGGTGGACACGGCACGCTGCCGTACGAGCAGAACACGCAGCAGTCGCCCGGCCTGGGTTGCAGCAGCAACCCGCAGTGCGTGCATTCGTGGAAATACACGCAGGCGTTGGTCGGCATGGTTTCGATGGATGAATGACCGCAGCCGGGGCAGGTCAGCGTGCTTTGCCGCATGGGTTCGGACATGGCGTGCTCAGGGCGCCCCTTCGGCGACCGGTTTGCCATCCACCGTATTGAGGAACTTCGGCGCCCGCCACGCATGCGTGTGCTGTTCGAAGCCGTAGGCGATCGAGATCAGCGTCGGTTCGCTCCACTTCGCACCGAACAGCACGATGCCCACGGGCAATCCGTGGGCCCAGCCTGCAGGCACGGCGATCGAGGGATAGCCGGCTATCGCGGCCGGTTGCGAGGAGCCACCAATGGTGGGGTCGCCGCTGACGATATGGTCGCCCAGCACCGGGTCGGTCATGAAGGCCGGCCCCTCCGATGGCGCCAGCAGCGCGTCGAGATGGTGCGCCTTGAGTGCAGCGTCAATCCCCTCCGGGCCGGCCAGCCGTTTCACCTTCGCCAGCGCGTCGAGATAGGCCTTGTCGGTGAGCGGGCCTTTCGCTTCCGCCTGCTCGAACAGGTCTTGCCCGAACCACGGCATTTCCTGCGCGGCATGCGCCTTGTCGAAGGCGATCACGTCGGCCAGCGTGTGCACTTTCAGGCCGGTGCGGGTGGCGAGATAGGCCTTGAGATCGTGCTTGAAGTCGTACAGCAGCACGGTCATTTCCAGCGGGCCGAGTTCGTTGAGGTGCGGCAGTTTCACCGGGTCGACGATGATGGCGCCCTGGGCCTTCATCGTGGCAATGGCGGCATCGAGCACGCGGTCGGCATTCGGCTCGTTGCCGGCAAACTGGCGCACCACGCCGATGCGCTTGCCGCGCAGGCCGTTCGGATCGAGGAATCGGGTGTAGTCGGTCTTGTGCTTGTCCGCGTCGATGGTGGCCGGATCGCGCGGATCGCTGCCGGCGATCACCGTGAGCAAGGTGGCGGCGTCGGCGACATCACGCGCCATCGGGCCGGCGGTGTCCTGGTTGTGGCTGATTGGCACGATGCCGGTGCGACTCACCAGGCCCAGCGTGGGCTTGATGCCGACGATGCCGTTCATCGAGGACGGGCAGAGAATCGAACCGTCGGTTTCGGTACCGACCGCCACCGTGACCAGGCCTGCGGCCACCGCAGCCCCGGGACCGGAGCTGGAGCCGCACGGATTGCGATCAAGCGCGTAGGGGTTTTTGGTCTGTCCGCCGACGCCACTCCAGCCACTGCTGGAATGCGAGGAACGGAACGACGCCCATTCACTGAGGTTGCCCTTGCCGAGGATCACCGCCCCGGCGGCGCGCAGCTTCGCCGTCACGGTGGCATCCGTGGGTGCGGGCGCCGCGGCCAGCGCCAGTGAGCCCGCGGTGGTCCGCTCGTGGTCGCCGGTATCGATGTTGTCCTTCAGCAAGACCGGGATGCCATACAGCGGGCCGTCTGTCTTCGTGCGCTTGGCGTCCAGCGCGGCGGCGATCTTTAGTGCGTCGGGATTGGTTTCGATCACGGCGTGCAGGCTGGGGCCGCTTTGATCGATGCGATGGATGCGTTCGAGGAAGCTGCGCGTCAACGCCTGGCTGCTCAGCTGGCCGGCTTTCATCTGCTGCTGCAAGGTGGCAATGGGCGCGTAGGCATCGTCATGTTCCTGCGCGGCCAGTGGCGCGGCAACGAACAGGGCGGCGAGCAGGCAGGGTGCAAGTGATGGACGCATCATCGGAACCTCCGGACGTGCGGCAAGCTGCCGCATCTTCGCAGCTTACCTGTCTGCATCGAGCAACGCAGCTCGTATACTGGATGGATGAACGTGCGTATCGGGAAAGTGCAAACGGTCGAGGTTGGGAGCTCGCATCGGCGTGGTGCCGGCGGAGCGGTACTCACCGCGGTGCTGGCCATCCTGCTGGCCTGGCTGTCGCCGCTGCGGGCTGCTGCACCGGGAGACAACGCGCCCCCGCAGGTGCCCGATACCCTGCAGCAACGCATCGCCGCATGCACCAGTTGCCATGGCGTGCACGGCGAAGGCTCGCCGGGCAGCGGTTTCTTTCCGCGCCTGGCCGGCAAGCCGGCCGGTTACCTGGCGCGCCAATTGATGTATTTCCACGATGGCCTGCGCAAGTACGCGCCAATGGAGTACATGGTGCGCAGCTTGAGCCCGGCCTACATGCGCGAGATCGCCGAGTATTTCGCCGCGCAGCAGGTGCCTTACCAGCGCTCGCAGGTGCCGCACCTGCCGACAGCCACGTTGCAGCGTGGCGAACAACTGGTCACGCAAGGCGATCCGGCGCTGAAGGTGCCTGCCTGCGAACGCTGCCACGGCAAGTCGCTGACTGGGGTGGAGCCGGACATTCCTGGCCTGGTCGGTCTGCCGTACGACTACATCAGTTCGCAGCTCGGCTCCTGGCGTACCGGCACGCGCGCCGCAGCGGCACCGGATTGCATGTCCGAAATCGCCAACCGCTTGACCCCGACTGACATCAGCGCGGTTGCCGCGTGGCTGGCCACGCGCCAGCTGCCGGCCGACACGCACGCGTTGCCGGCCGGTTCGGTGACGCCGCCGCTGGTTTGCGGGGTGCTTGCCGGCAAGGGTGGAGACGGCACATGAAGTGGCTACGTCGGCTGGTGATCCTGATCGTGCTGCTGGTAGCCGTGCTGGGCGGCTGGCTGTTCTTTGGTGGGCACAGTGATGAGTCGGCGCCCGGCGCGACGAGCCAGGTCAGTGCGGCCACGCTGAAGGCCCCGGCGCTGATCGCGCGCGGCCAATACCTGACCACGGTCGGCGACTGTGTTTCCTGCCACACCGAGCAGGGCGGTGCGGATTTCGCCGGTGGCCGGATCTTGCCCACGCCGTTTGGCAACATTCCCACCCCCAATATCACCCCGGACAAGGCCACCGGTCTGGGCGACTGGCGCTTCGAGGATTTCTGGCGCGCGCTGCACGACGGCATCGGTCGTCACGGCGAGTTTCTGTATCCGGCGTTTTCCTACACCTCGTTCACCAAGGTGGATCGTGACGACGCGCTCGCCATCTTCGCCTACCTGCAGTCGCTGGCGCCGGTGCACAAGCCGGCCAGGCCGCTTGGCCTGAGTTTCCCCTACAACGTGCGCGAAGGGCTGGCGGCCTGGCGCGCGCTGTATTTCCGAGAAGGCGTGTACCAGCCTGATCCGACCAAGTCGGCGGCATGGAATCGCGGTGCCTACCTGGTGCAGGGACTGGGTCATTGCAACGAATGCCATGCCGCGCGCAGCGCGTTCGGCGGCACCCATGCGTTGCCGTTGTCCGGTGGCCGGATTCCGGTGCAGGACTGGTACGCGCCCGACCTCAGCAGTCGCGCCCATGGCGGCTTGCAGGGCTGGACCGAACAGGACATCGTCGATTTGCTGAAGAACGGGCAAGCGGCCAAGGGCGCCGCCTTCGGACCGATGGCCGAGGTTGTCGCCAGCAGCACGCAATACATGCACGACGACGATCTGCGGGCGATCGCCATCTACCTGCAATCGTTGCCGCCGCGCGCGGCACCTGCGCCCGCGGGACCCGTGCCGGCCGCGACGGCGATGGTGAATCAGGGGGCGAAGATCTATGCCGCGAGTTGTGCGGATTGCCACGGCAAGGATGGCGAGGGCGTGGCCGGTGTCTATCCGCCGCTGGCCGGCAATTCGTCCGTGCTCGATCCTTCCGGCCTCAATGCCATTCGCGCGGTTCTGCTGGGCGGCTTCCCGCCGACCACGGCAGGCAATCCGCGGCCGTACTCGATGCCACCCTTCGCGCAGAAGCTGAGCGATGCCGACGTTGCGGCCGTGGTCAGCTATATCCGCCATGCGTGGTCGAATGATGCGCCGGCGGTGCAGCAGCGCGACGTGTTCAAGTACCGGCATACGCCGATCGAGTGAAACGAAACCCGGTGTCTCCCGCTGCCCGGCTGTTTGCGGGGGCGGCACGGACGTGCGCGGCGTTTTTTCCTCGGGCGGTGCGCAACGCCGGGCCCATCGATAGCTGACCGCGAAATCTTTACGCGTTCTATACGGCGCAGGGGTCTTTGGCTACCCCTTTCTTATGCGCCGGTTCCTACAGTGCACGCCACTGCATCAACGGAGAACGTTCCGTGGACCTCATCTATCTCCTGCTGATTTTCGTGCTCGCCGCGGCCGGTCTCGGCTTCCTGCTGATCTGCGATCGGCTTGGCCGGCGCTGACTCGCGCGCCTCATCCTGAAGGACTTTTCCATGACGCTGATTTATGGCGCGGCCATCGCCATCGCGGTGGCCCTGGCTGGTTACCTGTGCGTGGCCCTGCTCAAGCCGGAGTGGTTTGAATGACTGTCAACGACTATCTGCAGATCGGCCTGTTCCTTGCCGTGTTGCTGTTGCTGGTGAAACCGGTCGGCAGTTACATGGCGCTGGTGTTCGCCGAGGCACCCAACCGGGTGACGCGTTTCGGTGGCCATGTGGAACGTGGCATCTACCGCGTGTGCGGCATCCGCGCCGACGAGGACATGGGCTGGAAGCGCTACGCCCTCGCGGTGCTGGCGTTCAACGTGCTGGGCTTGCTGGCCGTCTATCTGCTGCAACGCGTGCAGCCATGGCTGCCGCTCAATCCGCAGCACTTCGGCGCCGTGTCGCCCGATTCGGCGATGAATACCGCGATCAGCTTTGTCACCAATACCAACTGGCAGGGTTATTCCGGCGAATCGACGATGAGCTACCTGACCCAGATGATGGGCATGACGGTGCAGAATTTTCTCTCTGCGGCGACCGGCCTCGCGGTGCTGGTAGCGGTGGTGCGTGGCTTCGTGCGACATGGGGCGAAGGCGCTGGGCAATTTCTGGGTGGACCTGACCCGCGGCACGCTGTACGTGTTGCTGCCGTTGTCGATGCTGATCGCGTTGCTGCTGGTATCGCAGGGCGTGGTGCAGGACCTCAAGCCTTACGTCGACGTGCCGGTGCTGCAGACCACCAGTTATGCGCAAACGACGCAGGATGCCTCCGGCCACGCGGTCACGAAGAACGTGGCGGTGACCACGCAGACCTTGCCGATGGGGCCGGCGGCCTCGCAGATCGCGATCAAGCACCTGGGCACCAATGGTGGCGGCTTCTTCAGCGCGAACTCGGCGCATCCGTACGAGAACCCCACGCCGCTGTCCAACTTCATCGAGATGCTGGCGATCCTGTTGATTCCGGGTGGTCTCTGCTACACCTTCGGCAAGATGGTGGGTGACACGCGGCAGGGCTGGGCGATCCTCGCCACCATGCTGTTGATCTTCGTGCCGCTGGCGATCGGTGCCGTGGCGGCGGAGCAAGCGGGCAATCCCGCCCTGCACGGATTGGCGGTGGATGCGCATGCCAGTGCCTTGCAGTCCGGCGGCAACATGGAAGGCAAGGAAACGCGCTTCGGCATCGCTTCGACGGGATTGTTTGTGGCCGTCACCACGGCGGCGTCCTGCGGTGCGGTGAACGCGATGCACGATTCGCTGACGGCGCTGGGTGGCATGGTGCCGATGTGGCTGATGCAGCTGGGCGAGGTGATCTTCGGCGGTGTTGGCTCGGGTCTTTACGGCATGCTGGCGTTCGCCGTGGTGGCGGTGTTCATCGCCGGGCTGATGGTGGGCCGCACGCCGGAATACCTCGGCAAGAAGATCGAGGCCCACGAGATGAAGATGGCCAGCCTGGCGGTGTTGCTGCCGTGTGCGTTGGTGGTGATCGGCACGGCCATCGCAGTGCTGGTACCGGCGGGGGCATCGAGTGTTGCCAACCCCGGCGCGCACGGGTTCAGCGAAATCCTTTACGCGCTGACCTCGGCGTCGAACAACAACGGCAGCGCGTTTGCGGGACTCTCGGCGAATACCCTGTTCTGGAACGTGTTGCTGGGCGCTTGCATGTTCCTGGCGCGTTTCCCGCTGATCATCGCGATGCTGGCGATGGCCGGCTCGCTTGCCGCGAAACGCCACGTGCCGGAATCGGCCGGCACGCTGCCCACGCACACGCCGCTATTCGTCGTGCTGCTGGCCTGCGTGGTGATCGTGGTGGGCGCACTCACCTTCCTGCCGGCGCTGGCGCTCGGCCCCATTGCCGAATACCTGATGTCGGCGCATTGATTCGTTCGGGATATCTTCGATGACTTCGCATACCGCTACCGTTCGCGGCTTCGATCGCGAGCTGGTTCTCAAGGCTGCCGCCGACGCGTTCCGCAAGCTGTCGCCGCGGCTGCAGTTCCGCAACCCGGTGATGTTCGTGGTGTTCGTCTGCAGCGTGCTGACCACGTTGTTGTGGTTGCAGGCGCTGGCCGGGCACGGCGAGGCGCCCACCGGCTTCATCTTCCTGGTGAGCCTGTGGCTGTGGTTCACCCTGCTGTTCGCCAATTTCGCCGAGGCGCTGGCGGAAGGCCGCGGCAAGGCGCAGGCCGATACGCTGCGCAGTTCGCGCAAGGACGTGATCGCGAAGAAGCTGGCGGCGGCCGACCGTCATGCCGCGATCACCTTCGTGCCGTCCAGCGAATTGCGCACCGGTCATCACGTGCTGGTCGAGCCGGGCGAGCAGATTCCCGGCGACGGCGAGGTGGTGGTGGGCGCGGCCAGCGTGGACGAGAGTGCGATCACCGGCGAATCGGCACCGGTGATCCGCGAATCCGGCGGCGACCGCAGCGCCGTCACCGGCGGCACCAAGCTGCTGTCGGACTGGCTGGTGGTGCGCATCACCAGCGATCCGGGCGCGAGCTTCCTCGACCGCATGATCGCGATGGTGGAAGGCTCCAAGCGGCGCAAGACGCCGAACGAGATTGCGCTGACCATCCTGTTGGCCAAGTTCACCCTGATCTTCCTGCTGGCCTGCGCCACGTTGTTGCCGTACTCGATCTACAGCGTGCAGGCGGCCGGTATCGGCCAGCCGATCACGCTGACGGTGCTGATCGCGTTGCTGGTGTGCCTGATCCCGACCACGATTGGCGCGCTGCTCTCGGCGATCGGCATCGCCGGCATGGATCGGATGATTCGCGCCAACGTGATCGCCACCTCCGGCCGTGCGGTGGAAGCGGCCGGCGACGTGGACGTGCTGCTGCTGGACAAGACCGGCACGATCACCCTGGGCAATCGCCAGGCGGTGGCTTTCCATGTCGCGCCGGGCATTGATGAGCGTGCGCTGGCCACGGCGGCCCAGCTTTCCTCGCTGGCCGACGAGACGCCGGAAGGGCGCAGCGTGGTGGTGCTGGCGAAAGAGAAATTCGGCCTGGACGAACAGCTGCCGGAAGCCAGCCATGCGCAGTTCGTGCCGTTCACCGCGCAAACGCGCATGAGCGGCGTCGACATGCCAGTTGATCTGTCACGCGAAGGCGCGACAGGCGGCGTCCGGAAGATTCGCAAGGGCGCGCTGGATGCGGTGGAGCGTTACCTCGATGGGCTTGGCAAGCCGCTTCCATCGGCCGTCAAACGCATGGCCGAAGACATCGCGCGCCGCGGCGCCACACCGTTGCTGGTCACCGAGGGCGACCGTGCGCTGGGCGTGATCGAGCTGAAGGACATCGTCAAGGGTGGCATCAAGGAGCGCTTCGCCGAGATGCGCAAGATGGGCATCAAGACGGTGATGATCACCGGCGACAATCCGCTCACGGCAGCCGCCATTGCCGCAGAAGCCGGCGTCGACGACTTCCTCGCCGAGGCTACGCCGGAAGCCAAGCTCAAGCTGATCCGCGACCTGCAGGCGGAGAACCGCCTGGTGGCGATGTGCGGCGATGGCACCAACGATGCGCCGGCGCTGGCCCAGGCCGACGTGGCGGTGGCGATGAATACCGGTACGCAAGCGGCGAAGGAAGCCGGCAACATGGTCGACCTCGATTCGAATCCGACCAAGTTGATCGAGGTGGTGGCGATCGGCAAGCAGATGCTGATCACCCGCGGTTCGCTGACCACGTTCTCCATCGCCAACGACATCGCCAAGTATTTCGCGATCATCCCGGCCGCGTTCGCCACCACGTACCCGGCGCTCAACGCGCTCAACGTGATGCACCTGGCCACGCCGCGCAGCGCGATCCTGTCGGCGGTGATCTTCAACGCGCTGATCATCATCTTCCTGATCCCGCTGGCGCTGAAGGGCGTGAAGTACCGCGCACTCGGCGCCGCCGCGCTGCTGCGCCGCAACCTGTTGGTGTACGGACTGGGCGGCGTGATAGTGCCGTTCGTCGGCATCAAGCTGATCGACATGTTGCTGGTTGCGCTTGGACTGTCCTGAAGGAGATGGCCATGTCGTTATCCAGATGCGTGATGAGCGTGGTGTTGCTGGGATCCGTCGTCGACGGTGGCGCGTTGGCGGAAGATGCGCCAGTCGCTCCGGTGACCGGCAATGTCGCGCTGGTCACCGACTACGTGTTCCGCGGCCTGACCCAGAGCTGGGGTCATCCCGCGATCCAGGGCGGCGCCGACTACGCCAGCCCGAATGGCTTTGCCGCCGGTTTCTGGGGTTCGAGCATCAGCGACCGCAGCTACCCCGGCGGTTCGATGGAGCTTGATCTCTACGCCAGCTATGGCCATGCGATCGGCAGCGACTGGTCGTGGCGCGCCGGGCTCTACGGTTATCTCTATCCCGGCGCCAACCTCGACCACGCCGGACTCGCCCCGCGTTCGCTGAATACCGTCGAGGCGAATGCCGCGCTGAGCTGGAAGTGGCTCACGCTGAAGTACAACCGGGCGCTTACCGATTATTTCGGCATCGACGTGGAGCAGGGCTATCGCGGCAATTCGAAGGGCAGCGTTTATCTGCAACTGGATGCCGCCATTCCGCTTGGCGAGCGCTGGAGCCTGGCCTTGCATGCGGGGCATGCGCATTACGCCACCACGCTGGTCACACCACTGGCCAGTGGCACCCGCGACCCCGATTACAGCGACGTCGGTGCCACGCTGGCCTATCAGCTTGACCGGCACTGGTCGCTGAGCGGTGGTCTGGTACATGCCGGCAACGGCGCGTTCTATCGGCACACGCCCAGCTTCCTGGACGCCCGCGATACGCGCAACGTGGGCGGCACGCGCGGCTTCCTGATGCTGCAGGGACATTTCTAGTGCGATCGATCCACGATCGCGAAGCATCCCGTGCGGCCATCCATGCCGCACTTTCCAGATAAGCGGAATCCTTATGAGCAAGCTACTGCGTCAATCCTTCCTGTTGCTGCTGGTGATGACGGTGGTCACCGGTTTGATCTATCCACTGGCCGTCACCGGCGTGGCACAGTTGATCTTCCCGCACCAGGCCAACGGCAGCCTGGTCGTGAAGGATGGTCGACCGGTCGGCTCCGCCTTGATCGGGCAATCCTTCACCGACCCGAAGTACTTCTGGGGCCGACCATCGGCGACCACGCCGATGGCCGATAACGGCATGGCTTCGGGTGGCTCCAACCTCGGCCCCTCGAATCCGGCGCTGACCGCGGCGGTAAAACAGCGTATCGATGCCTTGCACAAGGCGGATCCCGGCAACCATGCGCCGGTGCCGGTGGACCTGGTCACCGCGTCCGGCAGTGGTCTCGATCCGCAGATCAGCCCGGCCGCCGCGCAGTACCAGCTGGCGCGCGTGGCACGCTTGCGCGGCTTGCCGGTCGCACGGGTGCAGTCGCTGGTCCGCGAGTACACCAGCGGCCGTCAGCTCGGCGTGCTGGGCGAGCCGCGCGTGAATGTGCTGGAGCTGAATCTTGCCTTGGATGCATTGCGGTAAAGTCTCCCCATGAACGGTGGTTGCCCATGAGCGATGCCCGCGAGGTTCGCGCCGATGCCTTGCTCAGCACCACGCGCGAGGAAGCGCAGCAGCGCCTGAAAGTCTTCCTCGGCGCGGCGCCCGGCGTGGGCAAGACCTACGCCATGCTTTCGGCTGCGCGCGAGCTGAGGCGGCAGGGCGTGGACGTGGTGGTGGGGCTGGTCGAGACGCATGGGCGCACGGAAACCGCGGCCTTGCTGGAGGGCATGGAGCTGCTGCCGCGTCGCGTGGTGCGGCATCGGGATCGCGACCTGGAGGAATTCGACCTCGATGCGGCGCTGGCGCGCAAGCCGGCCGTGCTGCTGGTGGACGAGCTGGCCCATCGGAACATGCCGGGCAGCCGTCACGAGCGGCGCTGGCAGGACATTGCCGAACTGCTCGATGCCGGCATCGAGGTCTACACCGCGCTCAACGTGCAGCACCTGGAAAGCCTCAACGACCAGGTACGCCGCATCACCGGCATTACCGTGCGCGAAACGGTGCCTGATGCCTTTCTCGATCGC
The DNA here is from genome assembly GCF_041107475.1 of Rhodanobacter sp. FW021-MT20. Classification (NCBI taxonomy): domain Bacteria; kingdom Pseudomonadati; phylum Pseudomonadota; class Gammaproteobacteria; order Lysobacterales; family Rhodanobacteraceae; genus Rhodanobacter; species Rhodanobacter sp. FW021-MT20. The sequence continues at coordinate 184,803 of NZ_JBGBPX010000001.1, read as the reverse complement.
GCGCGCGACATCATGCTGGTCGACCTGCCGCCGCGCGAACTGATCGCGCGGCTAAAGCAGGGCAAGGTGTACATGCCGGAGACCGCCGCGGTGGCGCTGGACGCGTTCTTCGCGCCGACCAATCTCGCCGCGTTGCGCGAGCTGGCGGTGGATACGGTGGCCTCGCATGTCGAGAGCGACCTGCGCGAGCACATGCTGGCGCGCGGCAGCGCCATGCCGGTGCGTCGCCGCGTGCTGGCGGCCATCGACGGTCATCCGCAGAGTGAATACTTGGTGCGCGTGGCGCGGCGCATCGCCGAGCGGCGAGGGGCGCCATGGAGCGTGGCTTACGTCGACACCGGTGGCGTCGTCGACCCGGTCCGCCGCGAATGCATCGAGGCGGCGACGCGGCTGGCACGCCGGCTCGGCGGGGATACGATCATCCTGCGCGGGCACGGTATCGCGGATGAATTGCTGGCCTGTGCCGATCGCGAGGGCGTGGGCCAGATCATCCTCGGCCGCACGCGCGAGCGGCCGATCGCACGCATGCTCGGCCGCTCGCTGACCCAGCAACTGCTGCGTCGCGGCATCCATCTTGAACTGACCATCATCGCCACGCCGGCGGAGCGCGCGCGTGCACGGCGTCGGGCGCACCTGCCAGGCGGCCTCGGCTCGCGCGCGGAATACCTGCAGGCCACGCTGACCACCTTCGCGGCCCTCGGCATTGCCTTCTTTGCCGAGCTCTACCTGTCGGTGGCGAACCTGTCGCTGGTCTTCCTGACAGCGGTATTGGTCGTTGCGGTAAGAACGCGCATGGCAGTAGCCGTCTATACGGCCATACTCTGTTTTCTTGGCGACAACTTCTTCTTCGCGCCGCCGCGCTACACGCTGGCGATCGCCAATGCGGACGACGTGTTGACGGTGTGCCTGTTCTTTGTCGCGGCGCTGGTCTGCAGTCGGCTGGCCACGCGCGTGGCCAGCCAGGTGGAGTCCTTGCACATGGCCCAGGCACGGGCCCGCGTGATGGTCGAACTGGGCCAGCGCCTGTCGGTCAGTGCCGATGCCGACGGTGTCCGTCAGGCGGGTACGCGAGCGCTGGCGCAGGCACTGGGCGTGGATGCCGCGATCCTTGCGCGCGATCCGGCGCAGGTGTTGCAGCCGGCGGCCATGGCGCCGCACGCGTTCGAATTGTCGGTGCAGGACAGTGCCGCCGCCGACTGGTGCGAGCAGCATGCCGAGGCCGCGGGGCGTTTTACCGGCACGCTCAATGGCGCCGCCTGCTGGATGCTGCCACTGGGTAGCGAGGACCGGCGCCTTGGCGTGGCCGCGCTGCGTTTCGGATCGGGCGAACGCGAGCCTGATCCGGATCGGCGCAACCTGGCATTCGCGATGGCACAGGACATCGGCCAGGCACTGGAGCGTGCGCGGCTGGCCGGAGAGCTGGAGACTGCGCGCGTGCAGGGCGAGACCGAACGCCTGCGCAACGCGCTGCTGTCGTCGGTCTCGCACGACTTGCGCTCGCCGCTGGCGTCGATGATCGGCGCGGCCGGTACGCTGTCCAGTTACGCGGAACAACTGCCGCGCGAGGAACGCCAGCAACTGCTGGACGCGATCCTCGGCGAAGGCCAGCGGCTGGATCGCTACATCCAGAACCTGCTCGACATGACCCGGCTCGGCCACGGCACGCTCAAGCTCAATCGCGACTGGGTCGACGTCGCCGAGATCGTCGCTGCCGCCGTGACGCGCCTGCGCAAACTGTTCCCCGAGTTGCGCCTGGATACCGCGTTGTCGTCCGACACGCTGCTGCTGTACGTGCACCCGGCGCTGATCGAACAGGCGCTGTTCAACATCCTTGAAAATGCCGCGCGCTTCTCGCCCCCCGATGAGCCGGTGCGCGTCGGCGTGCATGTCGTGGGCGAGCAGTTGCATATCGATGTCAGCGATCGCGGCCCCGGCATTCCCGAAGACGAACGCGCGCGCATCTTCGACATGTTCTATTCGGTGGCCCGCGGCGACCGCGCGCCGCAAGGCACCGGCCTTGGCCTGGCCATTTGCCGCGGCATGATCGGTGCGCATGGCGGCAATGTGGAAGCCTTGCCGGGCGAGGCCGGTGGCACCACCATTCGCATCGCCTTGCCGCTGCCGGCGGCGCCCGAGCCGAATCCATGAATGCCTCTTCCCCGCGTGTGCTGGTGATCGACGACGAGGTGCAGATCCGTCGTTTCCTCGACATCGGCCTGCGCGCCGAGGGCTATCAGGTGCTGCTGGCCGGCACCGCCGTCGAAGGCCTGGCGCTGGCAGCCACACAGTCGCCCGACCTGGTCATCCTCGACCTGGGCTTGCCCGACCGCGAAGGTCACGAGGTGCTGGCCGAGCTGCGCCAGTGGAGTCAGGTACCCGTGTTGATGCTGTCGGTGCGCGATGCCGAAAGCGAGAAGGTGCGCGCGCTGGACAACGGCGCCAACGATTACGTGACCAAGCCGTTCGGCATCCAGGAATTGATGGCGCGTCTGCGCGCCTTGCTGCGCCGGCAGGTCACGGTGGGCGAGTCGTCGGACATGCCGCCGCGCTACGACGACGGCCGTCTGGTGATCGACCAGGTGCGCCGCGAGGTGCTGCTCGATGGCACGCCGCTCTCGCTGACCCGCAAGGAATACGCCGTGCTTGCCATGTTGTTGCAACATGCCGGCCGCGTGGTCAGCCAACAGCATCTGCTGCGCGAGATCTGGGGTGCCAGCCACGTGCAGGACACCCACTACCTGCGCATCGTGCTCGGCAAGCTGCGCCAGAAACTCGGCGACGATGCGGCTGCGCCGCGCTGGTTGAAGACGGAGCCGGGCGTGGGTTATCGATTCCTGCTGCAGGAGTGATGGCGGAACATCGGCGCGAGGTGGGTGCCGAAGCGATCATCGGCGCATGACGTGTTTCCGTACACCCGAAGACTGGCAGCGATCACGGGATGGCGTGGTTACCGGGTGCGTTCAAGGGCGAACTGCGTTGCCAGTGCGCGCCACGGTGCGATGCTCCAGTGCCCACGTGCCTGTCCCGAGGGTGAGGGCAGCACGAACACGCGGGTCGTGCCGAGGGTCTCGTCCTGCAAACCGTAACAGGCGATGGCATGGCCGAGCGCGGCACGCGCCGCGTTCTTGCTGGTGAAGGCGAGCAGGCGTGGTGCGTGGCGTTCGATCTTGGCGATGAGCGACGGCACGTCGAAGGCATCGCGCGGCAGCTCGTTGTCGTTGCCACTGTGGCGCTTGGCCAGGTCGGTAAGGCCGATGCCGTAGTCGGGCAGGCAGGGGAATTCGTGTGGCGCGAACTGGCGCGGGGTGAGGCCGGCTTCGAACAACGCACGCCAGAACAGGTTGCCGGGGTGGGCGTAGTAAGCGCCTTCGGCGGCGGAACGCTTGCCGGCCGCGGTGCCGCAGAACACCAGTGTCAACCCGGCTTGCAGCACGTCCGGAAGAATCGGTGCTTCAAGCCTGCGTGGCATCGTCGTCGAGCAGGAAGTCGGTGAACTGGAAGCGCCCGTCGCGCAGCACGGATTCGCCACGACGCAGTTTCAGCGGATGGCGGAACAGCGGACCGCCGAAGCTGATGGTGTGGAATTCGCCGCGCTCGCCGCAGGGGTCGACGCCGCTGGGCAATGCGTCGAGCAGCGCACGGTCGAAATCGCGGCCGCAATGGCTGGCGTCGAGCTGCTGCGTATCCACGCAACACAGCGCGGCACGGTGGCCCTCGGCGACAAGGCGCTGCGACAGGGCGGTGGTGTCCTCGCCCCATAGCGGAAAGTGCGCGCGCCAGCCGCCGCGGCCGAGCTGGCGGATGCGGTAATCGCGCACGTCTTCCAGGAACAGATCGCCGAACGCGCAGTAGCGCAGGCCGGGCCAGCGTTGCTGTGCTTCGGCCAAGGCGGCGGCATGGGCGTCTTCATAGGCTTCGTTGCTGCCGGGCCAGTCCATCGCGGCCTCGATCAGCGGCAGCCCGAGCGCGTCGGCCTGGGCCAGCAGCACATCGTGGCGAATGCCGTGCATGGCAATCCGGCCGTAGGTGCGGTTGACCGTGGTGAGCAGGCCCACCAGTTGCCATTGCGGATCGGCGCGCAGCCGCTGCAAGGCCATCAGGCAGTCCTTGCCGCCACTCCAGGCGAGGATGATCGGGGTACGGTTCATCCGGCCACTTTAACCCGGCAGCGTGGCCAGCTTCAGTCGCGCCGCACGTGGTAACTGAACCGGTCGGTATGCGAACGGCCGGCGGATGGCCCGGGATGCTCTGCTTGGTTCGTTCAGCTTGGTCGCGTCGGGGCGCTTTCACTCTGTGCCTGGAAGTGACGTGGCACCGCCCTGCGGTTGCCGGAGCAGCGGACCGTGCAGTGCGCATCGACAGTTTGCGCACGCTACCGCTATAAAGGTGGACATTGAGTTGGAGTGTCCGGTGAGCGAAGAAATCCTGATCAACGTGACTCCGCGCGAAACCCGCGTCGGGGTGGTCGAGAATGGCATGTTGCAGGAGGTGCACGTCGAACGTGCTTCCCGGCGGGGCTATGTCGGCAACATCTACAAGGGGCGCGTGCAACGGGTGATGCCGGGCATGCAGGCGGTGTTCGTGGAGATCGGGTTGGAACGGGCGGCGTTCCTGCACGCCTCGGACATCGTGCGGCCGACCCTGCCCGAGGGCGTCGAGCCCAATGGGCACGGCAATGGCCATGTGCCGTCGATCAGCGAACTGGTGCACGAAGGCCAGGAAATCGTGGTGCAGGTGGTGAAGGACCCGATCAGCACCAAGGGCGCGCGGCTGTCCGCGCACCTGTCGATTCCGTCGCGCTACCTGGTGCTGCTGCCGCATGCGAAGACGCTGGGCATTTCCGCGCGGATCGAGGACGAGGTCGAACGCCAGCGCCTGAAGGACGTGCTGACCCCGCTGATCGGCGAGAACCCGTTGGGTTACATCGTGCGCACCAATGCCGAAGGGCAGAGCGCCGAATCGCTGGCCTTCGACGTGACCTACCTGGGCAAGGTCTGGCGCGTGGTGCAGGAGAACATCGCCCGGGCGAAAGTGGGTGAGCGCGTGTACGAGGAACTGTCGCTGCCGCTGCGCAGCCTGCGCGACTCGCTCAACGAGGGCATCGAGAAGGTGCGCGTGGATTCACGCGAAACCTTCGAGAAGGTGGTCAAGTTCGTGCACAAGTTCATGCCCAGCCTGGACGACCGCGTGGAGCATTACGACGGCGAGCGGCCGATCTTCGACCTGTACGGCGCCGAGGACGAGATGCAGCGCGCGCTGAGAAAGGAGGTGCCGCTGAAGTCCGGCGGCTACCTGATCGTCGACCAGACCGAGGCGATGACCACCATCGACGTGAACACCGGTGGCTATGTCGGCTCGCGCAACCTGGAAGAAACCGTCTACCGCACCAATCTGGAGGCGGCGCAGGCCGCAGCGCGCCAGCTGCGGCTGCGCAACCTGGGCGGCATCATCATCATCGACTTCATCGACATGGTGGACGAGGAGCATCGTCGCCAGGTGCTGCGCATGCTGGAAAAAGGCCTGGCACGCGACCACGCCAAGACCACGGTGTATCCGATGTCGGCGCTGGGCCTGGTCGAGATGACCCGCAAGCGCACCACCGAGAGCCTGGAGCGCCAGTTGTGCGAGCCGTGCCCGGTCTGCGCCGGTCGCGGCACGATGAAAACCGCCGAGACGGTGACCTACGAGATTTTCCGCGAGATCACCCGTGCGGTGCGCCAGTTCAATGCCGAGAAATTGCTGGTGATGGCCAGCCCCAACGTGGTCAACCGGATTCTGGAAGATGAATCCATTGCCGTGGCCGAACTGGAAGAGTTCATCTCCAAAAGCATACGCTTTCAGGCTGAAGAGCATTATTCACAGGAACAGTTTGATGTTGTCTTGCTTTGAGCCCGTTCGTGGCCCCCGGCTGCATTGCGCCGGAAGCCGTGTACGGGCGGGACAGGGAAGGTTCGCAAGCATGAGCAGATTTGCCGGGTCCGGTAGAGACCTCCGGGCATGAACGTGTCGTGGCAACACCGCCTGCACCGCTGCGCGCGGGCGCTGGGCTGGACGGCTGGCGTACTGGTGATCGTGCTGGCGATCTCGGCGGCGCTGGCGCAGGTGCTGTTGCCGCTGCTGGCGCGTCATCCGCAGTGGGTGGCCGCACAGCTCAGCGAGCGGCTGCACCGACCAGTCAGCTTCAATTCGCTGGAAGGGCGCTGGCAGCCGTCCGGGCCGTTGTTCGTGATGCACGACGTCACCATCGGCGTGGGTCAGGGTGAAACCGGCAGTCCGCTGCATATTCCCCAGGCGGCGTTGAAGCTCGACTTCGGTGGCTGGCTGCTGCCGTCGCGGCATCTGCTCAATTTGCGTGCGCGTGGCCTGCAACTCGACCTCAGCCACGACGCCGATGGCGCGTGGCACGTCAACGGCATCGGCGTGGCCGGTGGCAAGGATCGACAATCCACCTCGTTCGGGCGCTTGTCGCTGGGGCTGTGGTTGAGCGATGTACGGCTGGACATCGCCGATGCACGCACCGACAAGCACTACACCCTGATCGCCGATGCACTGCGGTTGAGCCGCCAGGGCAGCACGATCCGCGTTGGCGCGCTGCTGCACCGGGTGGATGCGGCTGGCAACGTGCGCGGTGCGGGGCGCTTCCGCGACGACGGCAGCAGCGGACGCTTGTGGCTGTCGGCGCATGATGCCGACCTGCACAAACTGCTCGACGGTATCGACATGGGTGGGTACCAGGTGGATGCCGGCTATGGCAGCGTGTCCACCTGGCTGGACTGGAAGCGCGGCAAGGTGGTGCGCAGCCTGGCCCGACTCGACCTCACCGATGTAGTGGTTGGCAACCCGCAGGGCGGCAAGGCCAGCGTGCCGTCGGTGCATGCCACGGCCGACGTGCGCGGCATTCCCGGCGGTTATGCGCTGCGCTGGGCCGGCGACACCTCCGGCGCGCTGGCGCTGAACCTGCTGTACCCGGGCACGCCGCAGGCCAGCATCGCGGCCGCCGCAAGCGACCTGCAACTGGCGCCCTTGCTGCCGTGGCTGGCATTGAAGCCGAAACTCTCGCCGGCATTGGCCGATTGGCTGGGCCAGGGCCATCCGCACGGTTTGCTGGAAGAGGCCTCGCTGCGCTGGAGCCAGACCGCCGGATTGCAATCGCTGACGGTGGATTTCAACGACCTTGGCATCGATGCCGCCGGCACACTGCCGGGTGTGGATCGTCTGCAGGGCACGCTGCGTGGCGATGCCGAGGCGATCTCGCTGGAGCTGCCGGCGCAAGCCACCACGCTGCGTTTCCCGCATGTGTTCCGCCAGCCGTTCGTGATGGCGAAGCTGGGCGGCACGCTGGCGTTCTGGCAGGGCGATGACGATTGGCACATCGGCGTGGCCGGGCTGGATTTCGAAGGGCAAGGCTTCGGCGGTTCGGCGCGTGGCGAGATGGACCTGCACGACGCGGGCGGCGCCCCGTTCCTGGACATGTACGTGCACCTTGCGCATGCCGATACCGCGGCAGCCAAGCTGTTCTGGCCGATCAACGCGATGCCGGCGGGCACCGTGAAGTGGCTGGATGACGCGCTGGTCAGTGGCACGGTGGACGACGCTGACGTGCTGGTGCGCGGCGACCTGAAGGACTGGCCGTTCCATCACAACGAAGGGCGCTTCGAAGCCCATGCCGAGCTCAGCGACCTGACCTTCGATTACGGCAAGGACTGGCCGCAGGCCCAGGGCATCCATGCCACCGCGTATTTCATCGACAACAGCATGCTGGTGCAGGCCGATGCGGGGCAGTCGCTGGGCGTGAAGGTGGACAAGGCGGTAGCGCTGATTCCCGACTTCGGCCATGGCGTGCTCGATCTCAACATCAACGGCGGCGGTAGCAGTGCCAGCCTGCTGGATTTCGTGCGCAAGAGTCCGATCGGCAGTCGCCAGGCCGATGTGCTGTCCAAGTTCAAGCTGGGCGGCAGCAGCAGTTTCAACTTCCACTTGTCGCTGCCGCTGGCCGACGCGGCGGACTTCACCCTGGCGGGCAACGCGCAGTTCAAGGACATGGACGTGAATGCGCCGGACTGGAGCCTGAAACTGGACAAGCTCAGCGGCCCGGCGACCTTCGATGGCCACGGTTTCCACGCCGGCCCGCTGACCGGGAGTGCCCGCGGCGAGCAGTCCACGCTCGACCTCGCGATTGCCGGTGCCACCGGTGATCCATCCACCGTGGTGTCGGCAAAGCTCAGCGGCAATTACAGCGTGGCCGAATTGCTGCAGGGCTACCCGCAGTTGAGCTGGCTTGGCGACATTGCACACGGCAAGAGTGATTTCAGCATCGGCTTCGACATCACCAAGCCGGCCGGCGGCAATGGCCCCGTGGCGCAGACCTTGAGCGTCGACTCGCCACTGACCGGCATCGCGCTCGATTTTCCCGTGCCCTTGAAAAAGGCCCCCGCCGACACCGGTTTGCCGCTGCATCTGTCGATGAGCATGCCGGTGGCCGGCAGCGACCTGCAGGTGGCCATGGGCGATGCGATGCGCGGACGTTTCCGCCTGCCTGCCGGCGACCAGCAGCCCTTGGCGGCCACCCTGGCTTTCGGCACTCAGATGCCGGCGCTCGACACGTTGCCGGCCAAGGGAATGCGGATTCGCGGTCAGGCCGACCAGCTCGATGTCACCGGTTGGGTGCAGTACTCGATGGCGGGCAACAGCAGCGGCGGACCGGGGCTGGAAAGCATCGACATCGGTGCCAGCCATGCCCGCTTGTTCGGCCACGATTTCGCGAGCATGCAGATCAAGGCCGTTCCGAAGGGCGACACGTTGGGCATCGATGTCGACAGCAAGGCCATGTCCGGCCATTTCGACGTGCCGACGACCGACTTGAGCAAACGCGGCATCACCGCGCGGCTGAAGCGGCTGTACTGGCCCAAGGAAACCTTCTCGACCGGCAACGGCAAGGGAACGGCCACCCCTGCATCCGATCCGGCCAACACCGGCATCGATCCCGCCGCGCTGCCGCCGTTGCACATGGTGGTGGGTGACCTGCGGCTGGGCGACGCCAACCTGGGCCAGGCGCGACTGGAAACCTGGCCGACGGCGAAAGGCATGCACATCGACCAGTTGCGGGCGTTGTCGCACAGCGTGCAGGTCAGCGGAAGCGGCAACTGGGACGGCACCGCCACCAACAGCCACACCCACATGCGCATCGACTTTGCCGCCGACAACCTTGGCGACATGCTTTCCGCGTTCGGTTTCGATCACATCTTCAGCGGCGGCAAGACGCATGACGAGCTGGATGCCACCTGGCCCGGGGCGCCATCGTCACTCGAACTGGCGAACATGGACGGCAAGCTCAGCATCGACGTCAGCAACGGCCGCATTCCCGACCTGGCACCGGGCGTGGGGCGCCTGTTCGGCCTGATTTCGGTGGGCGAATTGCCGCGGCGGCTATCGCTGGATTTCGGCGACGTGTTCGGCAAGGGGTTGGGCTTCGACTCGATTACCGGCGACTTCGCCCTGGCCAACGGCAATGCGGTGACCCACAACCTGAAGATCCGCGGCCCCGCCGCCGAAATCAGCATCGATGGGCGCACCGGTCTGCGCGCGAAGGACTACGACCAGCAGGTGACCGTGGTACCGCATCTGGGCAACAGCCTGCCGGTGGTCGGCGCGGTGGTGGCCGGGCCGGTGGGCGTGGCGGCCGGACTGGCCGTGCAGGGCCTGCTCGGCAAGGGCTTGAACCATGCCGCGTTGCGCCGTTATCACGTCACCGGCAGCTGGTCCAAGCCGGTGATGACCCTGGTGGAAAAGCGCGATTTGCCCACGTCACAGGCGGTGCCCGCGCCATCCGGGAGCACCGCGCCGGCACCGGCCATTTCCACGCCGTCCCGGCCGGCAAGTTCCGCGCCGGCGCAACCGGCGGCCACTCAGCCGGTGGCGCCGCCGGCCACGACGCGGGGTACCGGAACCACGCCAGCCGCAGCCGCTTCAGCCGGCGGTCCGCCGTGATCGCGCCACGCGCAGGCTTTAAGCTTCACTTTTCGCCCATATCTCCATCTCATGACGCCGTCATTCCAGCGAAGGCTGGAATTTAGTCAGGTACTCGTGCGAAGCACACACACCTTGTTTCGTGTGCTTCGCACGGCATTTTCACTGGATTCCGGCCTGCGCCGGAATGACGGCAACGACTTTCCCGCGCTTTTCCAACACTCCAACCGGTACCGCCCATGGATTCCCTGATCGCCCAGGCCGAAAACCGCCTGCTTGCCCCCGGCGGCCTCGCCACCGGCGACCTTGATCGCGTGTTTTCCCAGCTGATGGGGCCGTCGATCGACGCCGCCGACCTGTATTTCCAGCATTCGCGCAGCGAGTCGTGGTTGCTGGAAGAGGGCATCGTCAAGGACGGCAGCCACTCCATCGAGCAGGGTGTGGGCGTGCGTGCGATCAGCGGCGAGAAGACCGGTTTCGCCTATTCCGACGAGATCGTGCTGCCGCAGTTGCTGGACGCCTCGCGCGCCGCGCGCGCCATCGCGCAGGACGGTCACGGTGCCGGCAAGCCGCTGGCCTTGAACGGGGCGCGCCAGCTCTATCCGGCCATCGATCCGGTGGAAAGCCTGCCCAATCCCGACAAGATCGCGCTGCTGCGCGAAGTGGATGCCTATGCGCGCTCGCGCGATCCGCGGGTGCAGCAGGTCATCGTCAGCCTCGCCGCCACCATGGATACCGTGCTGATCGCCGCCTCCGACGGCACCCTGGCCGCCGACGTGCGCCCGCTGGTGCGCTTGTCCGTGCAGGTGATCGCCGAAGCCAACGGCCGCCGCGAGCAGGGCCATGCCGGCGGCGGTGGCCGTTACGGGTATCGCGAACTGATCGAGAACGGTCGCGCCATGGCCTTTGCCGACGAGGCCGTGCGCCAGGCGCTGGTGAATCTTGAGGCGGTCGACGCGCCGGCCGGCCAGATGACCGTGGTACTCGGGCCCGGCTGGCCCGGCGTGCTGCTGCACGAGGCGATCGGCCATGGCCTGGAGGGCGACTTCAACCGCAAGGGCAGCTCCGCCTTCGCCGGCCGCATGGGCCAGCGCGTGGCCGCGCCCGGCGTCACCGTGGTCGACGACGGCACCTTGCAGGGTCGCCGCGGCTCGCTCAGCGTGGACGACGAAGGCACGCCGACCGAATGCACCACGCTGATCGAGGACGGCATCCTCACCGGCTACATGCAGGACAAGCTCAACGCGCGCCTGATGGGCATGGCGCCCACCGGCAACGGCCGCCGCGAATCCTTCGCGCAACTGCCGATGCCGCGCATGACCAACACCTACATGCTTGGCGGCAAGGCCGATCCGGAAGAAATCATCCGCTCGGTGAAGAAGGGCTTGTACGCACCGAACTTCGGTGGCGGCCAGGTCGACATCACCAACGGCAAGTTCACCTTCTCCGCCAGCGAGGCGTACCTGATCGAGGACGGCAGGATCACCCGCCCGGTGAAGGGTGCCACGTTGATCGGCAGCGGCCCCGAAGTGCTCAACCGTGTCTCCATGATCGGCAACGACATGAAGCTGGACGACGGCGTTGGCGTCTGTGGCAAGGATGGCCAGAGCGTGCCGGTCGGTGTCGGTCAGCCGACCCTCAAGATCGACTTGATGACCGTGGGCGGCACGGCGTCGTAAGCGCTTTCAAACGGGGTGCGACTCGCGCCACTTCGTGCCGCGAGGAGTGAGCTTGCCGTTGTTGGCGCGCTACTCGCGTGGCTCGGTTTTTGGCTTGCTCCTAGTGCGTTTCCTGGCGCTGCCGGAGCGGGTGGTGGCCGGTGTCGACGATGCACTTCCGGCGAGCTGCTCCAGCCACGACAAATCGTCGATATAGGCCAGGAAGTGCGCCAGGTAATCCGGTGAAAGGGAACGCATTAGCGTCACGGAACGATGCACCAGGATCGCCGAGCTGAGCGGGCCGCCATGGGCGGGAGCCTGCTCACGCACCTGTTGCAACTGGCTCTGCGCGTGCAATCGCGACCAGGTTTTGCGGAAGGTATCGAGCGCCGGCAACTCCGGGATGGCGCTGGTGTTTGCGGTCTCGCCACCCTGTTCGTCACCGTTGCCCGGTCGCTGCGCATGCCTGGTGATCTGGTCGACCAGCTCGCCCAGCGGCCCGCGCGCCGGTGTCGAGGAAACAGTCGTGGTTGCCGGTTTTTCAGCGACATCCGTCGGCTCGTTGAGCCCTTCGGCATAACGATCCATCAGTTGGCGCAATCGTGCTTCCAGCCATTGATGCGTGGCGCCGGTGTGGTTGGCCAGGCGTCGTTCCAGCGCGTCGATGAGATGGAAGCGCCATGGCTCCGCCGCATGCGCTTGTTGCGCACGCCATGCCTCGATGGTCGCGCGCGGGGATGCGGGTTTACGGCTCATGGCCAGAGGCCGATGGCTTCGGAATCGGGGCGATTTCCACGCGTCGGTTCCTGGCGCGGCCCGTGTCGCTGGCGTTGGAACTGACGGGCTCCTGCGAGCCGAATGCGGCCGCAAACAGCGAGTCGGCGGGCACGCCGTCGGCAATCAGCGCGCGGGTGACCGTCAGCGCGCGTTCGGCCGAAAGCTCCCAGTTGTCGGCGAAGCGGCGGTTGCCGTCGTGCACCGGCTGGTCGTCGGTGAAGCCGCTCACCATCAGGATCTCGTTGCGCGACTGCAGGTAGCGCGAAAGCGGCTGCGCCAGGCTCTGCAGCAACTCGCGGCCGGCCGGCTGAAGCTGGTCGGAGTTGAGCGCAAACAGCACATTGCCGCGAATGCCGATGCGCCCGTGCACCAAGGTGATGCGACCGGCCGCCAGCGGTACCGCCAGCGCATGCTCCAGGCTGATCCGGCGCTGGGCTTCGGCGTGTTGTTGCCGGACCGCTTCGTCCAGCTTGTGCGAAAGCTGCAGTTGCATGCCGATCACGCCGACCAGGATCAGCACGAACGCGCCCAGCAGCACCGACATCAGGTCACCGAACGCGGCCCAGATGGGTGTCTCGGTGCCGGCTTCGATTTCGATCTCGTCGCTCATGCCGAGGCGTCCGCCGCAGCTCCTTGCTGGCGGCCCAGCCGTTGCATGTCCTCGATGATCTGTTTTTGCGAGAGCACGCTCAGGTCGACCACTTCGCGCGCCTGTGCCACGTAGTAGGCCAGTTGCTCATCGCTGCGGGTCAACGAGGTATCCAGTGCGCCGGCAATCTGTTGCAGGCGCTCCATCAAGGCTTCGTTCGACGCGCTGTACAGCGCGACGCCGGTACCGAAGGCCTCGCCCAGGCTGGCCACTTCCACGGCGCTGCCGCCGAGCTGGGCCGCGACGGCGTCGAGCTTGCCGGTTTCGTCGGCGATCCGTTCGCTGAAACGGCTGCCGACGCGGTCCAGCAGGTCGGCCGAGGTGGTGACCAGGGCGTCGATGGCCGAACGCTGTTCGGTGGACGCATGATTCACCGCGTCCAGCAGCGTTTCCAGCGTGGCCAGCAGGCGGCTGCGTTCCTCCAGCATGCCGGTGTCGCGGGCCATGCTGTCGGAGAGTTTCTGGCGCAGCTCGGCGACCACTTCCGCGGCGACCCGCGGTGCTTCGGATGCCGCGTCCACCAGCCGCGAAATCTCGGCGATGGTGGCGTTGGCGTGCGTTTGTGCCTGGGCCGACATGTCGTTGGCGGTGCGCGCCAGCGTGTCGCAAATCGCCTGCTGCTGCTCGCTGGCGAGTTCACTGGTTTGTTGCCATTGCCGGTTCAGCGTGGCGCTGATCGCATCGAGCTTTTCCGACCATGCCGACAGTCGCTGCTGGTCGCGTGATTCCAGCGTCGACTGCAGGTCGGCATGCGACTGGTTGACGCCACGAACCAGCGACGTCGCATGTTCTTCGAAGCTGGCGGCGGCGAGGGTCAAGGCTTGCTGGTGGCGGTCCGCCAGCGCCTGGTTCACGGTCTGCTGTTGCGACAGCGCATCGTGCAGGGCCTGCGCGGCATGGCTTGCCGTGGTATCGAGACGCGCCGAAACACTGTCCAGCAAATCGGCCGAGCGCCGCTCGAAGGTCGTCGCAAATTGCTCCAGCGATCCGCGCAGATCATCCGCCTGCTGCGCGTGGGTCTGCCGTTGCCGGGCCAGCGCGTCATTCCAGATCGCCGTGACCGTTTTGCTGGTGGTTTCAAAGCCGGCCGACAGGTTTTCCGACTGCTGACGCAACGCTTGCGCCACCGTCTCGTGTTGCGTCGTCGTTGCCTGCGTGATGCCGGTCATGGTGGTGGCCACGATCGGCTGCAGTGCTTCGGCGGTGGCGCGGGCGCCTTCGGCGAGCGTGTCCTTCAACGACTGTTCCATCGACGAGGCGAGGCGCGCAAAGCTCGCTTCGGTAGCCGTGTGGAAGCTGGCCTGGCTGGCCAGTTGCCGTTCGCTGGCTGCCACGTTTTGCTGCTCGATGGCGGCCATCATGCCTTGCAGGCGTTCCACCAGCGTGGGCATCAGCTCGGTCTGCTGCTGCAGCAACTTGAAGGCTTGTTCGCGTTGATGGGCCTGGGAATGGATGCGCAGGGTCGTGCCGATTTTTACATCCAGCTGCTGTACCACCTGCGTCCGTTCGCGCCGACACAGCGCCGAAAGCAGCCCGAGCATCGCCGAGCTGGCCACGCCGGCGATCGAGGTGCCGAACGCAAACGCCAGGCCGTTGACCGGTGCGGCGAGCGAGCCGCGGATGGCCTGCAGATCGGTGGCGCTTTGCAGTGCGGTGCCGGTGCCGCGCAGCGTGGCCATCATGCCCAGCAGCGTGCCCAGCATGCCCAGCAACACCAGCAAGCCGACCAGATACGAGGTCAGCGCCGGCGCTGGCAGGCCGACCCGTTCACCCTCGATGCGCAGCCGCACCGCATGGCGCAGGCTGGGATGCAGGCGGCCCAGCCACTCGCCGAGGGAGCCGGCTTCCGGCGATACATCGGCCACGGCCTGTCGCAGCGAGGCCGTGGCCGCGCGATAGCGAAACAGTTCCCAGGCGCCGGTGAGATAGCTGGCAGCAATGACTGCCGCGACCGCCGCCCCCAGCGGATTGGCGCCCACGTAACCCACGCCGATCCAGCAGACCACGGCCAGACCCGCGAGGAACACGAGGAGATCAAGAAGGCGTTTGAACATGACTTTCCTGTTGATGGGTCCGAAGCGCGGCAAGCAGCGCCTCGACCGGTTGAAAGCGGACATCCAGCTCGGCGAGCAGCACGCTGCGCATGTCGTTGCGAAAGATTCCCCGCCATGCGTCGTCGGCGCCAGGCGGGTGGTTCGATGCCTGGCGCGACGCCCGACACAAGCGGTCGAAATGATCGCCCAGCAACCCCGGCACGCGAGCCAGCAACGACTGCTCGCGCGGGCTCAGCGCCCGCTCCAGCGCCGCGTCCACTTCCGCAAGCCGGGCCATGTCGCCCGAACGTCGTGCCAGCATGTCGCGCAACCGGCCGCGCAGCGCGCCGGTGGCCGCTTGCATGGCCCGTTGCCGGCCGAGGTAGTGCTGGCGAAACGGCGTGTAATCATCCGCGGCAAAGGCCTTGGCGTTGCCGCGTTGCAGCGCTGCGGTCTGCACCATCGACTCGGCAAGCGTGGCCCGCATGCGCGCGCACTCGGCTTCCTCTGCGGAGTCGAACGCCGGCCCGTCATCGTCAACCGGCGGCGGCTCGTCATCCAGTGCACTGGACAGCACCAGCGACTGCTTCCAGTCCAGCCACGAGCTCAACCGATCGGACAGCGATTCACCGCTGGCCCGCACATCCATGTCGCAGAGGCGCGCCAGCAAGCGGATGAACGTGGGACCGCGAATCGTCGCCTGTCGATGAGGTTGAATCATTACGGGTGGCGAAAAATCAGCCATTTTACACCCGAAGGGAAGGGTGGTCGGTGGCTTGGGGCTGAACCAGCGCCAGGGCCGCGGATGACCATTGCCGGAGCGGCCGACGTCGCTGCGGCAAGGTGCGGGCGCCCCTGAGGGAGCCGCTACACGTTTACGCGTCCGGCGAGGTGGCGTCGTCGTCGGGAAGGGAGGCTTCGCTCGAATCGTCGGGCCTGGACAGGCCCTTCAACAGCTTGAAAATTTCCCGGTACGCCTTCGGTGGCTTGTTCGGGGTGATCTTCTCGACGCGGGCCTGGCGGATCAGCGAGCGCAGGTGCTGGCGGTCGATCCCGGGATGCTGGTCGAGCAGGGTGGACAGGGCGGCGTCGCCATCGTCGTCGATCAGCCGTTCGCGCAACGCTTCGAGGCGGTGCATCGCGGCGGTTTCCTGGCGCTGCTTGTCACGGTTCTCGCCGAGTTCGGCGCGCACGCTGGCGAAGTCCGCGTCGTCGTAGCGACGCATGACCTTGGCCAGGAAGGCGAGCTGGCGCTTGCGCGCGCCGTGCGCGGTGATGCGGCGGGTGTTGTCGATTTCGCGCAGCACATCGTCGGGCAGATCGAGCTTTGCCAGCCGGCTGGACGGCAGTTCGACCAGTTGCCCGGCCAGTTCCAGTACGGCGAGTGCGTCGCGGCGTTGCTGGGTGCGGCTGGGGCCGTAGTCCTCGTCGTCGAGTTCGGTCTGGTTGCGGCTGCGGCTCGGGCTCACGATGTCGGTTCCGGAAGGTGGGGCAGGATCAGCTGGATGGGGTGTCGTCGGGGGAACTGTCGGCCTGTTCCAGTGCAAAGCGCAGGATCGGCTCGCCATCCAGTTCGACGGTTTCGGCAAACATGGCGGCGGGACGTACCCACAGGCCGCGTTCGCCGTACAAGGCCTGGTAGACGACCAGTTCTTCCAGCGTTTCGCTGTGGTGGGCAATGCCCAGTACGCGATAACGCTGGCCCTTGTAGTGGCGGTAGATACCGGCAATGGTAGGCATGACCGGCCTCCCGACTGGCTCTTTGCAAACGGCCGCGATGCCCCCATGTCGGAAGGTCTCGCGGTACATGCCGCCCATTCTACCTGTCAGGAAGCCCTACGTGAGCGCAACTGCCCTTTCCGCCGATCGCAGCCAGCAGGATCTCGACCGTTTGTCCGGCCTGGCCGAGGACGTGATTCGCCGTGCCCGTGCCGCGGGCGCAAGCCAGGCCGAGGTGTCGGCCAGCATCGACACCGGCTTGAGCGTGAACGTGCGCCTGGGCGAGGTGGAGACGGTGGAGCACACGCGCGACCGCGGTTTCGGCCTCACCGTGTATTTCGGCCAGCGCAAGGGCTCGGCCAGCACCGCCGACCTGAATCCGGATTCGATCCAGGCCACGCTGGACCAGGCCTGCGCCATCGCGCGATTCACCGAGGAAGATCCGGCCGCCGGCCTGGCTGACGCGGCGCGCATGGCCACCGCCTTTCCCGAACTGGACCTGTGGCATCCGTGGGCCATCGACACTGCCGATGCCATTGCGCTGGGGCAGCGGATCGAAGGTGCCGGGCGCGCGCACGCCGGCATCACCAATTCCGATGGCGCGAACGTGCAGATGGGCGAAAGCGTGTCGGTGTATGCCAACTCGCACGGTTTCGTGGGATGCGAACGCGGCACGCGGCACGGGCTGTCGCTGTCGCTGATCGCGGGCGAAGGCGAGCACATGCAGCGCGATTACTGGTACGACAGCGTGCGTGCCGCCGACGATTTCATGGATGCGCAGGCGCTGGGCGACAAGGCGGCCGAGCGCACCCTGTCACGGATGGGTGCACGCAGCCTGTCCACGCGTGAATGCCCGGTGCTGTTCGCGCCGGAGCTGGCGCGCGGGCTGATCGGTCACCTGGTCGGCGCGGTGAGCGGCGGGGCGCTGTACCGCCGCGCCAGCTTCCTGCTCGACCACGCGGGCAAGGCCATCATGCCGGGCTGGCTGAATATCGTGGAGCAGCCGCACCTGCTGCGCGGCAAGGCCTCCGGCAATTTCGACGCGGAAGGCGTGGCCACCCGCGACAGCGCGCTGGTGGAAGGCGGCGTGCTGGCGCGTTACGTGCTCGGCAGTTATTCCGCGCGCAAGCTGGGCCTGTCCTCCACCGGCAATGCGGGCGGCATCCACAATCTGATCGTGAAGCCGGGTGCAAGCGACGGCGAGGCGGGCGACTTCGGCGCGATGCTGCAACGCCTGGGCACCGGCCTGCTGCTCACCGAGGTGATGGGCCAGGGCGTCAACGGCATCACCGGCGATTATTCGCGCGGCGCGGCCGGTTTCTGGGTGGAAAACGGGCTGATCACCTATCCGGTCGAGGAAATCACCATCGCGGCGAACCTGCGCGACATGTTCGCCGGCATCCGCGCCGTGGGCACGGATGTCGATCCGCGCTCGCACATCCTCACCGGTTCGATCCTGGTCGATCGGATGACGGTGGCGGGCGAATAGGTACACCTGCACTGCCTTGCCGGCGCGCGGCTTGCTAGGATCGGCCTACCGGCATGGGGCCGGCCATGTACACGAGTCCACAGGAGGCGTTCCATGAGCGTTCCGCCCGAGTCCGCTGTACCACCCCCGTCACCACCATCCCCGCCACCGCAAGTGCCGCCGTCCGGCGCGTTGCCATCGGAAGAGCGTACCTGGGGCATGCTGGCCCACCTGTCGTCGTTGCTGGGCGGTTTGCTTACTGCCGCGTTCGGTGGCGGCTGGGGCTGCTTCATCGGCCCGCTGATCGTCTGGCTGGTGAAGAAGGACACCATGCCGTTCGTGGACGATCAGGGCAAGGAGGCGCTGAACTTCAACATCACCGTGGCGATCGCGTTCCTGGTCCTGCTGCTGTTGTCGGTGGTGACTTTCGGCATCGGCTTGCTGATCGCGATTCCGCTGTGGGTGATCATCGGCATCGCATGGCTGGTGCTGACCATCGTGGCGTCGGTGAAGGCCAACGAGGGCGTGCGCTACCGTTACCCGTTCACGCTGCGCCTGATCAAGTAAGCCCGGCCAGGCGACGCAGCCCCCGTCGGCCAGGGCGGCGACGGGGGCTTGGCTGTTGTCGTTTCCAGGCGCCGCGCGGACGCCAGGTTGCAGTGCTTTCGACACTCGGAAACGGCGGCTGCGCTTGCTAGGATCGTTCGTATCGGCCTGCGCCGACCTTCCGACCGACGAGGATATGCGCCATGAGCGTTCCACCCGAATCCGCCGTACCGCCGCCATCACCGGATGACGTGCCGCCGCCTCCGATCGGCCCTTCGCGCGAGGAGCGCCAGTGGGCGTTGTTTGCCCACCTTTCCGCACTGCTTGCCGGCCTGCTGACCGGGCACTGGCTGGGCGTGGGCTGTTTCATCGGGCCGCTGATCATCTGGCTGGCGAAGCGCGAAGGCATGCCGTTCGTGGACGACCAGGCCAAGGAGGCGCTGAACTTCAACATCACCGTGGCCATCGCGGCGCTGGTCTGCGGTTTGCTGATGTTCGTGCTGATCGGTTTCGTGTTGCTGCCGATCCTGGGCGTGCTGTGGCTGGTCTGCGTGATTCTTGCCGCGATCAAGGCGAACGAGGGCGAGCGTTACCGTTATCCGTTCGCGCTGCGGTTCATCAAGTAGGCGGCAGGGCTTTGGAACCGGTGGCTGCGTCGCGGCCACCGGTTCGTTCTCCTGATGCTTGATCCGGCATGTCGCGAAGCGCGCTGCGGGATGCTCCGCCTCGCGGGTATCGCTCAGCGCATGCGTTGCGCCGCGTAGTGCGCCAGCTCGCGCAGCAGCATGCCGCGTTCGCCGAACGGCGTCAGTGCGGCCAGTGCTTCGTCGACCAGTTCGGCCAGGCGCGCGCGTGAGGCATCGAGACCGATGATCGTGGAGAAGGTGGGCTTGTCGGCGGCGGCGTCCTTGCCGGCGGTCTTGCCGATCACGCTGGATTCGCCTTCCACGTCGAGGATGTCGTCGCGCACCTGGAACGCCAGGCCTACGGCGGCGGCGCAGCGGTCGAGTGCGGCCAGTGCATCCTCGTTGGCGCCGGCGCTGAGCGCGCCCATGCGCACGGAGGCGCGGATCAGTGCGCCAGTCTTGCAGGCGTGCATGTGTTCCAGTTCGGCCAGGCTGAGCTTGCGCCCGACCGCGGCCAAGTCCAGCGCCTGGCCACCGGCCATGCCCTCGGCACCGCAGGCGGCGCCGAGTACGCGCAACATGGCCATGCCACGCGTCGAGTCGGGGCTGTCATCGGCAAGAATCTCGAAGGCCAGTGCCTGCAACGCATCGCCGGCGAGGATCGCCATGGCCTCACCGAATACCACGTGACAGGTGGGGCGGCCGCGGCGCAGGTCGTCGTCGTCCATGGCCGGCAGGTCGTCGTGCACCAGCGAATAGGCGTGGATCAATTCCACCGCGCAGGCGGGGGCATCCAGTTCGGGGCCGTCGTGACCCAGCGCGTGGCCGGCGGCGTAGACCAAGAGCGGGCGCAGTCGCTTGCCGCCGCCGAGCACGGCATAGCGCATGGCGCGATGCAATTCGGGTGGCGAGCGATCTTCGGCGGGCAACATCCGATCCAGCGCCTGTTCGGCGCGGGTGATCAGGGCTTGCAGGGCGGGGCCGAGTTCAGCGTTCGGGTTCAAACGGTTCGGCACTTTCGGGAGCATCGGGATCCAGCAGCAGGCGCACGCGCAGTTCGGCTTTTTCCAGTGACTGCTGGCATTGGCGATAGAGACCGATGCCACGCTCGAACGAGGCCAGCGAATCGTCCAGGCTCAGGTCGCCGCCCTCCATCTTCGCGACCAGTTGTTCGAGTTCGTCCAGCGAGTGCTCGAAATCGGCGGCCGGGGCGGTTTTGGCGGTGGTGGAAGCGGACTTGGCCATGGGCCGCAACGCTAGCGCAGCAGCGTTGCGGAATCAATGCGGCAGGGTGCCACCGAGGGGTTTTTCCGGAGCTTCCGGATGGCAGCCATCATGCGCCCGGCCGCCACTCGGGGCGGCTCGCCGCGACACTGAACAACGCTTCGCCGCGCGCACTGAGCCAGCGATCGGCGACGGCAACAAGCTCGCCGTCGGCGTACAGCAGCGGGCAGGCCAGCCGTTGCCACGGCGGCAGTTCGCCCTGCTGGAACAGGTCGCGCAGTTCGCGGGTGTGGGCATCGCCGGCCGGCTTGAGATGTTCGCCGCCGCGGCGCAGGCGCACGTGCAACGGCTCGGGCAGGCGGGCGGCGGGGTCGGACAGACGCAACAAGCCGCCGTCAGGCAGCACCAGCGGCTCGCCACGCCATTCGCAGTGCCAGGCCGGGTCGATGGGTGGCTGCGGGGGCAGCGCCCACAGCCGGGCCTTCCAGATACGCAGCTCGGCGCCGGCCCAGCTGATGCAGGGCGTTCGTCCCGGTCTCGCCTGGCATTGCCGTTCGATCTGTTGACGCTGGGCGGCCGTCGGCGCGGGCAGTCCGCGGCGGTGCAGCCAGTGATCGAGCAGCGGTTCGCGCAGTGCGGGAGGGAGCGCCAGCCAATCGGGCATGGCCAGGCTGCCGTTGCCTGCGTCGTGCAGCCGAGTGAAGGCCGGCAGCCACTGCGCGCGCAAGGTGTCGGCGGCGGCCTGGCTGAGTGTGGCGCTATGCAGGATCGAGTCGGTTGCCTGTGGCCAGTGCGCGACGAGGCGCGGCAGGATGTCGTGGCGAAGGTAATTGCGCGAGAGTCGTGCATCGGCATTCGAGGGATCGTCGATGCAGGGCAGTCCGTGGGCTTCGACGTGGGCGCGCAGTTGCGCGCGCGACAGCGCCAGCACGGGACGCCACAGTTGGCCTTTGCCCAGCGCGCGCCGTTCACGCATGCCGCCCAGGCCTTCCGGACCGGCGCCACGCAGCAGCTTGAGCAGCACGGTTTCGGCCTGGTCGTCGCGATGGTGCGCCAGCAGCAGCCACTCCCCTTCGCCCAGATTCTGTTCGAAGGCGGCGTAACGCGCGCGTCGTGCGGCGGCTTCCAGTCCTTCGCCGCGATGGGTCTCGACCTGTACGCGAAGCACCGCGCAGGGCATGTCCAGGCTGGCGCAAAGGCGTTGGCAATGTTCGGCCCAGGCGTGGCTGTCGGCGTTGAGTCCATGGTCGACATGCAGCGCGCGCAGGCCGCGTTCGCGTGCCATGGGCAACTGCGTCAGGGCGTGCAGCAGTGCGGTGGAATCCGGGCCGCCGCTGAAGGCCACGCACAGCGGCACGGCAGGGGTGCCCGCCAATGCGGCGGCAAGGTGTTCGAGCAACGCTGGGGTCACTTCTTGGCGCTGCGCGGGCGCACGTAGATGTGCTTGCCGTTGCCGATATGGCGTTCCTCGGTCTCGAACAGGCCGATGCCCTTGATCAGGCCACTGAGCTTGGCGTAGCCATAGTTGCGCGAATCGAAGTCGGGCGACTGCTTGTTGACGATGCTGCCGATGGCGCCGAGGCTGGCCCAGCCGTTGTCGTCCGATGCGGCCTCGATGGCGCCTCGCAACAGGTTCATCAGGCGCGTGTCGCCACGCAGCTCCTTGGCCGAACGCGGCTTGGGCGCGGTCTCGGCTTCGGTTTCGGCGGTGCCGGCCAGCACCTCGGTGTAGATGAACTTGTCGCAGGCGGTGCGGAACGGCTCGGGCGTCTTGTGTTCGCCGAAGCCGTACACGGTGAGCCCGGATTCGCGGATGCGCGAGGCCAGCCGGGTGAAGTCGCTATCGCTGGAGACGATGCAGAAGCCGTCGAAGCGCGCGGAGTAGAGCAGGTCCATCGCGTCGATGATCATTGCCGAATCGGTGGCGTTCTTGCCTACCGTGTAGCGGAACTGCTGGATCGGCTGGATCGAATGACGCAGCAGCACGTCCTTCCAGCCATTGAGATCGGGCTTGGTCCAGTCGCCGTAGATGCGCTTGACGTGGGCGGTGCCGTACTTGGCCACCTCGGCCAGCAGGCCTTCGACAATCGCGGGACGCGCATTGTCGGCGTCGATCAGCACGGCGAGCTTGGTGGAATCATGGGCCATGGCACGGATCCATCGGTGGGCGTGCACCGATGGTAACGCCGGGCGCCTACAGATGCAGAACCGTTATTCCTGGAACGCGCCGTAGCTGCGCAGGCGCTCGTAGCGGCGTTCCAGCAGGTCGGCAACCGGCATCGCTTCCAGCTCGTCGAGCTGGTTCATCAGCACGGCCTTGAGGCGGGTGGCCATGGAACGCGGATTGCGGTGCGCGCCGCCCAGCGGTTCGCGCACGACCTTGTCGACCAGGCCCAGTTCGAGCAGGCGCGGCGCGGTGAGGCCGAGTGCCTCGGCGGCATCGCGAGCCTTCTCGGCGCTCTTCCACAGGATCGAGGCGCAGCCTTCCGGCGAGATCACCGAGTAGATGGAATGCTGCAGCATGTTGACGCGGTCGCCCACGCCGATGGCCAGGGCGCCGCCAGAGCCGCCTTCGCCGATGACGGTGCAGATCACCGGCACCTTCAGTTCCGCCATCACCCGCAGGTTGCGGGCGATCGCCTCGCTCTGGCCGCGTTCCTCGGCGCCGATGCCGGGATAGGCGCCGGGGGTGTCGATGAAGGTGAGCAGCGGCAGGCCGAAGCGCTCGGCCATCTCCATCAGGCGCTGCGCCTTGCGATAGCCTTCGGGACGCGGCATGCCGAAGTTGCGGTGCACCTTGTCCTTGGTGTTGCGGCCCTTCTGGTGGCCGATGATGACCATCGGCCGGCCGTTGATGCGCGCCAGGCCACCCACGATGGCGGGGTCGTCGGCGTACATGCGATCGCCGGCCAGTTCGTGGAATTCCTCGCAGATGACGCCGATGTAATCGAGCGTGTACGGCCGCGCCGGGTGGCGCGAAAGCTGGGTGACCTGCCAGGAATTGAGGTTGCGGAAGATCTCGGCGGTCTTCAGCTTCAGCTTCTGGCGCAGGCGGCCGACTTCCTCGTCGATATTGAACGCCTGGCCGTCGCTGGTATGGCGAAGCTCTTCGATCTTCGCGTCCAGCTCGGCAATGGGTTGTTCGAAATCGAGGAAGTTGGGATTCATTCGTGGTAGTTCGAAGTCACAAGTCGCGCATTATACCGGGGCGCAGGAAAAGGCGGGAACGGAAGCGTATGGGGGGCGAGAAGTGAAGAGAGAGAAGTGAGGAGTGAGAGAGAGCAAGGGTTGGTGGCCTTTCGCCTTTCTCTCACTCCTCACTCCTCTCCCCTCACTCCTGATTTCTGACCAGCCGCAGCCGTGCAGCCTCTACGCCGGGCAGGTTGCGCACGGCGCGCAGCAAGTCGGGAATGGCATCCACGTGCCAGTCCTCGCCCAGTTCCAGCGTGGCCTGGGCGTTCTGGTTGTGGTAGTCGCCGAGGACGACGCTGGCGTGGCCGCCGCGGTAACCGGCCAGGGTTTGCCGCAACAGCTGTACGAAGTCCGGGCCGATGCCGTTGAGCTTGAGGTGCAGCAAACGTGCCCGGCGGCGGCAGGCATCGCCGAGCGTGACGACGTTGCGCGCGCGCAGCTGGAAGCCGCCGCCGGAAAATTCGTCGATGCGCAGGCCGCCTTCGACCACCAGGATCTCATCGCGCACGAGCAGCGGCGCGGCTTGCTGGTACAGCTCGCCGAAGAAGCTCACCTCGATGATGCCGCTGCCGTCTTCCAGCCGTACGAAGGCATCGCTGTCGCCGCGTTTGCGCACGGCCGAAACCATGCCGGCGACCGTCCACGGCGTATCCGGGCCACGCCGGAAACGGTTGCCGTCGTCGTTATCGTTCTTGCGCGGGCGCGGCGGCTGGTAGCGCTCGCCGATCTCGCCCAGCGGGCAGGTGGACAGCTGCGCCAGCTCCTCGCGCCACGGATCGGTGGGATGGCCGGACAGGTAGTGGCCCAGCGTGTCGCGTTCGCCCTGCAGCTTCTGTTCCAGCGGCCAGTCGGGTGCCGTGGGCAGGTCGATCTGCACCACTGACTGGGCGGCGCCCATGGCCGCACCGAACATGTCGTTCTGGCCGGCCTGCTGGTCCCGCGAGTATTGCTCGGCGGCCTTGATCGCGTTGGGCAACTGCAGCATCAGGCTGGCGCGGTTGGGCGCCAGCGCATCGAGCGCGCCGGACAGCACCAGCGCTTCGAGCACGCGACGGTTGAGCTTGGTCGAATCCACGCGGCGACAGAAGTCGGCCAGGTCCTTGTAGGCGCCGGTGCGCTGGCGCTCCTGGACGATGGACTCGCACGCGCCCTGGCCCACGCCCTTGATCGCGCCAAGGCCGTAGCGGATGGTTTGTGCCCCCTTGCCGGCCACCGGGGTGACGCCGGCGGGGTCCATCGCCACGAACATGTAGTCGGAGGTGTTCACGTCCGGCGGCAGCACCTCGATGCCGATGGCGCTGGCTTCGTCGATGAAGGTCACGGCCTTGTCGGTGTTGTCCATGTCCGACGAGATCGTCGCGGCCATGAACTCGGCCGGGTAGTGCGCCTTCAGCCACGCGGTCTGGTAGGAGACCAGCGCATAGGCGGCCGCGTGCGACTTGTTGAAACCGTAGCCGGCGAACTTCTCCATCAGGTCGAAGATGGAATCGGCCTTGTCGCCGGAGAGTCCGTCTTTCGCCGCGCCCTCGCGGAAGATGGCGCGGTGCTTCACCATCTCCTCGACTTTCTTCTTGCCCATCGCACGGCGCAACAGGTCGGCGCCGCCGAGCGTGTAGCCGCCGACGATCTGCGCCATCTGCATCACCTGTTCCTGGTAGACCATGATGCCGTAGGTCTCTTTCAGGATCGGCTCGACGCGCGGGTCGGGATACTCGACTTCTTCCTTGCCGTGCTTGCGCGCGATGAAGCTGGGAATCAGGTCCATCGGACCGGGGCGGTACAGTGCCACCAGCGCGATGATGTCGCCAAAGCGGTCGGGCTTCGCATCCTTCAGCATGCGCTGCATGCCGGAGGATTCGAGCTGGAACACGGCGACGGTCTGCGCCTTTTTCAGCAGGTCGTAGCTGGCGCTGTCATCCAGCGGCAGCGCGGCGATGTCCAGCATCTCCTCGCCGGTCTGCGCGCGGCGCGCGTTGATCGCCTTCACCGCCCAGTCGATGATGGTCAGCGTGCGCAGGCCGAGGAAGTCGAACTTCACCAGGCCCACGTCCTCGACGTCGTTCTTGTCGTACTGGGTGACCACGCCACCGCCGCCGGGTTCGCAGTACAGCGGGGCGAACTCGGTGAGCGGCTTGGGCCCGATCACCACGCCGCCGGCGTGCTTGCCCACGTTGCGGGTCAGGTTTTCCAGCTTCAGCGCCAGGTCGATCAGGGTTCTGGCGTCTTCGTCCTGCTCGTAGACCTCGCAGAATTCCTTGACGACGCGATCGGTTTCCTTCTTCGATTTCTCCGAGCGCCCCAGCGCATCGGTCAGGGTCAGGTCCAGCGGCCGCGCAGGAATCAGCTTGGCCAGCTTGTCGACCTGGCCGTAACCCATGCCCAGCACGCGGCCGGAATCGCGCAGCACGGCCTTGGCCGCCATCGAGCCGTAGGTGATGATCTGGCTGACGTGGTCGCGGCCGTACTTGCGCGCCACGTAGTCGATCACCTCGTCGCGGCGGTCCATGCAGAAGTCGATGTCGAAGTCGGGCATCGACACGCGTTCGGGATTGAGGAAGCGCTCGAACAGCAGGTCGAACTGCAGCGGATCGAGGTCGGTGATCTTCAGCACCCAGGCCACCAGCGAGCCGGCGCCCGAGCCGCGACCCGGCCCTACCGGGATGCCGTGCTGTTTGCTCCAGTTGATGAAGTCGGCCACGATCAGGAAGTAGCCGGGAAAGCCCATCTTGATGATGACGTCCAGCTCGCGCTCAAGTCGCGCGTGGTAGTCGGCCAGCGTGTGATTGGCAGCCAGTGGCGCGTTGGCCAAACGTTCCTTCAGGCCTGCACGCGCCAGCTCGCGGATGTGGCTGTCCAGGTCATGCCCTTCGGGTACCGGGAAGTCGGGCAGGTAGTAGGTACCGAAGCTCAGTTCGAGATTGCAGCGCTTGGCCAGTTCCAGCGTGTTTTCCAGCGCCTCGGGCAGGTCGGCAAACAGCTCGGCCATTTCCGCGGGCGTCTTCAGGTATTGCTGGTTGCTGTAGCTGCGCGGGCGCTTGGGATCGGCCAGCACGCGTCCCTGGTTGATGCATACGCGCGCCTCGTGCGCCTCGAAGTCATCGCGGGTGAGGAAGCGCGCGTCATTGCTGGCAATCACCGGCAGGTCGAGCTCGGTGGCCAACGCCAGCGCAGCCGTGTTCCAGCTTTCCTCGCCCTCGCGGCCGCAACGGGTCAGCTCCAGATACAGCCGGTCGGGGAACAGCCTTGCCAGCGGGCGCAGCTTCGCCAGTGCGGCTTCGGTGCCCTGGTTCACCGCGATGCGGGCCACTTCGCTCTCGCGGCCAAGCAGGGCGATCAGGCCGTCGCTGGCTTGCGGCGTCAGCCAGCCGGCATCGACCAGCGCCCGGCCACCTTGCTGGCCGTCGCGCCAGGCGCGCGAGACCAGCCGCGAAAGATTGAGATAACCCTCGCGGTGCTGGCACAACACGGTGAGCCGCCATGGACGCGGGTCATCCGGCGCCGAAATCCACAGGTCGCTGCCGCACAACGGCTTGATGCCGGCGGCGTTGCAGGCCTTGTAGAACTTCACCAGCGCGAACATGTTGCTGTCGTCGGTGAGCGCTACCGCCGGCATGCCGGCGCGCACGCAGGCGCCGACCAGCGCCTTGATGCGGATGGTCGAATCGACCAGCGAAAATTCGCTGTGCAGATGCGTGTGGACGAAGCGTGCGGACATGCAGACTCACCGGGTGAGTCCATGAAGGCTAACCGTGGCGCAGGTTCCCGACAAGCTTGACAGGCGGTCGATCGGCACGATGTGGCGCAGGCGCTGCGATCCGCCACGACACGGGCGGTGCCGGCGGCGCGCCGGAGCCAGTCGGTTCGGCCTCCGGTTCGTGATCAGAGTGGCTGACGGCGATCGTTTTGCCTGCTGGTGCCGCGCGTTGCGAACGGTGGCGGAGCTTCGCGGGGAGCGCGCGGCACGTCAGACCCTGTAGAAAGTCACGACACGCGGAACCGCTCGTCGGCAAGGCGGCATTCGATGTAGTGCTCCAGGCTTTCGATGGGCAATGACCGATGCAAGTCGTAGTCCGTGTGCGGCGCGAGGGGCGCGGCGAGTGCTTGCGGCGGTGTCGTAGTCGTGTCGTACGGGACGGTATCGGACGGCAGGTCCCGGCGGGCAAGTGGAAGCATCATGGCGTACTCCTGAGTCTGGTGGCGAAACCGGCAAGCCGGCTCACACCGCCGATGGCAAAACCAGACAAACAACCCGGGCGTCCATGCGCTGTATCGCGGGCGCGGGAGATGAGCGAAGGTACCTGCGCCCGATTCCTTCCTATACCGATTCGGATGCGCCTACAAGCGAAAAGGTTGCAGGCGGGCCATCGCGCGGTTTTCGTACGGCTGCGGTTCAACTGCGGCGCGTGTTCAGTCGGAAGCGGAGCCTTCCAGCAGGCGTCGCACCGGCGCGAAGCTGCGGCGGTGCTGCGGACAGGGGCCGAGGCGTTCCAGTGCGGCCAGGTGGGCTGGCGTGGGATACCCCTTGTGCACGGCGAAACCGTAGCCGGGGAAGGTGTCGTCCATGGCCACCATCAGGCGGTCGCGACTGACCTTGGCCAGGATCGAGGCGGCGCTGATGGCCGGTTCCAGCGCATCGCCGCCGACAATGGCGCGACCCGCGCAGGGCAAATCCTTTGGCAGCTTGTTGCCGTCGATCAGCGCCTCGCCTGGCACGCGCGACAAGCCGGCCACGGCACGACTCATGCCGGCCATGGTGGCCTGGAAAATATTGAGCCGATCGATCTCGTCGGCTTCGACCAGCACGATGCAACAGGCCAGCGCACGCTCGAGGATCAACGGATAGAGCGCCTCGCGTTTTTTCTCGCTGAGCTTCTTGGAGTCGTTCAGGCCGGCAATCGGACGATCCGGATCGAGGATGACTGCTGCCACCGCGACCGGTCCGGCCAACGGCCCCCGGCCGGCCTCGTCGACGCCCGCTGTCAAAAAACCGGATTGCATCGTGGTTGGTCAGGTGGGGTTGGCAGAGAGTGGCTTCGTGCGAACCCGCTCGGCACGTTCGCTTCCTCTCCCCTGCGGGGAGAGGATTGAGATGAGGGGTGGGTGCTCGCGGAAGTGTTGATCGAAGCGCGCTCCGATGCGGAGTCTTCGCAAGATTGACCCCTCACCCCAACCCTCTCCCCGCAGGGGAGAGGGAGCAAGGTGTCGTGCTCCGAAGTGGAGTCTTCGCGAGATTGACCCCTCACCCCAACCCTCTCTCCGAAGAGGAGAGGGAGAGAATCTGGCGCGCTACGTCGCGTCACGCTCGCCGTCCAGCAGTTCGGCGATGGCACTGGCGGCCTGGTCGCCGGCGCGTCCGCCAAGCTCACCGCGCAGGGCGCGATGCAATTGCTCGAAGGCGGCGACGATGTGGCCGCGGCGCTCGCTGTCGTTGAACAGGGCCAGGGTGGCGTCGGCCAGTTTCGCGGCGGTGAAATCGGCCTGCATCAGTTCCGGCACCAGCACGGTGTTCTCGCCCATGCCGCCGGCGCGGGCGAGGATGTTCGGCAGGGTGTAGACGTCGGTCTTGAGCATGTTCAACGCGCGCGCCACGCGGTAACTCAACGGCGATACGCGATAGCCGGCGACCATCGGGCGCTTCGCCAGCATGGCTTCCAGCGCGGCGGTGCCGGAAGCCAGCAGTACCACGTCGGAAGCCAGCATGGCTTCGTGTGCGTGTCCGTCGAACAGCAGCACGTGGTCGTCGTGCGGCCCCTTGGCCAGCAGCTCGCGCAGGCGTGCCAGCACTTGCGGATTGGCGGCAGGAATCACCACGCGCAAACCGGGCAGGGCGGCGGCCACGCGACGCGCGGCGTCGATGAAGATGGATCCCATCCGGGCCAGTTCGGACGGGCGGCTGCCAGGCAGCAAGGCCAGCACCGGCACGTCGTGCGGCAGTTGCAGGATCTCGCGCGCACCGGCGCGATCGGAGACCAGCGCGAAACGATCGGCCAGCGGATGGCCGACGAAGTGCGCGTCGATACCGTGCCTGGCGTAGATCGCCGGCTCCATCGGGAACAGGCACAGCACGCGATCGGCACTGCGGCCGATCTTTTCCGCGCGTTTCTCGCGCCAGGCCCAGACCGAGGGGCTGACGTAGTGCACGGTGCGCAGACCGGCCTGTTTCAGGCGCTGCTCCACGCCGAGGTTGAAATCGGGCGCGTCGATGCCGATCACCACGTCCGGGCGCGTTTCGAGCAGGCGCGCGACCAGCGTCTTGCGCAACTTCAGCAGCCGCGGCAGGTGGCGGACCACTTCGGCGAAACCGAACAGCGACAATTCGTGGATGTCGTGCCAGGACTCGAAGTCTTGC
Organism: Rhodanobacter sp. FW021-MT20; assembly: GCF_041107475.1. Taxonomy (NCBI): domain Bacteria; kingdom Pseudomonadati; phylum Pseudomonadota; class Gammaproteobacteria; order Lysobacterales; family Rhodanobacteraceae; genus Rhodanobacter; species Rhodanobacter sp. FW021-MT20. Next base: position 154,596 of record NZ_JBGBPX010000001.1, on the reverse strand, counting down.
GCCTGCATGCGCTTGCCGCCGATGCCGACGAAGCGCGCGGCGGGATAACGCTGGCGCAGCGCGACGATCAGGTCGGCACCAAGCTGGTCGCCGGAATCTTCGCCGGCAAGGATCGCAATGGTGGGGCTGGGAATGGTCTCTGGCATGGTGCCGTCGGATCAGGACGCCGTGTCGGATGTGGTGGATGGATGGGGCATGTCGATCACCGCGCCAGCGAGCGTTCGCTGTGGTCGAGGAAGTCGAGCATGGCACGCACGTCGTCGCTGTCCTGTGCCTGCGCGGCCAGTTGCTCGCGCGCTTCGGGCAGCGACAGTCCGGCCATGTACAGCGTGCGGTAGGCGCGCTTGATGGCGGAAATGCGCGCCGGCTCGAAGCCGCGTCGTTTCAGTCCTTCGCTGTTGATGCCGCGTGGACGGCCATGCTGTTCGTTGGCCATCAGCACGAAGGGCGGCACGTCGGAACCGACCAGGCAGCCCATGCCGATGAAGGCATGGGCCCCCACCTTGCAGAACTGGTGCACGCCGGCATAGCCGGAGATGATGACCCAGTCGCCGATGTGCACGTGGCCGGCCAGCGCCGAGTAGTTGGAAAACACCACGTGGTTGCCGACCTGGCAGTCATGCGCGATGTGCACGTAGGCCAGCAGCCAGTTGTCGTCGCCGACGCGGGTGATGCCGCCACCGTCGCCGGTGCCGCGATTGATGGTGACGAACTCGCGGATCAGGTTGCGATCGCCGATGACCAGTTCGGTACGCTCACCTTCCCATTTCTTGTCTTGCGGGGTGTTGCCGATCGAGGCGAATTGGGAGATGCGGTTGTCGCGGCCGATGCGCGTCGGTCCGTCAATTACCACGTGCGGGCCGATGATCGTGCCCTCGCCGATCTCCACCTCGGCACCGATCACGCTGTAGGCGCCTATGCCGACGTTGGCGCCGATGCTGGCGCCGGGATCAATCTGTGCGGTGGGGTGGATCAGGGCGGCCTGGGTCATTTGTCGTTCCTTGCCGCGCACATCAGTTCGCAGCTGGAGACTTCCTTGCCATCGACCAGGGTGCGTGCCTCGAAGATGCCCATGCTGCGCATCAGGCGTTTCAGGCGAACTTCCATGCGCAACTGGTCGCCCGGGACCACCGGCGCGCTGAAGCGGGCGTTGTCCACCTTGGCCAGGTAGAACAGCGAATTGTTGGTACTGCCCTTGAGCCGGTTGCTGATCAGCGTGAGCAGGCCGGCGCTCTGCGCCATCGCCTCGACGATCAGCACGCCCGGCATCACCGGATGGCCGGGGAAGTGGCCGTTGAAGAACGGCTCGTTGATGGTGACGTTTTTCAATGTCACCACGCGCTGGTCGGGCTCCAGCTCGATCACCCGATCGACCAGCAGGAACGGATAGCGGTGCGGCAGCAGTTCCTGGATCTGTTCCACGTTCACCGGCAGGCTCAAGGTCGCGGTGTTGTCATTCATCGTTACTATCCTTCTCCAGCGCCGACAATCGGCGCGCGTACTCGTCCAGATGCTTGAACCGGGCGGCGTTCTTGCGCCATGCCCGGTTGTCCTGCAGCGGGGTGCCCGAGGAATATTCGCCTGCCTCGCGTATCGAATGCGTGACCAGGCTCTTGGCGGTAATGGTAACCCGGTCGGCCACTTCGAGATGGCCGAGCACGCCGGCGTTGCCGCCGATCATGCAATAGCGGCCGATCTTCGCGCTGCCGGCCACGGCGGCACAGCCGGCCATCGCGGTATGCGCGCCGACATGCACGTTGTGGGCGATCTGGATCTGGTTGTCCAGGCGCACGTCCTCTTCCAGCACGGTGTCGTCCAGCGCGCCACGATCGATGGTGGTGTTGGCGCCGATCTCGCAGTCGTCGCCGATGCGCACGCCGCCAAGTTGGGGCAGCTTGATCCAGTGGTCCGTGTCGAAGGCGAGGCCGAAGCCATCCGAGCCGATCACCACGCCCGGATGCACCAGCACGCGCTTGCCCAGGGTGACCCGGATGACCAGGGTCACCCGCGCCACCAGGCGCGACTGCGCGCCGACCACGCAACCCTCGCCGATGATGCAGTGCGGGCCCAGCACGGCACCGTCCTCGATGACGGCATCACTTTCGATCACGCAGCAGGGGCCGATGCTGGCGCTCGCGCTGACGCGTGCGCTCGGCGCCACTACCGCGCTGGGATGAATGCCTGCTGGTGCGGTTGGAATGTGTTCGAACAGCGCGGCGATCTTCGCGTAGGCCACGTAGGGATCGCGGGCCACCAGGGCAGGAACGCTGCAGGCCGCCAGGTTTTCCTCACGCACGATCACGGCGCCGGCATGCGTGTCGGCCAATTGCGCGGCGTACTTGCTGTTCGACAGGAAGCTCAACTGGTGGGCGCCGGCCCCGGCCAGCGTACCGACACCGGTGATGCAGGTATCGGCATCGCCGTGGCAACGCAGGTCGAAGCGCTCGGCGAGCTCGGCAAGCGAATGGTTGGCTTGGACGTTCAATGCGTTCTCCATGACACGGCGGCCATTGTATCGGCAGCCGGTGCAATCGCGTCATTTTCAGGGGCATGGAAAGCGAAAAGCGCGGCATGGCCGCGCTTTTCGTGTTGCGATCCGGCTTTTCCGGCAGAGGTCAGAACTGGCTGCCGAAGGTGAACTGGATGCGTTCCTCGTAGTGCTGGTCGCCCGGCTGCGTGCGGAACGGATGAGCCAGGCTGATGATCAGCGGACCGATCGGCGCCTTCCAGTGCAGCGAGATGCCGTACGAGGCATCGAGCTGTTTGGCACTGAAGCTCTGGTAGTTCTTGTAAGCGTTGCCGACGTCCATGAACACCGACACGCGAGCCGTGTTGATGTCCTTCAGGAACGGCAGCGGCAGGTAGACCTCGGCCGTGCCCAGCACCTTGAACGCGCCGCCGATCGGCTGGGCGTAGTAATAGGAACTGCCATTGCAGTTGCCGTTCTTGTCGGGCTGGGCGGCCTTGCCGCTGGCGTCGAGGCCAGCGCAGACGCGGGGGCCCAGGGTGTTGTCCTGGAAGCCGCGCACGTCCTTGACGCCGCCGGCGTAGTAGTTCTGCCAGAACGGATAATCGTACTTCTGGCCGGCGACATACTGGCCGAAGGTGCGGTTGTAGGTCTGGTTGCCGTAGGTGGAGCCGTAGCCGACCTGGCCGTCCAGGTACAGCACGAAGCCGCCACCGATCGGCCAGTAATGGTTGGCCTCGCCGGTGAAGCGCCAGTACTGCACGGTGGAGCCCGGCAGGGCGCCGTCCACGGAAGCGGACAGCAGGCCACCGCGGGTGGCCGCCCAGTAGCTGTTGCGCGTGTCGTAGGTCCAGCCGATCGAGCCGGTCCAGGTATGGATGGTCCGGTGGCCGATGGCGTTCTGGTAGTCGACCAGCACCTGTGGCGTGTAGCCCACGTAGGTGTTGATCTTGGTGCTGCTCAAACCCATGCTGAGGTTGAGGCCCTGGAAATCGGTGATCGGAATGCCCAGGGTGGTCGAGAACGCGCGGGTGCTGTTGGAGTAGCTGGCGTACTGGCTGCCCAGGTTGCTGTAGTCGGCCTTGGACAGGGTGGCGTTGTAGCCGATGCCGATGCCGTTGTCGGTCAGGTAGGGGTTGTAGTAGCTGGCGTTGATCTGGGTGTAGTAGTTGCTCTTTTCCGCGCCCAGCGAGAAGCGGTCGCCGGTGCCGAGGAAGTTGTTCTGCGACACCGAGCCGGACAGGATGATGCCGGAATACTGCGAGTAACCCACGCCGAACATCAGGCTGCCGGCGGACTGCTCTTCCACCTTCACGTTGAGGTCGACCTGGTCCGGCGTGCCGGGCACGCGGGACTTGTCGATGTCCACCTTCTTGAAGAAGCCCAGGCGTTGCAGGCGGATCTTGGAACGGTCGATCGCGGCCTGCGAGTACCAGGACCCTTCGAGCTGGCGCATTTCGCGGCGCAGCACTTCGTCTTCGGTGCGGGTGTTGCCCTGGAAGATCACGCGGCGCACGTAGATGCGGTGGCCCGGCTGCACGTAGAAGGACAGGTCGACCGTGCGGTTTTCCTTGTCCAGCTTGGGAATCGTGTCGACCTTGGCATAGGCGTAGCCCATGTCCGCCAGCACGGCCTTCATCGCCTTGGAGCTGGCTTCGATGGCCGCGCGGTTGAAGGTTTCGCCGTCCTTGATGAAGACCAGCCGGCGCATGGTCTTCTCGGGCAGGATCAGGTCGCCCAGCAGGTGCACCTTGGAGACCTTGTAGATGGCGCCTTCCTTGATGTCGGCGGCGATGTACATGTCGCGCTTGTCGGGCGAGATGGTCACCTGCGAGGAATCCAGGCCGAAGTCGGCGTAGCCGCGATCCATGTAGTAGGACTGCAGCTTGTTGAGGTCGCCGGACAGCTTGTCGCTGGAGTACTGGTCGTTCTTCGAGTACCACGACATCCAGTTGGTGGTGCCCGATTCGAAGCCGTCGCGAATCGCCTTGTCGGTGAACGCATGGTTGCCGACGATGTTGATTTCCTTGATCTTGGCCGCCTTGCCCTCGCGGATCTCGATGTCGACGGCGACGCGGTTGCGGTCCAGCCGGGTCACGTGCGGAAGCACCGACACGTTGTACTTGCCGCGGTTGTAGTACTGGTGGATCAGCTCCTGCTGCACGCGATCCAGCGCCAGCCGGTCGAAGGTCTCGCCCTCGGACAGGCCGATCGACTTCAGGCCCTTCTTCAGGTCATCGGTCTTGATGTCGTGGTTGCCGCGGATGGTGAGCTTGGCGATGGAAGGCCGCTCGGTCACCTTGATCACCAGGATGTCGCCCTGGCGCTCCATTTCCACGTCGCTGAAGAATTTGGTCTGGTACAAGGCCCGGATCGCCCGCTGCACCTCGTCGTTGGTCAACCGGTCACCCTTGCTGATCGGCAGGTAGTTGTATACCGTGCCGGCCGCGATGCGATTGAGGCCATCGATGCGGATATCGGAAACGACAAACGGCTCGAAACCGAGCGCATTGGCGGAGAGAGAGGCAAGCAGGATCAGGGCGGCGATACGCTTCATCGTCGATTCCGTTGGGTTATTTCGATGAGGCGGCCGAAACGGCCGCCCCGATGTGTGCATGGAACCGGGGCAACCCCGGTTCCGGAAAACGATTCGCGGTCGCCGACGCCACGACGGGCGAACGATCGCTTGGCCGCGTAGTCGTGCGGATCGTGAGCCACGTGGTCGTGCGGCCGTTGCTGATGGTGCACATCCGTGTCACGTGGGCAGAACGATGCGGTGGATGTCGTTGTAGAACGCCAGTCCCATCAGCGTGAACAACAGCAGCAAGCCCACGTATTGGCCGGCGATCATGGCGCGCTCGCTGACCGGGCTGCCCTTGACCAGCTCGATAAGGTAATACAGCAGGTGGCCGCCGTCCAAGATCGGGATCGGCAACAGGTTCAGGATGCCCAGGCTCAGCGAGACCAGCGCCAGGAATTCCAGATAGGCGGACAGACCCATGTGAGCCGAGGCATTGGCCACCTGGGCGATGCCGATCACGCCGGACAGGTTGCTGGTCGAGGCGCGGCCGTTGAGCATCTGGCCGATCATGTTGAACACGGCGGTGGTATGGCGCCAGGTCAGGCTCAGCGCCGCGCCAAGGGCATGCACCGGGCCGTAATGCTGGATCGCCGTCTCCGGCGGTTGCGCGCCCACGCCGATGATCCAGCGCGCCGGCTGGCCCTGGACCGACTCCTTGCGCGCGGTCACCTTGAACTGCATCGGCTTGCCGTGGCGTTCCACGCCGATGGCGAGCAGGGGGGATTTGGCCGCATCGGCGGCAATCAGCTTGCCGAGGTCCACGAAATCGGCCACGGGCTTGCCGTTCACGCTGACCAGGTGGTCGCCACCCTGCAGGCCGGCCAGTGCCGCCGGTTGCCCGGCTTCCACCATGGCGGCGATCGGCGGCGGCGGCGCGGGGCGCAGGCCCAGCTGATCCAGGTACTGGCCGATGTCCTTGCCGGCGGGCAGCTTGTTCAGTGGTAGCGTGACATGGCGCTGGGTGCCGTCCGGATCGCGCACGGTCATCGACAGCGGTTCGCGGCTGAGCAGGGCGTTGCCGATGACATCCAGCGAACCGCTCCAGGTGGTCACCGGCGTGCCGCCGACGCTGACCAGGCGGTCGTCCGGGTGAATGCCCGCCTGGGCCGCCATGCTCTGCGGCGTGGCGGTGACGATGGGGGCGTAGTCGGTGCGACCCAGCATGAACATCAGCCAGAACGCGGCGATGGTGAAAATCACGTTGAAGCCCGGCCCGGCCAGCACGATGGCGATGCGCTTCCAGATCGACTGGCTGGTGAACTCCTGCGAGAGCAGCTCCGGCGGAACCTCGCCTTCGCGCGCGTCGAGCATCTTCACGTAGCCGCCCAGCGGAATCGCCGCGACCTGGTATTCGCAACCGTCGCGGCCGACGCGCTTCCACAGCGCCTTGCCGAAGCCTACCGAAAAGCGCAGCACCTTCACCCCACAGCGGCGCGCGACCCAGTAATGGCCGAATTCGTGAAAGGTCACCAGCACGCCAAGCGTGACCAGCAACCAGAACACCGAGCCGAAGAAGGGATTCATCAATCAATATGCGTCAGGTGGGGGCTCAAGCTTATCAGCAAGCGTTGCGGAGAACCCGCCGTGCCGCGGTGCGAGCGGCACGGTCGCGTTCGCCGAGGGTCTGGATATCGACCACGGCTTGCGCCGGCAGTTCCGTCAAAACCGATTCGACCACGTCGGCGATCGAGAGGAACGGCAACGCGCCGGCCAGAAAGGCTTCCACCGCCACCTCGTTCGCGGCGTTGAGGATGGCCGGGGCATCGCCGCCTTCGCGCAGCGCCTGGAAGGCGAGGGCAAGGCAGCGGAAGGTGGCCAGGTCCGGCGGCTCGAAATGCAGCGGCTCGGCAGCTGCCAGGTCCAGCGGAGCCACGCCGGAGCTCACCCGTTCGGGCCATGCCAGCGCGTGGGCCAGCGCGGTGCGCATGTCCGGGTTGCCGAGCTGGGCCAGTACCGAACCGTCCACGTACTCCACCAGCGAGTGCACCATGCTCTGGGGATGCACCAGCACTTCGATGGCTTCGACGGGGGCACTGAACAGGTGATGCGCCTCGATCACCTCCAGGCCCTTGTTCATCAGGGTGGCCGAGTCCACCGAGATCTTGCGTCCCATCGACCATTTCGGATGCTTGCAGGCCTGATCCGGGGTCACGTCGGACAGCTGCGCCCGGGTGCGGCCACGGAACGGTCCGCCGGAGGCGGTCAGCAGCAACCGTCGCACGCCGCTTTTTGCCAGGTCGGGGCGGCCGCCGGGCAGGCATTGGAAGATGGCGTTGTGTTCCGAGTCGACCGGAATCAGCTCGCCGCCACCGACACGCAATGCCTCCAGGAGCAGCGGGCCGGCCATCACGATGGATTCCTTGTTCGCCAGCAACAGGCGCTTGCCGGCGCGTGCCGCCGCCAGCGAGGAATCCAGTCCGGCGGCGCCGACGATGGCGGCCACCACGGTGTCGCACAACGAGCCGGCCGCGGCCGCCGCGATGGCGTCCATGCCGCTGGCTACGTCGCAACGCACGCCGGCGGCGGCCAGTCGACGAGCCAGCACGGCCTCCAGCGCGGGGTCGGCAATGATCGCCAGTTGCGGCTGGTGCCGGGCGCACAGCTCGGCCAGTGCGGCGACGTTGCGGTGGGCCGTGAGCACGCTGGCCCGGAAGCGATCCGGGTGCTGCGCAATCACGTCCAGCGTGCTGCCACCGATGGATCCGGTGGCCCCGAGGATGGCGATCTGGCGCATGGCAGTCATGATGTTTTTCTACAACCCCAGCAACAGCAGGCCCAGCGCGAATACCGGCAGCGCGGCAAACACGCTGTCGAGGCGATCCATCAGGCCGCCGTGGCCGGGAATCAGCGAGCCGGAATCCTTCATCTGGGCGTGGCGCTTCATCAGGCTTTCCAGCAGGTCGCCGACGATCGAGGCGCTCACCGTCACCACGGCCAATACAGCCAGGCCGAGCATGGGGGCGCCGCGCACACCCAGCAGCCAGCCGCCGATCAGCAGCACCAGCACGCCGGCCACCAGCGCGCCCCAGGCGCCCGCCCAGGTCTTGCCGGGGCTGATCTGCGGAGCCAGCTTGCGCCGACCGAACTGGCGTCCGCTGAAATACGCGCCGATATCGGCCGCCCACACGATCAGCAGCGCCAACAGGGCCCAGATGTGGCCATGCGCGTGATTCTCGTCGTGGATCTGGACCAGTGCCACCCACGCCGGCACGATCACGAAGGCGCCGGCCAGCAACTTGATGTTGCGGTTTTCGCCGGTCGGGGCGGCGCCGAATGCAAAGTGCCGCAGCCAGCCGCAGGCCAGCAGCCACCAGGCCACGCCGGCGACCAGCAGCAGCGACCACAGGGCCGGGCTGCGCAGGCGCCAGATCAGGGCGAACACGATGGCCAGCACCACCAGCATGGTCCCGCGCGTGGCGACCGACTTGAGGCCGGCCAGGCGGGTCCATTCCCAGCCCGCGCCGAGGAAGGCCAGGGCCGCGATCAGCGCGAACACCCCGTTGGATGCCAGCAGCACGATGAGAACCACCAACGGGGCAAGGATGGCTGCGGCAATGATGCGTTGAATCAGCATGCGGGGTCCTGGGTGCGGGCGACCTGGTCGCTGGTGCGACCGAAGCGGCGTTCGCGACCAGCATAATCGTCGATGGCGCGCTGCAGGCAAGCCTGGTCGAAATCCGGCCAGAGCGTGTCGGTGAAATGCAGTTCGGCGTAGGCGACCTGCCACAGCAGGAAGTTGCTGATCCGGCAGTCGCCGCCGGTGCGGATGAACAGGTCCAGCGGGGGCAGCTCGGCCAGGCTCATCCAGCGGCCCAGCGTGGCCTCGTCGATATCCTCGGCACGCAGTTCGCCACGTGCCACGGCGGCCGCGGCGCGTCGGGCCGCCTGCACGATGTCCCAGCGACCGCCGTAGTTCACGGCCACGTTCATGTGCAGCTTGTCATTGCCGGCGGTGCGCGTCATCGCGGCGCGCATGCGCCGCTGCAAGGCATCGCTGAAGGCGGTCAGGTCGCCGATGAAGCGCAGGCGCACGCCTTGCTCGTGCAGCTCGTCCACCTCCTTGTCGAGTGCGCGCAGGAACAGCTCCATCAGCGCGCCGACCTCGTCCTGCGGACGCTGCCAGTTCTCGCTGGAGAAGGCGAACAGGGTCAGTACCTGCACGCCCTGGCGCAGGCAGCCTTCCACCACGTCGCGCACGGCCTTGCGGCCGGCGTTGTGGCCGAAACTGCGTGGGCGATGGCGCGCCTTGGCCCAGCGGCCGTTGCCGTCCATGACGATGGCGATATGGTGGGGAACGGTTGGCGTGGAATTCATGGGAAAGCTCGGGCTGATCCTGCGCCCCTGCGCGGAAAAGAGGGCCTGGGACGGCTGGCAGCCGGGTGCGAAGTGCCACACGGTTGCCCGGTGCATGCTTCGTTGCAGGTCTTTCGCACGATGGCCCCTCTCCCGGTGTCCCCTTTCTGGCGGAAAGAGGGAAAGCGCGCGTTACCCGATGCCATGTGTCCGCATGCATGGCGCGTGCGGACATTGCCGGGCGCCATGGTTACATGGCCAGCAGTTCGTCTTCCTTGGCCTTCACCACCACGTCCACTTCCTTCACGAAGCGGTCGGTGAGCTTCTGCACGTCGTCGTCGGTACGGCGCTCGTCGTCCTCGGTGATCAGCTTGTCCTTGAGCAGATCCTTGACCTGCTGCAGGGCATCGCGACGCACATTGCGGATGGCGATCTTGGCGTTCTCGCCTTCGTGGGCCACGTGCTTGGCCAGCTCCTTGCGGCGCTCTTCGGTCAGCGGCGGCATGTTCAGGCGGATCACGACGCCCGCGGTGGTCGGCGTGATGCCGATGTCCGAGGCCATCAGCGCCTTTTCGATCGGCGCCACCAGGCTCTTCTCGAACGGCGTGATGATGATCGAACGCGAGTCGCCCAGCGAGACCGAGGCCACCTGGTTCAAGGGCATGTCGGAGCCGTAATAAGGCACCTTGATGCCATCGACCAGCGCGGTGCTGGCGCGGCCGGTGCGAATGCGGGTCAGGTCGTGCTTGAGCGAGTCGATGCTCTTGCCCATGCGGGTCTGGGCATCGGTCTTGATGTCATTGAGCATGGTACGTTTTCCGGTGGACCAGGCGAGCCGCCGAGTATAGCAGGCGAGGGCAGGGCAAGGCCCGCTCAGCCGGCATCCACCAGGGTGCCGACCGGTTCGCCATGCATGATGCGCATCAGGTTGCCCGGCACGGTCATGTCGTAGATGCGCATCGGCATGCGGTCGTCGCGGCACAGCGCGATGGCGGCGGTATCCATCACGGCCAGCTTGCGTTCGATCACTTCGTCGTAGGTGAGGTGCTCGTAGCGCTTGGCGTCGGCATGCTTGGCCGGATCGGCGGTGTACACGCCGTCGACCTTGGTGGCCTTCAGCAGCAGGTCGGCGCCGATCTCCACGGCGCGCAGCGCGGCGGCCGAGTCGGTGGTGAAGAACGGGTTGCCGATGCCGGCCGCGAACAGCACGATGCGGCCCTTCTCGATGTGGCGGATGGCGCGGCGGCGGATGAAATCCTCGGCTACGTCGTGGATCTGGATCGCGCTCATCACGCGGGCGAAGCCGCCGCGCTTCTCGATGGCGTCCTGCATGGCCAGTGCGTTCATCACGGTGGCCAGCATGCCCATGTGGTCGCCGGTGACGCGGTCCATGCCGGCGGCGGCCAGGCCGGCGCCGCGGAAGATGTTGCCGCCGCCGATCACCACGCCCACCTGGATGTTGGCGCGCTGCACCTCGATGATCTCGTCGGCCAGGCGGCCAATCACCTTCGGGTCGATCCCGTAATCGGCCTCGCCCATCAGTGCCTCACCGGAGAGCTTGAGCAAGATGCGGTGGAACTTGGGCTGGTCGCTCATGGGGTCTCCGGATTGTGTGAGGTAAACCGCCACATTATAGCGTTGCCAGCATGTAATGAGACATGTTCATGACGCGTGATTCATGCGTGGTGCGGCCTGGCAGTGGCATTCGTTCGAGGCGCACCAAAAACAAGGGCCGCGATTGCTCGCGGCCCTTGTTCGAAGCGTGGTTTTCGCGAAGAGGCTGGCCTTGGATGGCCGGTCCTTCAGTCGGCGATGACGATCAGGCCAGGCCGGCCTGCTTCATCACTTCGGCGGCGAAATCCTCTTCCACCTTCTCGATGCCTTCGCCGACGGCGAGGCGCACCACGGAGACGACTTCGGCGCCGTCCTTCTTCAGCGCATCACCCACGCTGACATTGGTGTCCAGCACGTAGGGCTGGCCGAGCAGGGTGACTTCGGAAACGATCTTGTTGATCTTGCCGGAGACGATCTTCTCGAGGATCTCGGCCGGCTTGGCCTTGTCCTTCTCGGTCATCTGGCCCAGCGCGATCTCCTTTTCCTTGGCTACGAACTCGGCCGGCACGTCTTCGGCGCGCACGTACTGCGGATTCATCGCGGCCACGTGCATGGCGATGCCCTTGGCCAGCTCCTCGGAGCCACCCTTGAGCGCCACCAGCACGCCGATGCGGCCGCCGTGGATATAGCTGCCGATGATGCCGTCGGTCGCGACGCGGGCCATGCGGCGCACGTCGATCTTCTCGCCGATGGTGGCGATCAGGGCCTTGGCGGCTTCCTCGACGCTGTCGGCGCCCGGGTAGGCTGCGGCTTTCAATGCGTCGATGTCGGCGGCGCCGGATTTCAGCGCAATGTCGGCGACGTTGTCGCTGAACTTCAGGAAGCTGGCGTCCTTGGCGACGAAGTCGGTCTCGCAGTTGACTTCGACCAGTACGGCCTTGCCGTCCTTCTGCGCCGAGACGATGCGGCCTTCGGCGGCGACGCGGCTGGCCTTCTTGTCAGCCTTGGCCAGGCCGGACTTGCGCAGCCATTCCATCGCGGTGTCGATGTCGCCGTTGTTTTCGACCAGCGCCTTCTTGCATTCCATCATGCCGGCGCCGGAACGCTCGCGCAGTTCCTTGACCAGTTGGGCGGAAATAGTGCTCATCAGGATTCCTCTAAATGATTGCGCCGCGGGGCAGGGCCCCGCGGCAGCGGAAAATCACGTGGCAGTCGCTCAGGCGGTGTCGCCGCCGCGCGAGCCACGGCCGCCATCACGGCGCGGGGCGCCAGCGCCCTTCTTGGCCGGACCGCGGTTGTCACGACGCGGGGCGGACTTGCGCTCGTCGTCCTTGGCCACCGGATTGCCTTCCTCGTCCAGCTCGACGAACTCGTTGGCGTCGCCCTGGGCGGCGGACGGCGCGGCGGCCTTGCCTTCCAGGATCGAATCGGCAGCGGCGCGGGCATACAGCTGGATCGCGCGGATGGCGTCGTCATTGCCCGGGATGGCGTAATCGACCAGTTCCGGGTTGTAGTTGGTGTCGACCACGGCGATCACCGGGATGCCGAGCTTCTTGGCTTCCTGCACGGCGATGTCTTCGTGGCCGATATCGATCACGAACAGCGCGTCGGGCAGGCGGTTCATGTTCTTGATGCCGCCCAGCGAGTTTTCCAGCTTGTCGCGCTCGCGGCGACGGGCCAGCACTTCGTGCTTGACCAGCTTGTCGAACGAACCGTCGGTCTCGGCCGCTTCCAGTTCCTTCAGGCGGGCCACCGACTGCTTCACGGTGCGGAAGTTGGTCAGCATGCCGCCGAGCCAGCGCGCGGTGACGAACGGCATGCCGGCGCGTGCAGCCTCTTCGGCCAACGGCTCGCGGGCCGAACGCTTGGTGCCGACGAACAGGATGGTGCCGCGCTTCTGCGCCAGGCCCGACAGGAAGTTCATCGCGTCGGTGAACAGCGGCAGGGTCTTCTCGAGGTTGATGATGTGGATCTTGCCGCGCGCGCCGAAGATGTACGGGGCCATCTTCGGGTTCCAGTAACGGGTCTGGTGACCGAAATGCACGCCAGCTTCAAGCATTTGGCGCATGGTGACTTGTGCCATGGTGTTGCTCCGAATTGTCTGGGCCCTTGGGGCCCGGGGGTTGGGACCTCCACGCATCCCCGGCTTCGACCGCGACGTTTCCTGTTCAGTGGCGGAAACGACCGCGGCACCCCGAAGGCGGTGCCGATGCGTGTGTGGCGTTGGTTTGGGTGTTGTACCGCGTCGCGGTTACAATTCCCGTTCGTTTTGCGATGCCATGGCGTGAAATGCGCCGATTGCAGCCTGCAAAACCATCCAATTGTAGCCGGTACGCCGGCGACGCGGCAAGCCACCGGATTCGAAGCGGCTGTGCCGCCTGACAGGCGAAATCATGGCCATTACCCTGAAAACCCCCGAAGACCTTGAAGGCATGCGCGTTGCCGGCAAGCTGGCCGCCGAAGTGCTGGCCATGCTCAAGGATTACGTCAAACCCGGCGTAAGCACCGAGGAACTGGACCGGCGCGCCTACGAGCATATCGTCAACGTGCAGAAGGCGATTCCCGCCAACGTGGGCTACCACGGCTTCCCCAAGACACTGTGCACCTCGGTCAACCACGTGATTTGCCACGGTATTCCGAACGAGGGCAAGGTGCTCAAGGACGGCGACATCGTCAACCTCGACGTCACCGTGATCAAGGATGGCTGGCACGGCGACACCAGCCGCATGTACATCGCCGGCACGCCGTCGGTGCTGGCCAAGCGCCTGGTGGACACCACGTATGAAGCGATGATGTCGGGCATCCGCGCGGTGCGCCCCGGGGCCACGCTGGGCGATATCGGCCATGCGATCCAGAAACACGCCGAGGCGGCCGGTTTCTCGGTGGTACGCGAGTATTGCGGCCACGGCATCGGCAAGATCTACCACGACGAGCCGCAGGTGCTGCATTACGGCAAGGCCGGCACCGGGCTGGAGCTGAAGAAGGGCATGACCTTCACCATCGAGCCGATGATCAACGCCGGCAAGCCGCAGACCAAGCAGCTGCCGGACGGCTGGACGGTGGTGACCAAGGATCATTCGCTGTCGGCGCAGTGGGAGCACACGCTGGCCGTCACCGACGACGGCTTCGAGATCCTCACGCCCTGGCCGGATGCCTGATCCGATGGCCACGGCCCGGCGCAGCGGCACATGAGCGGCATCTTCCTCGTCTCGCTGGCGCTGATCGCGCTCAGTATCCTGTGGGTACCGACGTATTCCATGGTGCTGATGCTGAAGGGCATGGGCGTGCCGGAGGCGGGCGCCGGGCTGCGGCTGATCCTGTCGCTGCAACTGCTGGCCACGATTGCTCTGGTGCTGCTGGCCAATGCGCTGGGATTGGGCAATCCGGCAGCGTACACGCTGGCGATCCTGGTGCTGGTCAGCGCGACAGGCGTGGTGATCGTGTGGCGCCGACGCCACAACGGCGTTTGACGCGCGCCCCGGCAAGGCTTTGAACAGGCCCTGAGCCGTGCTGTACTGGGTGCCATGACGACCGTGGCCACCCCCCGACCCATTCCCTTGCCGCCCTTGCCGCGCCTGCCCCCTGCGGTGCCGCGTTCGGGCGTGCCCGACGAGGCGCGCCGCGCGCTGCGGCAATTGCTGGGCGACGTCGATCGCGCTCTCGCCACTGCTTTTCGCGATGGCGCCGATGCCAGTGCGCTGGCGCGGCGGCGTGGTGAGTCGGTGGCACGCGTGGTGATCCATGTGTGGGGTGCCTGTCTCGGCGACGTGACCGGCGCGGCACTGTTCGCGGTGGGCGGCTTTGGTCGTGGCCTGCTGTTTCCCTGTTCGGACGTGGACCTGCTGGTGCTGGCCGAGCATCCCGAGCCAGCGCGCTTGCGTGCGCTGGAACAATGCTTTGCCACGCTGTGGGACATCGGTCTGAAGGTGGGGCATGCCGTGCGCGAGCCGGCGCAGTGCCGCAGCCTGGCCGCGCAGGATGCCAGCGTGTTCACCAGCCTGCTGGATGCGTATCGGCTGGCCGGCGACCCGGCCCTGGATGCGGTCCTGCGCGGCATCGTGGACGATCCCGAATTGTGGCCGCCGCGCGAGTACCTGGCCGCGCGACTGGCCGAGCGCGACGCCCGCCATGCCCGCTACGACGACACTGCCTACAACCTCGAACCGAATCTCAAGGACGGCCCCGGTGGCCTGCGCACGCTCGATTCGCTGCGTTGGCTGGGACGTCGGCTGGCCCATGCCGGCGGCCTCGAGGACATGCAGAATGAGGGCCTGCTCGATCCGGCCGAACGCGTCAGCCTGTGCGAGGCCGAAACCACCTTGCGGCGCTATCGCTACGCGCTGCATCTCGAGGCGGGGCGGCCGGAAGAGCGGCTGCTGTTCGACTACCAGCGCGGGCTGGCCACGCGACTGGGCTTCGAGGACGAACACGCCAAGAACCTGGGCGTCGAGCAGTTCATGCAGGGCTACTACCGCGCCGCCAGTCTGGTGGAACGGCTGGGCATGCAGATTGCCGAACGCTTCGTGGAGATGCTGGAAACGCCCAGTGCGGCGCAACCGGTGGGCGAGGATTTCGTGCGCTACGGCTCGCGGCTGGCGGTGCGCGATGCCGAGCTGTTCATGCGTCGGCCCGCTGCCCTGGTGGAAATCTTCATCGCCCGGCTGGACCAGCCGGGGCTGATCGGCTTCACCGCCGACACCATGCGCCGCGTCCACCAGGCCACCGCGATCCACGGCACGGCACTGGCCGACGATCCGCAGACGCTGGCCGCGTTCCTGCGCCTGCTGCGACGTGGTGCTCCGGCGGTGGATGCGCTATGGCGGATGAACCGGCACGGCCTGCTGGCCGCGGTGCTGCCGGCGTTCGGCACCGTGTTCGGACGCATGCAGTACGACTTGTTCCACGTCTACACGGTGGACGAGCACACGCTGCGCGTGCTGCGCAACATGGCACGCTTTGCCGATCCGGAAGCGCGTCGCGATTTTCCCATTGGCTGCGAGATCTGGCCCACGTTCGACAAACCCGAGCTGATGCTGCTGGCCGGGCTGTTCCACGACATCGCCAAGGGGCGTGGTGGTGATCACGCAGTGCTGGGCGAGGAAGATGCGCGCGCGTTCTGCGCCAAGCTGGATCTGCCGCCGGAAGACATCGAACTGGTCGCCTGGCTGGTGCGCTGGCATCTGCTGATGAGCACCACCGCCCAGCGCCAGGACATCACCGATCCCGCGGTGGTGCAGCGTTTTGCCGATCAGGTGGGCGACTGGGCGCGGCTGGATCATCTATACGTGCTGACCGTGGCCGACATCATCGGCACCAGCCCGCGGTTGTGGAATGCGTGGAAGGACCGCCTGCTCGCCGATCTCTACACCGCGGCCCGTTATGCCCTGCGCAGCGACGTGCAGTTGCCGCTGCACGCCTCGGCGCGCGTGCGCGAATGCCGCGAGCGCGCCCTCAACCTGTTGCTGGCCGAAGGGCTTGGCGCCGATGCGATTGCCACGGTATGGGCCGATTTCCCCGACCTGAGCTTCCTGCGCCACCGGCCCGAGCAGATTGCCTGGCAGACCCTGGCCATCCTGCGTGCGAAGGGTGCGACGCCGCTGATCGAAGTGCACCCGTTCTCGGTGCGCGGCAGCACCGAATTGTTCGTCTACGCCGCCGATCGCGATGGCCTGTTCGCCACCGTCACCGCCATGCTCGACCGCATGCGTTTCTCGGTGGTGGAGGCGCGCATCCTGAAATCGCAGACGGGACGTGCGCTGGATACCTTCCTGCTGCTCGAATCGGACACCCAGGAGCCAGCCAGCCTGCCGCGCGCGGAGGAATTGCGCGTACGGCTGCAACGCGCGTTGGCGCAACCGGCGCCGGTTGCGCCGGCCAAGCGCAGCATGTCGCGCCACCTCAAGTATTTCCAGATGCCGCCGAAGATCGCCTTCAACGCGGCCGGCGAGCGTACCCAGCTGGCGCTGGTATGCACCGATCGCCCCGGCCTGCTGGCCGCCGCCGCACACGCCATGCTTGAAGTGGGCGTGCGCGTGCACGATGCACGCATCGCCACCTTCGGCGAGCGCGTGGAAGATTTCTTCGAAATCACCGACCGGCATGACGCGCCCTTGTCCGGCGAGCAGCAGGAAAAACTGCTGCAGGCACTGTTGCGGCGCGTGGGGAATGCCAAGGCCAGCGCCTGAGGTGAAAGACTTGCCGTGCAGCCGCGCGGTGTTCGACGATGCCGTGATGGTTGCAGGATGGGGAGCAGGGATGGGCAAGCGGTGGTCCGACACGGGTGCGACATCGAATCGCATCGCCGATGTTGTTTCACGCAGGCGCTGGCAGCTTCTGGCCATTGCCGTGCTTGCGCTTGCCTGGGCTCTGGCGGCCCTGCGCGCGATCCGGGAACCGATGCTGATCGGCGACGAGCTGGTTCATGCCGCGCAGATCCACGATTTCCTGCATGGCCATTTCCGGGTGTTGCCCACACTGACGAATATCCCCGGTTACCACCTACTGGTGGCCGGGTTGCTGGCGTTGGCCGGTCACGACACGCTGGCGGCCATGCGCGTCGTGAACATGGGCTTCGACCTGGCGTGCATCGGCATGTTCTATCTGCTGCGACGCGGAGTGGATCGCCGCCATGCGGCGCGGGCGACAGCGCAGTTCGCGTTCTTTCCACTGTTGTATCCCTACGGATTCCTGGTCTATACGGACATCCTGTCGGTTGCACTGGTGCTTGCCGCGCTGTGGGCGACGCGTGGTGGGCGCCATGTGCTGTCGGGTGGGATTCTGCTGCTGGCCCTGCTGGTGCGGCAGAACGATGTGGTCTGGGCTGGCTTTCTGGCCAGCTTCGCCCTGTGGCCGTTGTTGCAAGAAACGGATTGGCGGCCATGGCGGGCTGGGTACCGGATGCTGGCGATTGCATGGCCGTACCTGGCCGTGGTTGTGCTGTTTGTCGTGTACTGGGCGTGGAACGGCACCATCGTTTTCTCGAAGCCCGAGGCGCTGATCCATCCGGACATGAGTTTTCACTGGGGCAACCCGTTCTTCCTGTTGTTCGTCGCCGGCGTCCTCATGCCGCTGCAGCTGATTGGCGGGTTGCGGTGGTTCGGGCGCGAAGCATGTCGACGATACTGGCCGTGGCTGCTTCCCGTGATCGTGTTACTGGTCTACGTCACCGGCTTCAAGGTCGACAACTTCTTCAACCATGTCAGCCCCGACTATTTCATCCACAACGCGGTGCTGGTGGCGGTCGACGGGCCGCGCTGGGCCTGGTTGGGCTTCGGCCTGGTCGCCACGGTCGCCGCATGCGCGTTGGCCGGTACGCGATTCGTGCTGCCGCAGGCATGGGTACTGTTTCCGTTCGCTGCCTTCTACTTGTCTGCCTCATGGCTGATCGACGGGCGCTACACCCTGATACCCCTGGCGTTGTGGCTGGCACTGCGTCGGCAGGATGGCAACGTCGTCGAGCGGACCACGCTGGCAGGGTGGATCGTGCTGGCGCAGTACCTCGCCCTGGGCATGTCCGCCCGGCATTTCATGCTCTGATCCGCGCGGCCCCAAGGCGGGATGCGAAGGCGAAAAGCGTGAACGGCATCCATGGGAACGGCGTGCCAGCCCGGCGCGATGCGGTTAGCATGCCGCATCGTTTTCCCCATTCGCATGAGG
This sequence comes from Rhodanobacter sp. FW021-MT20, assembly GCF_041107475.1. Classification (NCBI taxonomy): domain Bacteria; kingdom Pseudomonadati; phylum Pseudomonadota; class Gammaproteobacteria; order Lysobacterales; family Rhodanobacteraceae; genus Rhodanobacter; species Rhodanobacter sp. FW021-MT20. The sequence continues at coordinate 136,045 of NZ_JBGBPX010000001.1, read as the reverse complement.
TGCGACACGCCGCGGTGCGTCCATGCCGGCGGCCTGTCGATGCATGCGATGCCCACACGGAGTGTTCGATGATCCACAAGATGCTTTTCCTCGTAGCCGCGACGGCCGCCGTGGCGGTGGCCTTGCCCGCCCACGCCACCAGCATCTCGGCCAGCGGCGGCGATGGCGCTTTCGGTGTCCAGGCCGATACGGCCTTGCTGCCGGCGCTGCACGCCAACGTGGGCTACCTGCATACCGACAGCGACCGCGGCAACGCGAAGATCTACACCGTGGGCCTGATGATCGCGCCGCCCACGCCGCTGGTGCATTGGGCGGTGGGCGCGCGCTATCAGTACCAGGACACCCGCTACGGCAGCGGTGGCGGCGTGGAACTGGGGGGCTCGTTGTTCGTTGCCACGCCGATTCCGCTGGTGTCGGTGGGCGGCTACGGTTTCTACATGCCTTCCGGCGCTGCCAACGGCCGCATCCGGCACAGCTACGACTATGGCGCGCAACTGCGCCTGAGTCTTACCCATTCGATTTACGCGTACGCCGGCTATCGCTATATGCGCACTTCGTTCGAGGGTGCGGGCAACAAGGTGCTGTACAAGGGGCCGTCGCTGGGCCTCAGTGTGGGGTTCTGACGCCAGGGCGGTTTCGCAGGGGCGCTGCAGCAGGCACAATGGGGCGCCCCGCCTCTTTCCATTTGGACGTCCATTTCCATGCAAAGCATCGAATCCCTGATCGACGACGCCTTCGAGCGCCGCAATGAACTGACCCAGAGCGAGATCGAAACCCATCTGCGCCCCGCGGTGAGCCAGGTGATCGAGCTGCTGGAAAGCGGCGAACGCCGCGTCGCCGAGCCCGACGGGAAGGGTGGCTGGACGGTCAACCAGTGGCTGAAGAAGGCGGTGCTGCTGTACTTCCGCATCAACGGCAATCGCGTGGTCGATGGCGGCCCGGCGCAGGCCTTCGACAAGGTGCCGCTGCGTTTCGCCCATGGCGACGATGCCGAGTTGCAGAACCTCGGCGCGCGCGTGGTCCCGGGCGCGTTGGTGCGCCGCGGCGCGCATATCGCCAAAGACGCGGTGCTGATGCCCAGCTACGTCAACATCGGCGCGTACGTGGGCGCAGGCAGCATGGTCGACACCTGGGCCACGGTGGGTTCCTGCGCACAGATCGGCGCGGGCGTGCATCTGTCCGGTGGTGTCGGCATCGGCGGCGTGCTGGAACCGCTGCAGGCTGGCCCGACCATCATCGAGGATGGCTGCTTCATCGGTGCGCGTTCGGAAGTGGTCGAGGGCGTAGTGGTGGAGAAAGGCAGCGTGATCGGCATGGGCGTGTTCCTGGGCCAGTCCACGCGCATTTACAACCGCGCCACCGGCGAAACCAGCTACGGCCGCATCCCTGCCGGCAGCGTGGTGGTGGCCGGCAACCTGCCGGCGAAGGACGGCTCGCACAGCCTGTACGCCGCGATCATCGTCAAGCAGGTAGACGAAAAGACGCGCAGCAAGACCGGCGTCAACGAGTTGCTGCGCAGCGCCGAGTAGGAGCCCGCATCGCGGGCGATGCAGTTGAGGTGCATCGCCCGCCTGGGAAGCTCCCGCATCCATCCAAAAGCATCGCCCGCCAGCGGGCTCCTACCGGGAACTTGGCATGACTACGCTTTACGGCCTTTCCACCTGCGATACCTGCCGCAAGGCACGCAACTGGCTCGATCGTTTCGAGGTGCCGTTCACCTTCGTGGACTACCGTGCCAACCCGGTGCCGGCGGCCACGTTGAAGGCGTGGGCGCAGCAACTCGGTGGCTGGGAGAAGCTGGTCAACAAGTCGTCGACTACCTGGCGCAACCTGTTGCCGCAGCGCAAGAACCCGGGCAGTGATCCGGAGTGGACGCTGCTATTGAAGGAATACCCGGCGCTGGTGCGCCGCCCCGTGGTGGTGCCCGAAGACGGTGCGGTGAGCGTGGGCTTCAGCGACAACGGTTTCAAGAAACTGTTCGGAAAATAGGCAGGAGGCGACGATGATCGTGCGCCTTTCCAAGATCCTGCTGCTGGCGACGATCGCGCTGTGGATCGCGCTGGTGGCGTTCGGCAATCTCACCGATTACGGCAGCAACTGGCCGTTCGTGCAGCACGTGCTGGCGATGGACACGATCTTCCCGCATGCCGGCATCCGGTACCGCGCCATCCATTCGCCACTGCTGCAGCGTGGCGCCTATGCGTTGATCATCGCGATCGAGGCGCTGGCTGCGGCGCTGTGCTGGTGGGGAACGTGGCGGTTGTGGCGTGCCCGTCGCGCCAGCGCTGCGGCCTTCCATCGCGCCAAACGCGTGGCCGTGCTTGGACTCGCCGTGGGCGTGGTGCTGTGGCTTGGCGGTTTCGTGGCCGTTGGCGGGGAATGGTTCGGCATGTGGATGTCCAGCCAGTGGAATGGCATCCAGAGTGCGTTCCGCTTCGCCCTCGTATTGCTGGCGATGCTGGTCTGGCTGGGCCAGCGCGACGATGAACTGGACGATTGAGGAGCAGGCCCGTGAGCGATCACCGCATCCGCCGCTATCGCATCAATCTGCGCATCGAACGCGACAACGCCGCGTTGTATGCGCGGTTGGCGAAGGTGGCCACGGATGTGCGGTTGGCGCGCGCCTACCAGCGCATCGCCGAGGGCGAGCAGGCCAACGCTGATTTCTGGGAATCACGCCTGCGCGAACTGGGTGCGGTGGTGCCGACATCGCGCACGGGCTTGCGGGTGCGCGCGCTGGGCTGGTTCGCGCAAACCTTCGGCACCGAGTTCGTGATGCCGACCGTGGTGCGGCTGGAACACGCCGATCATGCCGAGACCCCGGTGGACCGCAATGGCCACCGCGATCATTTCGTTTCGCCCCACGTGAACCGCGGACGTGGACACAACCATCGCGCGCAAAGCGGCAACACCTTGCGTGCCGCCGTGCTCGGCGCGAATGACGGTCTGGTCTCCAACGTCAGCCTGGTGATGGGCATGGCTGGCGCGGCCAGCAGCGATCGCGCGGTGTTGCTGGCGGGGCTGGCCGGCCTGGTCGCCGGTGCCTGTTCGATGGCGTTGGGCGAATGGCTCTCGGTGAACAGCTCGCGCGAGTTCTACCAGGCGCAGATCACCGAGCGTGCCGAGCGGCTGGCGGTGGCGCCGGAGGACGGCGTGCGCCATATCGCCGGCATCTACCACGACAAGGGGCTGGGTCGTGCCGAAGCCGTGCACCTGGCCCGGCATCTCACCGAAACGCCGCGCGCGGCATTGGACACCGTGGTGCGCGAGGACCTTGGCGTCGACCCGACCGAGCTTGGCGGCTCGGCCTGGGGCGCGGCAACGTCGTCGTTCTGCCTGTTCGCCTTCGGCGCCGCGTTTCCGGTGGCGCCGTATCTGTTCCTGCATGGCCACACGGCCATGTTTGGCAGCGCGGTGGCCACCGCGGTGGGGCTGGCGCTGATCGGTACCGGCACCTCGCTGTTCACCGGCCGCGGCATGCTGTTCTCGGTCGCACGCCAATTCGCCATCACCGTGGCCGCAGCGGCCGTCACCTACGGCGTGGGGCATCTGCTGGGCCATATCGTCACGGTCTGAACGTTGCCTCGCCGCGCCCCCGCGCTTGCATGCTTGCTATGCTGCAACGTCGTTGCCACTTGCCATGCGTGCCCCATGTCCGACGTTCTCGAACTTGCCCGTGACCTGATCCGTCGCCGCTCCGTTACCCCCGACGATGCCGGTTGCCAGGAACTGCTGGCCGAGCGGCTGGAACGTGCGGGTTTCCGCCTCGAGCGGATGCGCCATGGCGAGGTGGACAATCTGTGGGCCGTGCATGGCGAGGGTGGGCCGACCCTGGTTTTCCTTGGTCATACCGACGTGGTGCCGAGTGGCCCGGAGCAGGCATGGCGCCATCTGCCGTTCGCCGCCGAGATCGCGGATGGCCGTCTGTACGGCCGTGGTGCCGCCGACATGAAAGGTTCGGTGGCGGCGATGACGGTGGCACTGGAGCAGTTCGTCGGCACGCATCCCCATCATCCCGGTCGCGTGGCCCTGCTGCTGACCAGCGACGAGGAAGGCCCGACCAATCTCGATGGCGTGCGTCGCGTGGCCGCGCACTTTCGCGAGCGTGGCGAGCGCGTCGACTGGTGCGTGGTGGGCGAGCCGTCGGCGAAGGAAAAGCTCGGCGACCTGATTCGCGTGGGTCGGCGTGGCTCGCTTTCAGGCACGCTGACGGTGCGTGGCGTGCAGGGGCACGTCGCCTATCCGGAGAAGGCGCTGAATCCGATTCATGCCTTTGCGCCCGCACTCACCGAACTGGCTGCCGAGCGCTGGGACGAAGGCAATAGCGACTTTCCGCCGACCTCGTTCCAGGTCTCCAATCTCAACGCGGGCACCGGCGCCACCAACGTGATTCCGGGCGAGTTGAAGGCGCTGATCAATTTCCGCTTCTGCACCGCCAGCAGTGCCGACGAGCTGCGCCAGCGCACCGAAGCGATCCTGCATCGACATGGCCTGGACTTCACGCTGGAGTGGAATCTCTCCGGCGAATCCTTCCTCACGCCACCAGACGGTCGCTTGCGTGAAACGGTGGTGGCGGTGTGCCGCGAGCTGTGCGGCATCGAGCCCGAACAGAGTACCGGTGGTGGCACGTCCGACGGGCGCTTCATCGCGCCGTTGGGCGCCGAGGTGGTCGAGCTGGGGCCGGTCAACGCCACCATCCACAAGGTGGACGAATGCGTGGCCGTGGCCGACCTGGAACGTTTGCCGGAACTTTATCGCGCCGTGTGCGAACGCCTGCTGGCCTGAGCGTCCGGCAAGCCGTCAGGCGCGATCCGCTATTCGCGGCGTACCGCGAATAGCGTCGGGCACGCACTCATTTCTTGGTGATGATGACCTTGTGCATCGGGGCCAGTTTCGCCAGCAGTTTGTTCTGCGCGCGGAACGGGATCTTGTGCTGGTTCATCGCTTTCTGCAGGTCTTCGACCAGGGCATTGAAGTCTGCGCGATTCACGCCCATGCCCTTGTGCACCGATGCCATGTCGCGGCCGCTATAGGTGCAGGGGCCATCCAGGATCACGCAAAACTGGTCGACCAGTTCCTTCTTGACGTGTTCACGATCGACATTGGCAAAGAACGGATGGGTGACCGGGTCGGCCATCAGGTTGTCCATGAAGTCGTTCACCAGGGAGACCAGCCCGGGCTTGCCGCCGAACTCCTCGAAGACGGGCTTGAGTGCCGGGTCGCGTGGTGCCGAGGCTGCCATCGCGGCGGACTGGTTCGGCATCGCCATCGTGTCTTGCGCGGCGGCATGGTTGCCGAGCAGCAAGCCGGCGGCGAGAAGGGCGGTTGCAACGGAATGCTTGAGCATGGGTTTGTCCTCGAATCGAATGGCGTGGATGTCAGAAGCCGACCTGCACGGACGCATACAGACCGTGCTGGTTGTCCTTGATCACGATGTTGCCGAGATTGGCGTAGGCCAGCGTCAGTGAGACATGCTTGGTGGGCGCCCAGGCGACGAAGGCGTCGTACCAGTTGTCTTCCCTGGCAATCCCGAGGTTGTTCGGCTTCTGGCGATACTCGGCACCGATGGCCCAGTTGCGGCTGAGCAGATAGGCCGCCGAACCTTCGAACTCGGCCTGGTAGCTGTTGTTCTTGTCGCCTCCGAAGCCGAGGATGCCGAGCTGGTTGGCCTTGGTGAAGCGCACCGTGGCATCGAGCAACAGGCTTTGCGAAAGGAACAGCTTGGTGGCGCTGATGTAATAGTCGGTGCCCTGCGAACGCTTGGCGCCGACGTACTTGACCACGGCATCCTGGTTGTTCTTCTTGTACTGCATGCCGACGGATACCTGCGGCATCCAGCTGTCCTGGTCGAGCACGGCATCGCCGAACAGGCGCACCTTCACGCCGATCACGTTCTGCTTGAAGGTGAATCCGTCGCCCAGTCCGAGCAGGCCACCCACCTTCTCGGTGTCGAAGCGCTGCTGAGCGAACGACACTTCCACGCGGTTGTACAGGCCCACCATCACGCCGGCATCGTCCAGGTGGTAATTCTGCGTGTTCACGCGGGTGTAGAACGCGTTGGCGCCGATCTGGTCATTGGTGCCGTAGCCACCGATCACTGCCCACGGCGTGAGGCCGCCACCCGCGGCGCCGCCGATTTCCGAGACGCCGCCGGTAAGCAGCAACTTGCCGCTGACATTCGCCGGTGCGCCGGACGAGTCGTCATCCGCGGCGGCCGCCAGCGACACCAGCGCGCCTGCCAGCGCGAGCCCACCGAGCGCGATGGCCCGGCTCATACGATGCTTGTGCATGATTTCCTCCCGTGTTGGCGCAAAAGCGCGCCATGCAGGAGGTACGAGGCGTCAATGCAAAAAGATGCAACGCGGCATCATCAATTTTCGCGCGCGATGTGCCAGGTGCCGTTGATGCCGTCGCCACGATGGTCGCCGGGTTTCGTGTCACCGGCATAGCGGTACAACGGTCGACCCTTGAATGCCCATTGCAGCGTGTGGTCAGGGCGGGTGATCACGCTGAGACCAGCGCCGGCATGACTGCCCGCAACCGCGGCATAGGGTGGCCAGACCGTGGCACACGGGCCGGAGCATTGGCTGTGGCCAGTGTCGCCATCGGTATCGAACGTGTACAAGCTCAGCCCGCGCGCGCCAACCAGTTCATGTTGCGCATTGGCCGAGGGCGGCGCTTCGGCGGCCATGGCGGGCGCAAGCACCATGGCGCCGACGAGGAGGAGGCAGGCAGGGAACCGGGAACGTGTCATGGCGATACTCCGTGGGTGGTGGGTGGAACGCGAAGCGTCCCATCACTGATACGGTGCCGGAGACCCCAGGGATGCGACCCGGCATCGGCTCTTACGGTTGCTGTTTCGCCATCGGCCACTGCTGCGGCACCTTGCGCAGCTTCGACACGTCATAACCCAGCGTCTTGACGCGTGCGACCAGCGCCGCGTAATCCGCCGGCGACACGTTCGGTGTGCGGGCGAACACCCATGTGTAGTCGCGCTTGTCGCGCGCCACGATCATTTCGCTGTAGTCCGGCTTCAGCCACGCCACGATGTATTGCGCCTTGAAGCCCCAGAACAGCTTCACGCCCCATACCGCGTTGCCGCTGCCTGCGTGCACGTAACCGGTGGACTGGATGTGCTTGACCGGGCCGTCGAAGCCGCCGTTGTTGAAGCGGAACGTGGTGTGGATGTTGCCGTCCGGTTGCAGCGTGTAGGTTTCCACCGCGTTGAAGGCGTGCTTCTCGAAAATGGTGGGAATGGTGGCGATGACGTACCACTTGCCCATGAAGCGCGGCAGGTCGACATGGGCGACGGGCGTGATCGGTGGCAGGTCGCTGGCGCAGGCCGCGACGGTGGCGCTGCCAAGCAGCACGGCGCCGATCAGCGCGAATTTTCTGGAAGGGCGCATCGGTGGGTCTCCGTGGTGGTTGCATTGACGTCGGCAGGGTTCACGGGCGCACGAAACGATAGTGCGCCACCAGCCATTCCTGCCCATCGGCGTAGCCGAACAGTTCGGCGCAGGACATCCAGAACATGCGCCAGCGCTGGAACCACAGCGCGGCATGTTCGCCATAAGCCTGGGCCAGCACGGCCATCACCGCGTCGCGTTGGCGATCCTGTCGCTGCAGCCATTGGTTGGCGCTCTTCTGGTAATGCGTGCCGTCGACCAGCCAGCGCTGTTCGATCTGCAACGCCTGCTGGAAGTGCAGCAGGGTGTCCGCGGCCGGCATCAGTCCGCCGGTGAAGAAGTGCCGGCCCATCCAGTTGTCCTCGCCCGCGGTCTCGAACGGATACATCAGCGTGCGATGCGCGAAGATGTGCACGAACAGCTTGCCGCCGGGCTTCAGCCATTCGCCGATGCGACCCAGCAGGGTCTGGTAGTTGCGCATGTGCTCGAACATCTCCACCGACACGCAACGATCGAACTGTGCCGGTTCCAGTGCCAGCGTGTTGGCGTCCTCGGTGATCACGCGCACGTTGAGCAAGCCGCGTTGACGACACTGCGCCTCGATGTGCCGGCGCTGGTTGTGCGAATTGGACACGGCGGTGATGCGCGAGTCGGGATATTGCTCGGCCATCCACAGCGTGAGCGAACCCCAGCCGCAGCCCAGCTCAAGCACCTGCTGGCCGTTGCGCAGCTCGGCGCGCTCGCCGTACAGCCGCAGCATGGCGTCTTCCGCCTCGCCCAGCGTTTCGTTGCCCTCCGGGTAGTAGCAGCCGGAGTACTTGAGCCGTGGCCCGAGGCAGAGGCGGAAGAAGTCCGCCGGCAATTCGTAGTGCTGCGCATTGGCCGCGTCGGTGTGGATCGCCACCGGGCTGTGGCGCAGTTCGGCGATGCGCTGGTCGAAGCGTTCGGCTTGCGCGGCGATGCCACCGCTGCGTTCTTCGCGCAGGCGTTGCGCGCACCACTTGCGGATGCCGTGGCGCAACAGCGCGTCGGGGATCAGGCCGCGCTCGGCCAGTCCAAGCACGCCGGCGGCCGGGCGGTCTTGCGCCAGTTCCGCCTGCGCCAATTCGGGATGTTCGATCGAGACGGTGTTCATGACGTCAATTCCTCGATTCACGGGAAGTTTTGGGAAACCACGGAAACAGCATCGGCGTGCTGCGCTGGTAGGCGCGGTAGTCTTCGCCGCGCGTGCGCAGGGCTTGCGCTTCGGTCCAGGGAATGCCGCTGATCCAGCGCAGAAATACGTACATCAGCAGCGGCCCGGACCACGCCAGCCAGCCGAATGGCGCACCCACCGCGAAACACACGTAGGCGAACCAATGCAGCCATTCGAAGAAGTAGTTCGGATGTCGCGAATAGCGCCACAGGCCGTCGCGGCAGGTCTTGCCGCGGTTCAGCGGATATCTGCGGAATCGCGCGAGTTGGCGGTCGGCGGTGGACTCGCCCAGCACGCTGACAAGCCAGATGACGACGCCGGTGATCAGCCAACCATGTGCGCGCGCGGCGTTGGCCGACACCGCCACGAATGGCAGCGCGAACAGCATGATCAGCGCGGCCTGGAACTGGAAGAACGCGAACAGTTTTCCCTGATGGCCGTGCCAGTGCGCGCGCATCTGCGCATAGCGACCATCTTCTTTCTCGTGGCCGACGCGCTGCCACAGGTGCCATGCCAGTCGTGCGCCCCACAGGCAGCCACAGACGGCAAGCAGGATGCGTGGAATGGATGCGCCGGTGCCGCACAGCGCCAGCCACACCGCACCGCCGCCCAGGCCCGCGGCCCAGAGCGCATCGACAATGCCGGTATTGCGGTGGCGCTTTTGCCAGCGCCAGCCCAGCGTCATCATCACGGCCGCGAACAGCCACAGCAGCAGCAACGCCAGCCACGGATTCATGACACGCTCCGCAGTGCCGTGGGGTTCGGATGCTGCGACCAGCGTCGTGCCAGCACGGTCAGCAGCGGCAACGTGATGCCCCAGCCCAGCGCCAGCCACAGCAGCGCATGCCACGCCGGAGACGTGAAACTCACCGCATGCCAGCCGCGCGCGGCGCCAAGATAGGCCATCGGACCGCCGATGGCGCCGAACACGGCGGCCAGCCATGGTCGTCCCTGCAGATAGCCGAACAGCGGCACGATGGTGAGCGCGAAGGCCAGCCACAAGGCAAGAATCCACGCGGGTGCTATCCCGGCCGGCCATGCCGCGGCGTAGACCAGCAGGCCACTGCGCACCAGCACGCCGTCGAACACCAGGCCGAGCACGAAAGCCAGTCCCATCAAGCGCAGCTCCACACCACGCGCCGTCGATACGCAAAGCCGCCATACGGCGAGCAGCGCGACGGCCAGCAGAGCCGGCCACGTGTGCCCGCGACCGGCGCCGATCACGCTGATGAACCACACCGCCTCGTAGGCGATCAGGGTGATCCAGAACTTCATGTGGTCAGTTCCGCGGCGCCGCGGTGGAAGCCGGGCCTGGCCAGCAGCAGATGCGACACGCCGATCGAGCGCTCGCGAAAGCCGCCTTCGCAGTAGGCCAGGTAGAACTCCCAGCGACGGATGAAACGATCATCGAAGCCTTGCGCGCGTACTTCGTCCAGGCGGGCCATGAAGCGCTGGCGCCAGGCGTGCAGGGTGCGCGCGTAGGAGTCGCCGAAATCCTGTTGTGCGATCAGGCCCAGGTCGCTGGCGCGGGTCTTCGCTGCCAGCATTGCGCTGATCGAGGGAATGAAGCTGCCCGGGAACACGTGGCGCTTGATGAAATCCACCGAATGCAGCGCCTGTTCGTAGCGGTGATCCTCGATGGTGATGGCCTGCAACAGGGCGAGGCCGTCCGGCTTGAGCAGGCTGCCGATTTTTGCGAAATAGACGTCCAGGTATTCCGCGCCGATGGCTTCGATCATCTCGATCGAGACCAGCTTGTCGTAGCGTCCTTCCAGATCGCGGTAATCCTTGAGCAGCAAGGTCACGCGATCCTGCAGGCCGGCTTCGGCCACGCGCGCCTTGGCCAGTGCGTGCTGCTCGCGCGAGATGGTGGTGGTGGTGACGTGGCAGCCGTAATGCCACGCTGCGTGCACTGCAAAGCCGCCCCAGCCGGTGCCGATCTCCACCACGCGGTCGCCCGGCTTGAGTTCGAGCTGGTGGCAGATGGTTTCCAGCTTGCGGAACGAGGCCGCTTCCAGCGTGTCGTTGGCGCCAGCCCACAGTGCCGAGGAATACATCAGGTCCGGCGACAGGAACAGCTTGAAGAAATCATTGCCGAGGTCGTAGTGCGCAGCGATGTTGCGGCGGCTGCCGCTGAGCGTATTGCGTTGCAGGGCATGCCACGCACGCAGCGCCATGCCGCCGAGCCGGGCCAGCCCGGTTTCCATGCCGTCGAGCAGGTCGCGGTTGCGCACCAGCAGCTGGATCAGGCCGACCAGGTCGTCGCACTCCCACAGGCCATCCATCCACGCTTCGCCCGCGCCGACGCTGCCATTGGCGGCCAGCGCGCGATAGAAGCCGGGGTCGAGCACGTCGATGTGCACGATCAGCTCCGCGTGCCCGCTCGCCGGCGTGCCCAGCACCACGCTGCCCTGCGCATCGCGCAGCAGCAGGCGGCCGTGCTGCAGTCCCTGCATCTGCGCGATCAGTCGCTGGCGCAGAAATCGGTCGAGGGCGCTGTATGGAGTGGCGGTGTCGACAGCCGGTTTGACGATGGCGTTCATGCGTGGGCCTCAGATCGATGACGGGTGGTCGTGGACGGGGTTGCGTTTCAGCCACAGCCGAAGCGCCTGCCAGTAGATGGCGCCGACGACCTGGCCGGTCATCAGCGGATAGCGCCACAGCACGCGGGCCAGCGCCGGGCCGGTCAGCGGGCAGCGTTGCAGGTGCAGGTGGGCATCGAACTCGCGCGCGCCGTCGCGCAGCACGTCCATGTGCACATGCAGTTCGTCGCCAGGCGGGGTGAAGCGCCAGCGGTAGCCGCGATCCATCGGCATGAAGGGCGAGACGTGGAAGATCTTCGGAAACGTCCAGGTCAGTGCGCGGCCATGCACCTGGGCGGTTTCCACCGGCAGCACGTAGGCGTGGCGTTCCTTCCACGGGATATTGGTGATTTCGGCCACGATGCAGTCCAGCGTCTGGCCGTCCGGCGCGTAGCAGTAGTAGAAGCTGACCGGATTGAACACCAGCCCGGCGTAGCGCAAATGCGCAAGCAGGCGGATCGGCCCTTCGGGACGACGACCGATGACCTGCTCCACGCGCCGACGCACCGCTTCGGCCAGCGGCAGTTCACTCGGCCCCAGGTAATCGCTGCGACGAAATTCGGCGATGTTGCGGTGGCCGTTCGACCACAGCCAGCGCTGCTCGAACACGCGATCCACTTCGTCCAGGTCCAGATACAACTGCGCCATGCGATAACTGAAGGCATGCGGATTCGGCGCATGCCGGCGATGGATTACCGTGCCCTCGTAGACGGCACTGGCCAACGGCTGTGGCGCGATGGCCACGCGGGCAGGGCGCGCGGTCATGCCACCCGCTCCAGTCGCGGGCGACGTGCCACGGCAGGCACGGCGTCGGTCCATGACGTACCCAGTGCCGCGGCCACTTCGACTGCGCTGCGCATGCCGTCCTCGTGGAAGCCCCAACCCCAGTACGCGCCGGCAAACCAGGTGCGGCGCTGGCCCTGGATCTCCGCCTTGCGTGCCTGCGCGGCGACCGAGGCGTGGCTGTACAGCGGATGGTGGTAGCGCATGCGCGCCAGCACCTTGTCCGGATCGATCGCCGCCGTGCGATTGAGCGTGACCACGAACGGCGCGGGCGCATCGATGCCTTGCAGCAGGTTCATGCAGTAGCTGACCGTGCAGGCATCGTCCGGATCGCGTGGGATGAAGGCGTTCCACGCCGCCCAGGCCTTGCGCCGGCGCGGCAACAGCGACGCATCGGTGTGCAGCACGGTGTCGTTGGCCTGATACGGCATGGCACCGAGGATCTCGCGCTCGCGTTCGCCGGCATCGGCCAGCAGTGTCAGCGCCTGATCGCTGTGGCAGGCCAGCACGAGCTGGTCGAAGCGCTGGCTGTCCGTGGCGGTGTGCACGTCCACGCCATCGGCATGGCGATGCACCGCATGCACCGGGCAACCCAGCCGCTCGCGCACGTTCCAGCGCGCGCGCAGGGCACGCACATAACTGGACGAGCCGCCGCGCACCACGCGCCACTCGGGCCGGCCACTGACCTGCAGCATCTGGTGGTTGGCCATGAACTGCACCAGGTAGCGCGCGGGGAACGTCAGGATCTGCACTGAGGGCGATGACCACAGCGCCGACGCCATCGGCAGCAGGTGCTCGTCGCGGAATGCCGCGCCGTAGCGATGCTCGGCCAGCCAGTCGCCCAGCGTGGGTCCGGGTTCGGGTGCGTCCAGCAGCGATGGTGCCTCGCGGTAAAAACGGAACAGGTCGCGCACCATGCCGTGGAAGCGTGGCGAGAGCAGGTTGCGGCGCTGGCAGAACAGCGTGTCCAGCGTGGCGGCGTTGTATTCCAGGCCGCTGACTTCGTTGCGCACGGAGAAGCTCATCGTGGTCGGCTGTGAGACCACGCCCAGCTCGTCGAACAGTCGCGTCAGCAGCGGGTAGTGCACCGGGTTGTGCACGATGAAGCCGCTGTCCACGGCATAGCGACGGCCGTGCAGTTCGACGTGATGGGTATGCGTGTGGCCACCGATATAGTCGTTCGCCTCGAACAGCGTCACCTCGTGCCGGCGCGACAGCAGCCACGCCGAAGCCATGCCCGCAATACCCGAACCCACGACTGCGATGCGCATGGCTTACTTCCTCGTCCGGTTGTGGACCCAGGCCGGTACCGGCTTCAGGTCATGCACCAGCCCCAGCAGTGCCATCAGCTTCAGGCCGTACCAGGTCAGGTCGATCTCCCACCAGCGGAAACCCTGGCGCACGGAGCCGGGGAAGAAGTGATGGTTGTTGTGCCAGCCTTCGCCGAAGGTGAGCAGGGCCAGCCACACGTTGTTGCGGCTGTCGTCGTGCGTGGCGAAGCGACGCGAACCCCAGCGGTGCGCCAGCGAGTTGATCGTCACCGTGGCGTGGAACAGCACGATGGTGGAAACGAAGAAGCCCCACACCAGCATCTGCCCGCCGCTGGTGCCCAGTTGCGGCGCCACGTGCTGCAGCAGCATGCCGAGGAAGTACATCGCCACCGCCAGCACCACCGGCACGGCAATGTCGAAACGATCCAGCCAGCGCAACTCCGGGTACTTCACCAGGTCCGGCACCCGCGACAGGTCGGTGCGGAAGTTGCGCGGGGTCAGGAACCAGCCCATGTGGCTCCACAAAAAGCCGTGTACGCCCGGCGAGTGCGGATCGGCCGGCGTATCCGTTACCCGGTGGTGATGGCGGTGATGCGCCGCCCACCACAGCGGCCCGCGCTGCACGCAGGATGCGCCGATAGCCGCGAACACGAATTGCACGATGCGCGAGGTGCGAAAGGTGCGATGTGAAAAATAGCGGTGATAGAACCCGGTCAATGCGAACATGCGCACCGCATACAACGCGGATGCCACGATCAGCGCAACCGGTGAAACCCCCACCCAGATCACGCCAAGGCAGGCCAGGTGCAGCGCGACGAACGGCACCGCACGCAGCCAGTCGATCCTATCCTCGCGGCTGGCGTCCACGTTCACCGCTGTGCCGCTGTCGATCCAGTGACGCATCTCGCGCAGCCAGTGCGGCCTCGGCGCTGCCGCTGCGCTGCCCCGGTCGACCGAAGCGATCACGGCCGGCTGGGACGGCGTTTCCAGCGGGGAGGGCGGAGGAGTCATGAGTGCAGCCTGTGGACGGTTCATCCACACATACGGACGAAGTCCTGCCGCGGATGCACGCCGCGGACCGGTTTGCCTGCCGCCGGCTGCGGCGCGATCGGCGCGGGCGGGACTGCATCCAGCGCGCTGCCTGATGCGTATGCGTCAGGTCAGTACAAGCCGGGCGACCCTTGCCGGTAGTGCAGTGCCACCCTGCCGGTGGTGGCGTGACGCAATCCAATGGCTCGGCGTCCGGAACGCCGGCCTGTGCTGCATTTATCGGAGATGTGGGATGAACATCGAACTGCAAATGCTGGGCTGGGCGGTGGTGCTGGGCTTGGCGCATGTGCTGGTGGCGGCCGCTCTGGGTACCTGGCAGCGCGGGTTGCGCTGGAACGCTGGCAACCGCGACGGAGAGCCGCAGCCGCTGGACAAGCATGCCGCGCGCGCGGACCGTGCCAACCGGAATTTCCTGGAAACCTTTACGTTCTTCGCTGCCGCCACCCTGGCAGTGGTCGCGATGCACCGGACCGGCGCGCAAACCGCCATGGGCGCACAGGTCTATGTCTGGGCGCGCGTGGCCTACCTTCCGATCTACATCGTCGGCATTCCGTATCTACGCACTGTCGTATGGGTAGCCGGGTTCTGGGGCATCGAGCAGATGCTGGAGGCATTGCTGCGCTGGTGACGCATAACGTGGCCTGCATCCACGCAGCGCAGCCTTGCGTATGTCTGTCAACAGATACCTTTCGCGCCGACTTCTGACCTAATATGGCCACCCATCGCACCCAAGAGAGCCTGTCGCCGTTCGAAACGGCGCGAGCCATGTCCAGCCTCGAGCCTCACGCCAAGGATGCAAGCTACTGGGCCAGCCAGATGGCGGCTGTTTCGTGCAGGCGCGATCGCGACTGCTTCATGCGCATCTACGATCACTACGCGCCGCGGCTGCGGTTGTACCTGCGCGGCATCGGTTCGCCCGAGGCGGTGGCCGAGGAACTGGCGCAGGAAGCCCTGCTGCGGCTGTGGCAGCGCGCCGCCTCCTATGACGCCGCGCGCAGCAGCCTGTCCACCTGGCTGTTCCGCATCGCGCGCAACTTGCACATCGACCGCCTGCGCCGCGAGCCGCTGTGGGTGCCGGTGGACGACGAACCCGGTTGGCCCGACCGCGACGAGGAGGGCGACGTGACCTCCGCCGAGAGCCATGCCGAGCAGGTTGACCTGCGACGCCGCATCGAACGTCTACCGGCCGTCCAAGCCCGCCTGATCCGCATGTCCTACTTCGAAGCCAAGTCCCATCACGAAATCGCCAGCGAGCTGGCCATGCCGCTGGGCACCGTGAAATCCAGTCTGCGCCGCGCCTTCATCCGGTTGCAGCTTGGCGTGCGGGGGCAGCCATGAGCCCGCGCCATCACCTGGATGAAGCCACCGTGGTCAGCTTCGCCGCCGGCGCTCTGTCGCCGGAGATGCGCGCGGTGGCCGCCACCCATATGGAAGGCTGCGCACAGTGCCGGGAAAGCCTTGCCCAGGCCGAGCACATCGGTGGTGCGCTGCTGGGGCAGCAGCAAGCTGCCCCGGCTGACGCGGCGCGTGGCGCGCGCCTGCGCGAGGCGATGCTGGCCCTGCTGGACGCCGAGTCGGCGGCCGAGCCGCCCGTGCGGCAGGAGGCGGCACCGACCGATCCCGATGCCTTGCCGCGCCCGCTTCAACCGTATTTCGGCCGCTCTTGGCGCGGGCTGCGCTGGCGCTGGATGGCGCCGGGCGTGCACATGATCCGCGCCGCGCGCGGCAGTGGCGACACCCTGATCCTGCTCAGGATCGCCCCCGGCAAGAGCATGCCGCTGCACAGCCATCAGGGCACCGAGCTTACCCAGATCCTGCGCGGCGCCTACGATGACGTGCTGGGCCATTTCGGCCCCGGCGATGTGGCCGACCTTGACAACGAGATCGAGCATCGCCCGGTCACCGCACCCGGCGCGCCCTGCATCTGCGTGGCCGCGCTGGATGCGCCGCTGCGCTTCCCCGGCTGGCTAGCGCGCAAGCTGCAACCGCT
Source organism: Rhodanobacter sp. FW021-MT20 (assembly GCF_041107475.1). Lineage (NCBI taxonomy): Bacteria > Pseudomonadati > Pseudomonadota > Gammaproteobacteria > Lysobacterales > Rhodanobacteraceae > Rhodanobacter > Rhodanobacter sp. FW021-MT20. The sequence goes on along the minus strand of NZ_JBGBPX010000001.1, from coordinate 119,768 downwards.
GGTGGGGTTGTAGAAGCGCGCGACGGCGTGCTGCAGCCAAACTCGTTTCCACGCAGGAGCCGCCGGCATGGCCGCAAGTATCCTGATCTATGGCGCCACCGGCGGCATCGGCCGCTGCCTGGCCAGACAGCTGGCCGAAACCGGGCATCGACTGCACCTGGTGGCCCGCGAAGCCGCCACGCTGGCCCCCCTGGCCGATGAACTGGCGGCTGGCTGGACCGCTGCCGACGTGCTGGACGACGATGCCTTTGCCCATGTGATGGCACAAGCACCCGAGCTGCTGGACGGGCTGGTCTACGCGGTGGGCAACATCCACCTCAAACCCTTCGCGCGCCTCGGGGCGTCGGACATGGCGCGCGATTATCGGCTGAATGCAGCCGGCGCTGCGCTGGCGATCCAGGCGGCGCTGCCAGCCCTGCGCGCAGGTTCGTCGGGCGCATCCATCGTGCTGTTTTCCTCGGTGGCCGCCAGTCACGGCTTCGCCATGCACGGTTCCATTGGCATGGCCAAGGCGGCGGTGGAAGGGCTCACACTCGCGCTGGCGGCCGAGCTGGCACCAGCCATTCGGGTCAATGCCATTGCCTTGTCGCTGACCGAGACGCCGCTGGCGCGTCCGCTGCTGACCAGCGCACGGGTACGCGACACGATCACCGCGATGCATCCGCTGAAGCGACTGGGCCAGCCGGAGGACGCGGCGCAACTGGCTGCCTTTCTGCTCGGACCACAGTCCAGCTGGATCACCGGCCAGGTGATCGGCGTGGATGGTGGCCGCGGCGCCATCGCCTCCAGCTGAGTGGCCGTCATGCCAGCCATGCGCCGCAAGCACGAACTTCCCGCCAAGCGCTGCCCAGTGTGCGGCCGCGATTTCCAGTGGCGCAGGAAGTGGCGACGCGACTGGGAGCGCGTCGTCTATTGTTCCGATCGTTGTCGCCGACACGGCCGCGGTGGCGCATGGGCATGAACCTGCTGTTGTTGGGGGCTTCCGGGCTGGTGGGCCAAGGCTTGCTCAACGTGTTGCTTGGCCAGGCCGACGTGGCCAACGTCATCGTGCTGGTGCGCCGGCCATTGGTGGCGACCTCGCCCAAGCTGCGCGTGCTGCAGGTGCCCGAGTTCACCGACGATGCGCTGGCCAATCTCGATCTGGCGGGTCTCAACGCGTGCCTGTACTGCGCCGGGGCGTTGCCGCTGTTGCTGTCCGAGGAGGCCTATCGCGAGGTCACGGTGGGTCTGCTGGAGCGGGTGTGCGCCGCCTATGCCAGTGCGAATCCTGGCGGCTACCTAGTCTACGTTTCCGGTGCGGGCGCCGACGCAGCCAGCCGTTTCATGCCGCTGCGCGTGAAGGGCGAGGCCGAGGCCGTGCCTGGCCGCTTCGGCCTGGCATCCACCAGCCTGCGGCCGGGCGTGATCCGCCCCACGCAGGGCGAGCGTTCGTCCCATGATTTCCGTCGCGCAATGTATGCGCTGGGGTCGCCGCTGCTGGCGTTGGCAAGCAGGGTGTTGCCGGGCGGCTTCACCACTACCGCGTCAGTAGGGCGTTGCATGCTGGCGCTGACACGCGCCGGGGTGCCGTATCCGCCGGTTTTGGAGAACCGACAGATCAACGCGTTTGCCCCACGCTGAAAGCGCGCGGCATCTGGTCGTGACTGCGCGGCCATGGCGAAGCTGCCGCGAGTGTCCCTGCTCGGCGCGTTTGCCAAGCGAGCAGCGCTTCAGGCCGTTGGGCCAGCTCGGCCAAAACCCTTTGGCAACGTATCCAGGAACGCCCGCACGCTGGACGGTTGGCACTGCCGAGGATGGAAGGTGCTCCAGCCTGACCAGTCCTGCGACTGCCGCAGAACGCCTGCCCGGAATGATTGAGGCCGTTGCGAGCAAATCGCAATGATCGATGCGGCAGCTACATGCATGGCTATGCGTTTTGCCGGATCAACTCGCGCAGCCAGCGGTGGGCCAGGTCATGGTGCATGCGCTCGTGCCAGATCATGCGGTACTCGAAGCCCTTGCCCCGGATCGGGAACGGACTGCTGTCCAGTCGTGCGATCGAGGCAAGGCGAGTGGCCACGCGCGCCGGCGCCACGAGCACCAGATCGCTTTCGGCGATGATCCAGGGGGCCGCCAGGAAGTAGGGAAGGCTGAGCGCGACGTGGCCATCCCGCAACCCCCATTGATCCAGCAGATCGTCCAGTTGGGTGACTCGTCCCGAGGGGTAGGCGATCACGGCTCGCGGATACTTGCCCAAGGCCTTCAGTCTCGACGCGCTCGATCCCGCGGCTGCCAGTGGGCCGACGGGATGGCCGTGGCGGTACAGGCAGACGAAGGTTTCGGTGAACAACCGCCGCCAGGCATACGCCGCCGGCAAGGCATCATCGGCGTACAGCGTCAGATCCACTCCCCCGCCAGCCATGTCATCCAGCGTGGACTCGCTCCAAGGCACCACGTCCAGGCTTGCGTGAGGAGCACTGCGCAACAGCGCAGGCACGGCCTGGTTCAAGACCGCCATGGATCCGTAGTCGGTGGTCGCGATGCGAAAGCGTCGCGTACTGGTTACAGCCTCGAAACTCGGCGGCGCGAACACGCGATCAAGCGCGTGCATCGCCTGAACGACTTCCGGCTTCAGCCGGATCGCGCGTGGAGTCAATTCGTAACCACTCGGAGTGCGCACAAGCAATGGATCGTCCAGCACCTTGCGCAGGCGCGCCAAGGCACGACTGGCAGCGGGTTGACCGATGCCCAGCCTCTCGGCGGACAACGTCACGCTGCGTGTATCGAGCAGTGCATCGAGCAGCTTCAGCAGATTGAGGTCGAGCTCCGAAATATGTCTTGGGTGCATGCTTGATATGCGCTTGAATGCATTGTGGGCATGATAAGTCGGTTGCATCCTTGGCGCATGCGAGGCGAAAGGGAGGCGCGTATCGAATGAAGCTTTCCAGCACGTCGTCAGTCGTCGATCCTTGGCGTGCGCTCAGGGATGCCACGGATCGCCACCGGCACGAGCACGGTTGCTGGGCATTCCCGCATGCCGAAGGATCGGTGCTCGGTGTGCTGGCCGCCGCCGTGGATGCCAGACGCATCCTCGAACTCGGTACGGCGCTCGGTTATACGGCGTTGTGGTTGGCCTGTGGCGCCAAGAAAGCCCGGGTCGATACGCTGGAGCGCGACCCGCTGCATGTGGCGATGGCCCGCGCGGCCATCGAGAAAGCCGGCCATGCCGCACGCATCAATGTGCACGAAGGCGAATTTGCCGGCGTGCTACCCGCGCTGCAGCCCAACTATGACCTCGCCTTTTTCGATGGCCATGCCCCGACGCCGGGGGATTTGGCCGAACTGCGTCGATTGCTGCGTCCGGGCGGTTTGCTGGTCAGCGCCAACCAGCAGTTGGCGAGGCCGGGAAGCGCCAGCTATCGCTCGAGATTGTCCGACGCTGACGCCTGGTTGAGTGCTCCGCTGGGCAACGACATGACGCTGAGCGTGTGGTTGCCCGATGGCTGACGTCATGGACTGGAAACGGCCGCTTGTTCAGCGCTCGAAAAGGACCTCAGCGATGGATCCTTCTCGGCGCAGGGTGATCTTGTCCGCACTGTTGCTGGGCGGAGCGCAGTGGCTCGATTTCACCCCACTTAACGCATTGGCGGCCATCAGGTCGCCTGGAGAAAATCCCATGCCGACCAGCAAACAAGATGTGGAAAAAATCCAGTTCATCAGCGGTGGCGAAACCATCGTCGGCCTGCTGTTCAAGCCCACGGCACCGGCCTCGAAACGCCCGGGCATCGTGCTGTTGGGGCCGTTCGGCTACGTCAAGGAGCAATCGCCAGCGGAATATGCTGCACGCCTGGCCAACGCCGGTTTTGTCGCGTTGATATTCGATTCGCGCTGCAGCGGCGAGAGCGGCGGCATGCCACGGCGGCACGAGAGTCCCGCCAACAAGATCGCCGATGCGCAAGCGGCCATCGATTTCTTGGCGCAGCGACCCGAAATCGATCCGGCGCGGCTCGGCGCCTTGGGCATCTGCCAGGGCTGCTCGGAGATGATCGCCGTGGCGGCGACGGATCCACGCATCAAGGCGATCGCACTGGTCTCGGGGCAATACCTGTACGCGGAAAACCTGCACAAGTTCTTCAGCGGCGACGGGCCGACCCTGCACGAGCGCATCGCACGCGGTCGTGCTGCCCTGGCGCGATTCCACGACAACGGGCACGTCGATTACACCGAAGTCGTGAGTCTCACCGACAAGTCGGCAGGCCTGCCTTGGCCTCCGATCCACGACTGGTACATGCCGTGGACCACCGAAAAATGGGGCAAGCCGAGCCGCTGGGAAAACCGCTACACGACCATGAGCGATGCGGAAGTATGGACCTTCGACGTCGACGAGCATGCACGCAAGCTCAAGACACCGACCTTGGTCGTGCACGGCGAGATGTCCGACGGCGGTCCGGAGGCCGCCGAACATGTTTATGCGTTGATGCCGGCGAAGCACAAGAAACTGCATATCGTTCCGGGCATCTTTCATACCCGTTTCTACGACGATCCGCTGGTGATCGAGCCTACCGCCGGCCAGCTTGCAGATTGGTTTCAATCACATCTGGTTTGAAGCCCGGGGTGTGCCCGCGCCGGCACCTCGTGCACTCGGTCGTCGATTCATTCAGGGCAGTATGCCGCGACGGTAAATCAATATCGCCATCATCATGGAGATCATTGAGAGCAGCAGCGCTATCACGCTGATCCACAGCGCGTAACGTGCGCGTCGCCCGGCTTGCTCGTGGTCGTCGCTGATCGATCGACGCGGTTCGGATGGTGCCTCGGCCGCGGCCGGTTCGGACGCTGCCGAACGCTGCTGCAGGAGCGCGATCATCGCCCCTATCTGCGCGTCGTCGAATTGATACGGGTCGAAGCGGGACTGTCCGAACGACGCAAGCAGTTTTTTGACATCGTCGCTTGCCGGCACGTATTTCATTGACCAGCCCGCGAAGCTCGGCTGGCCGATGGCGTGTCGGGAGAGAACCGTCAAATCGCCATGGCGGGTATCTTGGAGAAGTGTGCCAAGCAACGCGTCGATCGCGGCCCGTTCACCCTCGAGCACCTGGAAGAAGTGGCCATCGCCGTAATAAAGAACGCCAACCAACCCTCGCGAAGGATTGTTGCGGCGTGACTGCATCAGGATGCGGCCGATCTCGGGCTCGACGGCGCTGGATGGGTTGTTGGCGGCAAAGGCAGCCCGACTGATATAGACGATACGTTCGCACTGCGGCATGGCAACCCCGGGTTGCAGACTGAAACCTGCTTGACGTAAGCCTTACGTCGAAGACGCGGTTTTGGATGCGTGTGCTTTCGCGATGTCGCGACGGTATCCGCCTGCGTATGCCCCACGTCGCATTGGTGCTACCGGCGAAGCTCGTGCGGTAGTTGCCGCCGCACGAGTTGGTTCTCCTGGCCACCTCGGGGCAGGCGCCGTGCCTCCACGAACCCTGCAGCAGCCGGGGAGGCGAACCATGCAGGGACGCCTCAGAATTTGCCGTTCGTGTTCTTCCAATCTGAGCGTTCCGGGATGGTCTCGATGACATCCCAATGTTCCACGATCCGGTCATACTGAACACGGAACAGGTCGTAGAAGGCGACGTGGTTGTTGGCAAACCAACCCTCGCTGGCGACGAGCACGAAGTCGCCTTCGCCAAGCACCTTGCGTGTGCGTTCGTACTTCATGTGGATGCCGGAACGGGCCATGGCTTCCAGTGCTATGGCCCGTTCCGAGAGGCCGTCGGCAACTCTGGGTTTTGTGCTGCACGTAGCCGTCGCCATGGAAATAGCCGGCGATCCTTTCCTCGACGACGCGCGGCCGCGATCCCTGTTCATCGGCAGACTGCAAGCTCGACCGCCATTGCGCACGGATGTCCTACGCGCTCCCGTCATGGAGCAGGCTCAGGAATTCCTTGCGTAGCGAGGCATCGGCCAGGAAGGCGCCGCGCATCACGCTGCTGGTCATGTGCGCGCCATCGTCCTGCACGCCGCGCCAGTGCATGCAGAAGTGGTCGGCGCGCATCACCACGGCCAGACCCTCGGGCTGCAGGCGTTGTTCCAGCAGGGTGGCCAGTTGGCTCACCGCCTCCTCCTGAATCTGCGGGCGACGCATCACCCAGTCGGCCAGCCGGGCGTACTTGGACAGGCCGATCAGCCTCGAGTCGGCGCGCGGCAACACGCCGATCCACACCCGGCCCATGATCGGGCACAGGTGGTGCGAGCAGGCGCTGCGCACGCGCAGGGGGCCCACCACCATCAGCTCGTTCAGGCGCTCGACGTTGGGAAAGTCGGTCACCGCGGGTTCGCGTTGGTAGCGGCCGGCGAACACCTCGCGCACGAACATCCTGGCCAGCCGGCACGCCGTGTCGTGGCTGTTGTGGTCGTGCTCCACGTCGATCACCAGCGCGCGCAGCAAAGCCTGTGCCTTGCCGGCGACCTCCTGTTCGATCGCGGCCAGCTCGCCTTCCTCCAGCCACGGCGCGATGTTGTCGTTGGCGTGGAAGCGGATGCGGGCTGCGCGCATCCGATCGGCCACGCGCTGCGAGACCGATTCGCCGCAACGCGGCATGGATGGGGGCAGCGTGGATGGGGGCGTGGACATGGGTTGGCCTTGGCGCTGTGCCGGTCGGGTGGGGGCGTGGCGAAACGTGCCGGGCTTGTACGCAGCGCCGCCGCACATGGATGCGGCGCGTGGCTGCGTTAAAGGCTGTCCAGCCGCGCCAGGATTGCCTCGGCCTGCTGCTGCAGGGCATGGCGAGTGGCCGGCGCCATCCGCGCCAGCAGACGGTAGGGCATGGCCAGGCGCGGATTGGCGCCGAGCCGCTCGCGGTGGCGATCCAGGAAATCCCAGTACAGCGCGTTGAACGGGCAGGCGCGCGGCCCGCTGCGCTGGGCGTGCCGGTAGGTGCAGCCGGTGCAGTGGTCGCCCATCTTGTGCAGGTAGTTGGCGGAACCTGCATAGGGCTTGGTGGCCAGCAGGCCGCCATCGGCAAACTGGCTCATGCCCACGGTGTTGGGCAGCTCCACCCACTCGAAGGCATCGATGTAGATGCCCAGGTACCAGCGGTGCAGCGCCTGCGGGTCCAGCCCCGCCAAGAGTGCGAAATTGCCGATCACCATCAGCCGCTGGATGTGATGCGCGTGGGCGTGCGCCAGCGACTGGCCGATGGCGCTGCGCAGGCAGGCCATCTGCGTGCCGCCGGTCCAGAACCATTCCGGCAGCGGGCGGTGGTGATCGAAGGCGTTGCTGGCCGGGTAGCCGGGCATGCGCGCCCAGTACACGCCGCGCACGTACTCGCGCCATCCCAGAATCTGCCGGACAAAGCCTTCCACGGCTGCCAGCGGTGCCCACCCCGCGCGGCCCGCGGCCGTCACCCGCGCGATCACTTCGGACGGGTCGAGCATCTTCACATTCAGCGCGAAGGAAAGCAGTGAATGGAACAGCCGCGTCGCGTGATGGCTCAGTGCATCCTGGTAGGTACCGAAATGCGGCAAGGCGTGCTGGACGAAGGCATCGAGCTGGGCCAGCGCCTCGGCGCGGTCGATCGGCCAGCGGAACGCTGCCGCCGATGGCTCGCCGAAGCTTTTCACGCCCGCGGCCTGGATGCGCGCCCACAGTGCGCGGTGGTCGTGCCGCGGGCGCAGGTCTGGCGGCTCCGGCGGCTCGCCGCGCCAGGGCTTGCGGTTCTCGGCGTCGAAGTTCCAGCGACCGCCCAGCGGCGCACCATCGGGTTCCAGCAGCACACCATGGCGCTGGCGCATGTGGCGGTAGAACGGCTCCATCGTCCAGCGCTTGCGCGCGGCGAAGAAATCCGCCACGTCGTGGCGCGTGGTGAGGAAGTGCGCGCTGTCCACGCAGCGGGCGGGCAGCGACAGCTGCGCGGCATAGTCGGCCAGTTGCCGGTCCAGCCGCCATTCGTCGGGCGCCTGGTATTCGAACGCGGTGGCGCCGTGTTGCGCGATCAGCCGGTCGAGGTTGGCGGTCAGCGACACCTGGTTGTCGGCATCATCGATGCACAGGTAGGCCACCCGATGGCCGGCCTCGCGCAGTTGCTGCGCGAAGCGGCGCATCGCGGCGAAGATCGCCAGGATCTTCTGCGCATGGTGCAGCACGTAATCGGTTTCCTGCCGCACCTCCATCAACACGTAGAGCACGTCGGACGAGACCGTGTCGAACCACGCGTGACGCGGGTTCAGCTGGTCGCCCAGCAGCAGGCGCAGGCGGGTCAATCAGTTTCCCCGGTACACCGAGTAGCCGTAGGGGCTGAGCAGCAGCGGCACGTGGTAGTGCGGCAGGCTGCCGTCGATGGCGAATACCACCGGGATCTGCGGGAAGAAGCTTTGCTTGCCGTGCGCTTGGTACCAGTGGCCGGTTTCGAAAATCACGCGATAGGTGCCTTGTTGCAGCGGCTGGCCTGCCGGGTACAGTGCATTGATGCGTCCTTGTGCGTTGGTATGCATGTCGGCGAGCTTGTCCCATTTGCCGCCCGAGCCCATGCGCTCCAGGATGACCTCGACGCCAGGGGCGGGCAGGCCGTCCTGCATGTTGAGCACGTGCACGCTGACCGGATTGGCAGGCTTCGCGGCGTGGGCCGGCGCCAAGGACAGCAATCCGGCAGTGGCGATGACGAAGGACATGGCTTTCATTGGGGATACTCCGTAGGGGCGAAGACAAGGCAGCCGCGAAATCGCCATCGTGCGGCGCGTGTTGGTTGTCGACCGGATTGGGCATGTTTCAGCACCGGCTTGTGTCACAAGCAGCGCCTAGACTGGTCACGCGACCGGCCGCAGCACGGGTCGATGCGTCATTTGCGGGTGCCCGCATCGGCAGTGTCTGGGTGCCATTTCGATATTGTCTACGGACGTCTGCCTGCTTCGGATGCATCGGATGTCGGCGATCGTTGTGGTTGCGTGCACACGGCAAGGCACCGCCAGTGGCGGTCGCCATAGCCGGCGATTCCTTCACGGATTTTCAGCTCAGTATCTGCGGATTGAGCTGCCACACCGCAAGGTTCAGCGCCGCGGCAAAGCTGACCCAAGCCAGATAGGGCAGCAGCAAAACGCCGGCCCATGTACGCACCCGCCAGAACCCGATGAGCGTAGCGGCGATCAGCAGCCACAGCAGCGCGATGTCGACGAAGGCTGCGGCGCCCAGATGCCAGGCGAAGAACAGCCAGCTCCACAGGCCGTTGGCCACCAGCTGCACCACGAACAGCGCCAGCACGACGCGATGCCGGTGCCAGCCGTGCCCGCGCCAGACCAGCCATGCGGCGATGGCCATCAATGCGTAGAGCAGCGACCACACCGGGCCGAATACGGCGGACGGCGGTGCCCAGGCAGGCTGTGCCATGGCGGCATAGAAGCCGGCCGCCTGCACGGACGCCAGTGCGCCGATGGCCGCGGTCACGAAGCTGAGCAGCAGCCAGCCGAGCAGACCTGCAACTTGCTGGGGACGGTTCATGTCTGGCTCCTTGTTCGCTGCGAATGGGAAGGTTTTGCCACGCGGTGCGTCATGGACGGCGTGAAGAGCAGCGCAGGTCCATGCTTCGCGAAGAAGTGCTCCCTGCAAACGGCACGACCGGGCTTTCATACGGCGTCGCGCGGCCAACGGATCACGCCGGAGCGGGCCGGGGGCGGCTGTTGCCGGATGTGGCTGCGAAACTCTGATGTGGCTCGTCATGCCTTCGGCCGTCGAGAATCGCGAGAATGACGGCTGCAAGGCGGGCCGGTCAGGTCGCCCTCAGCCTCGCCCAGGTGCCGGTGCGCAGCGGCCCGTACCTGCACTGCAGCAGTTTTCCGTGAGGAAGGCGACCAGTGCCGCAATCGCCTCCATCTTCGGCTGGTAGTAGATGTAGCGACCCTCCTGGCGGCCCGCGACCAGGCCGGCATGGACCAGCTCCTTGAGGTGGAACGACAGCGTGGCATTGGCCAAGTCCAGCCGCCGCGCGATCGCGCTGGCGGCCAGTCCATCGGACGCGTGTTGTACCAGCAAGCGGTAGATGGCCAGGCGCGAATCCTGCGCCAGCGCGGACAGGGCGGCGATGGCTTGCGGTGTCTGCATGATCGGAGCGGCCATGGTGTGTCTCCTAGGAGCGTGGGCGGTAGAAACTTTCGAGGCGAAAAAGTGGCAGCGTGAGAACAGATTTTCGACGATTCGCCGGCCCATAGTGGTTCTATGGGCCAAGAAGCGACGGACATATGGACCACGCAGACACTTTTGCAGCCCGGAAGATTTCTGCCGCCCACGCTCCTAGATGGGAACGGGCTGGCGGTGGATTCGATGACGCGCGCGCAATCAGGCCTGCGCCGCCTCGTACCAGCGCTTGCTGCGGTTGACGATGCGGACCACCGAAAGCATCACCGGCACTTCGATCAGCACGCCGACCACGGTCGCCAGTGCCGCACCGGAGTGCACGCCGAACAAGCCGACGGCGGTGGCCACGGCCAGTTCGAAGAAGTTGCTGGCGCCGATCAGCGCCGAGGGGCCGGCCACGCAGTGCGGCACGCGAAAGCGGCGATTGAGCGCGTAGGCGAGGCCGGCATTGAAGTACACCTGGATCAGGATCGGCACGGCGAGCATCGCGATGACGGCGGGTTGCGCGAGAATCTGCCGGCCCTGGAAACCGAACAGCAAGACCAGCGTGGCGAGCAACGCACCCAGCGATATCGGACCCAGCCGTTGCAGCAGCGATTGCAGCTTTGCCTCGCCGCCATGCGAAAGCATCCGGCGTCGCAGCAGCACGCTGATCGCTACCGGCACCACGATGTACAGCAGCACCGACAGCAGCAGCGTGTTCCACGGCACGGTGATCGACGAAATCCCCAGCAACAGCGCGACGATGGGTGCGAACGCCACCACCATGATGGCGTCGTTCAGCGCCACCTGGCTCAGCGTGAAGTTCGCTTCGCCGCGACACAGGTTGCTCCACACGAACACCATCGCCGTGCATGGCGCGGCGGCCAGCAGGATCAGGCCGGCGATGTAGGAGTCGAGTTGGTCGGCGGGCAGGTAGCCGGCGAATACGTGGCGAATGAAGATCCATCCCAGCAGCGCCATCGAGAAGGGTTTGACCGCCCAGTTGACGAACAGCGTGACGCCGATGCCTTTCCATTGCCGGCGCACGCCGCCCAGCGCGCCGAAGTCGATTTTCAGCAACATCGGGATGATCATCAGCCAGATCAGCACCGCCACCGGCAGGTTCACCTCGGCGACCTGCATGTTTCCCAGCGCTTCGAAGCTGCCAGGCAGCACGTGGCCGAGCAGCGTGCCGGCGGCGATGCACAGCAACACCCAGATCGTGAGGTAGCGTTCGAAGAAACCGATACGGGCGTCATCGGCAGCAGTGTTGCCGGCGGCCGTTGCTTTTGCTGGCGCGTGGCTCATGCCGTGGCCTCGTCGTCGGTTATCGTGGCGATACGGTCCAGCGCTTGCTGCAGCTCGTCGCGGTGCATGGTTTCCACCGGCAGTTGAAGCAGGGCGGTGACGCGGCGAATGATCAGCGCGTGGGCCTTGCGGAACGCTTCGCCAAGCGCCTCCGCATCGCGGGTCGCTGCCGGATCGGGCAGGCCCCAATGGCTTTTCACGAAGGGGCCGAACAGCACCGGGCAGGTCTCGTTCGCCGCGTTGTCGCACACGGTGATCACGATATCCAGCGCTGGTGCGCCGGCTTGTGCGAAGCGATCCCACGACTTGCTGGCAAGGCCGTCGGTGGACATGCCGAGCGCCGCGAGTTGTTCCAGCGCAGCGGGATGGACGCGGCCGCTGGGCTGGCTGCCGGCGCTGAGCGCCTCGAAGCGGCCCTTGCCGACGTGATTGAGCGTCGCTTCGGACAGGATGCTGCGGGCGGAGTTGCCGGTGCAGATGAACAGGACGCGGCAGGGATGCATGGCATGCCTCGGATTGAATTCCATATTTCCATGATTATAGAATTGTTTGACCGATACAACACCAAGCCGTGGCCATGACGATGCAGGATCTGCCCCATATCGACGCCGGTGTGCTGGAGACACTCAGCCTGGAACGGCTGGGGTTGCCGGGGGATGCCCGCCATCCGCCGCGCATCCTGATTCTGTACGGCTCGCTGCGGCCGCAATCGTTCAGTCGCAAGCTGGCGTTGGAGGCCGAGCGCATCCTGCGCCGGTTCGGCGCCGAGACCCGCGTGTTCGATCCGCATGAACTGCCGCTGCTGGACAGCGTGCCGGCCAGTCATCCCAAGGTGCAGGAGTTGCGCGCGCTGTCGCTGTGGTCCGAAGGGCAGGTATGGGTGAGCCCGGAGCGGCACGGCGCGGTGACCGGCGTGTTCAAGAACCAGATCGACTGGCTGCCGCTGGAAGACGGCAGCGTGCGTCCCACGCAAGGGCGCACGCTGGCGGTGATGCAGGTCTGCGGTGGTTCGCAATCGTTCAACGTGGTGAACACCTTGCGCCTGCTCGGGCGCTGGATGCGCATGCTCACCATCCCCAACCAGTCGTCCGTGGCCAAAGCCTGGCAGGAGTTCGACGACGCCGGCCGCATGAAGCCCTCGCCGTTCTACGACCGCGTGGTCGACGTGATGGAGGAGTTGTTCAAATTCACCTTGCTGGTGCGTGGTCGCAGCGACTATTTGGTCGATCGTTACAGCGAGCGCAAGGGGGCCGCCGAAGCGCGTGCACTGGCCGCATCAGCCCACGTGGTGGATGTCGAAAAGGCATCGGCGTAGACGTTACACGGCCGCGTTCGGGCCAGGGTCAAACTTCCCGGCACCGAAAGGCATCATGTTTTGTCGAAAATTTCCGTTTTCGTCATTTTTGCGAAGCGCTTTTCAATGGCCGCAGGGTGGGGTCAGCAGGAAGTGCTTTTCAACAGACCTGGGTCTGGTCGCCCAGCGGCTTGCGGGCAACCAGAGGCGCTGGACCCCAGCGTTCGCTGGGGCGACGGTGAGAGAAGAGACAGGTTGCTGTGAGTGCGAATTCAGCGTGCCAGCGCAGCGTAGGCATCCAGCGCCCGCTGTCGCGACTGGCCAAGGTCGATCATCGGGGCTGGATAGCCGCTGCGCTTGAGCAGGGCTTCGTCCTTCCACGGCTCGTGCAGCAGTGCCAGCGGCGCAGCGGCCAGTTCCGGCAGCCAGCGGCGCAGGTAGGTGCCGTCCGGATCGAACTTCTTCGCCTGGGTCACCGGGTTGAACACGCGGAAGTAGGGTGCGGCGTCGGCGCCGCAACCGGCCACCCATTGCCAGCCCAGCGTGTTGTTGGCGAGGTCGGCGTCCACCAGCGTGTCCCAGAACCAGCGCGCGCCGTGCTGCCAGTGCTGGCGCAGGTTCTTGGTGAGGAGGCTGGCCACGATCATGCGCACGCGGTTGTGCATCCAACCGGTATGCCACAGCTCGCGCATGCCGGCGTCGACCAGCGGAATGCCGGTGCGACCGTGTTGCCAGCGTTCGATCAATGACTGATCCGCCGCTGCCCAGCGAAAGCCGTCGAAGCGTGGATTGAAGTTGTCGGTGGGTGTGTGCGGGAAGTGGTAGAGCAGGTGGTGGGCGAATTCGCGCCAGCCCAGCTCGCGCAGATACGGCTCGATATCCGGGCGCCGCTTGGCGTCGATGGCGCGGGCGCGGCGGTCCAGTTCGAAGTGGATCTGGCGCGGGGATATTTCGCCGAAGTGCAGGTGCGGCGACAGTCGCGAGGTGCCGTGGCGGGCGGGCAGGTCGCGGGCATGGGCGTAGTCGCCGATGGCGTCGTCGGCGAAGATCTCCAGCAGTTCGTGCGCGCCGTCCTCGCCCGGTTGCCAAGTCTCGGCCAGACCGCTGTCCCAGCCGATGCGCGGCAGCAATGCCAGCGCCGACAGCGGCAAGCTGCCCGACAATGCCTGCCAGCCGGGCACGACCGGCTCGGGCAACGGTTCGACCGGCTGCAATAGCGTGCGCAGCTTGCGCCAGTAGGGCGTGAACACCTTGTACGGCGCATCCTGTTGCGTGGCGATCTGCCACGGCTCGCACCACAGCGTGCCAGGGTGGCTGTGCACCGCGGTGCCTTGTTCGCGCAGTGCGCTCTTGATGCGGGTATCGCGTTCTATCAACGCTGGCTCGTACAGCCGATTCCAGTACACCGCGTCGGCGCCACTGCGCCGGACCAGCTCGCGCAGGACCTCCAGCGTGTCGCCCTGGCGTAGATGCAGCGCGACATGATGCGCGCGCAATCGCCGGTCCAGCGCCGCCAGCGAGTGATGCAGCCACCAGCGGCTGGCGCTGCCGATGGACCATGGGCCATCCTCGCCGGGGGCGTGGATGTAGACGGGAATCACCTGCGCGTGAGCGGCGCAGGCGGCGCTCCACGCCGGGTTGTCGGCCAGACGCAGGTCGCGCCGGAACACGACCAGCGCGGTGCTCATGCGCAAACCGGGCCAGGCAGGAACGGGATACGGGCGGACATATCGCGCGCGAACAGGCCGGGCCGGATCAGGCCCGGGTCCGCTCCACGTGTCCGTCGCCGTTCATGGCCACCTTGTTGCCCTGTACATCCGGCGCGGCGCCGATGGCACCCTTGGCGATCACCGGGCCCGTCGGTTGACCGGTCGGCGAGCCGCCCGGCGGTTCGACCGAAACGGCCAGGGCTGCGGTTGCGCCGAGTTGCTTCAGCAGCGCCGGGGCAAGCGCCAGCGTGGTGGGCTGTTCGCGCGAGATCATGCCGACCGCGATCGGCTTCTGGCCGGCGGGAATCAGCCACAGCTCGGGTGCCTTGCCCTGGGCGAGTGCCTGGGGTGCGGCGGGCACCACGATCATGCGGCCGTGCTGCAGGTCCATGGTGGCGGTCCAGCCGGTGGCGCCGTTGTCCTGTTTGATCGTCGAAGCCATGTAGGCGACGCTGGTCGCCGATGGGGCCGTGACGTTGGCATGCCGCGGCAGCGCGACCACCAGCAGCAGCGCCACGGCCACCGCGCTGGCGCCAAGGCCCAGCCAGTGCCACAGCGCCAGGTTGTCCCACAGCCGTGGGCGCGGCGTGGCCCGGGCTGGCGTGGATGCGGGGGCATCCAGTTTCAGCGCGTCGTGGATGCGTGCCCACACGTATGGGGCGGGCGCCACGTCCTCGATGCTTTCGGTCAGCGGCAGCAAACGGCTCTGCCACAAGGCCACGGCGGTGGCGACCTCGTCGCTGGCCAGCATTTCGTGCGCCACTTCGGCACGGGCGTCGGCGTCAAGCACGCCCAGCACATACTCGGCGTAGCGCAGGTTGTGGTTGTTGTCGTCGATGGGCGTGTTCATGAGTCCAGGCACGTGCGGAGTTGCATCAGGCTGCGACGGATCCAGCTTTTCATGGTTCCCAGCGGCACGTCGCAGCGTGCTGCCAATTCGTTATACGTAGCTCCGCTGAAAAAGGCTTCACGCACGGAGCGTCTTTGTCGGGGTTCCAGTGCATCCAGGCAGCTTTCGAGCCGGCGGTACTCCTGGCTGTTCTCGGCGTTGGCGCCGGGCGAGGGCTGGTCGTCGACCATCTCATCGAGCGTGAGCGGGTTGTCCAGCCGCTCTTCGCGGTGCTGGCGCAGGCGGTCGATCGCCTTGTTGCGCGACATCGTGGTGAGCCAGGTCATGGCGCTGGCCTTGGCCGCGTCGAAGCTGGCTGCGCGGTGCCAGACCGTGATGTAGATCTCCTGCAACACTTCTTCCGCGGCACCGCGATCGCGCAGCATGCGCAGGCACACGCCCATGAGTTTCGACGAGGTGCGTCGATAGAGCTCGGCGAATGCCTGCTGGTCGCTGCGCCCGGATTGCAGCAGCAGCCGGTCCAGCTGCTGATGCTCGGCGGTGCGGGTGACGGTCATGGGCGAATCATCCTGTGGTTGCGCGGAATCCGGCCCGGGCATCAGGCCGCAGACGTGGCGTCGGGCGTGTTCTGGCGGTGACGACGATCATGGCATGGCGAGCGTGATCATAACGCGCGGTGACGAACACGCCAGCCGCTGCCGTGCATTCATGACGGAGGCGCCGGTTCCTGCTTGCCCGCTCGCGCCAGCATCACGTCGCGTTCGCGCGCATTGCGCGTCAGGCTGGCCGCACGCTTGAATTCCACGCGGGCCTCGTTGTGGCGTCCGAGTTTTTCCAGCAGGTCGCCACGCACGGCGGGCAACAGGTGGTAATTCGCCAGCGCCGGCTCGTCGCGAAGGCTGTCGATGAGGCGCAGGCCCGCGGCGGGACCGTCGGCACGGCTGATGGCGACCGCGCGGTTGAGTTCGACCACCGGCGAAGGCGTGACGCGGGCCAGCTCGGCGTAGAGCGAGGCGATGCGTGGCCAGTCGGTCTGTTCCGCGCTGGCGGCGCGGGCGTGGCAGGCGGCGATGGCGGCTTGCAAGGTGTACGGGCCACGCGCGGCGTCGAGTTTTTCCGCGCGCTCGAGTGCCGCCAGCCCACGCTGGATCTGCAGGCGGTCCCAGCGGCTGCGATCCTGCTCCGGCAGCAGGATCGGCTGGCCGTCCGCCGATACGCGAGCGTGGCTGCGCGAGGCCTGGATTTCCAGCAATGCAAGCAGCCCGTGGACTTCGGCGTTGCGTGGCATCAACGCAGCCAGCATGCGCCCCAGGCGCAGCGCTTCCTCGCATAGCGCCGGGCGCATCCAGTCGCTGCCGGAAGTGGCGGTGTAGCCCTCGTTGAAGATCAGGTAGATCGTGCCGAGTACGGCACCCAGGCGTTCCGCCAGTGCCTCGCCACGTGGCACTTCGTACACCACGTTGGCCTTGGCCAGGGTGCGCTTGGCGCGCACGATGCGCTGGGCGATGGTGGGTTCGGCGGCGAGGTAGGCGCGGGCGATTTCCTCGGTGCTGAGGCCGGCGAGCAGGCGCAGGGTGAGCGCGATCTGCGCATCGACCGACAGCGCCGGATGGCAGGCAGTGAAGATCAGTCGCAGCAGGTCGTCGCCGATATCGTCGTCGAGGGCTTCGAGGTCAGGCATGCTGAATGCCGCGTGTTCCGGATCGTCGCCCAGCTCGGCATGCTTGCGTTCGATCAGCCGGCGCCGGCGCAATTGGTCGATGCCGCGCCGCTTGGCGGCGGTCATCAGCCACGCGCCGGGGTTGTCCGGCACGCCCTCGCGCGGCCAGTGCTCCAGCGCGGCGACCAGGGCGTCCTGGGCCAGTTCTTCGGCCAGGTCGATGTCGCGCACCACGCGGATCAACGCGGCGATCAGTCGTGGCGATTCGAGGCGCCAGACGGTTTCGATGGCCTGGTGGGTGTCGGCTCCGTGCATGGAGCCGATCACAGCATGCCGTGCGCACGGCCACAAGGGCGCATCAGCCGCGCGAGGCCAAATCGGCCCGTAGTCGCTCCTCCGCGGCGCGCAGTTCCGGCGACAGCGCGGCACCGAAGTCCTCGGCTTCGAGCAGGGGGCGAACCTCGATCTGGCATTCGCCCTCGAACGGCGCGGGGCAACGGCGCACCCATTCCATCGCCTCGTCCATCGAGCGCACCTGCCACAGCCAGAAACCGGCCACCAGTTCCTTGGTTTCGGCGAATGGACCGTCTACGGTCGTGCGCTTGCCATGGTCATCGAATTGCACGCGCTTGCCTCGGCGACTGGGCGTGAGCCCTTCGCCGACCAGCAGCACCCCGGCCTTCGCCAGCTCCTGGTTGAAATGCGTCATCTCCTCGAGTTGCCCGCTCGTGGGCAATGCCCCGGACTCCGAGAGTTCAGTCGCCTTGACCATCACCATGCATCGCATTGTCGTGTCTCCTGGTGGCAGGCCGCGTTGTGCGGCCTTTGTGGAAACGACGAATGGGTGTGTGAGGAATCGACAGGTTTTCCAGGGGGTGTTTCCGCCAAGTGGGCAAGCACTACCTTTGAGGAGTCACGCACGCTGGGCGACTTGTATGGGAGTTGTATCGCTCTGCTGGGAAGCTTTTGCCTGCGGGCCGCCACCTATGGTGACGGAGGTTCCGTCCGCCTGCCGGCGGGCGGGCGGGCGGGTTCATTTTCTCGCTTGCCCGAGAAAACAGAACCAAAAGAGGGGCACCCTGCGTTCGCGCCCACCGGCTCTGCGAGCCGGCGGGTCCGCGCATGGCTACGGGGGTTCGCCGACAGGGCTTCCTGCCCTGGCGTCGAACTGGCCGGCCACCCTGCGGGCCTTGTCCTACGCCATGCGCCGCTTCACGAAGGGAGGGAAGAGCGGTGCAGCCACGTCGCGATTGGATGCTACCGGCCAACCGGTGAGACAAGAGTTGCATCTTCGGGTGTTGGCTGGCTCGCTGAGGCCTCGATCAAGTGGCAGGCTCCAGCGTCAGCGTGTGCTGGGCCGGACCCGGCAGCAGCGGCGTGGGGCGGCCGTGGACCCAGTCTTCGTGGCCGGCGCCGTAGTAGGGCGACAGCGGGTTGTCGCTCTGGCCGCCGGGCATTTCCAGGATGCCGCGGGCCTCGTGGCCGGGCGTCACGTCGAGCCGTTCGGAGGCGCCGAAGCCGGGGGCGGCTACGCGCGGCATGTCGTGGTCGCCGGGCAGTTCGTCGTCGGGCATGTCGAGGAAGTGGGCGAGGAAGCCGGGCAGCGCGCGGGCCAGCGGGTGGTCGATGTCGGCGTGGTTCACTTCGCCCCAGGTGCGTGCGGCCAGTCCGCCGGGCTCGCTGCCCAGGGTGTCGGTCACGTGTTTGGCGGCGGCGATCAGCAGCGCGTGCCAATCCTTGAAGCGCGGGTCGAGCAGGTTTGCCGGTTGCTGGTGGACCAGGGCCCACACGGCCGCCTCGGGATTGTCCAGACGTGGCCAGCTGAAGTCGGGGTAGTGCTGTTTCACGTGTGCCACGAACGGTGCCATCACCTCGGCTTTCACCTGGTTGCGGAAGGCGCGCACGAGGCGGTAGTCCACGCTGTTCGGCGCAGCGCGTTCGCGCCAGATGGCCGTGAGTTTCTTCAGCTTCAGCAAGGCAGGATCGTCGGTGTGCGCCAGGGTTTGTTGCAGCAGGCGCTGCCAGCGGGTGAGAAACACTGCGCGATCATCGAGCTGGATGTCGAGCAGGTTGCCGGGGCTGAAACCGGCGCGGGCGTGCAGGTCGTTGCGGATCTGCTGCGCGCGGGCGCCGAGGTCGTGGCCGCCGTTGCCGAGCAGGGCCAGCGCGCTGCCGCCGACGGTGCGGTTGTTGGCGGTCCACAGTCGATGGTCGGCAGGATCTTCGATGCGCGGATATTGCGCGGGCGCCGCCCAGCCGATCCAGCCGCTGCCGGCTTGCGACCAGTCGGCGGGAAGCTGTGGATCGAAACCGTGGCGCAACGGAATCGCGTTGCCGGCGATCGTCCAGCCGATGTGGCCGTCGCTGTCGGCCACCAGCAGGTTCTGTGGCGGCATGCCGAAACCGGGCGCGAGGTCGAGCGCCGCCTTCACGTCGCCGGCATGCTCAAGCTGCATCAGATCGAGGTTGTAGGCGCGCGGATGCTGGGCGATCCAGTCCAGCGCCAGCGGCGTGCCGTCGGGCGCCTTGCCCATGATCGGGCCCCAGCGCGTGTCTTCCACTTTCAGCACATGCGACGGCGCGCCCTTCACCTGGATGGTTTCGTCGTGGGTCTGGATGCTGGCCCAGCCGCCGGGCACCTTGTAGCGCGAGGGATCCTGCGGATCGCGCTGCACGCGGACCCAGTCCAGCCAGTCGCCGTAGCTGTTGGTGAAGCCCCAGGCGATCTGGCCGTTGGAGCCGACCACCATCGCCGGCGTGCCGGGCAGGCTGACGCCGACCACGTCGCGCTGGCCGTTTGGCGCGCTGGCGTCGGGGTAGCGCAGGCGCGTGCGGAACCAGATGTCGGGCACGCTCAGGCCCAGGTGCATGTCGTTGGCGAGGGCGGCCGCGCCGCTTTGGGTCAGCTGGCCCCCGACCGCGAAGTTGTTGCTGCCGGGACGTTTCGCTTCCAGCGTGGGTGCCAGCGTGGCAGCAAGTTTGGCCGTGCCTGCCGGCGTGCCGGACTGGCGCAAGTCGAACACGTTCGCCCCCGGGACCACCGGCGAGCGTGACAGGCCACCTTGCAGCGGCGCTTCCCACACGGGGGCAGGCGAGAGCAGGAAGTCGGTCAGGGACGCGGGCAGCACCGCACGCATCTGCGCCAGACGCAATTCGCGCTGGTTGCGGCCGTCACTGTTCAGGTCGAGATACATCGCGGCGATCACCAGCAGGCAATCCTCCGGTTTCCACGGTTGCGGCCGGGTACGCAGCAGCAGGTATTCCCATGGGCGCTCGCGCATCGCGGCGAGACCGGCGTTGACGCCTTCGCTGTACAGCTCCAGCGTGTGCCGGCTGGCCGGCGACAAGCGCGCATAAGCCGCTTCGGCCACCGCACGCAGGCGATGGCGGCGATGATTGAGGTCGAGTTTCAGCGCCGCCGGGCCGACCAGTGCGGACAACTCGCCGGCGGCCATGCGGCGCATCAGGTCCATCTCGAAGAAACGTTCCTGTGCATGCACGTAGCCCAGCGCGACATCGATGTCGTCGCGCGACTGACCGGTGAACGTGGCGGTGCCCAGCGCATCGCGGGTGATGCTGACCGGGTGGGCCAGTTGGGCGAGATGACGGCTGCCATCCAGTTGCGCGCGGCTGCCGGCCAGCAGCCACCAGCCGGTGCCGACGGCGATGAGCAGCAGCGCCAGCACGGCCAACGCCAGCCCGGTGAGCCAGCGGAAACGGCGGGATTTTTTCGTCATCGGGAGAAGACCGCGAAGATGCCCGCGTAGGGCTTGACCATGAAGGCGGGCGCACCGGCGTAGCCTTCGCCGTCCACGTAGATTTGCGAGATGCTACCGTCCAGGTACAGCGCATTGCGGCAGCCGAGCTTGTCGCGGAACAGCGCGGCGAAATCATGGAAATTCACCGGCGTCTTGCTTACCGCGAACACCACCTCGTGCGGGCTGCTGGCGCAGACGCCGCTGCGCCACTTCAGGCTGGTCGAGCCGTCGTCGAAGCGCGGGTTGATCTTGCCGTCGATCAACAGCATCGGGCCCGATTGCGTGGCCCATTGCGCAGGCTTGGCGTCGGCTTTGAAATCGGCGCTGGTGCGCACGGCGGCGTGGCCGTCAGGATAGATCGCGAACACGCCATTGGGTTGCAGCGAGAAATTGCCCGCCGCCGGATTGCCGCGCGCCAGGTTCAGCGGCACCAGCGTCTTGCCGTTCTCCACGTACAGGCCCAGCGGTGCGGCCTTGCGGTCGTAGATGCCGGCGTTGGCGGCGAACAGCAGGTGCTTGCCGTGCGCCTCGCCCCAGACGCGCAGGTTGTCGATGTCGGTGTAGGGCTGATCGGTGGCGGGATCGCGCCAGTGCAGGCTCAGCGCATCGTGGTGCAGGTCGATGCGGACCACGCGGAAGCTGCTGCCGTGGAAGTCCACGTCGCGGCTGTCCAGCGCCTTGGCCGGGGCGGAACAGCCACCGATCATGACGGCGGCGAGCAACAGCGATGCGATCGCGCCGTAGCGGAAGCGGGATAGGTTCATGCGTAAAGACATCCCCCGATGGTGGCTTCCCCCACGTACCCGATGCAACCCCGTCGCGCGACAGCTCAGCCCGCAGCCCTTAAACTGCGGCTTTCCTGCCATGTTTCGAGCCATGCCTTACACGCCGATAGTCGCCACGCTCGGTTACGTGCTTTCGCCGGATCGCCGGCAGGTGCTGATGATCCATCGCAATGCGCGCCCGGACGACCAGCACCTGGGCAAGTACAACGGCCTTGGCGGCAAGATGGAGCCGGGCGAGGACATCGCCGAATGCATGCGTCGCGAGATTCGCGAGGAAGCCGGTATCGAATGCGAATCGATGTCCCTGCGCGGCACGCTCAACTGGCCCGGTTTCGGCAAGCAGGGCGAGGACTGGCTGGGCTTCATCTTCCTGATCGACCGTTTCAGTGGCCAATCGCACGGCGGCAACCACGAAGGCACGCTGGAGTGGGTGCCGCGCGAGAAGCTGATGGACCTGCCGATGTGGGAAGGCGACCGGCATTTCCTGCCGCTGGTGTTCGACGACGATCCGCGCCCGTTCCACGGCGTGATGCCATACAAGAACGGACGCCTGCAGTCGTGGTCGTGCACGCGGCTGTGAACCCGCTGGATGACGCGCTGCGCATTCGCATCGTTGCGGCGGTGATCCGCGATGCGACTGGGCGCGTGCTGCTGGTGCGCAAGCGCGGTGCCGAAGTGTTCCAGCAACCCGGTGGCAAGCGTGATCCCGGCGATGTCGACGATCTCGCCACGCTGGCACGTGAGCTGGACGAGGAACTGGGTTGCCGACTGCGTACGGACTCGGTGCGCTTTCTGTGCCAGGCCGAGGCACCTGCGGCGAACGAGCGCGGTCATGTCGTCGAGGGGCGGATCTACGTGGTGGATGTGGATGGCGAGCCGCAACCGCGTGCCGAAATCGAAGAGCTGCGCTGGGTCGATCCTGCGGTACCTGATGTGCCGGTGGCGCAGTTGAGCTTCCACCACATCCTGCCGTTGCTGACGGCAAAAACCATGGTGTAGGAGCGCACCCTGTGCGCGAATGCTTTTGTCGGTGTCTGGCGAAAACCATTTCGCGCACAGGGTGCGCTCCTACACTTGGCCTCGGGTTTTCAGGGCACATCGAGAAGCCATGGCATCGTGCCGAACTTGTCGCGCACGAGCTTCTGCGCGTGCGCCAGTTCATCGTCATGCAGGCGATCGTCGGCGAGGCCGTGCAGGCGGCGGAAGGTGTCGACCATGCGGGCGATGACGGCTTCGCGGGGCAGGCCGGTCTGGCTGCGCAGCGGGTCCACGCGCTTGGCTGCGCTTTGCGTGCCTTTGTCGGAAAGCTTCTCGCGGCCGATGCGCAACACCTGCAGCATTTTCGCCGCGTCGATGTCGTAGGCCATGGTGACGTGATGCAGTACCGCGCCGCCACGGCGGGTCTGCGCCGCGCCGCCGATCTTGCCCGCTTCGGAGGTGATGTCGTTGAGCGGCTGGTACCACGCGCGGATACCCAGTTCGCCCAGCGCTTCAAGCACCCAGCTGTCCATCAGTGCGTAGGATTCCTGGAAGGTCAGGCCTTCGACCAGCGACGTCGGTGCGTACAGCGAATAGGTGATGGTGTTGCCGGGTTCGATGAACATCGCGCCGCCGCCACTGATGCGTCGCACGACCTCGATGCCGTGGTGTTGCGCGGCGTCGCTGTCCACCTCGTTGCGCAGCGACTGGAAGCGGCCGATCACCACCGCCGGCGACGCCCATTCCCAGATGCGCAACGTGGGCGGGCGCTGGCCGCTGGCCACGGCGTCGGTCAGCGCTTCGTCCAGTGCCATGTGCAGGGTCGGTGCCTGCGGGGCCTCGTGAATCAGTTGCCAGTCGTGGTCGTGCCATGTCGTACGCATCAGCTGGCCTCCGCGAGCAGAGCGCGGCGCACGGCCACCGCGATGGCCTCGGGCGAGATGCCGTACATCACGGTGCCCGGGGGCAATGCGTCACGCACGACGTCGGCCAGCGCGTCATCGTCGAGCTCGATGGAGCGGCCTTCGAGCGCGCGGTTGATGGCTTGCAGCGCCTGATCGGGTTCGAGGAAGAAGTCGCCACTCAGCTGCACATGGGCCAGGTGGTCTTCACGGACATCGAGATCGATCACCACCAGCTTGCCGCCGGGCATCTTGTATTCGCCGTGCATGATGTTGCGAGTCCTTCAGTGACGGACGTTGGCAACATGATAGCGGCGTGTGTGGCGAAGCTGCCGCGCCACCCCATGCCGTCCCGCGAGTTCAGGATGGGGCGAGTTGCTCAGTGGCCGTGGAAATGCCCGGTGCCGCCGCCGATGGAAATGCTGACGCCGCCATGGGGATCGTCGCAGCTGCCGAAGGCCCGGCTGATGTTGACCGTGCCGGTCTGGTAGTTGCCGCTGAAGTGGCTGCCACCGACCACGCCCATGCCGACGCTGCCGTGGACCTGCGGCTGGTTGTAGGTGGAATCGTCGCAGTCAGATTGGGTGCGGGCGGTTTCCTCGGTATTGCCCATGCGGCCGCTGGTGTCGCCGTAGTAGACGCCGGGGGAGCGGCTGGTTGGACTGACCGGCTTGGCGGTCGTGCTGGTTGTGCTGCCGCTGGCAGGCGGTGCAGCGGTGCTGCTGGCGGCGGGCAGGCTGTTGGGTGGCAGCTTGAGATTCAGCGGCTTGGTGCTGGTTTGCGCCATGGCGGAAGCGGCCAGCAGGCTGGCGGCGAAGGTCAGGAGCGGGCGCGTGATGTTCATGGAGAGACTCCGGGGACTGGGTGTGTCAACGCGCGAGGGAACGACAGCGTGCACATCCTTGTTGGAAAGGCGCGGCGGACGGAAGTTCCAGAGGCCGAGCGTACACCGGAGACGTATCGGTCGCGGCAGGCGCGGCTTCAGCCGCGATGGGAACATCGAAAGGCTTCGCAATTTGCGTCATCCCGGCGAAAGCCGGGATGACGAGCAAAAAAAGCGCTTGTTCGAAATTTCCCAATGCGTCGCTGCTGCTTGAAGGCCGCGACATCGCAGCTGAAGCCGCTCCTGCCGCAGGCATCGTGATGCCTGCAGCGCGTCAGCCCGTGGTCTCGATCCGTTCCACCCGGCGCAGGCCGCGTGGCAGCAGGCCGCCGCGGGTGGCGCGATTGCCGCCGTATTCGACCAGGTCGGCCCATTTCAGCGTGAGTTTGCGCGCGCCGGCATACATCGTGACTTCGCCTTTGCCTTCGCTGACCACGGCCACGCCGGCTACGCGTTCGTCGCCGCTGGTCAGCTTGGCCTTGGGAATCTCGATCAGCTTGTTGCCCTTGCCCTTGTCCAGTTCCGGCAGCTCGGCCACCGAGAACATCAGCAGGTGGCCTTCGCTGGTGACCACCACGATGCGATCGCGCGCCGGATCGGCAGTGATTTGCGGCGCGAGAATCCTTGCGCCGTCAGGCAGGTTGATGGCCTGCTTGCCGGCCTTGTTGCGGCCGGTGAGCGCCTCGAAGCGGGTGACGAAGCCGTAGCCGAAGTCGGTGGCAAGGATCAGCTTGGTATCGTTGTCGCCGGCGACCAGCGCGTCGAAACTGGCGCCGGCGGCGGGGCTGAAGCGACCGGTCAGCGGCTCGCCATTGCCGCGTGCGGACGGCAGGGTATGCGCGGGCGTGGAGTAGCTGCGGCCGGTGGAGTCGATCACCACCGCCTGTTGCGTGGTGCGCGCTTTCACCGCGGCCAGCAGGCCGTCGCCTTCGCGATAGCTGAGGCCTTCGGCGTCCACGTCATGACCCTTGGCGGCACGGATCCAGCCCTTCTGGCTCAGCACCACGGTGACCGGTTCGCTGGCCACCAGCGCGCTTTCGTCCAGCGCCTGCGCCACTTCGCGTTCGACCAGCGGCGAGCGGCGGTCGTCACCGAACTTCGCCGCGTCGGCGCGCAGCTCTTCCTTGATCAGGCCCTTGAGCTTGGCCGGTGATTTCAGCAGCACGTTGATGCGCGCGCGCTCCTCTTCGAGCTGGCTGGCCTCGGCCGTGATCTTCATTTCCTCCAGCCGCGCCAACTGGCGCAGCTTGGTCTCGAGGATGTAGTCGGTCTGTTCGTCACTGAGCCTGAAGCGCGCCATCAGCACCGGCTTGGGCTCGTCCTCGGTGCGGACGATACGGATCACCTCGTCGAGGTTCAGATACGCGATGCGCAGGCCTTCCAGGAGGTGCAGGCGGCGCTCGACCTTGACCAGGCGGTGGTTGAGACGGCGGGTGACGGTGTCGGTGCGGAAGCTCAGCCATTCGGTGAGGATGCGCTTGAGATCCTTCACCTGCGGGCGGCCATCCAGACCGATCATGTTGAGATTGACGCGGAAACTCTTTTCCAGGTCGGTGGTGGCGAACAGGTGCTGCATCATCTCGTCCGCGTCGACGCGGCTGGAGCGCGGCACGATCACCAGGCGAGTCGGGTTTTCGTGGTCGGACTCGTCGCGCAGGTCCTCGATCATCGGCAGTTTCTTCGCACGCATCTGCGCGGCGATCTGCTCGAGTACCTTGGACGGGCTGACCTGGTGCGGCAGCGCGGTGATGACGGTGTTGCCATCCTCGTGCTGGTAGATGGCGCGGGCGCGCAGCGAGCCGGCACCGGTGGTGTAGATCGACAGCAACTCCTTGCGCGGCGTGATGATCTCGGCCGCGGTGGGGTAGTCCGGACCCAGCACGTGTTCGCACAGGTCAGCCACGCTGGCGGCGGGATCATCGAGCAGGCGGATGCAGGCGGTGACCACTTCGCGCAGGTTGTGCGGCGGAATGTCGGTGGCCATGCCCACGGCAATGCCCATCGAGCCGTTCAGCAGCACGTGCGGCACGCGCGCCGGCAGCCAGCTGGGTTCTTCCAGCGTGCCGTCGAAGTTCGGCACCCAGTCGACCGTACCCTGGCCCAGTTCGCCCAGCAGGGCTTCGGCGATCGGGCTGAGCTTGGACTCGGTGTAGCGCATCGCCGCGAAGCTCTTCGGGTCGTCCGGCGAGCCGAAGTTGCCCTGGCCGTTGACCAGCGGGTAGCGGTACGAGAACGGCTGTGCCATCAGCACCATGGCTTCGTAGCTGGAACTGTCGCCGTGCGGGTGGAATTTGCCGATCACGTCGCCGATGGTGCGCGCGGATTTCTTCGGCTTGGCAGTGGCGTTCAGGCCCAGCTCGCTCATCGCGTAGATGATGCGTCGCTGCACCGGCTTCAGGCCGTCGCCCACGAAGGGCAGGGCGCGATCCAGCACCACGTACATGGAATAGTCGAGATAGGCCCGCTCGGCGTATTCCTTCAGCGGGATTTGTTCGTAATTGGCTTGCAGGTTCATTCGGTTACGTCAGTCCAAGAGCCTGCGCAATCCGCGCGGGCAGCCGGACGATGGTGCCAGAAAGCCGCCCGTTCTTGTAGGAGCGCACCGTGTGCGCGAGGCTTTTTGCTCTTTCCGGTTACCCATGGGGCTGAAGAGCAAAAGCGTCGCGCACACGGTGCGTTCCTACAGGCGGGCGGCGTTGATGTCCATCTTCTTCAGCTCGGCCTGTACGCTGTCCGGTCCGGCCAGGTGGGCGGCGCCGACCGCGATGAACACGGTACCCGGCGTTTTCAGCAAGGTGGCGATCTTGCCGGCCCAGGCCTTGTCGCGCTTGACGATCAGCGTGCGGTAGAGCCGTGGCGAGTACTGCTGCATGTCCTCGTTTTCCAGCTGGGCGAGTCGGGCGGTGTCGCCGTTTTTCCAGGCGTCGATCAGCGCCGTCAGCTCGGCTTGGGCGTTCTCCGTATCGCGCAGGGTCTGGCGCAGGAACGACAGTTGCATCGCCGGAGGCATGTCGGCGAGGAAGCGGATCTGTTGCTCGGCGGTTTCCAGCCCGTGCACCGGTTTGCCGGCTTTCTCCATTTGCGCCTTGATCTGCTTGTCCACGCCATGCGCGGGATCGAGTCCGGCTTTCAGCAGCGGCGCTACCGTCAGCGTCAGCGCGGCCAGCCACGGTCGCATGACGTTCAACGCCGCGCTTCCGCCCGGCACGCCAGCGGTTATCGCCGCAGCGTCCAGTGCGGCGTTTTCCTTGCGTGTGAGCAGGCCGGACAGCGGATGGGCCGGGTCGATGCCGTAGCGCATGACCAGTGTGGTCATGTGGGCGGGCTCGTCGTCGGTGATCTCGACGTACAGCGACTGGCTCTGTTCCAGCGCCTGGTCGAGCGCAGGGAAATGCCAGTCGACGTCGTTCGGCAGCAGATGCACGGTGCCGAACAGATAGATGGTGGTGTCGGCATCCTTCACCACCCATAGCGCGGGATGTGCCAGCGCGCTGCCGCTGGCGCCCAGCAGCAGTGCGAGGATCAATCCGCGAAAGCGCACCCGCCGCGTCAACGCGGCACGCGGTAGCCGCCCGGCACGCCGCGCGGGCACAGGGTGAGCTGCCACAGCTGGTCGCGACGGGTGCGGAACACCGCGGCGGAACAGGCCAGGTAGAAGTGCCACATGCGCTGGAAGCGTGCGTCGTAGCTTTTCGACAGTTCCGGCCACGCCGCATCGAAGTTGGCATGCCAGGCGGTCAGCGTGCGGTCGTAGTCGGCGCCGAAGTTGTGCCAGTCCTCGACCACGAACAGGCCTTCCAGCGTGGCGGTGACCTGGCTGGCGGCGGGGATCATCGAGTTCGGGAAGATGTATTTCTCGATCCACGGATCGGGTTGCGCCGGGGCGCCGTTGCTGCCGATGCAATGCAGCAGGAACAGGCCGTCATCGGGCAGGCAACGCCGCGCCACCTCGAAATAGCTGCGGTAATTCTTGCCGCCGACGTGTTCGAACATGCCGATCGACATGATCGCGTCGAAACGTTCGTCCAGTTCGTGGTAATCCTGCAGGCGGATCTCGATCGGCAGGCCCTTGCACAGCTCGCGCGCGAATTCGGCCTGCTCCTGCGACACGGTGACGCCGACGCCGCTGACGCCGTATTTCTCCGCCGCGTATTTCAGCGCCTCGCCCCAGCCGCAGCCGATGTCGAGTACACGCTGGCCCGGCTTCAGCTGCAGCTTGCGACAGACCAGGTCGAGCTTGGCTTCCTGGGCGTCGTCCACGTTGTCCGCGTTGGCCCAGTAACCGCACGAGTACACCAGCCGCTTGCCGAGCATGGCCTTGAACAGGTCGTTGCCGAGATCGTAATGGGCCTTGCCGATCTCGAACGCGTGCTCGCCGCGCTGCAGGTTGACGAAGCGCGCCTTGAGGTGCGCCAGCAAGGTGTCGAGCGTCTTCAGGTGCTCGTCCAGGTGCGAGGAAAGCAGCCGCGTCATGAAGCCGGGAAGGTCGGGCACGCTCCACCAGCCGTCCATGTAAGCCTCGCCAAGGCCCAGCGAACCGTGGGCGAACACGCGCGCATAGAGGCGTTCGTCGTGCACGCGGATATCGGTGGGTGCATCGCCGTCGAGGTGGATGCCGGCGTGTTGCAGCAGCTCGATGGCGCGGTGCTTCAGGGAATCCTGGCTCATCGTGTTCATGTCTCCTTGCCAAGTACGCCAAAACGGATCGGCATGCGTGCGTAGACCAGTTCCACGCCCGCTTCGCGAACCAATTGAAGCAGGGTTTCCGCCTCGCTTTCGTGAAGCAGGAACTCCACCTTCACCGGCAGATCGCCGGCCAGTTCGAAGAAGGCTTCCTCGTGCAGCACACCGTGGCGGCCGAAGCCGGCGACGGCACGGAATACCGAGCCGCCACCCAGCTTGTGGCGTTTGGCCTGCTCCAGCAACCATTCGGACAGCAGCATGCCGTCGTGCTTGGTGTGCGCGTGCGTGTAGAAGCGCAGGTGCACGCCGTCAATCAGATTTTCCCGGGTCATTGCACGTGTCTCCATCGATCAGTGGCGCAGCAGGCCGCGGGTAAGGAACAGGCCGAGCATCGTCATGCCGAGGGTGCCGACCAGGTGCACCGCGACATGCGTGCCGAACCACAGGTATTGCTGGCGCAACAGCAGCGTGTTGGCTTCGGCCGAGAAGGTGGAGAAGGTGGTCAGGCCGCCCAGGAAACCGGTCATCACGAACAATTGCAGCTCACGTGGCAGTGCCTGGAAGTGCGTGAAGATGCCCATCATGCAGCCCATGATCAGGCCGCCGAGCAGGTTGGCCGCAAGCGTGCCCAGCGGCAGGGTGGGAAACATCGGGTTGAGTGCGATGCCGAGCATCCAGCGCATCCAGCAACCGATGGCACCGCCGAAGCCGACGGCAAGGAATCCAGCGAGGGTCACGAGGGTAGATCTCCTGTCTGCGAAACGTTGTGTTCGCGGCGACAGGCACGCCTGCGCCGCCGGAAACCGGTGGTGCAGGCATCATCAGCCCCTGTTTGATGACATCGGGGCGGTTTGTTCCGAGGTGGAACCGGAGGCATGCCATCTCCTTTCCCGCCATGCTAGCGGAAGAAGGCGGGCTGTCGTCAATGCTGCGTGCGTGGGGAGCCCGGCTTTTCGGTGCGCGCAGGTGCGGAGTACGCTGCTGCTTTCATCAGCAAGGGTGCTACATGACCACGAGCCAGCAGCAGGTCGCCAAGGCGCAGGCATTCCGCAAGATGCACGATCGGTCTGGCGTGTTGCTGTTGCCGAACGCATGGGACGCCGGCAGCGCACGGCTGTTCGCGAGCCGCGGCTTCGCGGCGATTGCCACCACCAGCGGCGGCGTGGCCTGGTCGCTCGGTTATGCCGATGGCGAACAGGCGCCGCTGGATGAGGTGCTGGCGGCGATTGCGCGAATCGCGCGAGTGACCGCGTTGCCGGTGACGGCCGATATCGAGGCCGGTTACGGCGAAACGTCCGCGGCAGTGGGCGAGACCGTGCGCGCGGTGATCGAGGCCGGTGCCGTCGGCATCAATCTGGAGGACAGCCTGCATGGCGGCTTGCGTGACGTGGCCGGTGCAGCAGCGCGGATCGCGGCGGCACGAGTCGCAGGTGCCGATGCGGGCGTGCCGATCGTCATCAACGCGCGGGTGGATGCGTGGATACGGCCCGCCAAGGATGATGCCGCGCGCTTCGCCGACGCGGTCAACCGCGCTCGCGCCTATCTGGCGGCGGGCGCCGACTGCGTCTACCCGATCGGCCTGGGTGATATCGCTGTGCTGGAGGCCTTCGTGCGTGAGCTGGATGCGCCGGTGAATGTCGGCGCCCGGCCCGGCTTGCCTGGATTGGAAGAATTGGCGCGGATCGGCGTGGCCCGGGTCAGCATGGCCACGCGACTGGCCACGATTGCACTCGGCGCGGCGGATGTAGCGGCGCAAGCGGTGCGTTCAAGTGGCGGTTTCGATCGCCTCGAATCAACGCTGGGCCACGCGGACGCGCAGCGATTGTTCGCACAGGATTGAGCCGGCGCCATTCGACGTGCCATCCCACGACACCGCGCTTGGCCAAAGAGACTCGCGTGTGGCGGTGTCATGCAGACTCGGCCCGGAACATCGCGTGATCGAGCCCGCGCGGGCGCTTCAGGCTGACGATGTACGCGCCATGCAAGCGGCAAGGACATCTTCCGCGACCCGGGCTGGTGGGCGATCAAGAGCCTGCACGATGATGTCGTGCTTGCCGTACGGTCCCCATTCGGCGGTACTGGTGACGGTGAAAATGCTCAGCGTTGGCACGGGCGAGGCGCAGGCCAGGTGCATGACGCCGGCGTCGAGGGTGATCAGGGCGTCGAGACTGGTCAGCATGCTGGCCAGCTTGCGCAAGTCGCTGGAGTAATAGGCCGGGTAACGAGAGCCGAGCATCGACTGGCCGGAAGCCGGCACGATTTCCAGCAATGAGAAGTGCTCGCGGATGGGCTCCAGCGCGAGCAGGAATGCATCCCACCATGCCGGCGGCATCAGCTTGGGACCGGTGGCGTTGGCGAAAATGCCGATCACGCCACGCTTGCGCGGCACCTGGTGTGCGGCGAGCACGCGTTCGAGCGCCAGGCGCCCTTCCGACTTCTCCAGCGCACTGAGCCGGAGGTCCGGCGGGGGATAGGCGGCGTCGCTGCGCCCCGATGCCGTGCGCAACAGATAGACCGGGAGGCGGCCCTTGCTCGACAGGTCCCCGGGTATGGCCACGTCGTGCGTGACATGCCCCTGCTTGCGTGGCCCGTTGAAACCCAGCTTCCAGGTGGCGTGGGCGAGTCGCAGCAGCAGCCGGGACGTCTGCGACTGCGGCTCGGGATCGATGGCCAGGTCGTAATGAACCGCGCGCATGCGGCGCAAGTTGCGCATAGCCTGCCATGGGTGGCCCACGGCGTGGGCGGGCATGGGCAGCAACCGGCGCAGGTTGAAGTAATGCCCGTAGATATCTTGCGCCACCGGACTGCGCGTGAGGATGTCGATTTCGGCCGCGGGGTAGGTCTGCTCAAGCTCCTGCAGCAGAGGCGTGAGCAGCAGCGTGTTGCCCAGGCTGTGGCTGGTGTGGCAGATCAGGATGCGATAGATGCCCGTGGTCGGAAGCGGTGTCGATACCGCTTCCGGTGAGCGCCCCAGAAGCAGCCGGGTCAGGCGATTGGCGAGGCGGCGGCGCAGCGTGTGGATACCGGGCGGCAAAACGGAGCTTCTGGACATGTCCAAACCAGTCAGGGGTGGATGGCGCGAAGGCCGCGCGCCACGACGAGCGAGGTGATTTTCGCTTTGCATATGACGGGATATTCAGCGTCGGTCAGGACATGCCCCGATTGATTCGGGCACATTCTAGCGATTCGCGGCTTGCGCCGGGGATGGATGGGGCATCAGATGCCCTTGCCGGCCACGCTCGTGGGTCAGAGCAGTTTGCGTTCGGCCAGGAAGGCCCGCGCATTCTCGGCGTCCTGCTCGAACCAGGCGCGGGTGGAGCCGAGTCGGAACGTGTAGCCCCAGGCATCCATGTCGGCCATCAGCCGGTGGCGGCCCACGCCGGGCAATTTGTCGGCCAGAACGATCTGCAGGTAGCAGGTGGCGTCTTCTTCCTCGACCGAGTCGGTGGCGTCGGTATGTACCTGTGCGCGCCGCTCCGAAGGCAACACGATCAGGTGACAGGCCTCGTGCAGCAGTGAATGCACCGGCGTGTCCGCGCGGGCATGCACGGTGCAGCCGATGATGCCGGCTTCCTCATCGCCCCAGTAACTGCCGGGAATCGGTTCGCCATCGGCCACGTGCTGCAGCGTCAGCCCGTACCGGGCGAGCAGGGCGGCGGGCGCTTCATCGCCGATATCGGCGAGGCGGAGCACCAGTGTGGAAGGATCGGGCGAGATCATGGGGCACGCAAGTCATCTGGCATCAGCTGGAGCGGCATGGTCGACGCAATCTGAAAACCAGGTTGTGGTCGCCGTCTGCGGAGCCGTCATTCCGGCCTGCGCCGGAATGACGAGAAAAAAGCGGCGCGCGGGTGCGAGCCGCGAATGTTTCCGCTCAGGCGGCCGGGGTGGCGGACGCCTTGCCGTCCGGCAGGGCGACGGAAAGCTCCAGCACTTCGTGGCCGCTGTCGCGCTCGAAATTGATGTTGATCGCATCGAGGTCGACGTGAACGTATTTCTTGATCACTTCGAGCAGCTCGTTGCGCATCATCGGCAGGTAATCCGGCGCGCCGCGGGTGGAGCGCTCCTGCGCCACGATGATGCGCAGGCGTTCCTTGGCCACGGTGGCGGTCGGTTCCGGCTTGCGCTTGAGGAAATCGAGAATGCCCATCGTGATCAACCTCCGAACACGCGCTGGAAGAAGCCCTTCTTGGGTGCGTCGATGAAACGCAACGGGCGGTCTTCGCCAAGCACGCGGGCCACGGTGTCGCTGTAGGCCTGGCCGGCGAGCGAATTGGCGTCGAGAATTACCGGCACGCCCGAGTTGGAGGCGGCCAGCACGTTTTCCGATTCGGGAATGACGCCGACCACGCTGATGCCGAGGATGTCCTCGACGTCCTTCACGCTGAGCATTTCGCCAGCTTCGACACGGGCCGGGTTGTAACGGGTCAGCAGCAGGTGCTGGGTGATCGCGCCCTCGCCGCGCTCGGCACGGCGGGTCTTGCTGGAAAGCAGGCCGAGGATGCGGTCGGAATCGCGCACCGAGGACACTTCCGGGTTCACCACCACCACGGCGTGGTCGGCGAAATACATGGCCAGGTGGGCGCCCTTTTCGATGCCGGCGGGCGAATCGCAGACGACGTAGTCGAAGCCTTCCTCGGACAGCCCGTCGAGCACCTTCTCGACGCCTTCCTGGGTCAGCGCGTCCTTGTCGCGGGTCTGGCTGGCGGCCAGCACGTAGAGGTTGTCGTGCCGCTTGTCCTTGATCAGCGCCTGCTTCAGCGTGGCTTCGCCCTGCACGACGTTGATGAAGTCGTACACCACGCGGCGCTCGCAGCCCATGATCAGGTCGAGGTTGCGCAAGCCGACGTCGAAGTCGATCACTGCGACTTTCTTGCCGGCGATCGCCAGGCCGGTGGCCAGCGAGGCACTGGTCGTCGTCTTGCCGACGCCGCCTTTGCCGGAAGTGACAACGATAATCTCAGCAGTCAAGGGCGCATCTCCGTGAAAAATGTTGTTTTTGTAATGGGGTGGTCGTGGCGGGTCGCCGTCACAGCCGGGCGATCAACAGTTTGTCGCCTTCGAGCCAGCATCGCACGGATTGCCCTTCCAGGTCGTTCGGTATCTGTTCAAATACGCGGTAATGACCGGCGATGGCCACCAGTTCGGCGCGGAAGTCGGAAACGAAGATGCGCGCCCGGGTGTCGCCCTGGGCGCCCGCCATCGCGCGACCACGCAGGCCACCGTAAATGTGGATGTCGCCATCGGCGATCACTTCGGCGCCGTTGGCGACGGTGCCGGTGATCACCAGGTCGCGGTCGCGGGCGTAGATCTGCTGGCCGGAACGCACCGCGCCGTCATGGTGCATGGAGCCCTGCGCCTGACCGGGCGCGGGCTCGGCGAGGATCGGCTCGCGCGGTGGCGGTTCGGCGGCACGCGGTGCGGGCTCCGCGGCAGCGGGCGGGGCCACGCTGCCACCGTTGGCCGGCTCGTAGGCGGCACGGAACTTGGCGATCAGCGGCAGGCCCATGCGCTTGGCCAGGGCTTCGGTTTCGCTGGTGCCATAGGCCAGACCCACCGGCAGCATGCCGGCGCTGCGCACGGCTTCGAGCAGGGCATCCACGGTGCCGTCGTCGGGCAGGTCGAGGAAATGGCTGAGGTCGAGCACCACGGCGGCGCGCGCGAACAGTTGCGGGGCGCTGTGCACGCGGCGCTCAAGCTCTTCGCAGAGCGCTGCGGCATCGGCGCGACGCACGCGCACGCAGGCCATACCGACCTGACCGAAACGCAGGTCGCAGGCCTCTTCGCTGTTCGTTGTTCGACTGGATGTCATGCGTGCATTCACTGGTGCCGCTCTCCGGCGAGGCGGCGTGGCTGGACGGGGTGTGCGGGCGACAACTGGCGACCGGCCAGCCACGGCAGCTGGGGCAGGCCGCCATGTTCCAGATAGGTATCGCGCACGTAGGCGTAACTGGGCAGTTCCTTGGCCAGCAGGCTGACCTGCCGGCTCTCGGGCGTGGTGCGCTGCTGGCCGACTTCCTGGAAGCCGTAGGTGCCGTGGAACAGCACCACCACGTCGTCGCGCGGTTCCAGAAACACCTCGCAAGCGAGCAGCGGCACGCGAACCTCGGCAAAGCTGTTGACGTCGCAATAGAAGATGCGACCCAGGCCATGGCGATGGTAGGTGCTGGCGATCACGATGCGGTCGATGTAGACGAACTGCGGATAGTGCTCGCAGAACCAGCGGTAGTTGGCGCTGGCGTAGTCGCTGCCCTCGCGCAGGGCAATCAGGAACCCGGCCAGGTGACCGTCGATTTCGGCCACGCGGAAGTAGTCGGCATGTTCGAAAAAGTAGCGCAGTTGCGCCTTGTCCAGAGAGAGGATGCTGCGGCCGGCGGCGTTGTTGATTGCCAGCACGGCATCCAGTTCGTGCTCATGCACGTCGCGGATGGCAAGAGCCATGCGTTGCTCCGCTATGGAAAATGTTTCAAGGACAGGGCCAAGGCTCGACCCGGCAATAGCGGCATTATGCCATGCGCACCCTTTCGGCACATCTCGCGCTGCGCCATGAGGGGTCTGCTCGAAGTCTGCCAGTGAAAGTCTCTCCACGGCTTGCGTTACCTTGTTCTGGGTCGTCAGGTGGTCGTGCGTGGCGCAGCGGTCTGGCTGGCCGCGCCCTGCCGTATGGCAACCCGATCAAGGCAACCCTTCGGGCGAGGTCTTAAGTGTTTGTAAAACGCCGGCATGCATGGCTTTCGGCAGGGGTGACTTCCCGCGCATTGCGCGAGGGGGACGTGGGCCTATCATGCACGGCATGTCATGGACCAACTTCAGCCACATCCGGTTGTTGCGCTATACCGGCCTGTTCACCTGCGTCTGCGTGTCGTTGCCGCTGCTGCAGTTGTTGCCGAGCAGCTGGGGGATCGGCGCGGGGGTGCGTTCGCCCTGGGTCTGCATTGCCTCGAACCTGGTTTTTGCACTGACCTACCTGGCCCTGACCAGCCGCGACGGCATGACCGCGCAGGGCGGTCGCGCGCAGCTCGTCCGCCTGTGCGGGCTGGTGGTGCTGACCGGTTCGGCCATCATCATGGGCTGGGCCAGCCGCAGCGGTCTCTCCGCGATGCTGATGGTGGTGATTTCGGTGGTGCTGCCGTGGCAGTTGCCGGTGGCGGTCGGGCTGGTGTGGATGCTGGGGCAGAACCTGATGCTGATCCCGGTGATCTCCAGCTACATGGGCTGGACGATTCCCACCGCGCTGCTGCAGGTGTGCATGTACCTGGGCATGTCCGCGCTGGCCTTCTTCACCTCGCTGGTGGCGCGCCAGCAGACCGAGGAGCGCGAGGCGCAGCGCCGGCTCAATTCCGAGCTGCGCGCTACCCGCGCGCTGCTGGCCGAGTCCACCCGCATCGCCGAGCGCATGCGCATCGCGCGCGACCTGCATGACCTGATCGGCCACCATCTGACCGCGTTGAGCCTGAATCTTGAAGTGGCCAGCCACCTGGTCAACCCGGCGGCGGCCGAACACGTCGGCAAGGCCCAGGCCACGGCCAAGCATCTGCTGGCCGATGTGCGCGAGGCGGTCAGCGAATTGCGCCAGGACGATGCCATCGACCTGACCCAGGCGCTGCGCAGCCTGGTCGAGGGCGTGCCCGGATTGGCCGTTCACGTGACCACGCCACCCCGTTTCAGCGTGGAGGATCCGCTGCGCGCGCAGGTGCTGCTGCGCTGTGCGCAGGAAATCATCACCAATGCGGCCAAGCACGCCAACGCGCGCAACCTGTGGCTGCATTTCGCCTATGCGGAAACCGACCTGCTCGGGTTGCACGCGCGCGACGACGGTCGCGGCGCCGCCGACGTCGCGCCCGGCAATGGCCTGTCGGGCATGCGTGAGCGGCTGGTGGAGTTCGGCGGCAGCGTGACGGTGGAGAGTGGGGCCGGTCGCGGCTTCGAGCTCACCGTGCGCTTGCCGCTGGGCGAGACGCCCGCGCTGGCGCATGCGCCGGCACGGTTCGAGCCCCCGGCGTTGAGCCTGGGATGATGGCCTGCAAGAATGTTCCGTCAGGCCCCCTTTTCATTGCCTGTCCACGGCACATGACGTGCCGCTTTTGCCACGAGGATTCACGATGATCTCCGTCTGTCTCGTCGACGACCAGAACCTGGTACGCCAGGGCGTCCGCTCGCTGCTCGATCTGGCCGAGGACATCCGCGTGGTGGCCGAATGCGCCGATGGTGCCCAGGCCGTGCAGGACATTCCGCGGGTGAAACCGGACGTGGTGCTGCTGGACCTGCGCATGCCCAACATGAGTGGTCTGGAAGTGCTGCAGGCGCTGGCCGCCCGCAACGAGTTGCCGCCCACCATCATTCTCACCACCTTCGATGACGACCAACTGGTGCTGCAGGGCCTGAAGGCCGGCGCGCGCGGTTATCTGCTGAAGGATGTGTCGCTGGAGCAACTGGTGGAGGCGGTGCGCACCGTGGCTGCGGGCGGCTCGCTGGTGGCGCCGATGGTCACCCAGCGCCTGCTGGCCGGGGTGGGGCGCATGCAGAACCAGTTCACCAGCCTGGAGCAGCCCGATCCGCTGACCGAACGCGAAACCGAGATCCTGCGCCTGCTTTCCGGTGGCTATTCCAACAAGGAAATCGCCAATTCGCTGAAGGTGGCCGAGGGGACGGTGAAGAACCACGTTTCCAACATCCTGTCCAAGCTGGGCGTGCGCGATCGCACCCGGGCGGTGCTCAAGGCGCTGGAACTGGGCATCGTCTAGGGCGTTGGCCGCCATGGGCGGGGCGAGGGATTTTCGCGCGACATGCGCGTGCGCATGGTTTTTCGGGCGATGCCGTGATGGCCATCCGGACGGCTGAATGGCGTGCTCTGGCGCCAATTCGAGGGTGTTTTCGCAGGCCGTAGCGTTCGGGCGCGCGAGCAAGTAACATCGGTGGCTTCGGCGTTGCTGGGCCACGCTTGGGCGCATTCCCGCGGGATTTTCCCGATGCCCGGTGGCCAGTGACGCATCATGTCGAGAAGAAGACGTTCGGAGACCCCTGGAATGACGCGTGTTCTGGAAATCATTGTTGCCCTGATTATCGTCGCCGTTCTTGGCGTCGTGGCGGGCTTTGTCATGCCCAGCACCGGCCATGTGGATCGGTCGCTGGTAGTCGGCAAGGACATTCGCCAAGTCTATGATGTGATGGACAACCTCCGTCGCTTCCCCGACTACAGCACGCAACGCAGCGACGACCCGAAGATCCAGTATGCGTTGTCCGGCCCGGCCTTCGGCCCGGGTGCCACGCTGTCGTGGACGGGTGGCAACGACAAGGTGGGCGACGGCAAGCTGACCATCGCCAGCGCGCAGCCGGACTTCAACAAGATCGATCCGACCGTCAAGCACGCCACGATCATCTGGAACCTGGACAACAACTGGCACGGCAACGACAAGCACTTCACGATCGATCTGGATCGTCAGGGCCGCCAGGGCAAGCTGACCAAGATCACCTGGTCGTATGACGTGGCCTATGGCTTCAACCTGATCAACCGCTATTCGCGCCTGTACATCCATGGCGATCCGGATTCGCTGATCCAGTACAGCCTGAGCAACCTGCAGAACGTGCTGGCCGCGGTGCCGAACGTCGACTACAGCGACCTGATTCCGTACATCGTGCAGACCAAGCCGACGCCGGTGCTGCTGATTTCCGACTCCAGCCCGCGCAAGGACGGCCTGGCCGGTCTGGACGACGTGATGAACACCGACCTCACTGCGATCAAGGCCGCGGCCAAGAAGCTCGGCGTGAATGTGACCGGTCCGCGCATCACCTTCACCACCAACTACGGTGACGAGACCTACAGCTTCGACGTCGCGCTGCCGATCGACGCCAGCGACCTGACCATCAATGGCCAGAGCTACACGCTGGCGGCCGCCAAGCAGCCGGCCCTGTCCGCCGACGGCACGGCTCCGGCCGAGAGCAGCAGCGCACCGGCTTCGGACAGCTCCAGCAGTGCACCCGCCGCCGCAGTGGTGCTGAAGCCGGGCGAGCTGGACAAGGATGGCCGCCTGGTCGTGGACGGCAAGGTGCGCGCCACCCTGGCGTTCGGTGGTCCCGCGCTGGAAGGCGTGTGGAACGGTACCGCCGCCGGCGTGCCGCAGACCCGCGACATGCTGAAGGCCTACGCGCAGACCCACGGCTACAAGTACGACGAAGTGGTCCACCGCCTGTACGACATCCAGGTGCAGCCGGAAGTGCAGGACGACAAGGGCAACATCACCACTTACGCCAAGTTTGACGTCTACCTGCCGATCACCGACTCGGCCAACGGTGGCACGCTGCCGCAGCAGACGCCGGAACAGGCTGCCGGCATTGCCCAGCCTTCGTTGGACGCCAGTGGCGACCAGGCTCCGGCCGCGGCGGGTTCCGCCCCGGCACCGGCCGGTTCCAGCGCCGCACCGGCTGCGGCCAGCAGCGCGCAGTAAGCGCTACCGCTGGCACGATGAAAGGCCCTTCCCTCGCGGGGAGGGCCTTTTCGTTTCCGCTGTTTCCACGCTGCAGCATCCACGTGTCGGGAAGAACTTTTGCGGCGTCATGCGGTACATTGCAGAGCGCCGTGATTTCGCCGCGCGCATCCCTTCCCACTTAGCCCGGACATGATCGAGACCGACCAGCTCACCCGTCGCTATGGCCACCTCGTTGCGGTGGATGCCTTGAGCATTCGCGCCGAGCCCGGCCAGGTGCTTGGCCTGCTGGGGCCCAATGGTGCGGGCAAGTCCACGGCCATGCGCATGATCTCCGGATTCCTCGCGCCGAGTTCGGGCACCGCCCGCGTGTGCGGGCACGACGTGCAGCGCGAATCGCTGGCCGCACGCCGTGCCCTGGGCTACCTGCCCGAGGGAGCACCCAGCTACGGCGAGATGACCGTGCGCGAGTTCCTGGTGTTCATCGCGCGTGTGCGTGGCCTCAAGGCCGACGTGGGGCGCCGTCGGTTCGATGAAGTGGTGGGGCGGCTGCAACTGGAAGAGGTGCTGGAGCAGTGCATCGACACCTTGTCGAAAGGCCTGCGCCGCCGTGTGGGCCTGGCCCAGGCGATCCTGCACGACCCGCCGGTGCTGATGCTGGACGAACCCACCGATGGCCTCGACCCGAACCAGAAGCACGCCGTGCGCCAGTTGATCGATGCGATGGCGCGCGAACGCACCATCCTGATCTCCACCCACCTGCTGGAAGAAGTCCACGCGTTGTGCAACCGCGTGGTGATCATCGCCCGCGGCAAGCTGCTGGCCGACGCCACGCCGGCGGAGCTGGAGGCACGTTCGCGCTATCACGGGGCGGTGTCGTTCAGCGCCGCGGGAAGTGGCGTGTCGCAGGAAATGCTGGGGCGCCTGCCGCAAGTGGCCGGGGTCGAAGTGGATCCGCTGGATGGCCGCGTCACGGTGTTTCCACGACCCGGCGAGCGCATCCTGGAGCCGGTCGAGCAATTGCTGCGCGAGCAGGGACTGGAAGTGTCCGAGATCCAGCTTGAACGTGGCCGCCTGGACGAGGTGTTCCGGCAGATCACGCTGGGCGATGAGGTGCCGGCATGAATCCGGTGATGGCGGTGGCCCGGCGCGAATTGCGCAGCTATTTCGTGACGCCGGTGGCCTATGTGTTCCTGGTGATCTTCCTGGTGCTGGCGGGCATCCTCACCTTCTACGTGGGCGATTTTTACGAGCGCGGGCAGGCCGACCTGCAGCCGTTCTTCTCGATGCATCCGTGGCTGTACCTGATCCTGGTGCCGGCGGTGTCGATGCGGATCTGGGCCGAGGAGGCCAAGGGCGGCACGCTGGAACTGCTGCTGACGCTGCCGGTGACCCTGGTGCAGGCGATGCTGGGCAAGTTCCTCGCGGCATGGTTGTTCGTGGGGTTGGCGCTGCTGCTGACCTTCCCGATCTGGATCACGGTGAACTATCTCGGCTCGCCGGACAACGGCGTGATCGTGGCCGGTTACCTCGGCAGCTGGTTGATGGCCGGTGCGTTCCTGGCCATCGGCACGTGCATTTCCACGCTGACCCGCAGCCAGGTGGTGGCATTCATTCTTACCGCGCTGGTATGCGTGCTGCTGATCCTCGCCGGGCAGGCGCAGGTGATCGATTTCTTCCAGGGCACGCTGCCGCGCAAGCTGGTCAACGCGGTGGCGCACCTCAGCCTGTTGCGTCACTTCGAGGCGATCGCCCGCGGTGTGCTGGATGTGCGCGACCTGCTGTATTTCCTGCTCACCATCGTGGCGTGGCTGACCGCCGGCGTGCTGGTGCTCGACCTGAAACGGATGCGCTGAGATGGGCCGCCTTCACCTCCGTCGCCGTCCGGTCCTGATCAGCGCCCTGGTGCTGCTGGTGTTGGCGTATGTCGCCGTGGTGCTGGGCAGCAGCCGCTGGGTCGGGCCGGCGCGGGTGGATTTGACCACCGATCATCTGTACACGCTGGCGCCCGGCACGAAGCGGATCATCGACAGCCTGCATCGCCCGCTGCGACTCACCCTGTATTTCTCCGAACACGCCACGCGGGACCTGCCGCAGCTGCGCAGTTACGAGCAGCGCGTCAACGAGATGCTGCAGGAAATGGTGGCACGCTCGCACGGGCGGATCCGCCTGCGCGTGGTCGACCCGGTGCCGTATTCCGACGACGAGGCCAGCGCCGAAGGCAACGGCCTCACCGCGGCCAGTGGCGGCAGCAATGGCGAGCGGGTGTTCTTCGGCCTGGTCGGCAGCACCTTGCCGCCGGGTATCGACAGCGAGCAGGACCCGGATGACGCGACCGTGGCCGGAGGACGCACCCTGTCGATTCCGTTCTTCGATCCCTCGCGCGAGGTGTTCCTCGAATACGACATCGCCAAACTGCTGTACGAATTGAACGAGCCGGACAAGCCGCACATCGGCGTGATCAGCAGCTTGCAGGTATTGGGCAACCCCATCCTCGGCAAGCCGCCGTGGACGGTGATGCGGCAGTTGCAGCAACTGTTCGACGTGGAGTCGCTGGATCCGGCCAAGCTCAAGCGCGTGCCCGCCGACATCAAGGTGTTGCTGCTGATCCATCCGAAGCACCTGTCGGACGATGCGCAATACGCGCTGGACCAATACGTGCTGGGCGGCGGGCACCTGGTGGTGTTCGTCGACCCGGATGCGGAGTCCGACACCACGCCGTACATCAATGCCGAAACCGGTGCCACGGACGATCACAATTCCGATCTGCCGAAACTGTTTGCCGACTGGGGCGTGCTCTACGACCCGACCCAGGTGCTGCTGGACCGCGCGCGCGCATTGCCGATCGAACTGGCCGGGGTGAATCTCACCCATCCGGCGATGCTTGGCCTGGGCACGCAGGAACTGAACCATGACGATGTGGTGACCGCCAGCCTGCAGCGCGTGAATGTGTCCAGCGCCGGCCATTTCGACCTGGCTCCACATGCCACCACGCGCCTGATTCCGCTGCTGCAAAGCAGCGCCGACGCCGAGCTGGTACCGGCGCAGCGGGTGATCGAGGCCAGCAGCGATCCCGCTTCGCTGCTGCAGGGTTATCAGCCGGGCAACCAGCTCTACACGATCGCCGCGCGCCTGCGCGGCACCTTCACCAGCGCGTTCCCGGATCGTGCCGGACAACCGGGACACCTGGCCGCGTCCAAGCCCGACAGCGAAGTGATCCTGGTGGCCGATACGGACCTGCTGACCGATCGACTGTGGGTGGACACGCAGACCTTCCTCGGCCAGCCCACCCTGGTCGCGATCGCCAACAATGGCGATTTCGTCACCAACCTGGTGGACAACCTCAGCGGTTCGTCGGCGTTGCTGTCGATCCGCGGGCGTGCCACCTCGCAACGCCCGTTCACCCGCGTGGAGTCACTGCAGCGCGCCGCCGACCGGAAATTCCTGCAGAAGAAGCAGGAACTGGAAAGCGAGCTGGCCGAGACCAAGCAGCGGCTGGCGGAACTGCAGCCGGTCAAGGGCGACCACGACAGCACGGCCAGTGCAGAGCAGAAGCGCGAGATCGAGCAATTCCTCAAGCGCAAGCTGGCGATCAGCAAGGAGCTGCGCGACGTGCAGCACCAGCTCAACGCCGAGATCGATGCGCTGGGTTTCCGCCTTAAGGTGATCAACATCGTGCTGGTGCCGGCGCTGCTGGTGCTGATCGGCCTGCTCTACGGCTGGCGCCGGATGCGTCGCAACCGGCGTGGCGGGCGCTGACCCGCACGGGTTGCCGGGCGGCAATCTGCCGCAAGCACGGCGGGGCGAGGCGGGCACGGCCACGCGTTATGCTGGGTCGTTGTCGCCGATGTCGGCGTGGAAGGGTCAATGATCGCGATCTTGCTGAAATGGCTGGTGCCGTGGGAGTTCTCCTGGACCTTCCTGATCACCTTCGTGCTGGCCTGCGTGCTGTATTTGCGCGGCAGCCGGCGCTTGCGGGTGGGCACCGGGCGGCAGGTCACGTTCTGGTGCGGCATGGCGATGATGTACCTGACGCTGCACACCTACCTCGATTTCTACGCCGAGCATGAGTTCTTCATGCACCGCCTGCAGCAATTGCTGCTGCACCACATCGTGCCGTTGGTCATCGTGGCCTCGTGCCCGGGCAGCGTGTTGCGCGCGGGGTTGCCGCTGTCGTGGCGGGCGCGTTGGCTGCGGCCGGCGCAGCGCTCGCTGGTCTGGCGTGTCATCAGCGGCGTGTTGTTCAATCCCGTGGTGGCGACGCTGCTGTTCGTGGTGTTCATCCTGATCTGGCTGGTGCCGTGGTTCCAGACGCTGGCGATGCTGGACTGGCGCGTGTACCGCTTCATGAACTGGTCGATGATCGTCAGCGGTTTCGTCTACTGGTGGCTGGTGCTGGATCACCGGTCGCATCCGCCGGGACGGATGGTGGCGGGGATGCGCGTGCTGTCGCCGGGCATCACGATGTCGCCGCAGATCCTGGCCGGTGCGATCATCACGTTCTCGCGGCACGATCTTTATCCGATCTTCGAAGTGTGCGGTCGTGCTTTCAGTTTCAACGTGCTGACCGGCCAGATGATCGGCGGCCTGATCATCTGGGTGCCGGCGGCGATGGTGGAAAGCATCGGCGCACTGATGGCGATGCAGCATTGGCTGCGCTTGTCGCGCAGCGGCCGGATCCGCCGCGACTCGCGCCTGCGACGCGGTGTGGAGACGGACGTGGTCAGTCCGCTTTCGTAGGAGCGCCCCCTGTCCACAAGGGACTTCCTGCGGTCGTGCGCGAATGGCTTTTCGCGAGACGTGACCAAGAGCCTTTCGCGCACAGGGTGCGCTCCTGCACGGCTTCGGTGCGGAACGCGCCTGAAGGGTGGCGTCAGCCTGCGCCGGTGGCGTTGGCCGGGCGTGCAAGGAAGTCGACGGGCAGGGTGCTGCCGTCGGCGAAGCGCAGGATCA
Organism: Rhodanobacter sp. FW021-MT20; assembly: GCF_041107475.1. Classification (NCBI taxonomy): domain Bacteria; kingdom Pseudomonadati; phylum Pseudomonadota; class Gammaproteobacteria; order Lysobacterales; family Rhodanobacteraceae; genus Rhodanobacter; species Rhodanobacter sp. FW021-MT20. The sequence continues at coordinate 75,497 of NZ_JBGBPX010000001.1, read as the reverse complement.
CCTTGACCTTGTCGCCAGGCTTCAATGCACGGTCGGCCTTCATCATCATCAGGTGATAGCCGGCCGGTGCCAGTGACACCATGCCGTGCGCGGGCACGTCGAGATGATCAAGCATGGTCATCTGGCTCATGCCGTTGTGCTCGGTGCTCTGGTGCAGCATCACGCTGGCGTAATCGGGGCTGCTGGCGTTGGTCAGCCGTGCGGCCTGACTGCCGTCGTTGTCCAGCGTGACGTAACCGCCGGCGGGCAGGCCGGCCGGCAGCAGGCGGATCCAGGCGTGACTGGCCTTGACGTGGTCGGCCTGGGCGGCGTGGGCGCCGCCGGCCAGCAACAGCCCGGCGAGCAACAGCGAAAAGTGATGGCGCTGCATGGTCAATCTCCGCTGCTGATCAGCAGGTGCAGGTCATGCACGAGCTGGGGCTGGGTATCGGCCGGCGTGGCCAGCAAGCGGGCCTTGCCGGCGCGGTCGAAGATATAGATGGCCGAACTGTGGCTCACTTCGTAGCCGCTGTCGTGCTTGTCCGGTTCGCGCGAGAACGAGGCGCGGTAGCGCTTCACCAGTGATTCGATGGTGCTTGGCGAACCGGTGAGGCCAATGGCGTGCGAGTCGAAGGCGCGCACGTAGTCGTGCAGCACGGCCGGCGTATCGCGCGCCGGGTCCACGGTGACAAACAGGATGCGCACGTCATCGGCCTGCTTGCCGAGCTTCTGCATCACGGCGTGCAAGTGAGCCAGGGTGAGCGGGCACACATCCGGGCAATGCGTGTAGCCGAAGTACAGCAGGGTCACCTTGCCCTTGTAGTCGGCGGCGGTGACGCTCTTGCCGCTGTCGTCGGTGAGCTTGAACGACAGGTCGGGCATGTGCCCGCGAATGCTGGTGAGTTGCCACGGCGGGGGCTCATGCTGACAGCCGGCCAGCAGCAGGCTGGCGATGAGCAGTAATGGCAGCAGGGCGAACAGGGCGGTGCGCGACAGCTTCATGCGAGAATCCGGACGGTTGCGTTCATTCCAGCATACGCCGGCGCTTTCGGTGCGTCGGCCGAAAACACCAGGAAACCCCGCTCATGCGACAAATTGTCCACTCGCGCGCAGGGCTGCTGACCGGCGTGGCCGGCGCCAGCGCCGTGTTGTTCGGCGCCTTCGGTGCGCATGCGTTGCGTGGCGTGCTCGATGCGGATCATCGCGAGTTGTGGCACACCGCTGTGGAATACCATTTCTGGCATGCGCTGGCGCTGGGATTGGCCGCATGGGTGGGCAGCGGGCGGACGGGGCGTTGCGCCGTCGCTGCGTTTGCCATTGGCATCGTGCTGTTCAGCGGCAGCCTTTATGCCTTGGCGCTGGGGGCGCCGCGCTGGACCGGCATCGTCACGCCGTTTGGCGGCGTGGCTTTCATCGTCGGCTGGATCGCGCTGGGTCTGACTCTGGGGCAGCGATCAGGCCGCTGATGGCGGGGCAGCCGTCACGCGGCTGTCATGGCTGGCTGCGAGCATCGGGGCATGGACATGAGCCTGCCCTCTTTGTCGATGCCACATGCGGCGACTGGATTCACGTCGTCGCCGCGCTTCGGATGGCGTGCTCGGCTCGTCATCGCGACGCTGGCCATGACGCTGGTTCTGGGCGCTGCCTGGCTGGCAACGCCGCTTCCATCGACCGCGAACGGATCGGCCGCAAACGGACACACTTTCGCGCATTGGCGCGGCGAAGGGCGTGACTGGCTGCTGATGGCCAAGCCCGACACGGGCGAACTGGTGGTTTATGACGCCGCGGACGGTCGCCCCCTGCGACGCCTGTCGGTGGCCGGCGTCAAGGACATCGTGCTGGAAGACAATTGGCTGTTCGTCACCAGTACGGCCCATCCCGGGCTGCGCCTGCTGCATCTTCCGCAGTTGTCGTGGCGACCGTTGCCTGGCACGACCGAAGCCCGCTGAATCCTGTCAAAAACGGCTGCTTCCGCAAATGACGGGAAGCGGGCCGGCCCAATGCGCCAGCCGGGTGCGTTGGTAACCTGCCTGCTGCCCGTACAATGTCGCTTTGCGCGGAGATATCCGGATGAAGCCGTTCGGTACCCCTTATTCCGACCACGCCGTGCGCGTGCTGCTGCTGGGCGCGGGCGAGCTGGGCAAGGAAGTCGCGATCGAGCTGCAGCGGCTGGCGGTGGAGGTGATCGCGGTGGATCGCTACGCCGACGCGCCGGCGATGCAGGTGGCGCATCGCAGCCACGTGATCGACATGCTCGACGGTGCCGCCCTGCGTGCGGTGATCGAACTGGAAAAGCCCGACCTGGTGGTGCCGGAGATCGAGGCCATCCATACGCCGACCCTGGTCGAGATGGAAAAGGACGGCCTGCATGTGATCCCCACGGCGCGCGCCGCGTGGCTGACGATGGACCGCGAAGGCATCCGCCGGCTGGCGGCCGAGGAATTGGGCTTGCCGACGTCGCCGTATCGTTTCTGCGATACCGAAGACGAATACCACGCCGCGGCAAAGGCGATCGGTTTTCCGTTCGTGATCAAGCCGGTGATGAGTTCGTCAGGCAAGGGCCAGAGCATCGTGCGCGATGCCGATGGTTTGCAGCATGCATGGGATTACGCGCAATCGGGCGGGCGCGCCGGCAAGGGCCGGGTGATCGTCGAAGGCTTCGTCGATTTCGATGCCGAGATCACCTTGCTGACCGTGCGCCATCGCGACGGTACTTCTTTCTGCGAGCCGATCGGCCACCGCCAGGAAGACGGTGACTATCGCGAGTCATGGCAGCCGCAACCGGTAGCCGCTGCAGCGTTGGCCGAAGCACAGCGACAGGCCGGCGCCTTGTCCGCCGCGCTGGGCGGCTGGGGCGTGTTCGGCATGGAGTTTTTCGTGAAAGGCGATGCGGTGATCTTTTCCGAGGTCAGCCCGCGCCCGCACGACACCGGGCTGGTGACGCTGATCTCGCAGGACCTGTCCGAATTCGCCCTGCATGCGCGCGCGATTCTTGGCCTGCCGATTCCGGTGATCCGTCAGCTTGGGCCATCCGCCTCGTGCGCGGTGCTGGTGGAAGGTGACGGGCGGGCGCCGCAGTATCACGGCGTGGCCGACGCGCTGGCCGAACCGGATACGCAATTGCGCATCTTCGGCAAGCCGGAGGTGAAGGGACGCCGGCGCATGGCGGTGACGTTGGCACGCGATGCGGATATCGAGGCGGCGAAGGCGAAAGCGGTGCGTGCGGCGCGGACCCTGCGCGTAACCCTGTAGCATCGCGGGATAACCATGCAGCACAGCTGCTCACTGATGTCATGGCGGCTGTGGCCGCTCCGGACGGAGGACGACAATGGAAGCAACGGGTTTTGCGCACTGGCTGGTAGCGCTGGTGGAAGCGGTGGCGGTGGTGTTCCTGCTGGCCTTCGCCATCGGCGTGGTGGTGATACTGATCACGTGGCTGGTGGACCGCAACCAGTCGTCCAATTCCGTGCTGCGCAACTTTCCGGTGGTTGGGCATTTTCGCTACGGCTTCCTGCGCCTGGGCGAATTTTTCCGGCAATACCTGTATTCCAGCGACCGCGAGGAACTGCCGTTCAATCGTGCCGAGCGCGTGTGGGTGTATCGGGCGGCGAAGAATGCGGAGAACACCGCCGCATTCGGTTCCACCCGCGACCTGCGCGCCGAAGGCGTGCCGTTTTTCGTCAACGCGGCGTTTCCCGCGCTGGGTGATCATCACGTGGATGCCAAGCCGCTGCGCATCGGGCCGTATGCGCGCGAGCCGTATGAGCACACCGCGTTCTTCAACATCTCGGCGATGAGCTTCGGCGCCTTGTCGGCGCCGGCGGTGCGGGCCTTGTCGCATGGTGCGGCCAAGGCCGGTATCTGGATGGACACGGGGGAAGGCGGCCTGGCGCCGTATCACCTGGAAGGCGGTTGCGACATCGTGTTCGAAATCGGCACCGCCAAGTACGGCGTGCGCACGCCGGACGGCCAGCTGGACGACCAGAAGCTGCAGGATATCTGCGCGCACAAGCAGGTGAAGATGGTCAGCATCAAGCTTGGCCAGGGCGCCAAGCCAGGCATGGGCGGCTTGCTGCCGGGTGCCAAGGTCACGCCGGAGATCGCCGCGATCCGCGGCATTCCCGTGGGCCAGGATTCGCAAAGCCCGAACCGTCACCTGGACATTGCCAACGTGTCGCAGCTGATGGATTCCATCGCGCACATCCGCGATCTCACCGGCAAGCCGACCGGCTTCAAGGCGGTGTTCGGCGACATGCGCATGGTCGAGGAACTGTGCGACGAGGTGGTCAGGCGCGGCATCGAGAGCGCGCCGGACTTCATCATCGTGGACGGTTCCGAAGGCGGCACCGGCGCCGCACCGCAAACGCTGATGGAAGGCGTTGGCCTGCCGTTGCAGGAAGCACTGCCGCAACTGGTCAACCTGCTGATCGAACGTGACCTGCGCGACCGCGTCAAGGTGATCTGCTCGGGCAAACGGATTACCGCCTACGACGTGGCGTGGGCGCTGTCGATGGGCGCGGACTTCGTCAACTCTGCGCGTGGCTTCATGTTGTCGCTGGGCTGCATCCAGTCGCTGCAATGCAATCGCAACACCTGTCCCACCGGCATCACCACGCAGGATCCGAAGTTGCAGCGCGGACTGGTGGTCACCGACAAGACCGAAAAGGTGGCGAACTACGCCAGGAACGTGATGCACGAGGTCGGCATCATTGCCCACAGTTGTGGCCTGGATGACCCGCGCCAGCTCGATCGCACGCATTGCCGCGTGATGGGCAACGACGGCGTGTCGGTGCCGCTGGTGAAGCTGTTTCCGTATCCGGTGAGAGCTGAGAAGTGAGTTCAGAGAAGTGAGGAGTGAGAGAAAGCCATGCAGGTTGCGCAGTGGTTTTGCTCTCTCTCACTTCTCACTTCTCTCCACTCACTCCTCAGAATCCCTCATCTCGTGCCAGCCGTCGGCCCTGCGCACCTGCAGCGGCCGGAAGCGCCGCTTGTAATCCATCTTCGGATGGCCGGCGATCCAGAAACCGAGATACACCCACGCCAAGCCACGCCGGCGAGCCAGTTCCACCTGTTGCAGGATTGCGAACGTGCCGAGGCCGCGAGCCGCTTCGGTCGGGTCGAAGAAGGTGTACACGGCCGATACGCCGTTCGGGCAGATGTCGGTGACGGCCACGCCCAGCAGACGCTCGCCCAGCCGCAGTTCCAGGAACACGGTGGGACTCCATGGTGCGGTGAGGAAACGGCGAAAGTCGCTGGCGTCGGCTTCGTCCATGCCACCGCCCGCGTGGCGGCTTTGCAGGTAATCGCGGTACAGCGCGTGGCGTTCGTGGTTGTAGCCCGGCGTGACCTCGATGAGGCTCAGGTCGGCATTGCGTTTCAGGCAGCGACGCTGCGAACGATCGGGCGCGAACTTTTCCACGTCGATGCGGCAGGGTGTGCAGGCGCGGCATTGCGGGCAGTGCGGAAAATACAGGTGGCCGCCGGCACGACGGAAGCCGTGTTCCAGCGCCGAGCCGTAGATCTTGTCCAGTTGCGGCGCCGCCGGATCGAGCACCAGATTCTGCGCCGTACGCTCGGCGTAGTAGCCGCAGGCGTGCGGCAGGGTCTGGAACAGGCGGACGGGATCGGAGCGCATGGTCCGATTCTAGGAGCGTGGGCGGCAGAAATCTTCCGGGCTGCAAAAGTGTCTGTGTGGTCCATATTTCCGCCGCTTCTTGGCCCATAGAACCACTATGGGCCGGCGAATCGTCGAAAATCTGTCCTCACGCAGCCACTTTTTCGCCTCGAAAGTTTCTACCGCCCACGCTCCCAGGCGCAGAACGCGCCTGCATCCGTGAAGAAGCCTTGCCAGTGCAGGGCCCGGTCGGCATCCGGCGCAAATCCTCAGAACAGGTGCAGCGAACGCAACATCGCCAGCACGAACACGGCGCCGATCGCCAGCAGCACGATGCGCCGCACCCTGGCCACGGTGTATTTGCGCCGCGCAGCCGGCGAGGGATCACGCGCGGCAGCCAGCTCCTCGGCGTGGCGGGTGGTCGGCTCGATGCCCAGTCCGCGCAGCAGCACGCGGGCCTGGGTGTAATCGTCGGCATGGCATATCCACACCTGCGGCCAGCTCTCGCGCTCGTTGCCGGGCTGGTTGTCGCGGTGCGTATAGCTGAAGCGCTGGTAGGTGGGCCGGTTCCAGTTGGAGCGGTTCATCACCTTGGTCTCGATGCCCTGTTCGGTCATCAGGGCCACCACGCGGTCGATGTTTTCCTGGCGTGGAGAGGTATAGAGCTGGCGCATGCGGCAAGTCTTCCGGTCAGTCTTTGTGCAGGCGGATCAGGCCTTCCTGCGCGGTGGAGGCCACCAGCCGGCCGTCACGGCTGAAAATCTGCCCGCGCGCCAGGCCGCGGCCGCCCTGGGCCGTCGGGCTGTCGAACGAATACAGCAGCCACTCGTCGACCTGGAACGGGCGATGGAACCACATCGCGTGGTCGAGGCTGGCCATCTGCACGTTGCTGGTGAGATAAGAGATGCCGTGCGGCAGCGTGGCCGTGCCGATCAGGTGGAAATCCGAGGCATAGGCGAGCAGGGCGCGATGCAGGATCGCGGTATCGCCGATCGGGGCGGTGAGGCGGAACCAGATGTGCTGAATCGGCGGGCGCTTGGGCGGGTGCAGTTCGTCGCGCGGCCATACCTGGCGAAACTCGAACGGCCCGTCGATGCCCAGCCAGCGCTGCAGTTTCACCGGCAGTTTGGCCAGTTCGTCCGGCGGCAGGTGGCGCATCGGCTCCAGGTCTTCGGGGGCGGGTACTTCCGGCATCGCGACCTGGTGCTCGAAGCCCTTTTCCGGTACCTGGAACGAAATCGAGCCGTTGAGGATGGGCTGGCCGTGCTGGATCGCCACCACCCGTCGTGCCGAGAACGTACCGCCGTCGCGGGTGCGTTCCACGCTGTAGACGATCGGCGCCTCGATGTCGCCGGCACGCAGGAAATACGCATGCAGCGAATGGGCTTCGCGCGAGGCATCCACCGTCTGCTGCGCCGCGGCCAGCGCCTGTCCCAGCACCTGGCCGCCGAACACGAAGCGCGTGCCGATGTCGCGGCTCTGACCACGGAACAGGTTGTCCTCCAGTCGTTCGAGCTGGAGCAGTTGAACCAGTTCGTTGACGTGTTCTTCGCGCATGGGGGAGCCTGGATGCCGGGTAATACGGTGATTATAGCCGGGCGGGACTCGCTGCCTGCGCCGGTTCGTCGAGACACCAGCGGGATGTCTTCTTTCGGGGCGGATGGACGTCAGCGCCGGGCCAGCCGCTCCAGCCGGCTGCCTTCCAGCACTTCGTCCCATGGGAACTGGATGCCCGGGTCGAGCTTGCGCGATACCTGTCGCGAAGCATTGTCGCTGGCCGGCACCATCGCGGTATCCAGGTCTTCGTGGCCGGCGATATGGCGCAGGTTCGGGAATGCTTCCCGTAGCATCGCAAGCAGTTCGCGCAGCGCGGTGATCTGTGCGTCGGTGTAGGGCTCGCGCATGATCTGCTGGCGCGAGTCGAACCAGTTTGGATAGCGGCCGCTGTTCACCAGCTCGATACCGATCGATTCCGCGTTGAGGCCGCGCACGTGGTGGGCAATGCGGGTGCCGGGCACGTAGCGGTATGTCGCGCCATCGCGGTCGATGTAGTAATGGCCACTGTTGCCGGCGCCGCTGTCGTACAGCACCTTCTCGCCGTATTCGCGGGCCGTGGCCAGGTCGGGCAGCTCGGTGCAATGGATTACCACCAGGGTCACGGCTTCGGCGGGGCGTTCAGGCAACTGCGTGACGTAGGGCAGCAGCTGGTCGTGGATAGGGAGGGACATGCGGTGGCGGAAAAGGGACGGAAACCGGAGTCTCGCACGGTTGCCGGCTATCATGGGCGCCTCAGCACCATGCCATGGAGACCGCGATGCGCGGCCGGATCATTCTTTCGCACGGCTCGGATTCCAGCCCCGACGCCACCAAGGTCAGTGCGCTGGCAGCACTGGCCGAGTCGCTGGGCTGGGACACGCAGCGGCCGGACTACCGCCACGACGATGCGCGCGGCTTTGCCGGATCGGTGGCGCCACGCATCGCCCGCCTGCGCGCCACCATCGAGGCCAGCCCGGTCGCGCCGGTGCTGGTGGGCTCCAGCATGGGCGCATTCGCTTCCGGCCTGGCCTCGCTCGATGTGCCGGTGGCCGGCCTGTTCCTGCTGGCCACGCCCAGCGCGATCCCCGGTTATCCGCGTGCGTTCGATACGCGCGCGGACGTGCCGACATTGCTGATCCACGGCTGGCGCGACGAAGTCTGTCCGCTGGCTGGCGTGCATGCATTTGCGGGTCGTCGTCACCTGCCGCTGGTGGTGCTTGACGACAATCACCGACTGATCGACAGCATGGACATGATCGCCGCGCAGTTCCGACATTTCCTCACGACATTGGCAGCCTCCGCTTGAACGCCTATTTCGCCACCTGCCCGAAGGGCCTGGAATACTTGTTGCGCGACGAACTGGTCGCCATGGGCGCGCAGGATGTCCGCGAGGCGCTGGCCGGGGTGTACTTCTCCGGCACGCTGGAAACCGGCTACCGCGCATGCCTGTGGTCGCGCCTGGCCAGCCGCATCCTGATGCCGCTGGCCGAATTCGACGCCGCCGATGACGATGCGCTGTACACCGGCGTGCAGGCTATCGACTGGTCGCTGCACCTGGCCGCCCATGCCACCCTGGCGGTGGATGCGCACACTGCGCAGAGCAAGCTCACCCACAGCCAGTTCATCGCCCAGCGGGTGAAGGACGCCGTGGTCGACCAGTTCCGCCAGAAGGACGGCACACGTCCGGGCGTGGATACCGACGAGCCGGATGTGCGCATCAACCTGCACTTGCGCCGTGATCGCGCCATCGTGTCGCTGGATCTGGCCGGTTCACCATTGCACCGACGCGGTTGGCGCGAGCTGCAGGGCGAGGCGCCGCTGAAGGAAAACCTCGCCGCGGCGATCCTGCTGCGCGCGCGCTGGCCGGAAACCTACGCTGCGGGCGGGGCGCTGCTCGATCCCATGTGCGGCTCGGGCACCTTGCTGATCGAGGGCGCGTGGATGGCGGCCGACGTGGCACCCGGCCTGCACCGCGACTACTACGGGTTCCTTGGCTGGCAGCAGCATGACATCGCGTTGTGGCGTGGCCTGCTGGACGAGGCGCGCCAGCGCGCCGAAGCCGGCCTGCGCAGCTTGCGCCCGTGCTTCTTCGGCTCCGATGCCGATCCACGCATGGTGCAGACCGCCAAGCGCAACGCGCAGGAGGCGGGCGTGGCCGGCTTCTTCACGCTGGAGAAGCGCGACGTGGCGCACGCCGCGCCGCCGCCGGGCGTGGCAACGGGCCTGGTCGTCACCAATCCGCCGTATGGCGAGCGCCTGGGCGAACGCGCGCAGATGCCGGCGTTGTACCGCTCCGTGGGCGATGCGTTGCGCACGCGCTTCACCGGCTGGCGCGCCGCCGTGCTTGCGGGCGATGCCGAACTCGGCCGTACCCTGGCCTTGCGCGCGGAAAAGAAATACGCGCTCTACAACGGCGCACTGGAAACCGTGCTGCTCACCTTCGAGCTGCATGCGCGCGATGACACTCCGCGCGAACCGAAGCCGCTGTCGCCCGGCGCGCAGATGCTGAAGAACCGGCTGGAAAAGAACCTGCGCCACCTGCGCAAGCGGGTACAGCGCGAAGGCATCCGCTGCTGGCGCGGCTACGACCAGGACTTGCCCGAATACGCCGTGGCCATCGACGTGTACGGTGACACGCGTGGCCACGACCATCTGCATGTCCAGGAATACCGCGCCCCGGCCGAGATCCCGGCCGACGTCGCGCGCACGCGCTTGCGCGAGGTCGTGCGCGTGGCCGGCGAGGTGTTCGGTGTGCCGCGCGAGCGCATTGCGCTGAAGACGCGCGAGCGCGGCAAGGGCGGCTCCAAGTATGGCCAGTTCGACCAGCGCGGCGAGTTCATCGACGTGGAGGAGGGCGCGCTCACGTTCCGCGTCAACCTTACCGACTATCTCGACACCGGCCTGTTCCTCGACCACCGCCTGGTTCGCGCGAAGCTGCGCGAGCTGGCCAAGGATCGTCGTTTCCTCAATCTGTTCGCCTATACCGCCACGGCCAGCGTGTACGCCGCGGCCGGCGGTGCACGCGACACCACCAGTGTCGACCTGTCCGCCACGTATCTGGATTGGGCCTCGCGCAACCTGGCGTTGAACGGCTTCACCGGCGCCAAGCATCGCCTGATGCAGGCCGATGCGCTGGCTTTCCTGCAACGCGATCAAGCGCATTACGGGCTGATCTACGTCGATCCGCCGACGTTCTCCAACTCCAAACGCGCCGACGATTTCGATGTGCAGCGCGACCACGTGAAACTGCTGGAAGCCTGCGGTGAGCGCCTGGCCGGCGATGGCGTGATCGTTTTTTCCAACAATTTCCGCCGCTTCAAGCTCGACCACGAAGCGTTGGCGGAACGGTTCGAGATCGAGGACTGGAGCGCGCCCAGCATTCCGTTCGATTTCGCCCGCCGCGCCGATATCCATGGCTGCTGGCTGCTTCGGCCACATCGGCCTGACGCCAATGTGAATCCCTGGGACAGCGCTCGCATTAAAAAGTGAACCCTTCAGTTTTGATTAAGTGCCGACGGCCCAGCATGAGCCCCATGAACAACCGGAGGTCTCTCATGACCAAGCAATCTCTCGGCAAGTGGATGGCGATCGGCCTTGGGTTGGCCGCGGCGGTGGCAATGCCATTGGGTGCTTCGGCGCACGGCTGGGGCCACGGTGGCGGCTATCACGGTGGCTACCACGGCTACCACGGCGGTTATCACGGCCATTACTACCGCGGCGGTCATTGGAGCGGCGGTCGCTGGATCGCCGGCGCGCTTATCACCGGCGCGGTCGTGGGTCTGGTCAGCAATGCGCTGAACCCGCCCGTGGTGTACGAGCAGCCCCCCGTGATCTACGGGCCGCCTTCCACCGTGGTCTATGAAAACGGTGCGCCGGTGGTTTACGAAAGTGGTCCTGTCACGCGTCGCGTAGTGACCACGCGTACCGTGGTCTACGACAACGGGCCGACGCGTTACGTCCGCGACGACGGTTACTACGGCAACTGATCGCTCGTTCCAGTCTGCAAAAGTGCAAAGCGAAGCCCGGCTCCATGCCGGGCTTCGTGCCTCTGTGCCGTGCAAACTGCCGGGGCCGGTTCCACATCCCCTCGGACAGCACTGTTTCGCCGGCAGGAGCCCGCTCGCGGGCGATGCTTTTCAGGGCTGTTCGGACGCCCTGCCAAAAGCATCGTGGCTGAAGCCGCTCCTGCCGATGGATGACGGGACGAGATTCAGGGCTTGCTCGGCTGGTTCGCGCCCGTGCCGTGGCGGACGGCATGTTTGCGCAGACGGTCGAACTCGGCCTTGTCGATCTTGCTGACTGACTGGATCGCGCACGGTGGCTGGTTGCGCGAGCGCACGGTTTCGCCGACTTCGCCGCAGATGCGCCACGGCATCACCGCCTGGTTGGCCGGGTTCGAGTGGAAGATCAATCCCTTGGGCGGATAGCCCAGGCGCGGGCAATCCGACTGCAGTTTCACCAGAAAGCGATCCGGCCCGGTGCGAACGATGGCCGTACGCGCATCCACGATGTACCACTCGTTGATGCGATCGGTTTGCAGGCACGAGGACACCGGGCGTAGCGGATGGTAAGCCGGGTCATGCGATGTGGCGGGTGCCGCCGAAACGCCGGAAGCGCAGGCGAATGCCAGAAGGGATAGTGCGGTGACGATGGATTTCATGGGACACCTCGTCATTCATGTGGGTGCTGATGGTTCCCCGGTCATCCCGGGCCATCAACGCGTCCGATGATCGACCACCAGGGCGCGCAATGCCAGTGGCGGGCATCCGGGGACGGCAAGCCTCACGCACTACTGGTGGCGGCAGCGTGCATTCACATCCATACAGCCTTGCGCGTATTCGCCAGCGTGCCATCGAAATCGCAGATCAAAAGCGCGAGCGCATGCAGAACTCCCGGCCATGACCGGTCAAGTTCAAGGGGAGTTGGCAAGTCGAGCGGCGGTGCAGCCACCCGCCTCGAATGAGATGTCAGCCGGGATGGCGTGGGCTGGCGCAAAACAGGCGCTCGGCCAAGGCGCGGCCGCGCTCAAGACCTTCCGGGGTGAGCCACACCGACTTGGCTTTGCCCACCGGGTTGTCGATGAAGCCCTGCTCACACAGGCGATCCATGACATCAAAGTCAAACCCTTTCCATGCCCGGTACCCGTCAAAACTGAATGCTGCAAGTAGCGCGAGCACTGCATCGTCGATTTGCGATTGGTCGTAGGTCATGTCGGGAGCCTCCTCAAAGCCTGCGGAGCGATTCGCTTGCGGATGGATCAGGCGTACGAAGCCACCAGGAAAACGATGACGTACACCGTGAAAATGTTTTGGGAGGCAAACGGCCAATACTCGGATACCGGTGGACGACCGCGGATGGCAGACGTCCACGCCACGCGAATCAGCCAGGCGACGCCTGGGAGCGCGAACAGCATTCGCCACTTGGGTAAGCCCGCGCCATGGGACCACCATGCAAGCGTTGCGCCCACGACCGCAACAAGCCCCGCCAAGACGATGATGGCGGCAAGGATGCGGAACGGCCAGCGAACTGCCACCCGGGACGGTACGTTGTGTGATTGAGTTTCCATACCTGCACCTGGCGGTGAGATTGAGAGATTTCATGCGCAGAGGTGGACACCGGTTGGTTAGCCGCCGAACCTAACTGGCTCAGGGCCACGGTGCTTGGGGCGAACAGCGACAGAGCCGGCCAATTTGTCGTGCCAACCCTGCTTGCGAGGATCGAAAGCAACCCAGATGATGCCGAGGAAAAGGGGCAGAATCGCGACGAAGTATGCAAGGTAACGACCGATCGATTGGCCGACGGTGAGCGTTTTCCCGGTTCTTGCGTCCACTACTCGGGCAGACACTACCATCTTGCCAGGGGTGGCTTGCTTGTAAAGCCAGAAGAGGATGACGGCCACAGCAGGCAAAACCCAAGAAAGCAAGAAGTCAGCGGGACCGGCAACAAGCGGTCCATTATTGTTTATGAAGTAGCCCCAGCCGTAGATGGCGAGCAGCGGCGGTGCGGTAATGATGAACACGATGATGGCATCGATGATGGATGCGCCAACCCGTGGCCAGAAGCCTACGTACTCGAAATCGCTTTCCTGCATGAAGCTCTCCTTAGGTATCAACGCTGGAATTGGGAGGGCGCCTCGAACGAGATGTTAGACGACTGCGACGAGGCACATTTGGACGGCTTGTCGCGTGAAGGTGCGCAGAATTTACTACATGAGAACGATGCAACACAGTCTGCACAATGCGGTGCGCCAAAAACAGATGATTTATGCATCAAGATCATAGGCGTCAGCCGTTGTACCGAAGGCGTACTCGTGAAACTGAGGACCATCTGTGCGAAGAACTACTTTTGCACTTTCATCGTCGTCCGTGAACGCGACAACTGGGCGGTACGCGGTACCTTTATATTCGAGCTCGCCCTGATCGAACAGCATAGATAAATCGAAGCTAAAGTCACCGCAAATTGATTTTGCGGAGCGGTCCGGGATTCCGTGTTTTCGCAGAGTGTCACGTAGGAGCGCGACCCACTGAGTTTGGAACTCGCCACAGAGATCCTGGTATTGGTCGAAATTCGTCAGTTCCATGCATCAACCTTTGTGACGTCTAGACTGGCCCAACGCTGGAATTGAGCGCCTTGAACGAGTTAGGGAAGGCCTGATCAATCTGCTTTTTCCCGTCATTCCTGCGGCTCTCAACAGCCGAAGGGCTGGTCAAGCAGGAATCCAGCGTCTTTGCTTTCAATGGCCTATAGACACTGGATCCCAGCTTGACCGGCCCTTCGGCCGTTGAAAAGCGCCTCGCTGGGATGACGGGCAAAATCAGAACATCCTTAGGCAGCCTCGTCGCTTACACCAATTGATACCCGATGAAGCTGCCCAAATCGACGAAATAGCGACACAGTGCCCCACACACCAAATATGACGCCGACTAAGGCAAATGCCAGCCCGATACTTAGAAGGTTGGTAAGCGCTGCTGCGCTGAGGGTGATGAAGTAAGGGATGGCTCCGATCGCCGCATAGACGGCGGCACATGCGCTACCAACTATAAGTAGCCAAAAGCTGCTGTGCCCATAGCGGCGCAACGCCTCAGCTTGAAGTGAAAGCAGGATGACTTCTACGCCAATGCCGAGAACGATTGTTGCGAGCCAAATCATGCGAAGAGTATTCATGGCGTCCCCTGTTGCCTAACGCTTAGTAGGCCCTAAAAGTGGGGTGTTGCACCGAGTATGTCGCGCCTATCCTGACCGCGCAAGCGGCGGATTCTTTCATCAGATCATGGCTTTGCACGGATGCTCTTGGGCTGGTGAGCAAGCATGCTGTCGCTGTTATCAGCGACGTTTGGGGCGGTATGAGTTACCGGGCGAAAGTGAGGGTGTAACGGGGCCGACAACGCCGCGGTTGCTGGATCAGGTGCGGGCACGGTTGCGCTTGAAGCATTACAACTTGCATACGGAACGCGTTTGCGTGGATTAAATCTGGCGATTCATTCTGGCTGATGGCAAACAGCGCCCGCGGCATTGGTACGTCCATGTGCGGCGCAGGTCTGCACCCATGTGCTCAATCGTGGCGAACAGTGCGTGTTGAATCCGCTGGATCGCTGACGCTCAGCCTTCGCCCTTGTGCCCGCGCACGACCCATGTCCATGGGAACATCAGGAATCCTGGCCCATCGCGGCGAGCGTCGGCCAGACCGTTGGCGCGCAGGGTGTGGGCGTAGTCGGCGGTGTGGCGGAAGTCGAGCAGGGCGACGCGGCCACCGGGTTTCAGCACGCGCGCGATCTCGCGCACGGCTTGCTCGCGGTCGGTTTGCGTGGGCAGGTTGTGGATGGCGAGGCTGGAGACGATCACGTCGAAGCTGGCATCGGGGTAGGGCATGCGGCGCATGTCGCCGGTGTCGATCTGCACACGCTCGGTGAGACCGGCCAGTTCGGCGTTGCGTGTGGTGGCGCCGGCGGCGTTGCCGCTCTGGTCGCGAGTGCTCCACAGATCCAGTCCGGTGGCGTGGCCTCGTGGCAGGTGGCGTGCCGCTTCAAGCAGCAGCATGCCGCGTCCGCAGCCCACGTCCAGCAGGTGTTCGTCGCCGCGAAGTGCGAGCGAGGCGATCATTCGGCGCAGCAACGCGCGCTTGCCGTACAGGCTGCTCAGCGTCATCAAGGCGGCTTCGGCGGCGAGGATCGCGCCGGTGTAGCGCATCGTCCATACCAGTGGCTGGGACGGGGCGAGAAAGCCGGCGAAACTGAGCGCGATCAGCAACGGCCCACCGATGGCGAAGCCGAGCACGAGCGTGGGTGCGTCGATGCCGAATTGCGGTTTCCCCGGCATATCGCATTCTCCCGTGAACGAGGCGATTGTCCGGGCGCAGTAGCGCGGGGGCCATTGACAGCTGTCATGGATAAGCGAGGAGTAAGCGGAGAGGAGTGAGACGTGAGAGAAGTGCTGCGTTTCCGCTTTCTCTATCGCCTCACTCCTCTCCACTCACTCCTCGCTTCTAACCCGGTCGTCGCGCACCCAGCAGTACCAGCACTTCCTGCGCGCTGCGAATGCGTTCGGTGGCGCCGGGCAGGTCGAGGGTGATGCGCAGCTTGTCCTGGCCTTCGAGCTTGTATACACGCGGCAGGCTCTGGATCAGCTTGATGATGGCCATCGGATCGACTTCCGGTTTTTCGCGGAAAGTGATGCGGCCGCCGTTGGCACCGAAGTCGAGTTTGCGGATGCCGAGTGGCGTGGCCATCAGCTTGAGGCTGGATAGCGCGAACAGGGTTTTGGTCGGCTCGGGCAGCAGGCCGAAGCGGTCGATCATTTCCACTTGCAGGTCGCGCAGGTGGTCGTCGTTGCGGGCGCTGGCGATGCGTTTGTACAGGGTCAGGCGCGCGTGCACGTCGGGCAGGTAATCGTCCGGAATCAGCGCCGGCAGGTGCAGTTCCACCTCCGTCTCGTGCTCGCTCGTCAGGTCGAAGTCGGGCACCTTGCCGCTCTTCAGTGCGCGCACGGCGCGGTCGAGCAGCTCGGTGTAGAGGCCGAAGCCGATCTCCTGGATCTGGCCGGATTGCTCGTCGCCCAGCAGTTCGCCAGCGCCGCGGATTTCCAGGTCGTGCGTGGCCAGGGTGAAGCCGGCGCCGAGTTCTTCCAGCGAGGCCAGCGCTTCCAGGCGTTTCTCGGCATCGGCGGTGATCGACTTGCGATCCGGCACGATCAGATAGGCATAGGCGCGGTGGTGCGAACGGCCCACGCGACCGCGCAACTGGTGCAGCTGGGCCAGGCCGAAGCGGTCGGCGCGGTTGATGATGATGGTGTTGGCGGTGGGAATGTCGATGCCGGTTTCGATGATGGTGGTGCATACCAGCACGTTGAAGCGCTGGCGGTGGAAATCCGCCATCACCTTTTCCAGCTCGCGCTCGGCCATCTGGCCGTGCGCCACGCCGATGCGCGCATCGGGCACCAGTTCTTCCAGTTCGCGCAGGGTGCGCTCGATGGTCTGCACCTCGTTGTGCAGGAAGAACACCTGGCCGCCGCGCTGCAGTTCGCGCTGGAACGCCTCGCGGATGGTTGCGGGGTCCCACGCCGAGATGAAGGTGCGGACGGCCATGCGGTGCGCGGGTGGGGTGGTGATCAGCGACAGGTCGCGCAGGCCGCTCATCGCCATGTTCAGCGTGCGCGGGATCGGCGTGGCGGTCATGGTGAGCAGGTCGACTTCCGCGCGCAGCTTCTTCAGTTGCTCCTTCTGGCGCACGCCGAAACGCTGTTCCTCGTCCACCACCACCAAGCCGAGGTTCTTGAACTTGATGTCCGACTGCAGCAGCTTGTGGGTGCCCACGATCACGTCGATCTGGCCGTCGGCGAGCCGCTTCAGTGCCTCGTTCACTTCCTTGGACGAACGGAAACGCGACAGCACGTCCACCTTCACCGGCCAGTCGGCAAAGCGGTCGGCGAAGTTGCTGTAATGCTGCTGGGCGAGCAGCGTGGTGGGCACCAGCACGGCCACCTGCTTGCCCGCGGTGGCGGTGGCGAAGGCGGCGCGCAGGGCCACTTCGGTCTTGCCGAAACCGACGTCGCCGCAGATCACGCGATCCATTGCGCGTGGCGCGGCCAGGTCGGCGAGCACCGCGTCGATCGCCTGTTCCTGGTCGGGGGTTTCCTCGAACGGGAAGCTGGCGCCGAATTCCTCGACCAGCTGACGGTCGATCGGCATGGCTTGACCACCCCGCGCCTCGCGCTGTGCGTAGATGGCCAGCAGTTCGGCCGCCACGTCGCGCACCTTCTCGGCGGCCTTCTTGCGTGCGCGCTCCCACGCATCGCCGCCCAGCGAATGCAGCGGCGCCAGTTCCGGCGCGGTGCCGCTGTAGCGACTGACCAGGCCAAGCTGCGCCACCGGCACGTAGAGCTTGTCGCCCTTGGCGTATTCGATGATCAGGAACTCGCCTTCCATGCCACCCAGTTCCATCGACACCAAGCCGTGGTAGCGGCCCACGCCATGGTCGACGTGCACGATCGGCGAGCCTTCCGAGAGTTCGGTGAGGTCGCGGATGATGCTTTCGGGGTCGCGCGCCGCGCCGCGCCGCTTGCGTCGCTCGGTGCGTACGCGCTCGCCGAACAGCTCGCGTTCGGTGAGTACGGTGAGCGCAGGCTTGGTGAGAGCGAAACCCTGTTCGAGCGAGGCGATGGTGATGGCGAATCTGACTCCCTCCCCTGCGTGCAGGGGGAGGAGAAACGCAGGCCAGCCTTCAACGTTTTCGGGCTTCAGCCCCGCACTGGCCAGCGTTTCGATCAGCGCTTCGCGCCGGCCGGCCGAGTCGGCTGCGATCAGTACGCGGCCCGGATAGTTTTCGAGGAAGTGGCGCAGCGAGGTGCCGGGTTCCTCGCCCTTGCGGCTGAGCGGCAGTTCCGGCGCCGGCTGCGTGCCGGCGGCCACGGCATGTTCGTGGCTGCTGTCGACCACTTCCACGCGCAGGCGCTTGTTCAACTGCTCGCGCAACTGTTCGGGCGACAGGTACAGCTCCGTCGGTGGCAGCACCGGGCGTTCGATGTCGTGTGCGCGCTGGTCATAGCGTTCGGCGGTCTGTGTCCAGAACGCCTCGCTGGCCTCGCCGGTACCTTCGCCCAGCACGAACAGCGCATCGTTGGCGAGGTAGTCGAACAAGGTCGCGGTGTGTTCGAAGAACAGCGGCAGGTAGTACTCGATGCCGCCCGGCGTCACGCCTTCCTTCATGTCCTGGTAGAGCGGGCAGCGGCGCACGTCGATGGGGAAGCGTTCGCGCAGGTTGTCGCGGAATTCCTTCGCGGCCTGCTCGGTCAGCGGGAATTCGCGCGCGGGCAGCAGGTCGACCTTGTCCACCTGCTGCTGCGAGCGCTGGGTTTCCGGATCGAAGCTGCGGATGGAATCCACTTCGTCGTCGAACAGTTCGATGCGGTACGGCTCGACGGTACCCATCGGGAAGATATCGATCAGCGCGCCGCGTACGGCGAAGTCGCCCGGCTCGGCCACCTGCGGCACGTGGCGATAGCCGCTGGCTTCCAGCCGGCGTTGCTCGGCGGCCAGGTCGTATTTCTGTCCTTTTGATACCACCAGGCCGGAACCGGTGATGTGCGAGCGCGGCGCGATGCGTTGCATCAGCGTGGTCATCGGCACCACCAGCACGCCGTGCTTCACGTCGGGCAGGCGATACAGCGTGGCGATGCGTTGCGAGACGATTTGCGGGTGCGGGCTGAACGCGTCGTAGGGCAGGGTTTCCCAGTCCGGGAAGTGCAGCACCGGCAGGTTGCCGGCGAAGATGCGCAGCTCGTCTTCCAGTGCCGAAGCACGCTGGGTGTCGCGTGTGACCGCTACCAGCAGGCCGTCGTGCGAGCGCGCCGCCTCGGCAATCAGCAACGCCCGCGCGGAGCCGTGCGGCGGCGCCCAGTAACGGCGCTGCTTGGGCGTGGTGGGCAGGGGCGGGTGCTTGATCGGGCTGGACATGATGGCGTGCGCTTGACTCATGGCGCGGCCGTCAAAGCCGCGCCGGGGAAAGCGGGCAAGTGTAACGCGATGGCGCGGGCGGCCCTGCTTTCTCCCTATCTCCTGCGGGAAGAGGCTCAAGGTGAGGGGCCAGTTCGCGAGGAGATTTGATCCAGGCAGTTTTTCTGAAAGGCCCGATCTGGAAGGCTTGGGGCAAGACCCGCCCCTCACCCAGCCCTCTCCCCGCAGGGGAGAGGGAGACAAAGGCTGAAGCCTTACAGCACCAGCCGGATCAACGCCGTGCCGGGCTCGTCGGGGATCATTCGCTGGGTGAAGCCCAGCTCGCGGCAGAGCTCCAGCATCGGCCGGTTTTCCATCAGCACGTAGCCCCACAGCTCGGCCAGCCCGCGGCGGCGGCAGTCGTTCACCAGCCGCTGCATCAGCAGCGCGCCGAGGCCGCGACGGCTCCAGCTCTGCTCCACCAGCACCGAGAATTCGGCGCTGGCGAGAGCTTCATCGACATAGATGCGGCCGACGCCACGCATTTCCGCCGGCGTGGCCGATTCGTCCATCAACACATAGGCGGTTTCGATGGCCGGATCGATGCGGCACAGCCGCTGCGCCATCGGCGTCGACAGTTCGGACATGGCGTGCAGGAAACGACGTCGCACATCCTCCGGCGACAAGCGGGTGAAGCAACGCTGCATGGCCGCCACATCGCCGGGTTCGATGGCGCGCAGCACCAGCTCGCGATCATCGCGCGTACGTACCTCTTCGCCACCGGAGGCTGTTGGCACCACCCGGGGGCGGCCGAAGCGTTCGCGGCTGCGCGGAGGCAGTGACGCATGGCTATACGGGGTGGAAAAGTCGATGGCAGGGATCATGGCGTGCTCGGATTCAGGTTCCGTACTTGCGCGTATTGTGTGCGATGCAGCATGAATATGCAATGACACAGATCATGGACCTGTGGCTGGTTTGGTAGCTCAATGGCCGGATTGCTTCGGTCCGTGGATGTTGCGGCACCGCAAATTCACGGTGTGGCTTGCAAGCCGGAGCGGGGCACAATCGCGCTTCCCCTTGATGCAGGAATCCCGCATGGCCGGCAAGCCCCGCCACGGTCTCGACCCGTCCCAACTGGAAGCGCTTTGCGGCCGCTGGCCGGGTGTCACCCGGGACATCAAGTGGGGCGACAACCTGGTCTTCAGCGTCGGCGGCAAGATGTTCGTGATGACCCACGAAGATGGTCGCGAAGGCGGCCGCCTGGCATTCAAGGTGGCGGACGAGCGCTTCCTCGAACTGACCGATCAGCCCGGTATCATCCCGGCGCCGTATCTGGCGCGGGCGCGCTGGGTTTCCGTCACCGAGCCATCGCGCTTCGCCACCACCGAGCTGCAGGCGCTGCTGCTGGATGCCTACGTCACGGTGCGCGCGAAGCTGACGAAGAAGCTGCAGGCCGAACTCGGCCCCTTACCCACACTGAAAGGCATCTCATGACGCAACACCTGAGCGCACTGGCATTGCTGGTGGCCGATTACGACGAGGCGATTGCCTGGTACACGAATACTCTCGGTTTCGAACTGATCGAAGACACCGACATGGGCGGCGACAAGCGCTGGGTGTTGCTGGCGCCGCCCGGTTCCCGCGAAACGCGTCTGCTGCTGGCCAAGGCCAAGGGTGACGAACAAGCGTCGCGCGTCGGCAACCAGACCGGTGGCCGGGTGTTTCTGCTGCTGCACACCGACGACTTCCAGCGCGACTGGCAGCGCATGCGCGACGCGGGTGTGCATTTCCGCGAGGAACCGCGCCACGAGGCCTACGGCACCGTGGCGGTATTCGAGGATCTGTACGG
This sequence comes from Rhodanobacter sp. FW021-MT20, assembly GCF_041107475.1. NCBI lineage: Bacteria > Pseudomonadati > Pseudomonadota > Gammaproteobacteria > Lysobacterales > Rhodanobacteraceae > Rhodanobacter > Rhodanobacter sp. FW021-MT20. The sequence continues at coordinate 54,593 of NZ_JBGBPX010000001.1, read as the reverse complement.
CAACGGCTGGGACTTGCTGCAGCCGGCCGGGTGATCGATGCGCCCGCGATGTCGCTCACGGCTTCGCGGGCGCTGTGTGCTCAGCCCAGCATTTTCAGCAATGCCTGCGCGACAGGTTCGGATGACGCCGGATTCTGTCCGGTGATCAGCAAGCCGTCGCTGACCACATGCGGTTGCCAGTCGCCGCTTTTGCTGTAATGGCCGCCATTGTTTTTCAGCATGTCTTCCACCAGGAACGGCACGATCCCGGTCAGGCCTACCGCTTCCTCTTCGGAGTTGGTGAAACCGGTGACCGACTTGCCCTGCACCAGCGGCTGGCCATCGGCTGATTTCACATGGCGCAATACACCCGGCGCGTGGCAGACCGCGGCCACTGGCTTGCCGGCGGCCAGCGTGGATTGAATCAAGGCGATCGAGTCGGCGTCTTCGGCCAGGTCCCACAGCGGACCGTGACCACCCGGGTAGAACACCGCGTCGAAATCGCCCGCTTTCATGTCCTGCAGTTTGTGCGTGTTGGCCAGCAGCGCTTGCGCTGCCTTGTCGGCCTTGAAGCGGCGGGTGGCGTCGGTTTGCGCGGAAGGGTCGTCGCTCTTGGGGTCCAGCGGTGGCTGCCCGCCGCGCGGCGAGGCCAGCGTGATGTCGGCGCCGGCATCCTTGAATGCGTAGTAGGGCGCGGCGAATTCTTCCAGCCAGAAACCGGTCTTCTTGCCGGTGTCGCCGAGTTGGTCGTGCGAGGTAAGCACCACGAGAATTTTCATGGGGATCTCCGATGGGGCAGGGGGAACCGAAGCCTATTCCCGTGCACGTGTTCAGCACGTGGGCAGGCCGGGATCGTCGATCAGTTGCAGTACAGCCGGATGCAATGCCGAGTGGGCCGCCGCCCATTCGGGATGTCGGCGCCGTGATGCTGCGCCGGTTTACCAGATCAGATCGTCGGGTACTTCGAATTGCTTGTAATACTCGTCGTCCGCGTCGTTGCCGCTGCCGGCGTCGCTGCGGCGATGGTCGAGCACGATCATGGATGCATCGCGTTCGGCCACCTTGTCGGCAGCCGGGCGCGGCAGCAATTCGTAGCCGTCGCCATGGCGCACGATCACCAGCGTGCCGGCGGCCAATTGCGCGCGCAGCGGTTCGTTCACCAGCACGTCCTTGATCTTGTCGCCGTCGGCAAAGCGGTAGGCGATCTCGCCCGCACGCTTCACCTTGTGCGCCTCGACGATCTGGTGGATCTGCGCACGCAGCTCGTTGGCACGCGCCTGCGCATTGCGTTCCGCGGCAATCGCGCGGTCGCGCTCGGCCTTTTCGGCCTGCAGGCGCTGCACGTCCAACTGCTCGGCGGTGGGCGCTGCCGGTCCCTTGCCCTGGTGTTTCTTCGCCTGCTCGCGCGCGACCTGGGCGACCTGGTTCTTCTTGACCAGGCCAGCCTTGAGAAGTTGTTCCTGCAGGGGATTGCGCGTAGGCATGACGTGTTGGTTGAGCGAGTTGGCTTGACGGCGATTGTAACGGGGCCGGACCCGGCTCAGTCGACAACGAACGATGGGGCTCCCGCATCGGTGAATGATCGATGCGGTTCGGTGTGGCCTGCGGCCGGGGAGGGCTGTCGCGTCAGTCCGCCACGTCAGGTTCGAAGAAACTCCAGCGCACATCGCCGAATTCGGCTTTCATCGCGCGCTCGACGGTATTGATCGCGTCGATCAGGGCGCGGTCGCTGGCGGCTGGCTGCATGCGTGCCTTGACGGCCACCATCACGTCCGGGCCCATTTGCACGGTGATCAGGTTCAGCACCTCGGCCACTTCAGGGCGACCTTCGAGGAAGGCGTGCAGTTCGGCACGGCGGGCGGGTTCCACGCCCTGGCCGATCAGCAAGGCCTTCACTTCGATGGCCACGGCAATCGCGATCACCACCAGCAACACGCCGATGGCGATGGTGCCCAGTGCGTCGAACAGCAAATTGCCGGTGAGCATGGTGGCGCCGACGGCCAGCGTGGCCAGGCACAGGCCGATCAGAGCGGCGAAATCCTCGCCGAAGATCACCAGCAATTCGCTCGAGCGCGTTTCCCGGAACCAGCGCCACAGGCTTCGTTCGCCGCGGGCCTTGTTCACTTCCTGCAGGCAGCCGTGCATGGAAAAACTTTCCGCGACGATGCCGAAGGCCAGCACGCCCAGCGCCAGCCATGGCCATTTCAGCGGCTCGGGGTGACTGAGCTTGTGTACCCCCTCGTAGATGGAAAACAGGCCGCCCACGCTGAACAGCAGCAACGCCACCAGGAATGACCAGAAGTACAGCGCACGGCCCCAACCCAGCGGGTAGTCGTCGGACGGCGGTCGCTTCGCCTGGCGCATGCCGAGCAGCAGCAGCCCCTGGTTGCCGCAATCGGCGAGCGAATGGATCGCCTCGGCCAGCATCGCACCGGAGCCGGTGATGAAGGCAGCGACCGCCTTGGAGACGAAGATGGCGAAGTTCGCGCCCAGGGCGAGGAAGATCGCCTTCAGCGAATTGGCGTGGCCGGACATGCAGGCTCTCGGATCGGGAGTGGCGACGTATTGTAGTCGGCGTGAATCTGCCTGCGTGGCGTCTCGCCCATGCATAGGGCACCATGCATGTCATGAGCTACTGCGAATCCCCGCCAGCCTTGCCTTTGCGCCACATGGTTGCGGCGTACTGGTGCATTGAGCAGAACGAGACGGACGCAGGTGGAATGCATCGAGTGTTGCCGGACGGTTGCGCCGACCTGATCTGCGATTTCACGGCTGGCACGGTGCAGGCGCGATGGGTGGGCACGATGACGCACGCGGTACTGGTGTCGACTGGCTCGACGCAGCGCCTGTTCGGCATCCGCTTTGCATCGGGTGGCCTGTTTCCGTTGCTGGGGGCGCCACTGAGCCTGCTGGTGGACCGGGTGGCGGAACTGGATGCGTTGCCGGCACGATACTGGCAGCCGCCGCTGGAGGCATGGCGTGATGCACCGGATTTTTCCACGCGCTGCGCGCTCGCTGATGCCAGCCTGATTGCGACATTGGATGGTCATGCCGGAGATGGGGCCACGGCCTTGCTGCACGCATTGCGACACGCGGAAGTGTTGCCCACGGTGGCCGAACTGTCGCGGCGAACTGGCCTTGGCGTGCGCAGCCTGCAGCGGCGCTTTATCGAAAGCCTGGGTGTGAGTCCGCGCCAGCACTTGTGCTATCTCCGCTTCGAACGGGCCAGGCACCTGTTGGAATTCCACCATGCAGGCGCCGCGGAGGTGGCGCTGGCAGCCGGCTATAGCGATCAGGCACATTTCGTGCGCGAGTTTCGTCGTTTCGCCGGGGTCACTCCAGGGCGCTGGTGCTGAGCGCCTGACGCATTCGTTCAATACGACCTGGGTGAAAGCAGGCATGCTTGGCGCTCCATGTTTCGAGGAAAATGCCCATGCCTGACCAATCCTGCCGCAAGGCTACCCCGGTGTTGTACGTGCCCGCCATCGCGCCCAGCCTGGCGTTCTGGCGCGACCGGCTTGGTTTCGAGGTGACCATGGAGGTGCCTGGCGAAGACGGTCCGGCCTTCGTGGCGCTGGCCAGCGGCGGCATCGAGCTGATGTACCAGACCACGGCTGCTCTGGCGGCTGATCCGCATGCGCACGGGATGGAGTGGAAGGGTGACCGCAGCTATCTGTTCGTGGAGGTGGCGGACATCGATGCGCTGGCCGCTGCGCTGGAAGGCTGCGAAGTGGTATCGCCGCGGCACGAGACGTTCTACGGTGCCACCGAGATCGTCTACCGCGAGCCTGGTGGGCACTTCGTCACCTTCGCACAGTTCAGCCACTGAGCCGCTAGGGCGTCAGCGAATGCCGACGCCCATGCCTACGCCGAAATGGATGTTCGGGTGGCCGCGCTGCATCTCGTCGGCGGTCCAGCGATGCGACTGCGTGACCTTCACCAACGGGAACACGTAGGGGGCCTGGCCGACGGTGCCGGCGCGGCTGCCGTTGAGCGTGCCACTGACGGTAATGGGCGAACCCTGCGGATAATTCAGTGACTCCACGTAACCGGGCAGCACGGCGATGAAGCGGCCGGCGGCGTTGCCCTTCAGGCGCGGGCGCTGCGAGGAGTCCAGCGGAAAGGCCAGTACCTCGATCTCGGTATCGTTGGTGAGATTTTTTACCGACACCACCGTGCCGCCCCAGATGACATTGGCGCGCGCGTAGCGTTCGGGTGTCTGCGCCACCTGCATGGGCGTGGTGGCCACGGTTCCGGGCGGTGTCTGGTAGATCGGGGCGGGTGCGCACGCGGCCAGCAACAGCGCAACCAGCGGGGCGAACACGGAGAGGCGGATGGCGATGCGCATGAGGATGCTCCAGGCGTGTGGGTCTCTGGTGTTGTTCCAGGGGCGGTGTTTGCCCCCGAAACCCCGTTCATACAGGGCGTGGCTTGCGACAGCAAGCGTACGCGGAAAATGGCCGTGGAGGGCCGGGGCCTTGGGGGCGGTGAAGTCAACGTGCTTGCTGGTCGGAGGTGAAGCACAGCCAAAAGAGTCCGTTCGTGCTGAGCGTGGCCAGCGTCAGGGAAGATCTGATGCTGCTCGTCATCCCGGCGAAAGCTCACTGCTGTCCGGAATAAATTTTGCGAAGGCATGACGGCGGCCGAATCCGTCATTCCAGCGAAAGCTGGAATCCAGTCGGATATGCGTGCGAAGCACACAAAAGCAAGAAGTTGAGTGTGCTTCGCACAGCATCTTAACTGGATCCCAGCTTTCGCTGGGATGACGAGACGGGGCGTTGAGTCTCATGCGAACTCAATGGTTGCAAAGTTGTACGGCTCGGGGCTTTCCACGCATCGCACATTTTTATTCCGGACAGCAGTGAGCGAAAGCTGGGATCCAGCGCCTTTCCAGCTATTGAGCATCAGGCAACAGTCTTGGGATCAGCGCGGATGGCGACGCGGGCCGGGCGGTCGTGCACCTGCCGGCGAGGCCGGAGCCACTGGCTGGCGCAAGGGCGTGGCGGCGGTTTCGCCTTCCTGCAGCAACCAGTCCAGCGTCCATTTGGCCGGCTGTTCCTGCGAAAGCAGGCGCGCCAGCGCGCGCAGCGGTTCGCGCAGCGCTTCGTCGAGTTTCCACGGCGGGTTGAGGATGACCATGCCCGAGCCGTTGAGGCGCAGCGGCGAGTCGTCCGGGTGCACCAGCAATTCCGCACGCAGCACACGTTTGGCGCCGCTCTGGCGCAGGTTGCGCAGGAACGGCTGCACCTGGCTGCGCTGCTTGATCGGATACCACACCGCGTAGATGCCGGTGGGCCAGCGCTGCAGAGCCTCCTTCAGCGCTTTCTCGATGGTGACGTATTCGGCTTCCTGCGCCTCGTAGGGCGGGTCGATCAGCACCAGACCACGTTTCTCCGGCGGCGGCAGCAAACCCTTCAGGGCTTCGTAACCGTTGCGCGCGTGCACATGCATGCGGACATCGCGACGCAGCAGTTCGCGCAGGTTGGCGGCTTCTTCCGGATGCAGTTCGCACAGTTGCGCGCTGTCGTTTTCGCGCATGGCGTGGGCGACCTGCAGCGGCGAGCCGGGATAGAGCTTCAAGCCGGACTCGTTGCCGGGCAGCGCCAGAATGCTGTCGAGCCAGCGGCGCAGCAGCGGTGGCAGGGCTTCCATGGAGGCCGCGCCCCGGGACATGTCAGGGAACATCAGGCGCTGGACGCCATCCTTGTATTCGCGGGTCTTGTTGGCCTCGACGCCATCCAGCGCATAGCTGCCGCTGCCGGCATGGGTGTCGATCAGCCCGAACGGCGTCGGCTTGCTCTTCAGCGATTCGAGCAGTGCCAGCAGCACGACGTGCTTGAGAACGTCGGCAAAGTTGCCGGCATGGTAGGCGTGGCGGTAATTCATGGGCATGGCGGCGTGCGAGGGGCTGCCAGTATAGGTGGCGCTGGACCATCGCAGTGGTTACCCGGCGAGGCAGCTCTTGGCGGTGCCTCGCCGGCGGGGTTTTGGCTGGGCAGGGCGCTATTCCACGATATTGTGGCTTTCGGTGGTGCCGAGCAGTTCGGTTTGTGCGGGACGCCGGCGACGGTTGCGGCCGAGCAGCGGATGCGTGAACACCGCCAGCAGGATCACCGTCACGCCGGCGTAGAACCAGTTGTCCAACTGGCGTTGCTCACCCAGCAGCACGATGGCCAGCACGATCGCATAGACCGGTTCCAGGTTGGTCACCATCTGCGTGCCGAACGCGGTCATGTGGCGCAAGGCCACCAGTGCCAGCGCGAACGGCAGCAGGGTGCAGCCGAAGGACAGCACCAACAGCAGCAGCGCATCGTGGACGCTGGGCAGCACGAAGGCCGCGCCGGTGTGCGGCAGCAGCGGCGCCAGCAGGGTGAGGAACAATGTACCGGTGCCCAGCTCGATGCAGGTGACGGTGAGCGGGTCGCCGTGTTCCACCATGCGCTTGTTGAGCGAGCCGAACAGCGCCACGAACAGGGCCGACAGCACGCCGACGGCAAGCCCGAGGCGCATGGCGTGCGGTACGCCGCCCACCACCATCACTACGCCCGGCACTACTGCCGCGCCGATGAACAGTTCACGCGGGTCGAAGCGGCGCTTCGCCAGCCAGGGTTCCATGAAGGCCAGGAAGACCGGGCCCAGCGCCAGACAGGTGGCACCCACCGAGGCGTTGGACAGCTTGATCGCGGCGTAGAAGGTGAGCCAGTGCAGCGACACCAGTACGCCGATGCCGGCATAGGCCCAACGCGTGCGCGCAGGCATGGCGCGCAGGCCGCGCCACACTTTCGGCATCAGCAGCAGCGTCAATGCGACCAACAGCATGCGCCACCACACCAGCGGCAGGGCCTGCAAGGTGATCAACTTGCCGATGATGGCGGTGAAGCCCCACAGCAAAACGCAGAAGTGGATCTGCAGGCGGGCGCGGTGGATCGGTTGCATGGGGCGAGGCCGGGAAGGGACGCGCCATTTTATGCGATCCGCAGCCGCCCGGATGCGGCCTGGGAGGCCGCCGGGCCCCGTAGTGGCGGCCCGACATGCCCGTCAGTGTGCCGTTGCCGGGGCCGGATGCTTCGGTGATGCGACTTTCGTCGGGGCGGCCCCGGACGGGCCGCGCATCTTCTGCAGTACCGCGCGGCAGGTATTGGCATTACCGGTGTCGTGGCTGGGCGCGATCAACGCGATCAGTGCCGCCGCCGGTGCCGCCACCACGCCGAGGGCGATGGCCCCGCCGCCACGCAGCAGCAGCGGGCCGGGGTGGATGCCTACGTCCGGATTCTTCAGCGTGCCTTTCACGTATAGCGGCGAGCGCAGCGACAGGATGCGCAGTCCCTTGGTATGCGGAATCACGTCGAGGTCGAGCTTCTCGTTGGCGAAGTTCACCGTGCCGGTGACATCGATCAGCGCGTCCGGCGTGTCCAGCACGAACAGCTTGGTGTCGAACAGGCCATCCTTGGCGATGAAATCGCTGGCGGCGCAGTTGATCTTCACCGTCTTGTCGCCGAACAGTTTGCCGAGAATGATGTTGCCCACGTTGAGGCCGGCGGTTTCCAGCAGGTTGCGGCTGATCGCGCCATCGTTCATCAGCAGCTTCAATTCGCCATTGGCACTGCCGAGCAGGGCGGCCACGGAGTTGCCGCGCGCATCCAGCGCCGCGTTGCCATTGATCTCGCCCAGGCTGGTTTGCATCGGCTGGAAGGTGGGGAACAACTGCTTGAGCTTGAGGTGGCGGGCGTGCAGGGCCAGCGTGCCATGCATCGGCGTGGTGCTGCCGTCGAGACGCAGGGCGCTGTCGACCTTGCCGCCGGCCACGCCGAACTGCAGCGGGTCCAGATGCAGCACGCCAGCGTCCATGATCACGTGGGTATCGAGCGATTCGATCGGCAGCGCCTTGCCGTGCACGATGCGGTCAGCGCTGAAGGTCACGTCGGCATCCATCGCCTTCCAGCGATCGGTACGGAACGGTGCCGTGGGCAGCACGCGATCGCTGGGCGTGGATTTGGGCTTGGCGTCGGCGGGGGCGGGGGTTGTGGCCGTGTCATTCGCACCAATCAGCGGTGCCAGGTCGGCGAAGCGCAACAGTTTCGAATGCACGTCGCCGCTCAGCTTCGGGCGGGCGCCGCCGGTGACGAAATCGAGGTCGCCGGCCAGGTCGCTGCCGCCGACGCGACCATGGAAATGGTGATAGCCGAAGCGGCTGCCGTTGCGATGCAGTTCGGCGGTGAGTCGGCCGCGGGTGGCGTAGGGCGGCGTGTCGGGCAAGGTGACGCCGATAATCGGATAAAGCCTGGCCATGCTGGAGCCGGCGAACCACAGGCGCAGGTCGAGCGCGCCCAGGTGCAGCGGGTCGGTCAACGTGCCCACCAGCGCGATATGGGTGTCGCCGATGCGCAAGTGCGCCTGCACCGGGAAGGGTTGTTCGGCCTGTTGCAGCGCCAGCACGGCACCGGTCTTGCCGCTGCCGTCCAGGCTCGCGCCTTGGTAGCTGCCTTTGGCTGTCCACGCGAATTGGTAGCTGGTGGCGCTGGCCTTGCTGTCGCCGGGCTGGCCATTGCCATGCGTGCCGCTGCTCGTGGCCACCGATTTCCCGGCGGCGCTGCCGGCACTGTGGCTGGCCTGGGTGCGTGCATCGGCGACGGTCTGCGCCACGATCTGGTCGTAGGGAATGGCCTGCTTCAGCGGGGTGATGTCCACTTTCAGCTTCGCTTTGGTCGCCGCGTCATCCAGCGCAATGTGCCCGCGGTCGAACCCGATCGCGCCGAGATCCAGCGTCCATCGGGACGGCGTCTTGTCTTGCGGCAGGGTGAAGTCCCAGGTGGCGCGACCCTTTGCGTCGCGTTCGAGGTCGACGTCGGGTTGCACCAGTTGCAGCTGCGGAATCTTCACGCGGAACACCAGCAGATCCAGCGGCGACAGGCTGAAACGCAAGGCATCGAGATGCGCGAACCGCGGCTGCGAGGCCCACGCCGGGTTGGCGATGCTGACATCATGGGCGGTGATCTGCGGCCACGGCACCCACGCGCGCAGGCCGTGCGCATCGTGCTCACGCCGCCAGGCCACGTCGAGGTCGCCGTTGATTGCGAAGGGGCGTCCGATGGCCTGGCTGACCTTGGCATCGATCGTGGGCCGCAGCCGGTTCCAGTCGAACAGCGCGATGATCACGATCAGGATCACCGCCAGCGCCAGCCACACGCCGATGATCCATGCCAATACCTTGCGACTGCGCGTCATGGACAGCTTCTCCCGGAAGGCGGCCACCGAACGGCCGACAATAGCCAAGACATAACCGATGCCGCGACAAGGTTTTGTGGTGATGGCTCGGTTCCGCTCACCAAGCATTCACTTGCGGGAGTCGTGCAACGCCTATTGTTTGTCCATCATTTCAGCGAAAGCCGCTGCCATTCAGAAAGGTGCTGCCCAGTGAATCCCTCTCCCTTTGGGAGAGGGTGGCGGCAGCCGGGTGAGGGTTCGATCGGAGCGAAAGGTAGCAATGTGGCCGAGCCCTCACCCCAACCCCTCTCCCGAGGGGAGAGGGGCATTGGCCGGCTCAATCCTCGTCGTCGTCCAGGCCGGCCTTCCAGTAGCCGCTGGCCTTGATCCAGTCTTTCGGCACGCCGCGCTGGTCCAGCCATTGGCGCATGGCGCGGGCGCGGCGCGATTCGGTGGCGATCCAGTAGAAGGTGTCGCCGGGAGGTGTTGGCAGCGCGTGCAGGGCGTGTTCCAGCAAGCCTTCCTGCTCGGCGGGGCGACCATCGCGTTCCAGCCAGGTGATGTCGAGGCCGGTACGGGCCGGCAACGATTGGCGATCCTGCACTTCGGGGATTTCGATCAGTGCGCTGATCCGGGTGCTGGCCGGCATTTCCTCCAGCCAGCGACCGATGGCCGGCAGGGCGGTTTCGTCGCCGATCAGCACGTAATGGTCGAAGTCGTCGGCGACCACGAAGGAACCTCGCGGACCGCCGGTGCCGAGCTGTTGTCCCGGGCCTGCCTGCCAGGCCCAGATGGAGGCCGGGCCATCGCCATGCAGCACGAAGTCGATGACCAGCTCGCCGCGTTCGGCATCGTGGTAACGCGGGGTGTAGTCGCGCATTGGCGAGGGTTCCAGGCCGGCCGGGAATTCGACGCCGTTCGGCCCCAGCGTCGGTGGTACGAGCTGGCCGGCACGGTTGGGGAAGAACAGCTTTACGTGGTCGTCCGGCGAGGGGCTGCGGAAGCCGCGCAATGCGGCGCCGCCCAGCGTCACGCGCTGCATGTGTGGGGTGAGGCGCTCGACGCGCAACACGTCAAGCGTACGAAACACGACGTCGTGGCGCAGTCGCTGGTTGAGGTGTGGGGCCATCGGGGGATTTCCGTGTGGGGTGAACGAAAGCGCGTGGCGATGGCTGGCGCGGGAGGAAGGGCGTTACGTGATCAGGTGCGTGGTTCTGGCCGCGTGTGGCTGATCAGATTCGGGCTGGAAAGGCAGTACGGCAACGGCATCGAGTGGGCCGTCGGCTTCCAGCAAGGTGCGAACGATGGCCTGTCGTGGCGCGGTGAACGTCAGCCCGTGTTCCTTGCAGCGTGCCGCCCAGCCGGCCAGGGCCGGCGTGGGATCAGTCTTGCGCTCGACCACTGGCGATCTCGCTGGCAGCGCGTTCGAGGATGGCGGCGATGCGTTGCGCTTCGGCCTTGTCCCATTCCATGCCGTGCATCAGCACCGCATGCTTCAACGCGTGCATGGCCTTGCGCACGATCATCGGGGCGGCCATTTTCGCTGCCATGCGCGCGCTGTGCCGGGTGCGCGCCGTGACGGCTTCCACCGCCTCGCGGTTTTCGTCGAGGAAGGCGCGGCCTTCGGCGGTGATGCCGTACAGCTTGCGGTTGCCCTCCTGGCTCTGGATCTCGGCATGGCCGAGTTCTTCCAGCATGGTCAGGGTGGGATAGATCGCGCCGGGACTGGGCGAATACTGGCCGTGGAACATTTCCTCGATGATGCGGATCAGCTCGTAGCCGTGCCGCGGCTGCTGTTCGATCAGCGCCAGCAGCAACAGCTTGAGGTCGCCATGGCCGAACATGCGACCGCCACCGTGGCGACCGCCGCCGCGCAATCCGTTCCAGTCGCCGAAGCTGTCTTCGCCGTGGCGTCCGCCGAACGCGCCACCGAACGGGCCCCGCCCGGCATGGCGCTCGTGATGCTCGCCTTCGTAGCTGCCGTGGCAGCCGTGATGGCCATGCTGCATGGCCTTGAAAAAGTGATGATGCAGTCTCATGACATGATTCCGATATATCGCAAGTATGAATTAAGATATATCGTAGTAATGTCGTTTACAAGTGTTGGCGTCCCGTGCGGACGCCACGCCACCAGGAACCGAGCATGCCTCATCAAACTGCGGGCCCGCGCGCCGGCGGCCATCACGAACCGTCGCCGCCGAAGAGCCTGCGCGAGCGCTTCGTCGCGTTGCGCAACCTGCCGCCGTTCCTCGCCAGCATCTGGCGCACCAGCCCGTGGCTGTGCGTGTGTACCGTCGTGCTGCGGTTGCTGCGCGCGTTGCTGCCGGTGTCGACGTTGTATGTCGGCAAGCTGATCATCGATGCAGTGGTGCACCTGCTCGCTGGTGGCAGCGTGAAGGTGGACCCGACGGCGTGGCTGGGCAGTCCGGCCTTGCAACATCTGTGGCTGCTGCTGGCGGCGGAGTTTGCGCTGGCGGTGGCGGCGGACCTGCTTGGCCGCATCGTCTCGATGATCGATTCGCTGCTGTCCGAGCTGTACGCCAACAGCACCAGCGTGCGCCTGATGGAGCATGCCGCCTCGCTGGATCTGGAGGATTTCGAGGACGCCGACCTGCAGGACCGGCTCGACCGCGCGCGCCGCCAGGTGGCCGGGCGCAGCTCGCTGCTGACGCAGTTGCTGGGGCAGGCGCAGGACATGGTCACCATCATCAGCTTCGCGGTGGGCCTGCTGGTGTATGCGCCGTGGCTGATCGTGCTGTTGCTGGTGGCGCTGGTGCCGGCGTTCCTCGGCGAGTTTCATTTCAACGCGCAGAGTTACGCGGTAAATCATCAATGGACGCCGGAGCGACGCGAGCTGGACTACCTGCGCATCCTCGGCGCCAGTGCGCAGACCGCGAAGGAAGTGAAAAGCTTCGGCCTGAACCGCTTCCTGGTCGATCGCTACCGCGAACTGTCATGGTCGATCTACTACGCCAACCGACGCATCGCCTTGCGCCGTGCGGGCTGGGGCGGGCTGTTCACCACCATCGGCACGATCGGTTACTACGCCGCCTACGTGGTTATTGCCTGGCGCACCGTGCACGGCCAGTTCAGCGTGGGCGACCTGACCTTCCTGTCGGCCTCGTTCCGGCGCCTGCGCACCTTGCTGGAAAGCCTGCTCACCGGTTTCTCGCAGGTGGCCGGGCAGGCCTTGTACCTGGATGACCTGTTCTCGTTCTTCCAGATTCGCCCCGAGATCCTGTCGCCGGCGCAGCCGCGACCGTTCCCGCAGCCGATCCGCGACGGCTTCGTGTTCGAGGATGTCGGCTTTCGCTACCCCGGCTCCGAACGCTGGGCGGTGCGCCATCTCGACTTCACCCTGCACGCGGGCGAAGTGCTGGCGCTGGTGGGCGAGAACGGCGCGGGCAAGACCACCCTGGTGAAACTGTTGTCGCGGCTGTACGACCCGGACGAGGGCCGCATCCTGCTCGACGGTCATCCGCTGGCCGAGTACGACCTGGAGGCCCTGCGCGCGAACGTCGGGGTGATTTTCCAGGATTACGTGCGCTACCACTTCGACGCGGCGGACAACATCGCCGTGGGCCGGATCGAGGCGCGCGCCGATCGTGCACGCATCGAGGATGCGGCCCATCGCAGCGTGGCCGACGAAGTGATCGGACGCTTGCCGGGTGGATACGACCAGCGCCTGGGCAAACTGTTCAAGGATGGCGTGGACCTGTCCGGCGGCGAGTGGCAGAAGATCGCCATCGCCCGCGCCTACATGCGCGACGCGCAGTTGCTGATTCTCGACGAACCCACCGCCGCACTGGACGCGCGCGCCGAGTTCGAGGTGTTCCAGCGCTTCAAGGAGCTGTCGCACGAACGCAGCGCGGTGGTGATCTCGCACCGCTTCTCCACTGTGCGCATGGCCGATCGCATCATCGTGATGGAAGGCGGCCGGATCGAGGCGATCGGCAGCCACGATGAGTTGGTGAGTGCCGGCGGCCGTTACGCAGAATTGTTCGAATTGCAGGCGGCGGGGTATCGGTGAGGCATGGGCGGCACGAGCCATTGCCTCCTCTGCCAATGTTCTTCCTCACCGTCATTCCGGCGCAGGCTGACTGCTGTCCGGAATAAATCGGACATGGTTCTGGAACATGGCGGCGTGGCGCCGTTTGCACCGGGTATGGCCAGGAGACGACTCAAGATCGGTTGGCGACGCCCTATCGTGCCCGTCATTCCGGCGAAGGCCGGAGGTGCTTTTCAACAGACGAAGGTCTGGTCATCCAGTGACTGGATGGCTTGAGCGAGCGTGATCGCTACTGGATCCCGGCCTGCGCCGGGATGACGAGCAAGAGTGGCGTTATTGCATGGCCGTCAGCCCACCGAAAGGCATGGTGCAAAAGCCACCGCTCATGATGCCTCTGACGCAGCCATGTCCACTTGCATCACGCGGAGGATTTCAATGCGGCTTCGTTACGGACTTTCGCGGCGGGTCACGCGGTAGACGGAGGCGGGCGGCAGGTTGAACAGGGTGCTGCCCACCCGTTGCGCTTTCAGGCCTAGGCGCTCCAGCAAGCTGTGCGGCAGCGGACAGCGAGGGCCGTAGGTGAACTGATAGAACACGCCATCAGCGCGCAACTGGCGTTCGAACGCACCTTGCACGATGGCCGAGACGTGAAGTGCCGGCATCGACAACAAGGGCAGGCCGCTGACGATGGCACCGGCGCGCCTGTCGCCGAACAGCGGCTGGATGTGGCCCAACCTTGTCGCATCCATGCTCAATACATGTGACTGTGGGTGGCGATGTGTCAGCGAACGGGCAAAATGAGGGTTGGTTTCGATCAGAGCCAATTGCTCGGGGCGTACGCCGCGCGCCAGCAGCGCGCGGGTGAATACGCCGGTGCCCGGACCGAGTTCGATCACCGGACCCACCGCCTCGCTGATGCCGGCGGTGATCAGGCGCGCCAGCGCAGGGCCGGAGGGCATCACGGCGCCCACACGCCGTGGCGTGCGAAACCATGCTTGAAGGAAAACCAGATTGTCGGTCAACGGCATAGGGCAGGTTCTGCTGAATTGGCCAAGCCGACACGTTTGCCGGACCTTCCCCCACCATAAGGATTCCGGCTGAATGAGATGTTGCCCTGCGCTGGCGTATTTGCCGATTTCGGCCTGTGGACAATGCTGGCAAGGTGTGTGTGTTTGCTCCTCCCCCTGCATGCAGGGAAGGCTGGGAGGGGGGAGGCGGGCCTGCCACGAGATGGGGTGACCCCACCTCAACCCTCCCCTGCTTGCAGGGGAGGGAGCAAAGCGCTATGGCGAAACGGGCTTCCCATCCACCCGCACCGGCGCATGGATATCGCAAATGCCCAGTTTGCCCACCGGCGTCGGATAGAACGCGTTATGGCCGTGGCGGGCGGCGTCGATCATTGCGGTGAAGGTGGGGCTGGAGGTGCGCAGGACCTGGATCTTCTCGCGCTGGGCCGGGGGCAACTCGCTGGCCAGTTTCACCGAGATAATCGGTGTGCGCTCCGAGGCCTTGGCGTAGAAGCCCATCGGGCCAGTGCCGCGCGGCAGCGCGGACAGGTATTGCATGCCTTGCAGCACGCGGCCGGCCACGGCCAGGTTGTGGTCGAGTCGACGCGGTGCCTGGCCGATGATCGCGTACAGCGCGCTGCCGTTGCCGCTGTTCGGTGGCACATCGCGGCCCACGCCAACCATGCCGTAGCACTGCACCAGCCATTCCTTGCCGTTGGCCGGATCGCGCGCCACCGGGAAGCCGCCGGAGAAACCGACTTGCGGCGCGTAGACGTCGCCGTCGGGCAGCGGGGTCCACGGCTGCTTCGGATCGATCGAGCGGGTGAATTCCGGCGGCAAGGTGGCCTTGGCCTTGCCCAGCGGATGCATCTTCGCTTTGTCGCCGCCGTCGTCGCCGTTCGGGTCGTCCCACTGCGTCACGAAGTTGTCCTGCACCCGCACGATGGCCAGGCCGTCGAAATAATGCTGGCGCACCAGGGTGCGGATGTTGGCTGCATGCAAAGGAGTGAACGCCGGTGCCAATTCGATCACCACGCGACCCTGCGGCAACTGCATGTAGAGCAGGTTATCCGGCGCAGGCGTGCGCCATTCGGCGGGTTTCGCGGCGGCCAGTAGCTGTTTGGTGGTCGGTGTGGGCTTGTCTTGCGCAGCGATGGCCTGGGTTGCGACGAGGCCGAGCGCTATCGCAACGGCGGTGACAAGATGGCGGCGCATGGTGGTCTCCCCGGGGCGTTGGCGTCGCGGCACGTTAGCAGGAACAGACAGTCTGCGCCCGGCGCTATTTCCGGAAGCGCACGAAGGCGCGCTTGGCCAGGTACAGCAGATGCCCGGTAAGCCCGGCATCCTGGGCTTGGCGCAGCGCAGTGTTCTCGGCGTAGAGCATGTGGATGTGTCCGTCGCGTTGTTCGATCAGTTGCTTGATCTCGGCCACGTCGCTGCGTGTCAGCGTGTGGCCTTCGTCCAGATGCATCGGCAACTGCCGGTTCACGTAATAGGTCGTGTGACGTGGTGCCGTCTCCGCGGCCGGGCGTTCCTTGGTGTAGAAGTAAAGCGCGACGGAACGGCGCGTGAGGTTGGCATGTTCGGGCGGCAGCTCGATGCGACTGAAGGCATGCCAGGAGCGCTCCGAGGTCTCGAAGATCACGCAACGATTGAACGCGGGCGCCACCGAGCGCGCAGGTCGCGCGTCGGCATGCGGATCGCGGAACAGCTCCAGGCAACCGCCCCACTGCGCATCCCATTCCGGGTTGAGGTAGACGATGAGGTTGAGCCGTCGATGCCAGCGTTCGCTGGGGTGGTAGTTGAAATCGACATGCGGATCCAGGCTCATGCCGTTGCGGTTCTCGTGGGTACCGCCGCCGAGATACCACGGGTCGTAGATCAGGTCGCCGATGCCGGTGAGCTTGCCGATGGCTTCCAGGAACTCGGGGCTCTGGATCGCGTTGTCGAGCTGCTGCCAAGCCGGTCCAAGCTGGCGGATCTTCGCCAGCGTGGACTTGCCGCCGGGTTTGCCGTCGTCGCCCACCGAGTTGCCGCGCTCGAAGGCGGGAAAGTTTTCCAGCAACGCTGCGGCGAAATCCGGTGCAAGGAAGTCGTCGATCACCACGTGCGGGAACGGTGCCGCCGAAACGAACTCGGCTTGGCAGGCCTCCGCGGATTCCCGCACGCGCGGATGAATGATCGAAACGCCCGACGAACTGTGCATGGGTCTTCCCTGAGGCGAATGGCGCGCCATTTTACGTTGCTTCGGCGTGGGGTGTGAGCTTATCTGCCAATGGCGGATTTGCCACCGTGCCGGCCCTTCCAGAAGTAACCGATGCCCAGCAGCACGAACCACACCGGGCTGGCCAGCAGCGCCTTGAGGGTGTCCGGCTGCAAGGTCAGCAGCACGATGACGAAGGCGAAGAAAATCAGGCAGACCACGCACATCGCCACGCCGCCGGGCATCTTGTAGTTCGATGCCGCATGCAGCTGCGGGCGCTTGCGGCGGTAGGCGATGTAGGTGCACAGGATCAGCGACCACACGAACATGAACAGCACCGCGGCCAGCGTGGTGACCAGGGTGAAGGCGGTGACCAGGTTCGGGATTACGTACACCATGGTCGCGCCCACCAGCAGGCAGCCGCAGGAGAACAGCAGACCGCGCGAAGGTACCGCCGCGCGCGACAGGCGGCTGAAGCCGCTGGGCGCATGGCCTTCCTGCGCCAGGCCGTAAAGCATGCGGCTGGTGGAGAAAATGCCGCTGTTGGACGAAGACATTGCCGAGGTCAGCACCACGAAGTTGATCAGGCTGGCCGCGGCCGGGATGCCGGCCAGCACGAACAGTTCCACAAACGGGCTCTTGTCCGCCTCTACCAGCCGCCATGGCGTCACCGTCATGATCACCACCAGCGCCAGCACGTAGAACAGGATGATGCGCGCGGGGATCGAGTTGATCGCCTTGGGCAGGTTGCGCTCCGGGTCGGCGGTCTCGGCTGCCGTGGTTCCCACCAGCTCAATGCCGACGAAGGCGAACACCGCGATCTGGAAACCGGCGAAGAAGCCACCCAGGCCCTTCGGGAAGAAGCCGCCGTCGTTCCACAGGTTGGCCAGCGAGGCCTTGTGGCCGCTGGGCGAATGGAAGCCCCAGGCGATCATGCCGAAGCCGACCACGATCAGCGCCACGATCGCCACGATCTTGATCAGCGCGAACCAGAATTCCATTTCGCCGAACAGCTTCACCGCGGTGAGGTTCAGCGTCAGCAGGATCAGCACGCAGAACAGCGCCGGTATCCATGGCGCCAGCCCGGGAAACCAGAACTGTGCGTAGGAGGCGATCGCGATGACGTCGGCGATGGCGGTGACGATCCAGCAGAACCAGTACGTCCAGCCGCAGAAGAAGCCGGCCCATGGGCCGAGCAGGTCGGTGGAGAAGTCGATGAACGACTTGTACTCCAGGTTCGACAGCAGCAATTCGCCCATCGCCCGCATCACGAAGAACAGCATGACGCCGATGATCAGGTAGACCAGCAGGATCGAGGGCCCGGCCAGGCTGATGGTCTTGCCCGAACCCATGAACAGGCCGGTGCCGATGGCGCCGCCGATGGCGATCAGCTGCAGGTGGCGGTTGGAAAGGCTGCGCTGGAGATGATCCGGTTGCTGCGGGAGTGCGGTCATGCAGGTGCCAGGGTCGATGGAAAGAGCCGACAACATAGAAGAAACCGGCGGGTACCGCCATGCATGACTTCATACCCATGACTATTCATAACTTCACACTATGATTCACTCAACGACATAGGTCAGTGCGGGTGAGCTGATGGACGACAACGCAGGCCAGTTGAAGAAGTTCCAGAAGGAGCTGTCCTCCGGCACCGTGTCGCTGGTGTTGCTGGCGGTACTGGGGCAGTCGCGCCAGCCGCTGTACGGCTACCAGATCGCCAAGCGGCTGGAAGAAGTGGCCGAAGGCGTGCTGGCCGGCAAGCAGAGCGCGCTGTATCCGGTGCTGCGCAACCTGGAAGCCTCCGGTTTGCTGGCCAGCGAGGTGGAGCCCTCGGTGAGCGGGCCGCCGCGACGCTATTACCGCATTACGAAGTTTGGCCGCGAGATGTTGCGCGAATGGGTGGCCGCGTGGAATGCCACCCGCGATTCCGTCGACAAGGTTCTGCAGGGAGAGATGTGATGGGCATATCGTCATCAGGCATGCCGCGGACGATCGCGGACTACCTCAAGCAATTGCGCGCGGCCCTGCGTGGCGCGGACCCCGCGCTGATCCAGGACGCGCTGTACGACGCCGAAGAACACCTGCGCGCCGAACTGGCCGAGCAACCAAGCCGCAGCGAAGCGGAGATGCTCGAACACGTCGTCGGCAGCTACGGCGCGCCGGAAGAAGTAGCCGAGATCTACCGCGACCAGGAGATCAAGATCCAGCGCGCGTTGCGGCCGCCGCCGTTGCCGAAGCGGCGCTCGTGGGTGGGGCGATTCTTCGGTGTGGCTGTCGATCCGCGCACCTGGGGCTCGTTGTTCTACCTGCTGCTCTCGCTGGCCACCGGCATCTTCTATTTCACCTGGGTGACCGTGGGGTTGTCGCTGTCGGCCGGCTTGTCGGTGTTGATCATCGGGCTGCTCGTGGTGGTGCTGTTCTTCGCCACCGTGCGTGGGCTTTCGCTGATGGAAGGCCGCATCGTGGAAGCCATGCTCGGCGTGCGCATGCCGCGTCGGCCGGTGTATGCCCAACCCGGTCGCGGCCTGCTGCAACGCATCGGCGCCATGTTCGCCGACGTGCATATCTGGACCACGCTTTGCTACATGTGGTTGATGCTGCCGCTGGGCATCTTCTATTTCACGACGATGGTGACCCTGCTCGGCCTCACCGTGGGCTTCCTCGGCCTGCCATTGACGATGCTGTTTGGCCGTGACTGGTTGCAGGGGCTGTATGTAGATCATCAGATCACGGTGGACTGGGGCTTCGGCCAGCACATTCCGGGCTGGGGCGATGCGATCGCGATGTGCGTGCTCGGCATCGTGCTGCTGTTCGCTACCTTGCACCTGGCGCGCGCATTGGGCCGCATGCACGGCTACATCGCCAAGCACATGCTGGTACCGCGGCAGATGCGCGGGGAGGGTTGAGCCATGTCGACGACGATGACGGACAACGCGCTCGCCCTGCTTGCCGGCGAATGGCTCGGCGAGGAAACCATTGCCACCACGCGCTGGGGGCAGGGCGGCCCGGCAAGTGCGCGCGTGTCGGCACGGTTCGACCTGGGTCACCGGGTGCTGCTGCAGGATTACCGCGAGGAACGCGGCGGTCAGCCAGCGCTGCAGGTCCATGCAGTGTTCGCGGCTGGCCCCGAACATGACCAATACGGGCTGTACTGGTTCGACAGCTACGGCTTCACGCCCACGCAGCCTGCACTCGGTCACTGGGATGGTCGGCGGCTGGTATTCCTGCGCAGTTCGTCGCGCGGGCAAACGAGGCATATCTACGAGTCGCTGGATGAAGACAGCTACCGGCTGACGCTGGAAAGCTCCTTCGATGGCGGCATCCATTGGGAGCCGGTGATGCAAGGCACCTACCGGCGCATCGCGTAACCGCCGTCTTGTTCCCCCACACGCAGGGGAAGATTTGGATGGTCCGTAGGCGCCCGACTCCCTCCCCTGTGCGCAGGGGAGGGCTGGGGTGGGGTGCCTTTTGCCAGGTTGACCCCATGCAAGTGCCTGCTTACGCTCCCCCGATCGCCTTCACGCGATCCAATTGGGGAAAACCATGCGCCTGTCTCGTCTGAGCCTTCCGGTCCTGTTGCTGGCTGCCACGGCCACGTTCGCCGCCGATGCACCGATCAAGGGCTTCCCGCCCACGATTCCTGCTGCCGACCTGGTGTTGCAACATGCCAGCATCGCCACGCTCGATCCGTTGCAGCCGCATGTGCAGGCGCTGGCGGTGAAGGACGGCAAGATCGCCGCGCTCGGCAGTGACGAGTCGATTGCGCATTACATCGGCCCGCACACCAAGGTGCTGGATCTGCACGGCGCCTTCGTCACGCCGGGCTTCATCGAGGGCCACGGCCATCTGATGGACACCGGTGATTCGCTGATGGAGATCAACGCGGGCCAGCCGAAGGACTGGAATGGCGTGGTCGCGATGGTCAAGGCCGCGGTGGCCAAGGCCAAGCCGGGCGAGTGGATCGTCGGCCAGGGCTGGCAGCAGAGCAAATGGACCAAGGCGCCGCAGCCCAATGTCGATGGCCTGCCGCTGCCGGCCAGCCTCGACGCGGTATCGCCGAACAATCCCGTGCTGCTGTCGCACGCCAGCGGCCATGCGATTTACGCCAATGCGGCGGCGCTGAAACTGGCCGGCATTACCCGTGACACGCCCGATCCCGCCGGCGGCAGCATCGTGCGCGACAGCAAGGGTGACGCCATCGGCATGCTGCGCGACACTGCTGGCGACCCGGTGTACGCGGCCTACAGCCGCTATCTGGACAGCCTGCCACCGCAGGAACTGGCCGCGCGCAGGGAGCAGTCGCTCAAGCTCGCCATGCAGAACGAGGTGAGCAAGGGCATCACCGGCTTCGTCGACATGGGTGCGAATTTCAAGACGGTCGACTGGATGAAGCAGCAGGCGACCAAGGGCTTCCCGCTACGCCTGTACGTCAACATCGACGTCACCGATGTGGCAAGCCTCGACAAGCATCTCGCCGATTACCACATCAACGGTTTTGCCGACGACCACTTCACCGTGCTCGGCGTGGGCGAGGATGTTTCCGATGGTGCGCTGGGCACGCACAGCGCGTGGTTCCTGAAGCCGTACAGCGATGCGCCCGGTGTCACCGGCAAGAACGTCACGTCGATGAGCACGCTGGCGCAAGTCGCGCGCATCGCCGCACGCGACGGTTTCCAGGTGTCTATCCACGCCATCGGCGACCGCGCCAACCGCGAACTGCTGGACATGTACCAGAAAATCTTCGACGAATACCCCGCTGCGCATAACCTGCGCTGGCGCATCGAACACGCGCAACACCTCAGCCCCGCCGACATCCCGCGCTTCGCCCAGATGGGCGTGATCGCCTCGATGCAATCCATCCATGCCTGCTCGGATGCGCCGATGGTGGTCTCGCGCATCGGCGAGCAGCGCGCAAAGGAAGGCGCCTACATGTGGCACACCCTGATCGACAGCGGCGCCATCGTGCTGGACGGCACCGACACCCCGGTCGAAGACACCAACCCCATCCCCAACTTTTACTGCGGCGTAACCCGCGCCTACGGCCACGGCAAGACCTTCTTCCCCGCGCAGGCCAAGACCCGCATGCAGGAGCTGCGCGCCTACACCTGGAACAACGCCTACGCGATCCACCAGGACCACAAACTCGGTTCACTCACCCCGGGCAAACTCGCCGACATGGTGGTGTTCTCCGGCAACCTGCTGACCATGCCGGCCGACCAGATCCTGCGCACGCGGGTGTTGTATACGGTGGTGGGCGGGAAGGTGGTTTATCAGCGGAAGGGTGCGGAGGCTTGGCGCAGCGGGCAGCTGTTCAAGGCCATGCCGGAATTCAATCATGTGAATTGATGGGGAGATGTTGAGCCCGAGCCTGCTTTGAAACGCTTCTTGCAAATACGCAGAGGTTGATATGGGTCGCGGAAGTTTGCTTGCAGCATTGACGCGATAGATCTGCACTGCATAAAGTTTGGTTCTTCAGTCAGGCAAGGAGCAATGGACATGACGGAATCGGCTATCGACTGGAGCCAACGCAAGCCGGTCAATGTCATTGACCCAAGCTTGCAGGCGCGCGTAGGCAAACTCGTGACTGACGCCATGCTGCAGGTTACTCGGACTGTCTTTCATACACGTGATGCCGCCGCCAAGGCTTGCGCCCGTGTGATGCAGCCCATCACGACCCGGTACGGAGTGGAGTCGGGCGCCTTGCTGTTTTCCCTCACAGGAAATGGCAATGGCCTGACGGCTGTCGGCACTCCGGTCGCGGGACGCGAGAATTGCCGTTTGAGCTATCAATGCGGGGTGGTGGTTCAGGATGGTGGTCGGGTGATAGGCGGCCTTTTGTCGGGCTACATTCACAGCCACCCGGTTGAACTTGGGTTCTCGGACAACGACCTTTACGTGGCAGCTGCCATGACCAAGCAAACCAGCGCATTGCCATATGTAACGGCGTATGTGTCGTTGCCGAGTGGGCGCGTGCTCGCATGGTCGACTCGTGCCATGCAAGACAATCCGCAGCAGACATGGAGCGAGTATGCAAAACGCACCGTACGGAAAGTGCTCTGATATGCGTCGGATTTGGACAGTGTTGGTATTGGGAGCCTTGGCGTTGCTCATGTCGGGTGCAGTCGCCGTGGCAAAAACGACTGCGGCCGCGACGAATGGCGATGACGGTCAGGGATCAGTGCGGGACCCTGGCGCTTGCGAACAATGGTCGGTCGTCGCGTCGTGCGGGGTTTCCTGGTATCGGTTGCAGGCGAATCCGTCGGCGTATCGTGGAAAGATCGTGGGGCTCACTGGCTATCTGGTGAGCGATTTCGGTGATTTGATTCTCTACCCGGACAAGGCCAACTACGAAGGTGGGAACGAGTTGGACAGTATCGTCCTCGAACGCCCTTTTGCGGTTTCGCAGGAGATCGTGGACAAGGCGGTATCCGGTGTCTACCCCGTATTCGTGCTGGGGCGGCTTGGTCCACCAGTGCAGGGCAATGTGCATGTTGTGCCACGTGCTGGCAGCTTGTACGACATCCACAAGATCATCATCACGCAGCGCGTGCCCTCCGGTTCGCCATTGAACAAGAAAGGCATACGCATTCAGCCGTCAGAGGGGTGATGAAGGAAAAGGCACCGGCCGCGAAACCCACGCCATCCGCTCAGTAATCGCGCATGTCCAGCAACATGAAACCGTGCGCGCTGTAGCCGCCGTTCTTTGGCCACGCCAATGCTGTCAGCGCAAGCGTCCCCGCCGCCCACGGCTCGTTATCGAGCAGGACTTCGCAACGCGCTTCACCTTCCGCTGTGCGGCGGTACATCAGGCGTAGCCAGTGCAGTTCGGGAGTCAGGGCTTCGCGCTCCAGCGCCGCCTTGATTGCGGCCGGCACCTGTTCGAGCATTTCCATGTCGGTGATGTCCGCGCCGTGCAGTGCGAACGGACCGATGAACACGTCCCATGTGTGTACGCCGAATTCCCATGCCGTGATGGTCATCTTCCGGTCGTCGGTGACGTACCAGCACGCGGCCAGCAGTGGGTGGAATGCACTTTGCTCGAAGGCGTGCAGGGCATTCATGCAGGCGTCCTTGCCGGAGCCGTGACCGGCGAAGCTTTCCTCGATGCAGCGTTCCTCGCTCAGCACTACGTCGATATCGAGGCGGCCCGGCTCGCCCGAGGCGCCTTCGTGCCATTGGGCGTGGACCACCGGAAAGTCACCGTCAGTGGCCAGCCAGCCGTCTTCGTCGGCTTCGAGTTCCACGTCGTGCCGCTCGAACAACCGCAGCAGGTATTTTTGGAGTGCGGCACTATCCATCGTCATTTCCCATTCGGTTGGCCTGGGTTTCCTGACCGTTCACCCTGAGCGTAGCGCAGCGAAGTCGAAGGGTCGCAGCACGGCATCCTTCGACTTCCTCGCTCCTCAAAGCTGCGGCCATCCATGGCCGCTCCCCGCGTGCGACCTTGCAGGCCTGCGCTCAGGCGGAACGATCGTGAGGTCATCGGTTTGTCTCTGGCAGTTCGCGCCAGGTCAGGTACATGCGCAGGTCGAATTCCCGCTGGTGGTAGTCGGGCAGCATGTAGTTGCACAGCTGGTAGAACGCCTTGTTGTGCTCGGCTTCCTTCAGGTGCGCCAGCTCGTGGACCACGATCATCTGCAGGAACTCCGGCGCGGCGACCTTGAACAGGCTGGCCACGCGGATCTCCTTTTTCGCCTTGAGCCGGCTGCCCTGTACGCGCGAGATCGCGGTGTGCAGGCCCAGTGCCCGCTGCACCACGTCGAGCTTGCTGTCGTACAGCACCTTGTCGATGCCGGGCGCGTTCTTCAGATGCTGCTGCTTCAGGTCCGCCACGTAGGCGTACAGCGCCTTGTCGCTCTGCACGTCATGGTGATCCGGATAGCGCTTTGCCAGGTGTTCGCCGAGACGCTGCTGCGCGATCAGTTCGCGCACCTTGTCCTGCAGGGCGGGCGGATACGCCTGGAGATACTTGAGCAGGGTCATGCGCCTATTCTCGCATTGCGCCGGCTTGCGCGTATCGGGTGAACGCCGGTGCCCATGGCATCTCGAATAAGCCGCTTTCGGTAGGAGCGCACCCTGTGCGCGAAAGGGTTTTCGCGATACCAGGCCAGAAGCCGTCGCGCACAGGGTGCGCTCCTACACGGTTTGGGCGAGGTTATGAGAGGGCTTGCTCACCAGGGCACCCGGCGCCCCAGGTAATCCAGGTATTGCAGGCCCGGTTTTCCCGCCTGCGCGTCCATGGTGTTGGCCAGGTTCGGGATGCTTTCCTCGATGCTCAGGCGCGCCTCGGGACCGCCCATGTCGGTGCGTACCCAGCCGGGTGCCATCAGCAGCAGGGTTCGGGTGTCATCGGCATGGCGGGCGGCAAAGCTGCGCATGAACATGTTGAGCGCCGCCTTGCTGCCGCGATAGACCTCGTGAAGGCCGCGCTCATTGTTGGCGATGCTGCCCTGTCCGGACGACATGATGCCGATCGTGCCATCGGCCTGTACGAGATCCTGCAGCGTTTCGATGACGCGCATCGGGCTCAGCGCGTTGGTGACCATCACGCGCACGAACTCGTCGGTCGACACATCCGCGATCGTTTCATCGTCGGCATTGGTGACGCCGGCATTGACGAACAGCATGCCGAACGTCCGCGATGCCAATCGGCTGTGCAACCCGGCGACCTGATCCGGGTGGACGATATCGACGGTCTCGATTTCGAGCTGCCCGGCGTGGGCCGCCGCCAGCGGGTGCAAGGCGGAGGTGCCGGTGCCACGTTCGGTGGCGACCACATGCCATCCGCGCTTGAGGTATTCCTGTGCGAGGGCGAAGCCAAGGCCGCGGGAGGCGCCGATGAGCAGCAGTGTTTTGTTCGGGGCGGGAGAGGGCATCTGCATTGTCCTTTGGGGATGGGGATTGGGCGATGTGGTGGTTTCGAACCTCGAAACGGGGCAACGACGCCTTGATCGTGTTGTTCGAGGTACCCTCAAGCAGGATAGGGTTCGTAGACCCATGCGAAAGACGCGCGGGCTGCACAATACTGATGCGCCTGACGCCATGTCCGAGGAAGCGCGCCTGCCATGCCCGATGTCGACCTGAATTTGCTGATGGCCCTGGATGCCTTGCTGGAAGAGGGCAGCGTGACCGGTGCGGCGCGGCGCCTGGGGCTGAGTACATCGGCGATGAGCCGCACGTTGGCGCGCTTGCGGGCGGCCACCGGCGATCCGCTGCTGGTTCGTGCGGGCCGTGGCATGGTGCCGACGCCACGTGCCGACGAACTGCGCGGGCGCGTGCACGAGCTGACCCGGAGTGCGCACGCCGTGCTGCGTCCTGCGGCAGCCGGCCTGGACCTTGCCACCCTGCAGCGAAGTTTCACGATCCGCGCCAACGATGGTTTCGTGGAAATTTTCGCGGCACCGCTGGTGGCGGCGGTGACGGCGGCAGCCCCGAACGTGCGTCTGCGCTTTGCGCCGAAACCCGACAAGAACGTGCAGGCCTTGCGCGAAGGCATGGTGGATCTGGAGATCGGCGTCCTCGGTGCGTCGGGGCCGGAAGTGCGCGTGCAAGGTCTTTTCCGCGATCACTTCGTGGGCGTGGTGCGGGCAGGCCATGCCTTGCTTGAACAGAGCGGGTCAGGGAAAAACGCGATCACCCCTGAACGTTACGCCGCGTGCGGCCACGTGGTGGCTTCACGCCGGGGTCTTGCAAACGGTCCCGTGGACGTGGCGCTGGCCGAGCTGGGGCTCGCGCGCACGGTCGTCGCCGTGGTGCCGGGTTTCCGCGCCGCACTGGCCGTCGCGAGTACGTCGGATCTGGTGGCGCAGGTGACCGGTT
Source organism: Rhodanobacter sp. FW021-MT20 (assembly GCF_041107475.1). NCBI lineage: Bacteria > Pseudomonadati > Pseudomonadota > Gammaproteobacteria > Lysobacterales > Rhodanobacteraceae > Rhodanobacter > Rhodanobacter sp. FW021-MT20. Next base: position 28,375 of record NZ_JBGBPX010000001.1, on the reverse strand, counting down.
CGTTCTTCCATGCGGTGCGGGCAGGGCAAACGTCGTCCGGCGCCGCAACAGTCGACAGCTTCCCGCTACCGGTACGCACCGAAGCGATCACGGTCTCGCAGATGTGGCACCCGCGCTTTGATGCCGATCCCGCTCATCGCTGGCTGCGGGAACTCGTACGGGCAACTTGTCGAGAGCCAGCATGGTAGTTGGCGGGGAGCGAGCCCGGTCGGCCCGGCGTTCAACGCTTGCCGCGCAATACCGGCAGCATCCGCCGCAAGGTGTTGTCGCGCTGGACGAAATGGTGGAACAGCGCGAGGACGGCGTGGGCGGCGGCCAGGTACATCAGGATCTGGCCGAGCGTGCCGTGGATGCCCTGAAGCTGATGCGAAAACGCGCGGTCGGGAACGGCGACACCGGGTAGCGACAAGCCCAGGAAGTTCCATGGGGTGCCCGACCAGGCCATCGTGGCGATACCCAGCAGCGGCGTGGCGAACAGCAACAGGTACAAGGCGACGTGCACGCTTTTGGCAATCACCATCTGCCAGCGAGGCGAGGGTGGAACGATCGCTGGCTCACGAAGATGCCGGCTGCGAATCAGCAGGCGCGGCAACATCACCAGCAAGATGGCCATGCCGAACTGCATGTGCGCCCATTTGGCGTCGGTCTTCAGCGCCGAGCCGCGTGGCGACCAGTCATGCAGGTAGATCAGTGCAAGCGCACAGGCCACCAGAATGAACACCAGCCAGTGCAGGCGACGAATCCACGGGGCGTAGCGAGAGTCGGACATGGGGTTCTCGTCAATGGGGTGCGGGTATCCATAACACCGCAGGCCTGGGTCGAATCTGCAGCCACGTCGGTGGCCGCGTGGAATTGGCAACCCAAGGTCCCAGCGTACTCTCACACCATGTGCAAATCCTTAGGGCGTGCCTGCGGAAATACCTGCTGCAACTGGCTGGAGTTCAGGCCCCACAGCCGGGCGAACAAGCCGCCGAGGACGTCGCGATAGTTGTTGAGCACGGGGTAGTCGCGATTCTGCAGCAGGTTGGACTGGGTCACGGCGACCTGTTCGCCGGCCATGCGGCCACCCGCGACCTTGCCGCCGAGCACCCAATGCACGGTGCCATGGCCGTGATCGGTGCCGTGGTCACCGTTCTCGCGGAAGGTGCGGCCGAATTCGGAAAGCACCACCACCGTGGTGTCGTTCCACGCGTTGCCCAGCGCCTCGGCATAGGCGGCGAGGCCTTCACCGAGGTGTTGCAGGTTGTTGGCCAGGCCGCCGCTGGTGCTGCCCTGGTTGACATGGGTGTCCCAGCCGCCGACGTCGACGAAACCGAGCCGGTACTTGTCGCGCATCAGCGTGGCGATGCGTTGCGTTTCGGCGGCGAAGCTGTGCGCACTGGGCGCGCCACGGCTGGCTGCCACCATTTCGTTGCGCAAGTCCTGCGACACGCTGGCCGGCAGCGCGAGTCCGTCGGCGGTGGCCTGGGCCAGCGGGGTGCCGTGGTACATCTGCGCGAGGATGGCCGACTGACGCGGGTTGAAGTGCGACTTCGGGTCGCCCTTCAGCGAGATGTTGGGAATGTCGTGGCCGGCGCCCTGCAGGCTCAATGGCAGGTTGTTGGTGAAGGCAATCGCCGGCACGTCGGTGAGCACGCGCGAAAGCCGTGCGAGAAAACCGGAGCGGTAGTTGCCACCCGCTTCGCCGTGTTCGATGTGGTCCTGCGTCTCGAAATGGCTGCGCGACAGGTCGGTGGTGCCGGCAAACGGAATGAAGGTCAGCTGCTTGCGCTGCCACAACGGCAGCAGCGAATCGCGCACGACCGGGTTGAGGCCCCAGTTTGCATCCAGCGCGATGGCGCTTTTCGGATCGGCGGCATTCGGCCGGGCGATGGCGAGGGTGGGGCGCGATTCGTAGTAGAAGTCGCTGGCACAGGGCACCAGCAGGTTGTTGCAGTCGTAGCCGCCGCGCAGGAACACCAGCAGGAAGCGCGGCGCGTTCGCCGGCGCGGCGAACAACTGGCCCGAGAACGACAGCAGCGGCGCGGCGGCGGCAGCGCCGGCGGCAAGCAGGAATTCACGACGGTTCATGGGGCACCTCGATGTTGGTTTCTGGCTCCTCCCCCTGCGTGCAGGGGGAGGCTGGGAGGGGGTGAGCTTTCCGCTGCAAGAGCTGACCCCACCCCAACCCTCCCCTGCGCGCAGGGGAGGGAGGCAAGCGTTAGCGGTTCCATCGGTTCATGGGGCACCTCGATGTTGGTTTCTGGCTCCTCCCCCTGCGTGCAGGGGAAGGCTGGGAGGGGGTGAGCTTTCTGCTGCAAGAGCCGGCCCCACCCCAACCCTCCCCTGCGTGCAGGGGAGGGAGACAAGCGTTAGCGGTTCCATCGGTTCATGGGGCACCTCGATGTTGGTTTCTGGCTCCTCCCCCTGCGTGCAGGAGGAGGCTGGGAAGGGGTGAGCTTTCCGCTGCAAGAGCCGACCCCACCCCAACCCTCCCCTGCTCGCAGGGGAGGGAGGCAAGCGTCAGCGGTAGTTGAAGTCGGGTGAGGAGAACAAAAACGTGTTCCATTCCATCGGTGATTTCGCCTGCGCCAGCGCGTGGCGCGTCGCCTCGGACAGGCGGGGCGAAATCGCGTCGTGGTACAGCGCGGAGTGCTGGATATCCGGCGGGCCAGGCCGTGGATCATTCGCCGCACCGGCGTGGCCGTCGTTGTCCATGAACAACCGGTTGCGGCCGCTGCCGATCACGCGGGCGAAGTCGAAGCGCTTGCTCATCTGGCCCGAGCCGGTCCAACTGGCCGAATCCAGCGGCCAGCCGTCGGGGGTGATGCGGCCGTACAGCGGCTCGCCCATCTGCTGCAGCCAGTTCACCAGCGGCACGGCGTTGGGAATCGGCTGACCGTCGTAGCTCAGGCGCATGGCGGACACCACGAAGCGCATCGGGTCCTTGAACTTGTGTCCGCCCGGCGCGGCGGCGGCCTTGGACAGGAACATCGTGCGCAACACCGCGGCAATGTCGCCGTCGCTGCGCTGGAAGGTGCGTGCCATCGCGTCGACCAGCGCGGGCGGCGGCTGGTCATCGATGAAGTACTCGGCCAGCTGTTGCGCGATGAAATGCGCGCAGGCGGGCTGGCGCACGATCAGGTCCACCGCCTGCTCGATCTCGGCGTAGCCATTGCCGGCGATGGCATGGCCGAGGAAGGTCTTGTTGCCGTCGTCGTGCTTGTTCGGGTTGAACAGGAACAGGCCGTCGCGCACGAAGCCGGGGCGCTGGCGCATGGCGCGTTCGGCGAACTTCGGTGGCAGCAGGCCGGCGCCGGTGAGGATGCGCATCAGCTGCTGCACATCCTGCTGGGTGTAGCCCGAGCCCACGCCCAGCGTGTGCAGTTCCATCAGCTCGCGCGCGTAGTTCTCGTTGGTCTTGCCCTTCACGTTGTGCATGTTGTCCAGGAACACCAGCATGGCCGGGCTCTTCAGCGTGGCCATCACCAGATCCTTGAACTTGCCCAGTGCGTGCGGGCGGATCACGTGTTCCTCGTAGTCGGCGGCGAACACGCGCACCGGGCCCTTGTTCGCATAGACGCTGAAGTGGTTGAGCCAGAACCACACCAGTTGCTCCTTGAGCTGGTTGCTGCCGTAGATCGCGTGCAGCGTTTCGGCCTGTGCAGCCTGCAGGTAGATGTCGCGACGATACTTCTGGATGACTTTCTTCGCCGCGTCCTTGGCCGGACCGGCCGGCGTGTTCTTGTACTGCTTGAAGTGATCGCGGTAGTCGATCAACAGCGCCGGCAGCGGCGTGCTGACCACCGGGAACGCATCGATCTGCGCGGCGACCTGTGGCGGCAAGCTGTCGCTGCCCGTTAGTTGTTCGTCGAGGAAATGCTTGCGGCCGAGCTGGCGATAGCGGGCGAGGGTAGCGCTGTCGAGGCCGAAGCCATCGCGACGCAGCCAGGCGATGTCGCTGCGGCTCAGTGCGGGGCTTCCGGTTGCCGTGACGACGAGGGGCGCGGCGCTTGTCGCTACGGCGGTGGTCGCTGCAAACAGGCACGCCATGCCGGGTGCGATCACGTATCGCCATGGACGGAAGAAAAGCGGAAGGCGCATGCAGGGCGGTTCCTGGCAAAGGTCTCGGCATTGATCAACGTGCGGTCAATGATTCGGATGACAGCAACGCCGCGGGAAGCCTGGGCAGGTCGGTGGCGGTTCATCTGCATCGCCGCGGGTCGCGGCTGCCGCTACCATGCGTGTTCACCCGGAGCCCGCCATGCCCAAGACTTACGACCGCGCCTATTTCGACAAGTGGTACCGCAACTCCGAGCACGCGGTGGGCTCGACGGCGGCGCTGAAGCGCAAGGTGGCCATGGTGGTGGCGCAGGCCGAGTACTACCTGGGCCGCCCGATCCGCAACGTGCTCGACGTGGGTTGCGGCGAAGGCGCGTGGCGTGCGCCGCTGCGTGCATTGCGACCCGGCATTCATTACCGCGGGCTTGATGCCAGCGAATACGTGGCAATGCGCTATGGCCGCAGCCGCAACATCGGGTTGGCGACGTTTGGCCAGCTCGCCGAGCTGCGCTTCGATACGCGCTTCGACCTGATCGTGTGCACCGACGTACTGCATTACCTCAAGCCGGCGGAAATCCGTGCCGGCCTGGTCGGCATCGGCGAAATGCTGGAAGGCATCGCATTCCTGGAAGTGTTCACCACGCGCGATGACGTGGACGGCGACCGCGAAGGCTTTCATGCCCGCGCGCCGGCGTGGTACTTGCGCGCCTTCCGTGAGGTCGGCCTGCTTTCATGCGGCTCGCACTGCTATCTGGGGCCACGACTGGAACGGCATATCGCGGCACTGGAGCGTGCGCAGTTGCCGGGGTGATCGTGGTCGGCCGTGGGGAGTGTGGAGCGGTGTCGTTTGTTTGTTTTTCGCTTTGCCCGCACCCTCTGCTCTCCGCCCAGGATGACGGCGGAACATGAATTCACAGGACGTCGCGTGCGGACAGGGATAAGTCGCAGGCGATATCCGGATCGTTCGAGAGATTTCAGCATGTCGATGATTCTTCCAGCCCGAACCCCGCGCAAGACAGCATTCCCCTTCTTCCGGCAAACGGCGCTGGCCCTTTGCCTGGCCGGTTCGTTCAGCGTGGCGGCGCTGGCGCACGATGCCACCAGCGCGGCGCGTTTCCAGCAGCAGGGCGACAGCGCCAGTTTTGGCAATGCGGCCATTTCAGCCAGCTGGTCGTTGACTGGCCAGAAGCTGGGCCAGATGGTGCTGACCGACAAACTCAACCATCGCTCGTTCAAGGTGACTGCACCGTTCGCCTTGGTGATGGCTGACGGCAGCACGTTGTCGGCGGCGGACATGCATGTGCTTGCCGCACCGAAGCAGGTGGCGTTGCATGCCGATCCGAAGGCATCGCGGCTGGCCGCGCGACTGCCCGGGCAGTCGGTCGAGGCCAGCTTCGGCGATGCTGGTGGCCGTTTCCGGGTGGACTGGAAGCTGGTACAGCGCGAAGGCTCGGAGTACCTGCGCGAAGTGGTGACGGTCACGGCGCTGAAGCAGGATGAACACATCAGCAAACTGGAACTGCTGCAGACCCAGGCGCCCGACGCCATGGTGGATGGCACCGTGCAGGGCTCGCCGGTGGTGTCCGGGCCGGATTACTTCGGTTTCGAGCAGCCGCTGTCCGACAGCAGCGCATGGGGCAATGTCGCCAAGTTGTGGATCAACCAGAGCCTGCCGTTGCGCAAGGGCAGGTCGGTGACTTACTCCGCCGTGGCTGGCGTGACCCATGCGGGCCAGTTGCGACGCGACTTCGCCACGTATGTCGAACGTGAGCGCGCGCATCCGTACCGGCCGTTCCTGCATTACAACTCGTGGTACGACATCGGTTACTTCACCCCGTATACCGAAGCGGAAGCGCTGGACCGCATCAACACCTTTGGCAGGGAGCTGGTCGAGAAGCGTGGTGTGAAGATGGATTCGTTCCTGTTCGATGACGGTTGGGACGACCGCAGTGGCAGCTGGAATTTCAGCAAGGATTTCCCGCACGGCTTCGTGCCGTTGCGCAAGGCGGCGGCGAAGTACGGGGCCGCGCCGGGCGTGTGGCTGTCGCCGTGGGGTGGCTACGGCAAGCCATGGAAGGAGCGCGTGGCGAACGGCAAGGCAGCCGGCTACGAGACCAATGCCGGCGGCTTCGAACTGTCCGGGCCGAAGTACTACAAGCGTTTCCACGACGTGGTGATGAAGTTGCTGAACCAGGACGGCATCAACCAGTTCAAGTTCGATGGCACCGGCAACGTCAGCAGCGTGTTTCCCGGCAGCCTGTTCAACAGCGATTTCGCCGCGGCGATCCAGTTGATCAAGGACATCCGCAAGGACAAGCCGAACACCTTCATCAACCTCACCACCGGCACCTGGGCATCGCCGTTCTGGTTGCGCTATGCCGATTCGATCTGGCGCGACGGCGAGGATGACTGGCACGCCGGCGTGGGCACCGAACGCGAGCAGTGGATCACCTACCGCGACAAGGAAACCTACGAGAACATCGTGGTGAAGGGCCCCTTGTTCCCGATCAACTCGCTGATGCTCCACGGCATCATCTACGCGCAGATGAACAAGCGCCTGAACACCGATCCGGGCCACGACTTCGCCAACGAGGTGCACTCGTACTTCGCCACCGGCACGCAGCTGCAGGAGATGTACATCACCCCGTCGCTGCTCAGCACGCAGGACTGGGACACGCTGGCGCAGGCGGCGAAATGGTCGCGCGCGAATGCCGACGTGCTGCGCGATACGCACTGGATCGGTGGCGATCCCGGGCGTCTGGACGTCTACGGCTGGGCGTCGTGGTCGCCGAAAAAAGCCATCGTCACTTTCCGCAACCCGGACGACAAGCCGCAGATGGCCGTGATCGACCTGCAGCGCCAGCTGGAGCTTCCGCAAGGTGCCGTACGCGATTTCAGCGTGCAGGACGTGTGGCACAGCGGCGGCAGTGAGGTGCCGAAGACGCTGGATGCCGAGCATGCCGGCACGATCAAGCTGGCGCCGTTCGAAGTGCTGACCCTGGAACTGACCCCGGCAAGCGGAGGCTGAGCATGATCGATCCGGCCCGCGGCTTGCTGACAGCTGCCGCGGGCCTGTTACCGTGCCTTGCCGCGGCGAACTTCCACGATGGGTTAACGCGCTGTCTACAAGGATGCGTCGCGCGATGCCACGATGGCAGCGAATGGCCTGCCATCTGGCTGCGCTGGGCACATACTCATGGCCTGAGTGGCGTGTCGCGTACCGTACGGTGACCGCCATCTGGGAGAAAGCAACGAATGAACACCATTGCACGAGCGGCCCTGGCTCTGGCGCTGCTGCTGCCGGCGGTCGCGTTCGCCACGCCCGCCACGATCACCGATCAGCCATTGCCGCTGCCGCAGGGCGGCCCACGTCCCGACGCGGCTACCGTGCATGCCTGGCAGGCGCGCAAGTTTGGCCTGTTCATTCACTTCGGCCTGTACTCGATGCTGGGCGGCGTATGGGATGGCCGGCGGATCACCAACGGTTACAGCGAGCAGATCCAGTCGCACGCGCCGGTGCCGATCGACCAGTACGAGGCATTGGCGAAGCGCTTCGACCCGGTGAAGTTCGACCCTGACGCCATCGTGGCGCTGGCGAAGGCCGCGGGCATGAAGTTCATCGTGCTTACCGCCAAGCACCACGACGGCTTCGCGATGTTCCACACTGCGCAGAACCGCTACAACGTCGTCGATGCCACGCCATACAGGCGCGACGTGGTGAAGGAGCTGGCCGACGCCTGCGCGCGGGCGCACATGCCGTTCGGCGTGTACTACTCCACCATCGACTGGCACTGGATGCATGGCCAGTACCGCGACGACAACGACAACCCGATCACGCCCGCGCAGGCCGACTTCAACGTGGCGCAGATCCGCGAGCTGATGAGCCATTACGGTGCGATCAGCGAGGTCTGGTTCGACATGGGTAAGCCCACGCCTGCGCAGAGCGCGCGTTTCGCACGCACGGTACACGAGCTGCAGCCGCAGACGATGGTGTCCGGGCGCGTATGGAACCACCAGGGCGACTTCAGCGTGATGGGCGACAACAGCGAGCCGGGCGTGGGCATGGAAGAGCCATGGCAGTCGCCAGCATCGATGTTCCCGGACACCTGGGGTTACCGCTCATGGGAGCAGCGCAATGATCTGCAGGGCAAGATTCGCGAGAACATCGCGCGGCTGGTGCGGGTAGTCAGCGCCGGCGGCAATTACATTCTCAACATCGGCCCGGAAGGCGATGGCTCGGTGGTCCCCTACGAAGCGGACGTGTTGCGTGGCATCGGTACATGGCTGAAGCCGCGTGGCGCGGCGGTCTACGGTACGCGGGCCGCACCGTTCGCGAAACTGAACTTTGGCTACGCCACGCTCGGTGCCCACACGCTGTACCTGTTCGTCGAGAAGCCACCGGCCGATGGCGTGTTGCACCTGCCCGGCGTGGTCGGCACGCGCTTCGGCCGCGGGCGTGTGCTGGCCGATGCACGGGCGACCGTCGGCAGCGTGACCGTCGATGCGTCGGGTGCCACCGTCAAGGTGGAAAACCTCGCTGGCGCCGGCTACATGCCCGTGGTGGCGATTCCGTTCGAGGGCAAATTGCATGTACGTCCCGATGCAGTGGCTCCCGATGCTGACGGCCATGTGCATCTGGCAGCTGCACAGGCCGAGCATTTCCTCAATTACAACGGCTACGGCTACAACGATCCGTCTACCGTCTACAAGCTGCGCTGGCATGCGCAGGTCGGCGCTGGCGACGACACGCTGACCGTGCATTACCGCGGTGCGCAAGCGCGGGCGAAGCTGGATGTCTGGGTGGACGGCCATCCCCACACGCTGGCGCTGCCGGCGGGCGACGGTACGGCAGACCTGCGTGTGAGCCGCGATCCGCGCGTATTTCCGTATGCGATGCAGGTGGAACTGACCCCCGTGGCGCCGTTCCGCAAGGGCGACCGCCTGCCGGCCACCATCGAGTCGGTAGAGCTTGCGCCGCTCATGAACCCGGTGACGCCGCCGCACGGAGGAGGAAGGTCGATGCCCCATGCCCGATAAGCCGTCGCGGAACATTTTCCGTGGAGAGAACCGCATGCAACGACGAACCTTTCTGCAACTGAGTGTGCTGGCGCCGTTGGCGCTGGGGGCGAATTGGAGTACTCGCGCCGGTGTCGCTCGGTCCGTCCATGCGGGTGGCCCGGACGGCCGCGCGCACCGCTTCGAGCTTTCATCGCAGCAGTTCCTGCTTGACGGCAAGCCGTTCCAGATCTTGAGCGGCGAGATGCACCCGATCCGCATCCCCGCCGAATACTGGCGGCACCGCATTCGCATGGCGAAGGCGATGGGGCTCAACACGATTTCGATCTATCTGATGTGGAATGCGCTGGAATCGGAGCCGGGCGTGTTCGATCTGAAGACGGGTAGTCGCGACTTCGCGCACTTCATCCGCCTGTGCCAGGAAGAGGGCATGTGGGTGTACCTGCGTCCGGGTCCGTACATTTGCGGCGAGTGGGATTTCGGTGGCCTGCCGCCGTACCTGTTGCGCACGCCGGGCATCCGCGTGCGCCATCGCGACGATGCGCATTACATGGCGGCGGTGCGCCGCTACATGGATGCGATTGCGCCGCACATTGCCCCGTTGATGGTCAATCGTGGCGGCCCAATCCTGGTGGTGCAGGTGGAGAACGAGTACGCCTCGTTCGGCAGCGATCTCGGTTACCTGGAGACGTTGCGCACGATGTGGCGCGAGCGTGGCGTGGAAGGGCCTTTCTCCATCTCCGACGGATTGGGCCAGATCCGCAAGGAGGGCACGTATCTGCCTGGTGCCGCGTTGGGGCTGGATGGCGATACCGACTTTGCCGGTGCCCAGCCGATTGCAGGCGAGATGCCGGTATGGATGGGCGAGGGTTATCCGGGTTGGCTTACCCATTGGGGCGACAAGGACTTCGCCAGCAACGACTTCGCCCCCGTCTTGCGCAAGCTGCTCGAAGAGGGGCGCTCGTTCAACCTGTACGTGGTGCATGGCGGCACCAACTTCGGCTTCGGCGCGGGTGCCAATGCCCACAATGACTATTCGCACTTCGAGCCGGTGATCACCAGCTACGACTACGGTGCACCGATCAACGAACGCGGTGAGCCGACGGCGGACTATCACCGCTTTCGCGCGATGCTGGCCGCGCATGCACCGAAGCCGCTGCCGGAGATTCCGGCGGCACCACCGGTGATCCGCTTCGATGCGGTCAGCGCAAAGCCCTGCGCCTCGTTGTGGGAGAACCTGCCGTCGGCGAAGCGCGTCGCGCAGCCGCAGCCCAATGAACTGCTGTTCGCGCAAGACCACGGCATGGTGCTGTATCGCAAGCCGCTCGATGGCGGCGGCAAGCTGGCGATCGAGGGCGTGCGCGACTACGCCAGCGTGCTCCATGGCGGTCGCCACGTCGGCGACATCTCGCGCCTGCAGCAGGCTGGCCTGCCGGTGGAGCGTCCGCTCGACCTGCCCGCGGGTACGGGTGATCTCGATATCCTGGTCGACAGCTTCGGCCATGTCGGCTATGGCCAGGCCATGTCCGATCGCAAGGGCATCGTCGGCGCGGTGCATCTTGATGGTCGCGAACTGCGTGACTGGCAGGCCTACAGCCTGCCGCTAGACGAGCGCTACGTGGCCAGCTTGAGGCCATTGCGCGAAGTGCCCACGCGACCCGGCGTGTTCTTCAAGGCGAAGCTGCATCTGGACAACATGGGCGACAGCTACATCGACATGAGCGCGTGGGACCAGGGTTACCTGTGGGTCAATGGCAACCTGCTCGGACGCTACTGGAAGATCGGCCCGCAGCAGCGCCTGTATTGCCCGGCATCATGGCTGCACAAGGGCGACAACGAACTGCTGGTGTTCGACCTGCATCGTGTCGAAAGCGCGCCGATCAAGGGCGTGGAGCGCTTGAGCGACGGCTGATTTGCACGCCGGGAAGTGTGAAGTGGATCATGGAGCGGATTTGGCAATGACGCGATTGTCTTGACGAATTCCTTTTGGCACAGGGAGACTTCCGAAGTGCAAGCAAGGAGAGACAGGTATGTCGAAGCTCAAGTTCAATGGTGCGCAACATCAACTCATGCTGGTGGACAGGCAAGGCAAGGTTGTCGGTACGTGGACGGCTTACAACAACATCGATAGTCATGCCACCATCCAGCCGCATATCCCGGATGGCACCTATGCGGTTGTCGATACGGCAAGACCGCATCCCCACGCGGCTGATCCGAACGGCCCTTATGGTTCCTATGGCATCGTTCGTTTCAACGTACCCGGACATGTTGGCGTAGGGGTGCATTCGGGACGCGCCAACGCCCGTCATCTTCCCGGGCCGCAACATCCGACCATGGGTTGTATCCGCACTTCGGATGCCGCGATGAAAAGCATCAAGGACTTCATGGCGGGCGATCCGTTGACGATGATCGTGATCAGTGGCAACAGCCAGTCATCCGCGCATGCGGGCCATGCCCGTCTTGGAGTTGCCCATGTCCATCCGTAAATCCATGCTTCTTCCGGGCTTGGTTCTCATGGCGGGGTGTGTGCAAGCCCATCCGCGGCCTGCGCCGGCGCAGGCTTGTCGACCGGCGCAGGCCGCGGCCGCGGATGCGATGGTGGACAAGCTCAACGACTGGGCGGCGGTTGATCGTTTCTTCAGGGAGTATCGCCAGTGCGATGACGGCGGCATTGCGGAAGGCAGTTCCGATGCTGTGGCGCATCTGCTCGCAAACCAGTGGGGCACTTTGCCGAAACTTCAGGCGCTTATCCAGCGAGAGCCTGCTTTGCGTGCTTTCGTGTTGAACCATATCAACAGCACGCTGGACACGGATGACCTGAACAAGATCAAGCAAAACGCTTCGACGTCCTGCCCACCGAGTGGTGCCTCGTTGTGTGCCGGTATGCGACAGGCCGTTGAGCAGGCGCTGAAGTAGGTCCCCACGAAAAAGCCGCTCATCGAGCGGCTTTTTCGTTTCACCGAGATCAGGCTCCGATCAGCCGCCGCGCGAAGCCCGCTTGCGATCGTTCTCGGTCAGGTGCTTCTTGCGCAGGCGGATTTCCTTCGGGGTGACTTCGACCAGTTCGTCGTCGTCGATGAAGTCCAGTGCCTGCTCCAGCGAGAACTTGGTCGCCGGAGTCAGCTGGATCGCGTCGTCCTTGCCGGAGGCGCGCATGTTGGTCAGCGGCTTGGGCTTGATCACGTTGACGGTGAGATCGTTGTCCTTGGCGTGGATGCCGACCAGCTGGCCTTCATACACGTTGTCGCCTTCGGCGGCGAACAGCTTGCCGCGCTCCTGCAACGGTCCGAGCGAGTAGGCCGGGGTGGTGCCGCCGGCGTTGGCGATCATCACGCCGTTGGCGCGCTTGGCGATCTGGCCGTCTTCCTTCGGACCGTAGTGGTCGAACACGTGGAACAGCAGGCCCGAGCCCTGGGTCAGGGTCTTGAACTGGTTCTGGAAGCCGATCAGGCCACGCGCCGGGATCATGTATTCCAGGCGCACGCGACCCTTGCCGTCGGGCTCCATGTTCTTCAGCTGGCCCTTGCGGATGCCGATGCGCTCCATCACCGGGCCCTGGTGGATTTCTTCCACGTCGATCACCAGTTGCTCGATCGGCTCCATCTTCTTGCCGTCGATTTCCTTGATGATGACTTCGGGGCGCGACACGGCCAGCTCGTAACCTTCACGGCGCATGTTCTCGATCAGCACCGACAGGTGCAGCTCGCCGCGGCCGGAAACCAGGAACTTGTCGGCATCCGAACCCTGCTCGACCTTCAGCGCCACGTTGTGCACCTGCTCGCGGTCCAGGCGGTCCTTCAGCTGGCGGCTGGTGAGGAACTTGCCGCCGGAGAGATCCTTGTTGCCGGCGAACGGCGAATTGTTCACCTGGAAGGTCATGCTGATGGTCGGCTCGTCCACGGTCAGCGCGGGCAGCGCTTCGGGCGTGTCCAGCGCGCAGACGGTATCGGAAATGGTCAGGTCGGCAATGCCCGAGATGGCCACGATGTCGCCGGCCTCGGCGCTGTCCTGCTCGATCCGCTCCAGGCCCAGGAAGCCCAGCACCTGCATGATCTTGCCCTGGCGCTTCTTGCCATTGCGATCGATCACCGCGACCGGCATGCCTTTCTTCATGGTGCCGCGCTGGATGCGACCGATGCCGATCACGCCGACGAAGCTGTTGTAGTCGAGCTGGCTGATGCGCATCTGGAACGGGCCCTCGGGGTCCACGTCCGGCTTGCTCACGTGCTTCATGATCGCTTCGTACAGCGGGGTCATGTCGCCTTCGCGCACGTTTTCGTCCAGGCCGGCATAGCCGTTCAGGGCCGAGGCGTAGACGATCGGGAAGTCCATCTGTTCCGGCGTGGCGCCGAGACGGTCGAACAGGTCCCACACCTGTTCCACCACCCACTCGGGGCGCGAGCCGGGGCGGTCGACCTTGTTGATCACCACGATCGGCTTGAAGCCCATCGCGAACGCCTTCTGTGTCACGAAACGGGTCTGCGGCATCGGGCCGTCCATCGCGTCGACCAGGATCAGCACGGTGTCGACCATCGACAGCACGCGCTCCACTTCGCCACCGAAGTCGGCATGTCCCGGGGTGTCGACGATGTTGATGCGGTTGCCCTGCCAGGTGATGGCGGTGTTCTTGGCCAGGATGGTGATGCCGCGTTCCTTTTCCTGGTCGTTCGAATCCATCACGCGCTCGGCCAGCACCGTTCGCTCGGCCAGCGTGCCGGACTGCTTGAGCAGGCAGTCGACGAGGGTGGTCTTGCCATGGTCGACGTGGGCGACGATGGCGATATTGCGCAAGTTTTCGATGGACATGGGAAAAGGACCCGGGCGGCCTGTGAGCCGTCTCGCTGAGTTTTGACGAGGGTGAATCGGTCAATTATACGGACTTGTGCGGCAATCTGCCCGATTCACGTCACGATGGCGTGACGGGGCCTCGTGAAGGCCTGCCGGCCGATCGTGCCCGGGGAGCATAAATCGGCTCTGAAGCGTTATCCTTGGCAGCTGTTGTGCCGGCGCTGCCCGGTGCGTTTCCAGCCCCCAGCAAGGATTCCCGATGACCATCAACGTCACCATGCAAACCGGCCGCGGCCCGATCCACCTGCGTTTGCACGAGGACAAGGCCCCGGTGACGGTGGCCAGTTTCGTCAACCTGGCCAAGCGTGGCTATTACGACGGCCTGTCGTTCCACCGCGTGATCGCCGACTTCATGGTCCAGGGCGGCTGCCCGCAGGGCACCGGCACCGGCGGCCCGGGTTACAAGTTCGAGGACGAGTTCCATCCCTCGCTGCGGCATGACAAGCCGGGCGTGCTGTCGATGGCCAATGCCGGTCCGCGCACCAACGGCAGCCAGTTCTTCATCACCCATGGCGCCACGCCGTGGCTGGACGGCAAGCACAGCGTGTTCGGCGAAGTGGTCGGCGCGGAAGACCAGGCGGTGGTCGATGCGATCCGCCAGGGCGACGCCATCGAGAAGGTGACCGTGGAAGGCGACGTGGATGCGTTGCTGGCCGCGCAGGCCGACCGCGTGCAGGAATGGAACAAGGTGCTGGACGCACGCGGCTGAGCCAGGTTCGTTCCGTCCCGCGGCTGCCGGTCGCGGGGCGGGGTGCGGCAGTGAAGGGAGAATCCATGCGAGTTCGTCTTGAAGATGTGGCGCGCGAGGCGGGTGTTTCGCCCAAGACGGTGTCACGCGTGCTCAACGACGAGGCCAACGTCAAGGACGAGACACGCAAGCGCGTGCTGGCCGCCATGGAGGCGATGGACTACCACCCGCACCCTTCGGCACGCAGCCTGGCGGGCAATCGCTCGTTCCTGGTGGCGATGCTGTACGACAACAACGACAACCCCACCTCGTCCTACCTGGCCGAAATCCAGGATGGCGTACTGGAAGCCTGCGACGAGCACCACTACAGCATGATGGTGCGCCCGTTGCGCATCGGTGGCAGCGATTTCATCAGCCGCGTCGACGCGTTGATCTCGCATCATCATCCCGATGGCGTGGTGTTGACCCCGCCGATCACCGATTACGCACCGTTGCTGAAGCGCCTGAGCGAGCGCGAAGTGCCGAATGCCTGCGTGTCGCCGATGAAGCATCGCGGCCGCATTGGCGTATTCATGGACGAACGCGAGGCAGCGCGGGCGATGGTGGAACACCTTGTTTCGCTGGGCCACACACGGATTGCCCATGTGCTGGGCATTGCCAGCCATGGTGCCAGCCGCTGGCGCCTGGCCGGCTACCGCGACGCGCTGGCTGCCGCCGGCCTGCGTGAAGACCCGGCGTTGATCGTGCAAGGCGCCTTTACCTTCGGTTCCGGCGTGACGGCGGCGCGCGAATTGCTGGCACTCAAGAAAAAGCGCCCGACCGCCGTGTTCGCGGCCAATGACGACATGGCCGCCGGCGTGATGTGGGTAGCGGGCGAGTATGGCCTCAAGGTGCCGCGCGACCTGTCCGTCTGCGGTTTCGACGACACCCCGTTGGCCAGCCAGTTGTGGCCGGCGCTGAGCACGGTTCGCCAACCCAGCCGGGAGATGGGGCGGGTCGCCGCCATGCAGTTGCTGGATACCCTGCGTGGCCGCGGTCCGGGGAAACTGGTGCAGGTGCCGTATTCGCTGGAATTGCGAGATTCGACGACAACCGCGCCCTGAAACGCTGTTCCACGTCTCCGCATGGCCGATTTGGGAATATTCCGAGCGCAACGCCGTCGCGCTTGTGCTAAACCGGTGCCGGCCCGTCCGAAAGCCATGGTTATGCCATCGCTGCCGTCGTGGAGACGGCCATCCGGGGAGTCGTCACGAGCGTGGCGCCCGGGGTCGGACGGTTCGACTCATTTCAATGACCCACATGGAGTATGGCGATGTCCTTTCTCAATGATTTGATTGGCGGAGCGCAAGGCAACGCAGCGGGCGGCGGTTCACTGCTTTCGGTGGCGGGTGAGCTGATCCAGAAGGCTGGCGGTGTCCAGGGCCTGGTCGGCATGTTGCAGCAGCACGGACTGGGCGAAGCGGTGCAGTCGTGGGTTGGTACCGGCTCCAACCAGCCGGTGTCCGGCGACCAGCTGGGGCAGGCGCTGCAGAACGGCGGCCTGGGTTCGGTGGTGCAGGAAGCGGCCGGCAAGCTCGGCGTCGACCCGAGCCAGCTGATGGGCCAGCTTTCGCAGATTCTTCCGCACGCGGTGGACCACCTCACCCCGGATGGCCAGGTGCCGGCCCAGGGGCAGGGTGGCGGTCTGAATCTGGGCGCGCTGGAAGGCCTGGCCGGCAAGCTGTTCGGCGGCGCGGGCGCCTGATCCACATTGAGGCGCACCGGCGGAGCGAGGTGCTCCGCCGGTGCGTACGACCTTACGAAGTGGCGTTGCGCTTGAACACGGCGTGATAGATCACCAGCAGGATGATCGCGCCGACGATCGATGCAATGAAATGCATGAGACCGGTAGCCGGCCACCAGCCGAGCCGTTCGCCCACCCAGGTGGCGAGCACCGAGCCGATGATGCCGAGGATGGCGGTGATGATGAAGCCGCCCGGATCCTTCCCGGGGGTAATGAGCTTGGCGATGATGCCAACGACCAGACCGACGATGAATACCCAGAGCCAATGCATGTCCGTGTGTCCTCTTGCGGGTGAGTAGTACAGGTCCCCTTCGGTGGTGGGCGCCGCCTCCTGCGTGCCCGATGCCGCTGCCCCTTCCCCCTGCCGATACCGGCGTGACGCGGCGGGCGGCAACGCCATCATGCAATGGGTGGGCGGCCATTGCATCCCCCGGAGTCCGCATTTTTCGGAACGCGGGCTCGCTGCGAGGCGGCCGGGGGCTTTGAAGCCGGCTCTGGCCGGTGGGGTTCCGGCTTCGACTTATGTCGCGAATATCGGATGCCGCAGCGCCGCATGCTAAAATCCCGCGGTTTTTCGGCTTCGTTCACGATCCCGGCTCCCCTGCGTTTCAGGGAGGCTGCGCCTCGTTCCACATGGTTCAAGAGGAAGTCATGCCCCAGCTTGCCCAGCGTGTCGGTCGCGCCAAGCCCAGCGCGATCATGGTGATTGCCGCGAAAGCGAAGCAGCTCAAGGCTGCCGGCCGCGACATCATCAGCTTTTCCATCGGTGTACCGAATTTCCTGCCCGGCGAGCACGTATACGCCGCCGCGCGCGAGGCGCTGGCCCATGATTCCGGCCAGTACGGCAGCAACCGTGGCGCGGAGCCGCTGCTGGATGCGTTCCTGAAGCACATCGAGGCGCTGGGTTTTTCCGGGTACGGCCACGCCAACCTGTCGATCGGCATCGGCGCCAAGCAGGTGCTGTACAACCTGTGCGAGGCATTGCTGGACGAGGGCGACGAGATCGCCTTTGCCGCACCGTACTGGACCACCTATCGCGACATCGCCGACATCGTGGGCGCCAAGGCCAACGTGCTGCATTGCGGCCCGGAACAGAACTACAAGTTGACGCCTGCGCAACTCGACGCCGCGTTGGCGCGCAAGCCGCGGGTGTTCCTGTTCAACAATCCGTCCAATCCGACCGGCATGGTCTACACGCGCGACGAGATCGCCGCGCTGGCCGCGGTGCTGGTAAAGCATCCGGACACCTGGATCATCACCGACGACATCTACAACGCGATGGTGTTCGACGGCATCGGTTACCACAATTTCGTGTTTGCCCAGCCGGAGCTGCGCGAGCGGCTGATCTTCGTCGATTCGGTCTCCAAGACCTACGGCATGCCGGGTTGGCGCGTGGGCCTGATGGCTGGCCCGGAATCGGTGGCCAAGGCGGTCACCACGCTCAATTCCAACCACATTACCAGCGTGCCGGAAGTGATCACCGCCGCGGCCGTGGCGGCTTTCAGCGGCCCGCAGGACATATCGCAGGCCAAGTGCATCGAATTCGCCGAGCGACGAGACACAGTGGTGGCCGCGCTCAACGCGATTCCCGGTGTCAGCTGCCCGCGTCCGCAGGGCGCGTTCTATGCCTTCCCGGATATTTCCGTGGCGTTTGGCATGAGTCATGGTGGCACGAAGATTTCCAATGACGTGGAGCTCTGTGCTGCGCTACTGGAAGCCAAGGGCGTGGCTTGCGTCCCCGGTTCGGCCTTTGGCGAGCCGCGCGCGCTGCGCATTTCCTACACGTGTCCGGCCGCACAATTGCAGCCTGGCCTGGACCGCATCGCGGAGTTTTTTGCCGAACTGAATTGAATCCGTGAATCGGGAATGGGCGCCGGGCGATCCTGCCCGGCCCGCGTTTCCGGTTCCTTTTTCCCGATCCCCATTCCCGGAGATGAGATGATGAAAGCCCCCGTTCGAGTTGCCGTTACCGGTGCCGCCGGCCAGATTGGTTACGCCTTGTTGTTCCGCATTGCCTCGGGCGACATGCTCGGTCCCGACCAGCCGGTGATCCTGCACCTGCTCGAGATCACCCCGGCGCTGCCCGCGCTGCAGGGCGTGGTGATGGAGTTGAACGATTGCGCGTTCCCGACCCTCGCCGGCATCGTCGCCACCGACGATCTGAACGTGGCTTTCAAGGACGTGGATTACGCGCTGCTGGTCGGTGCCCGTCCGCGCGGCCCGGGCATGGAGCGCAAGGATCTGCTGGAAGCCAACGGTGCCATCTTCGGCCCGCAGGGCAAGGCGTTGAACGACCACGCCAAGCGCGACGTCAAGGTGCTGGTGGTCGGCAACCCGGCCAACACCAACGCGCTGATCGCCCAGCAGAACGCGCCGGACCTCGATCCAAAGTGCTTCACCGCGATGGTGCGCCTGGACCACAACCGCGCGATGAGCCAGCTGGCCGAGAAGACCGGCAAGCACAACACCGACGTCAAGAAGATGACCATCTGGGGCAACCACAGCTCCACCCAGTATCCGGACCTGCACCACGCCACCGTGGACGGCAAGCCGGCGCTGTCGCTGGTCGACCAGGCTTGGTACGAGGGCGATTTCATCCCCACCGTGCAGCAGCGCGGCGCCGCCATCATCAAGGCGCGTGGTGCCTCGTCGGCCGCCTCCGCCGCTTCGGCCGCGATCGACCACATGCGCAGCTGGGCGCTGGGCACCGCCGAGGGTGACTGGGTCTCGATGGGCATCCCGTCCGACGGTTCCTACGGCATCGCACCGGGCGTGATCTTCGGTTACCCGGTGACGGTGAAGAATGGCAAGTACGCCATCGTGCAGGGTCTGGAGATCAACGCGTTCTCGCAGGCGCGCATCGACGCGACCCAAAAGGAACTGCGCGAAGAGCGTGCAGGCGTCGAGCACCTGTTCGCGAAGTAAGCAAGCGCGACGCACCTGGTTGAAAGGGAAGGGCGGCTTCGGCCGCCCTTCTTGTGTCCGGCGGGGCAATGGCCCGGTTTTTTCTGGTCGTCGTCCCGGCGCAGGCCGGGACCCAGCAACGATCACGTGTGTTCGAGCTATGCGGTTGCTGGATGCCAGCTTGTGGGTAGGGTGTTTTGCTGTGTGGTGGTCAAAGCGGTGTCGTTCAATCCTTCGTCGCTTGGATACTCTCCAACGCCTCGCGCAGATAGGCGAACAGGCTTGCGTCCACCATGCTGCCACTGCGCAGGTCCGGCTCCCTCGCATAGGCCTCGCGAATACGTGCGTGGGTGGCCGGATTGTCGCCGGCGTAAGCGCGGAACAGCGTCATCCAGCGTTGCGCCAGCTGCCGTACGTGGGGGGAGTCGACGGGGACCGCGGCGTCCATCGCTTTGCGCAAGTCTGCAATCAGTGGCGGCCACTCGTACATCTGACGACCGTAGTTCGCGCGTAGAAATTCCATCTCTGGCTCGCTTAGATAGCGCGCGAACAGCGTCAGTCTCGCAGCCACGACCGCCTTCTCCACGAAGCATTCCAGCGCTTCGGTAATGCCGCTGCGCTGGCGGGCCTGTGGCTCTTGTTCGTTGACTGTGCGCAGGCGCATCAGAAGATCCGCGTTGCGTCCGGTGTCGCGGCCAAGCATTTCCATCCAGCGCAGGGCGAGCATGTCCACGTCCGGGTCACCTGGTTGGGCGCCGCGATCCATCGCCGCCTGCAAGGTGGCGACCAGGGCACTCCATTGTGCCTGTGTGCCGGGATCGGTGAGCAGCGGCAGTTCTTTCAGCTCCTCGGGCGAAAAATATTTCTCGTACATCGTCATCAGCTCCAGCGTATCCAGCCAGTCGGCCAGGTCGGGGGACTGTCCGGACGCGAGTTGCGCGCGCAAGGCGAGCAGTTGCTGGCGCAGGCGCGTGGCCTGTGTCAGTTCGCGATCCAGTTGCGTGATCTGCTTGTCGATCACCTCGGCCAACGGTGCCTGTGGTCCGGACAGGGCGATTCCGATGTCGGTCAGCGACAGACCGAGCTGACGCAACGCCTGGATGCGATGCAGGCGCTCGACGTTCGCGCGGTCATAAAGCCGATAACCGGCAGCGGAACGCACCGAAGGCTTCAGCAGGTCGATGGCGTCGTAATGGTGCAGGGTGCGAACGGTAAGTCCGCAACGCTTCGCCAGTTCGCCGACAGTGAGCTGCATGATGGTTCTCCTTGGGTGCGTGGTGACCACTCTGCGGGCTGACGTTGCGTGAGGGTCAAGCGGAGCGAGGAATTCAGGCGTAACGTTTACGACCATTGTCGTGCTGTCGCCACGAGAGCGCGAGGCTAGTCTTGGGCAGGGATTTCAAGCGGAGGCGGGGTCATGGATTACGAGACGTTCTATCGACAGTCGATCGAGCAACCGGAGGTGTTCTGGGCCGAGCAGGCCCGGCGTATTCATTGGGAGACGCCGCCGACGCAGATTCTCGACCAGTCCAACCCGCCATTCCGTCGCTGGTTCGTCGGTGGCACCACCAACCTCTGCTACAACGCAGTGGATCGGCACCTGGCCGAGCGCGCGGAGCAACTCGCGCTGGTGGCGATTTCCAGCGAGACCGGGGTGACCCGCGAGTTCAGCTATCGCCAGTTGCATCGCGAAGTGAACACGTTTGCCGCGGTGCTGCAATCGCTGGATGTGGGCAAGGGTGATCGCGTGGTGATCTACCTGCCGAATATCGCCGAGGCGGTGTTCGCGATGCTGGCATGCGCGCGTATCGGCGCGATCCACTCGGTGGTGTTCGGTGGTTTCGCCGCGCACAACCTGGCGCTGCGCATCGATGACGCGCAGCCGAAGCTGCTGATCGCCGCTGACGCCGGCATGCGCGGCGGCAAGGTGATTCCGTACAAGCCGCTGGTGGATGCGGCCCTGAACGAGGCCTCGGCGCCGCCACCGCGGGTGCTGCTGGTCGACCGCGGACTCGATCCGCAGATGATTCGCGTGCCGAAGCGCGACGTGGATTACGCCGAACTGCGCGCAAAGCACGAAACCGCCGAGGTGCCGGTGGTGTGGCTGGAATCGAACGAACCCAGCTATCTGCTGTATACCTCGGGCACCACTGGCAAGCCGAAAGGCGTACAGCGCGACACCGGCGGTTATGCGGTGGCGATGGCGTTGTCGATCCGCACCGTATTTGACATCGCGCCGGGTCAGGTGATGTTCTCCACCTCGGATGTGGGTTGGGCGGTGGGGCATTCCTACAACGTCTACGGTCCGCTGATCGGTGGCGCGACCTCGTTGCTGTACGAAGGCCTGCCGACGCGACCCGATCCCGGGGTGTGGTGGCAGCTGTGCGAGCAGTACGGCGTGCGCACGATGTTCTCCTCGCCCACCGCGATTCGCGTGTTGAAGAAGCAGGACGCGCATTGGCTGAAGGACCACGACCTGTCGGCGCTGAAGTGGCTGTTCCTGGCCGGCGAGCCGCTGGACGAGCCGACCGCGCAATGGATCACCGATGCGCTGGGCGTGCCGGTGATCGACAACTACTGGCAGACCGAGACCGGTTGGCCGGCGATCACGCTGATGCCCGGGCTGGACCTGAAGCCGACGAAGATCGGCTCCCCCGGCCTGCCGGCGCCGGGTTATCGCATGAAGGTGATCGACGAGGGTACCGGCAAGGAGGTGCCGGCAGGCAGCAAGGGCGTACTGGTGCTGGAGCCGCCGTTGCCGCCGGGTTGCCTCAGCACGATCTGGCGCGATGACGACCGCTACGTGTACAGCTACTTCAGCCACTTCCGCGAACTGCTGTACAGCTCGCTGGACTGGGCGATCCGCGACGCGGACGGCTACACCTTCATCCTTGGACGCACCGACGACGTGATCAACGTGGCCGGGCATCGACTGGGCACGCGCGAAATCGAGGAGTCCGTCGCCGGCCATCCGGCGGTGGCCGAGGCGGCGGTGATCGGCGTGAAGGATGCCATCAAGGGCCAGGTGCCAATCGTGTTCGCTACCTTGAAGCAGGACGCAGGGGTTGCAGCCGACGCGGCGCGCGGCATGCAGCAATGCGTGGTGGATCAATTGGGCGGGGTGGCGAAGCCGTCGCGTGTGTATGTAGTGAATGCGTTGCCGAAGACACGCTCGGGCAAGTTGCTGCGCCGATCATTGCAGGCGCTGGCGGAGCAGCGCGATCCGGGGGACTTGTCCACGCTGGATGATCCGTCGGCGCTGGACGAGATTCGCCGGGCGCTGGCGCGGGGGCCGGATCAGGGGAGTTGAGGCGGCCTTCCAGTGCCTAAGGCATTCAGGCGGACGTTGCCACCCATCGGGGGACCCCTCGCCTGCAGGAAGAGGGCACTGGCAGGCGGGTGAGGGTTCGGGCGAAGCGTAACGCCTCGCTTTGCACGCACCCTCGCCCCAACCCCTCTCACCCACAAGGGGACTCCCGTTGGTCGCCGGCGGGAGAGGGGCTTGAGAGCCTCAGGCCGTAGCGGTCTCTGCCACCGGAGCCGACGTGCGGATCAGATGATCGAACGCGGCCAGTGCAGCGGTGGAGCCGGCGCCCATCGCAATCACGATCTGCTTGTACGGCACGGTGGTGGCGTCACCGGCGGCGAACACGCCGGGTAGCGAGGTCTGGCCGCGATCGTTGATCACGATTTCGCCGCGTGGCGACAACTCCAGCGTGCCCTTCAGCCACTCGGTATTCGGCAACAGGCCGATCTGCACGAAGATGCCTTCCAGTTCCACGCTGTGCATCACGCCATCGGTGCGGTCCTTGTAGACCAGTCCGTTGACCTTCTGGCCATCGCCGAGCACTTCGGTGCTCTGGGCGCTGACGATGATGTCGACGTTGGGCAGGCTGCGCAGCTTGCGCTGCAGGACTTCGTCCGCGCGCAGCTTGCTGTCGAACTCGACCAGGGTGACGTGGGCGACGATGCCGGCCAGGTCGATGGCCGCCTCGACGCCGGAGTTGCCGCCGCCGATCACCGCCACGCGCTTGCCCTTGAACAGCGGGCCGTCGCAATGCGGGCAGTAGGCCACGCCCTTGTTGCGGTACTCGTCTTCGCCTGGCACACCCATCTGCCGCCAGCGCGCGCCGGTGGAGAGGATCACCGTCTTCGCGCTGAGGCTCGCGCCGTTTTCGAGGTGCACCTCGACCAGGCCGCTGGCCGATTCGCTGGCGGGCACCAGCTTGGTCGCACGCTGCAGGTTCATCACGTCCACGTCGTATGCGTGCACGTGCTGTTCCAGCGCGGCGCCCAGCTTGGGGCCTTCGGTGTAGTCGACCGAAATGAAGTTCTCGATGCCCATGGTATCGAGCACCTGGCCGCCGAAACGTTCGGCTGCCACGCCGGTGCGGATGCCCTTGCGCGCGGCGTAGATCGCCGCGGCCGCGCCGGCCGGACCGCCGCCGACGACGAGCACGTCGAACGCGTCCTTGGTCTTGATCTTCTCGGCTTCGCGTGCCGCGCTGCCGGTGTCGATCTTGGCCAGGATTTGCTCCAGGCTCATGCGGCCCTGGTCGAACACTTCGCCGTTCAAGTAGACGGTGGGCACCGACATGATCTGGCGGGACTCGACCTCGTCCTGGTACAGCGCGCCATCGATGGCGACGTGCTTGATGTTGGGGTTGAGCACGCTCATCAGGTTCAGTGCCTGCACCACGTCGGGGCAGTTCTGGCACGACAGCGAGAAATAGGTTTCGAAGCGGAACTCGCCATCCAGATTGCGCACCTGTTCGATGGTCTCGGCCGCCGCCTTGGACGGATGCCCGCCGACCTGCAGCAGGGCCAGTACCAGCGAGGTGAACTCGTGGCCCATCGGGATGCCGGCGAAACGCACGCTGATGTCGGTGCCGAGGCGGTTGATGGCGAACGAGGGCTTGCGCGCTTCGCTGTCGTCGCGGCGTAGGCTGATCTTGTCCGACAGCGCGGCAATCTCGTGCAGCAGGCCGTCCAGTTCGCGCGACTTGTCGCCATCATCCAGTGCGGCGACCAGCTCGATCGGCTGCACCAGCTTTTCCAGGTAGGCCTGCAATTGGGTTTTGAGGGTTTCGTCGAGCATGGCGAACACTCCAGTGATGGATGCGTGGAAATCGAAAGATGGTGAGACGCTTGTGGGAGCGGCCTGCGCCTGCGGGGGAGGGGGCGGCAGGCGGGGGAGCGATGCCGGGCGCAAGCCGCTGGCACAAACATCCTTTGGGTGGGTGGAATCGCGGTACTCGTCATTCCAGCGAAAGCTGGAATCCAGCGCCTTTGTCACGTGGCGTAAAGTCACTGGATCCCAGCTTTCGCTGGGATGACGCGAATCGGGGAATCCGGGCGCTGCAACGCCCGGTTCCGTTATCGCGGGTAAATCAGATCTTGCCGACCAGGTCCAGCGACGGAGCCAGGGTCTTCTCGCCTTCCTTCCACTTCGCCGGACACACTTCGTTCGGGTGGGCGGCGACGTACTGCGCGGCCTTGACCTTGCGCAGCAGCTCGGACGCGTCACGGCCGATGCCGCCGGCGTTGACTTCGACGATCTGGATCTTGCCTTCCGGATCGATTACGAAGGTGCCGCGATCGGCCAGGCCGGCTTCCTCGATCATCACGCCGAAGTTGCGGGTGATCGCGCCGGTCGGATCGCCGACCATGGTGTACTGGATCTTCTTGATCGCGTCGGAGGTGTCGTGCCACGCCTTGTGCGAGAAGTGCGTGTCGGTCGAGACGCTGTAGATCTCCACGCCCAGCTTCTGGAACTCGGCATAGTTGTCAGCCAGGTCTTCCAGCTCGGTCGGGCAGACGAAGGTGAAGTCTGCCGGGTAGAAGAACACGACGGACCACTTGCCCTTCAGGTTGGCTTCGGTCACTTCGAGGAATTGGCCATTCTTGAAAGCCTGGGCCTTGAACGGCTTGATTTCGGTGTTGATCAAAGACACTGCGGATCTCCGTGTGGTGGGTGGTTGATGGAGTCAATTGTAGGGATCTGAATCGATACGTCCAATTGATTGTTGGGATGATGTGCATTGATGCAGGCTATCGATGGCCTGCGTGCCACCGCAGGTATCCGGCTTGGCCGGGCGGGCACATCGTGCGAACCCCGGGCGGGCGCGCATTCCATGAACTGGGGCCATCATCGGCACGGACAAGTGCGGCAATGCGAATCGACGTGTGGCGCTGTGCCTCAGTCGCGTCGCGCCGGCATGGTGCCGGCGTAGTTCGCGCGGGGGCGGATCAATCCGCCGTTCTCCTGTTGCTCCAGTGCATGCGCCAGCCAGCCGGCCATGCGCCCGGCGGCAAACAGCGACAACGCCGCATCCGCGCCCAAGGCGTACACCGAGGCAATCGCCGCCAGCGCGAAATCCAGGCTGGGCGCGCGGCCGTCGTTGTCGTTGACGGCATCGACCAGGCGCTGGATGCGCACCGATTCGGCGGGGCGCGGGCGCGAGTCGGCCAGCATGCGCAGCAGCAGTGCTGCGCGCGGATCGCCGTCCGGATACAGCGGGTGGCCAAAGCCGGGAAGCTCTTCGCCACGGCGCAGGCGTTCGCGCACATAACCGGCAGGGTCGCGTTCGAGCAGGGTTTGCTGGATCAGCGCGTGGGCGCGCGCGGTGGCACCGCCGTGTTGCGGGCCGGACAGCGCCGCCAGGCCGGCACAGGCCGCCGCGTGCAGGCTGGCGCCGGTCGAAGCGGCCACGCGTGTGGCGAACGCGGAGGCGTTGAGTTCGTGGTCGGCGCACAGCACCAGCGCGGCGCGGACCAACCCGGGCAGGCGCGGGTCGTCGCGCTTCCAGTGATTGGCGATGAGTTGATGGATCGGTTGCCGGCCGGGTTGCACGGCGCAGAGCAGGGCAGCGGTTTCGCGCAGCAGGCGGGCGGCGCCGATACGGCGTTGGGCGGCGTCGGTGCTGTGCGGGTGGGGTGCCGTCAAGGCCAGCAATGGCAGCGATGCCATGGTGCGTTCCAGCGGCGACAGGTCGGCTTGCCGCAACAACGTGGCCACGGGTTTGGGCCAGGTGGACGGCGGCGAAATGGCGAACGGATCGTCGTCGGCGCTTTCCCACAGCAGTCGTGCAACGTCTTCCAGGCTGGCACCAGAGTCGGCCAGTTCGATGGCCGAACGGCCCCGGTAATACTGGCCATGCGGGCGGATCAGCGAGATCCGTGTTTCCAGTACCGGTAATCCCCAGGTCAGGCTGTGTGCGGCACCTTGCGCCGCGCCGCGCCCTGCCTGGCGCAATTCGATCAGGTGCTCGACATCTTCGGCGCGATATTCGCGGCTGCGTCCGTCCGGGCCGGGGCGCGAATCGATCTTGCCGCGGCTGACGTAGGCGTACAGCGTAGCCAGGCTGACGCCGAGTCGGGCCGCGGCGGTTCGTGCGGAAAGGTAGTCCGTATGCATGAGTGACATATTGATCGATGGGATCAAGATTGATCAATATGTTCGTCGGCGGCACAGTAGGGTCCGCTTTCATCGATGCAGGTGTGCGATGTGCGTTTTCCGCGCCGGTGGCCGGGTTTGCCGGGACCCGTATCGGGCCGAAACGCTTCGTGCACCGCGGCATGGCCGGATGGGCGCATCGCCTACAATAGAATGTTTCGGAGAATGATCATGTCCCCACGCGACTCCGCCGGCGCCCGTTTCCGCGCCGCCCTTTCCGCCGAGCAGCCGCTGCAGGTGATCGGCGCGATCACCGCCTACGCCGGCCTGATGGCCAAGCGCGTTGGCTACCAGGCGTTGTATCTCTCCGGCGGCGGCGTGGCCGCCAATTCGCTGGGCATGCCGGACCTGGGCATCAGCACGATGGAAGACGTGCTCACCGACGCGCGCCGCATCGTCGACGCCACCGGCTTGCCGTTGCTGGTGGATATCGATACCGGCTGGGGTGGCGCCTTCAACATCGCGCGCACCATCCGCAATTTCGAGCGCATCGGCGTGGCTGCGGTACACATGGAGGACCAGGTCGGCCAGAAGCGCTGCGGCCATCGTCCCGGCAAGGAAGTGGTGTCGAAGGAGGAAATGGTCGATCGCGTGAAGGCCGCGGTCGATGCACGTACCGACCCGGGCTTCGTCATCATGGCGCGCACCGACGCCGCGGCAGTGGAGGGCATCGACGCGGCGATCGAGCGTGCGGTGGCTTATGTGGACGCCGGCGCCGACATGATCTTCCCGGAAGCGATGAAGACGCTGGACGACTACCGCAAGTTCAAGGCGGCGGTGAAAGTGCCGATTCTCGCCAACCTCACCGAATTCGGCTCCACGCCGTTCTTCACCACCGACGAACTGCGTTCGGCCAACGTGGACATCGCGCTGTACTGCTGCGGCGCCTATCGCGCCATGAACAAGGCGGCGCTGAACTTCTACGAGACGGTGCGCCGCGAAGGCACGCAGAAAAACATCATCGATACCTTGCAGACGCGCGAAGAGCTGTACGACTTCCTGGGCTATCACGCCTACGAAGACAAGCTGGACGCCTTGTTCAATCAGAAAGGCTGACCCTCTTTCGTAGGAGCTCGCTTGCGGGCGATGCCTTTGCTTTCAACAGGCGTCAGAGCAAAAGCATCGCCCGCGAGCGGGCTCCTACAAAAATCAAGCGGGCACCCGCAAAAATTCAGAAGTACTCTTCCGCACCCTGGAGATGTCCCATGAGCGAGCAAACCCTTCCCAAGGCCAAGAAATCCGTGGCGCTGTCCGGTATCGCCGCCGGCAACACCGCACTGTGCACGGTGGGCCGCAGCGGCAACGACCTGCATTACCGCGGCTACGACATCCATGACCTGGCCGCCAAGGGCTGCTTCGAGGAGGTGGCCTACCTGCTGGTGCACGGCGTGCTGCCGACCTGGACCGAGCTGCAGAACTACAAGGCCCGGCTGAAGCGCCTGCGCGGCCTGCCGGCGCCGGTGAAGGCGGCGATGGAGCTGTTGCCGGCCGCCACTCATCCGATGGACGTGCTGCGCACCGGCTGCTCGGTGCTGGGCACCGTGCTACCGGAGAAGGACGACCACAACGTCACCGGCGCGCGCGAGATCGCCGACCGCCTGATGGCCAGCTTCGGCTCGATGCTGCTGTACTGGTACCA